>CAZYXB010000025.1:0-47000 GCA_964651155.1 uncultured Acidobacteriota bacterium | reverse complement strand
CGTACGTCCGGTGGTGTGGGAGGACGGGGGCTGTGAGGCCCCCTCCCACCCGATTTGTCCATCAAAGGATTTGATGATCGCTTCCTAGCACGAAATGCAGCGGGGCGCCCGTGCGAGCGCCCCTTTGAAACCGGTCATGCATTCAAACCGCTTACGCGGTATGCGAAATTGTTTGCTCGCTTCCGAGTGCCGCCTGCGCCGCAGCAAGACGGGCGATCGGGATCCGGTAGGGAGAGCAGGAAACGTAATTCATGCCAACCTTGTGGCAAAAATGCACAGAGGACGGTTCGCCACCATGCTCTCCGCATATACCGACCTTGAGGTCCGCCCTCGTTTTTCGCCCCCGCTCAGTACCGATCCAGACAAGCTGGCCAACCCCAGCCTGATCCAGAACCTGGAAGGGATCATCCTTTAGAATGCGATTTTCGATGTAAAAGGGCAGGAACTTGCCGGAATCGTCCCGGGAAATTCCAAAGGTGGTCTGGGTAAGATCATTGGTGCCGAAAGAGAAGAATTCGGCCACCTCCGCGATCCTGTCCGCCAGCAGGGCCGCCCGGGGCAATTCAATCATGGTGCCCACAAGATACTTCACCTTCTGCTGCTTCTTTTTGAACACCTCTTCGGCAACCCTGCGCACCGTGGTTTCCTGCAGCTTCAGCTCGTTGACATCCGCTACCAGGGGAATCATGACCTCCGGAATCACCCGGACGCCTTTGGCCTGCATATTTACAGCTGCTTCAAAAATGGCGCGCGCCTGCATCTCGGTTATTTCCGGGAACACGACTCCCAGACGGCATCCCCGGTGCCCGAGCATGGGGTTGGCCTCATGCAGGGACTGTACGGTTTCCCAAAGCTTATTGGAGTTGACCTTCAGTTTTTGAGCCAGTTTCCGGGTTTCTGCCTGGCTGCCCGGCAGGAATTCATGAAGCGGCGGATCCAGAGTTCGGATCGTAACCGGCAGTCCGTCCATCGCCTTGAAAATCCCTTCAAAATCCCTGCGCTGCAACTTCAGCAGTTCGTTGAGGCCTCCCAGATACAGTTTTTTCGGTTCCTCCAAGGCTTTCAGAAGTTTCTGGCGGAGGGTCTGGAGTTCTTTTTGCTTCCTGGGCGCGCCGGCACGCAGCAATTCGGCTTCTAGCCCCTGAATTTGCTTTTCAATACTCTTGTAGTCCAGGGATCCCAGGATCATCTGGCGTACGTAATCGATCCGGTCTCCCGCAAAAAACATATGTTCCGTCCGGCACAGGCCGATCCCTTCCGCTCCGAATTTTCTTGCAATAGCGGCATCAGCGGGGGTATCGGCGTTGGTGCGGACCTTCAGTTTCCGTACTTTATCCGCCCATTTCATCAGCTGAAGGAACGTCTCACCAAGCTCCGGATCGATCAGGGGAGCCTTGCCGTCGATCACGTTCCCGCTGGTACCGTCGACGGTGATCCAGTCCCCACGGCGCACCCGCCTGCCGTGCACCGAAAATTCATTCCTGTCGTAATCGATCGACACTTCACTGGCCCCAACGACGCATGGCTTTCCCCAGCCGCGCGCAACAACCGCCGCATGACTGGTTGGACCTCCGGTTGAGGTCAGAATCGCCTGGGCCGCATCCATTCCGCGCACATCTTCAGGGGAAGTCTCCCGCCTCACGAGAACCACGTGCTCCCCCTTTTCCTTCCATTCCTCGGCTTCCTTCGGGGTAAATACGACTCTCCCCGCGGCTGCGCCCGGGCTGGCATTGATTCCGTGCGTCAGGACATCGAGTTTGGCCTTGGGATCGACCATTTTGTGGAGAAGCTGGTCCAGATCCGCCGCAGGAATGCGCATGATGGCGGTGCGTTCATCGATCAGCTTTTCCTTGACCATATCGACGGCGATTTTTACTCCTGCCGGACCGGTTCTTTTTCCGTTCCTTGTCTGAAGCATCCAGAGTTTGCCGTGCTCCACTGTGAATTCCAGATCCTGCAAATCTTTGTAGTGGTGTTCGAGCTTTTTCGCCACCTCCTGAAACTGCTTGTAAATCGCGGGCATATCGGACTTGAGTTCTTCAATATGCTTCGGGGTTCGAATGCCTGCGACGACATCCTCGCCCTGGGCGTTGGACAGGTAATCGCCAAACAGCTTTTTCTCACCCGTCGCCGGATTTCGTGTAAAGGCAACACCTGTCCCGGAATCCTCCCCCATGTTTCCGAATACCATGGTAACGACATTCACGGCAGTCCCCAGATCGTCGGGGATTTTTTCCCGGCGACGGTAGGCAATCGCCCGGTCTCCATTCCATGAGGAAAACACCGCCTTGATCGATTCCTCGAGCTGCTTGTAGGGGTCTGAAGGGAAATCCTTTCCCGTTTCCCGGCGGATGATCTTTGTGAATTCTTCACAGACACGCGCCAGATCTTCTGCCGATAGTTCCGTATCCAGCACTGCGCGTTTCGACCGCTTGATCGAGTCCAGCGCTTGATCGAAAAGTTCTCCATCCACTCCCATGACAATCTTGCCGAACATCTGGATAAACCGCCGGTAAGCGTCGTACGCAAAGCGCTCATTGGAAGTCAGGCGAGCCAGCCCTCTGAGTGTCTCCTCATTCAATCCGAGATTCAGAACGGTGTCCATCATTCCAGGCATGGAAAATTTGGCGCCGGACCTGACGGAGACAAGGAGGGGATTCATGGAATTTCCGAACTCCTTTTTCGTAGCCGCTTCAACTTTTTTCATCGCAGAAATGACCTGATTCCACATGCCAGGAGGGAATTTCTCTCCCAGGGCGTAGTAGCTGTTGCAGGCCTGGGTGGTGATAGTGAACCCGGGCGGCACCGGCAGTCCCGCCCGCGTCATTTCGGCAAGACCGGCTCCCTTGCCTCCCAGGAGGTCCTTCATATCACCGTCACCATCGGCGTTCCCATTGGCAAACAGATAGACATATTTACTGGATCTATTGGATTTAGTGGCCATGTACGATCTCCTGCATTGAAAAGATAAGTTCCCGCGAAGCAAAAATTTAGAGCGTTTAATGATACCTCAAATTACTCCACCAATCAAAAGATCACTGTAGTAAGGGTTGTTTGCGGGTTTCTGACACTGGCAGGAAAAAGGGGGGTGATGGAACCTTCCCCAGCCCGGAGCCCGAGCTCCCGGAAAACCGGAGAGCAAGGTGCTCCAGGCTGAGTTCAGCTTCTCGAATAGCCTGAGGTATATATCGGCAATTCTCCGAGGATGTTCAGCATTATTTTCAATTTTTATTTCCCGTTCCGACAGTGGGGGGACCCGAGTCATCAGCGTGCGGGTCCGGTCCTGCAGAAATCCGTTCCAATCCCGTTAAGACTCCGCATCTTCCCCGGAGGCAAAGCCCAGAGATTTCTTCAGTTGCTGTATGTCCTTTTCGAGCGAATGTAGTCTGCGGGAGATCGCGGGGAGCTTGGGCAGAACAGCCACCGATCGAAGCCAGGTTTTGTTGTCAAACGCCGGAGATCCCGACACGACGGCTTTTGGCGGAATATCATGGGACGTCCCGCTTTGAGCCGTTATAACCGCGCCATCGCCTACATCGAGGTGCCCGGCGAAGCCCACCTGTCCTCCAACCCAGACGCCGCGGCCCAGACGGGTGGAACCCGCAAGGCCAGCCTGGGCTGCCAGAACGCAGTTCTCTCCGATTTGGGAACCGTGTCCTACCTGAATCAGGTTGTCCAGTTTGGCGCCCTTTCGGATGACCGTGTCACCGACCGCCGCCCTGTCGACCATGGTATTCGCCCCGATTTCCACATCGTCTTCAAGAATCACCCTGCCGGATTGAACTATTTTATAAAAGCCTCCGTCCTTGGTGGAGGCGAAGCCGAGACCGTCACTGCCGATGACAACCCCGTTCTGCAGGATCACCCCGTTGCCGATCCGGCAGGACTCGCGAATGATGACCCCTGAATGGATCAGTACGTTGTCACCGATCTGGACGTCGGGATACAGAACCACATTGGGGAATATCATCACGCTGGAACCTATGGTACATCCCCGGCCAACGACAACATAGGCTCCGATGCTGGCATCCGGACCTATTTGAGACTCTTGATGGATAACGGCCGTGGGATGGATGCCGGCCTCCTGACGTATCGGTTCATAGAAGATTTCGAGGACACGCGCGAAGGCCAGATACGGATCGTCAGTCCGCAAAACCGGGATCGATACGGCGCCGACATCCTCGGCCAGTATAATCGCAGCGGCCCGGGTATGTTTCACATGACGCAGATATTTTCGGTTTGAAACAAATGTAAGGTCTCCGGGTCCGGCATCTTCAATGCCGGCAATGCGCTGTATCTCGACGTCGCCCGAGCCCTCAACCCTGCATCCGATCCTTCGTGCAATTTCTGACAGTCTCATAGGTATACCCAGGGCCTTCTACCTCCGGGAATCCCTTTTTGCCGGAACATCAATACCCAGAAATCGGGAGCCAGAAGAAATAAGAATCCGTTGCATCGTTTCTTCCCGATGCGCGAGAAGCTGTTCCGAGGAAGGCTTATAGTAGTATGATGGCTTCCTACGCGTCAAGGAAAGGAGGAAGACGTGGCCCGACAGCGGCTTCGTACGGGGGACCGCAGCGGGTGCCCTATTCACGATGGGACGCTTCTGACCATTCCGATGTTCAGGCGGCGGGGGCACCAATGAATCGTGATTTCTTAACAGAATATGAAAGCTATCTCCGGGTAGAACGTGGGCTGGCGGCAAACAGCGTCCATGCCTATTTGCGGGATCTGGAGAAACTCAAGGCGCATGCAGTCGCAAGGGAGAAGAACCTCACGCTTCTGGAGCAATCCGATATCCAGCAATGGATGCACAGCCTCATAACCGGCGGCCTGTCCCCAAGATCAGCCGCCAGAGCGTTCAATGCGGCCCGCAGTTTTTTCCGTTTCCTGATCAATGACCGGGTTGTCGCAACCGATCCCACCGAGCACCTGACCTCGCCCAGGGCTCTGAAGCCTCTGCCGCGGTTCCTAGGAAGTGAAGAGGTTGAGAAGCTGCTGAATGCACCGGAAACGCATACGGCGATCGGGAACCGGAACAGGGCGATGCTCGAAACCCTGTACGCTACCGGTCTCCGTGTCAGCGAATTGATTTCATTGCAGATCAACCAGGTGAACCTAAAGCTCGGGATTGTGACGTGCGTAGGGAAGGGGAGTAAAGAACGTATTATCCCGATCGGCTCCGAAGCCCGGAACCGTATCGAGGAGTATGTCAAAAATTTCAGGCCGCAACTGCTGGACAGGAAAAAAAGCAATGCCCTGTTTGTCACCCGCAGAGGTACCGGCATGACGCGTCAGGGATTCTGGAAGATCCTGCGGATTTACGGCAGCAAGGTGGGCATCCAGCGAACTTTGACGCCGCATATGCTGCGCCACAGCTTCGCCACCCACCTGCTGGAAAACGGCGCCGATCTCCGATCAGTCCAGATTATGCTCGGCCATTCCGACATTTCAACCACGCAGATATACACACACATCACCCGTGAACGGTTAAAACAGGTCTATCGACAGTACCATCCAAGGGCGTAACAGCTTGATTTCATGGGCGGAGAGAATGCGTCAGGAATTTTTCCGCATTCGGCCTCGAATAGGCAGTCAACGAACAGATCACGTTCTGACCGATAGAAGCATCCAGAACCCGGCGGCCCCGAAAATAATATTGGGCGCCCATGCTGCGAGAAATGGGGTGAGAATCCCGTAGGTGCCCATGCTTTCAAAGAATCCGGAAACCATCAAGAATAGAATCGCGATGGCAATACTGGCGCCGATTCCAAAAAATGCACCGCGCTTCCCGATAATGAACGAGAAGGGAATCGCCAGCATCGCCATAACGAGGCTACTGAATGGGAACGCAATTTTCTTTTTTAAATTGACCTGCAATTCTACTGCGTTATAACCTGATTTCATTAAATATTCAATGTGAGACATTAACTCTCGATAGGTCATTTTAGAGGATTCGGTCGGCTGGAAAATTTCCTTCTTGAAGTAATCGGCCTTCTCCGGAAACTGCAGGGTTTCGGTTTCGAACCGTGCGAAACCATTCGGGCCGGAATTAAAATTCCGGATCCATCCTTTTTCCAGTTTCCATAGGCCGTTTGGGTCTATAATCGCGCGCGAAGCGCGGACGATGCGACTGATCTCCGCCGCCCCCAGATCCGTTTCATAAATATTCAGCCCTACAAAGACGTCCTGTTTCTCATCAAAATGCTCGTAGTTATAGATGCGGCCTGATTCTCCCAGAATCCATTTCCTCTGCAGCATGGTGGTCTGCGGCGGTCGTCCCTTGATGGAGCTCCATATCTGATCCTGACGTTCATTGGAAGTGGGCAGGATGTAGTCCTGAATCAGAAAGAGTCCGACACAGAATGCGGCAGCCATCAGCAGAATCGGCATGGAAATTCTATAGAGGCTCCAACCGCCGGCCTTCATGGCCGTAACCTCAGAATTTTTTTCAAGAATGCCGAAATTTATCAGAACGCCCAGCAGAATGGACATGGGAATGGCCATCACGAGCACTTGCGGCACAAGGTACGTAAAATATTCGACAACTCGTATCACGGGCGTTTCGTTACGAATGACATCATCGAGCAGCTCAAACATGGTGAGCAGCATAAAGAGAAGACTGCATGTTACGAGGGACCAAAGAAAGTAGTGCAGGAATCCTTTGGCGATATAGAGATCGAAAAGTTTCGGGAAAAGGAACCGCGGGAGATTGCCGATACGGCGCGCAAGTTCGTTGTCCAGGCGGGATATCCGGGACCGCAGGCGTTCCAGGCTGCGCTCGCCGATTTTGTCCGCCAGAGGTTTCCAGCGATGGACCGACACCCGGAGATGCCGTCCCGATCTCCACTCAGTCCTCGCCAGAAGAATCATTCCCAGGCACCCCAGAAGTATGTCCGCTGCCCAGGTGCCCAGCCACGGGCTTATCTCCCCGATTTTCGCCAGCCGTATTCCATTCACAAAAAGAATGTAAAAAAAGAGAACGACAATGAGGCTCAGGACAAATCCGGCCGTACGCCCCCCTTTGTGCCCGGTGACGGCCAGGCTTAGCCCGACAACGGCAAATGGGAAAACAGAGAAAGGAAGCGCTATTCTCTGATTCAATTCAACAAGTGCTTTTGTTGTATCCGCCAGATTGGGATCACGCGCGCGCTTCCATAGCGCATGCGTGCTGAGTTCAGGCTCTTTTTTCGGGCTTTCTTTTTCAAGGATGCGTCGTTGCTGGGATTCATTGATTTGGATGGGAATGTCCGTTGATATGAATTTTGTGACCTGGTCTTTGCCCGGATTTTCCAAATACAGGGAGTACCGTGCGCCATCCTCAAAGTGGAGCTGGATGCGTTGGTCGGATCCCTTATCAACGGAAAACCAGGTGACCTGTCTGGCCAGGGTGATACTGGGGCTTACAGTATCGGTTTCGGAGGCCATGAAGACACGGGACCATATTTTCCTGTCAGCCGTCATATCTTCCAGGTAGAAGACTTTATCAGGAAGATCGTCGTTGAAAACACGAGGCTGAATTTCCATAGGTGCTTGTGATAAAAGGATTTTCTCCTTCATTTCTTTAAGAAACAGGTTGGTTTCGGGCACCACGACGGCCGTCATCACTCCCGTGGCAACGCCTACCACGGATCCTAGGATCAGCAGGACCCTAAGCAGCCTCCGTGCAGGTACTCCGCAGGCATTCAGGGCTGTGATCTGGTTGTCGCCTTTCAACCCGCTTATACCGATCAAAATGCCGATAAGAAAGGATAAAGGCAGCGAAAAACTCAGGATTGTGGGGAAGATGGCGGCACAGGTGATGCCCACGTTTTGCAGTGATGCGTTGCCTGAGAAAAACAATTTGGACCAGCTGCTGAATTTACCAATGAATACGATGAACGTCAGAACAGTGAGCGTGATTAAAAACGGTGGAAGAACAGCTTCTAATAGTAACGAATCTATTTTCCGCATAGGATTCTATCGTTAGGTGCGTGTGACGCCAAAGTTAATGTATTTGATGCATAATATAGGATAATATCTCATCTATAAACATTTATTCGTCATTCCCGGATAGAATTTACAATACGTGAATAGGGGAATTCGAGGTGTCTGTAGGTGACAAGCACAGCTTCTGATAATATATCTTATGTAAACTATTAAATATTATGGACACCCGCTGCAGCCGTACAAGATTCAGTTCTTTCCTTCTTGAAATTATCTGTTTCAGGCATTCCCAGCAACCGGCTACATTTTGTATTTCCCAAGATCATCCGGGTTCAGGCTTTCGAGCCATTTACGTATGTCTTCAGGTGAACTTTTCTCGGCCGACAAGGTTGAGGCAGCATTACTGTTTGATTTCGAAATCACTTCATCGGTGACGAAAATCGGCGAATCCGTCCGTAAAGCCAAGGCTATGGCATCGGAAGGACGAGAATCGACAGTGATGACTTTCCCTCCCGACTCAAGAAAAATGACCGCGTAAAAGGTATTGTCCTTGAGTTCGGTAACCACAATTTTTGTTACTTTGACATCGAGGTGTGTCAGAAGACCTTTGATCAGGTCATGGGTCATCGGGCGCGGCGTATCCACCTTTTCGATCTGCAGAGCTATCGCGTTGGCCTCAAAAATGCCAACCCAGATGGGAAGCAATGTATCGCTGGTCCTTTCCTGTAAAACTACTATGGGCGAATTGGTAAGTGGATCCATCATCAGACCTTTGATTTTGAATTCTTTCTCCTTCATGATCCCCTCCCGGCCTTCGTAGTTTATGCATCTCTGTTCAAAGGTTCGCGACCCGCATCTTCTTGATTAAATTTCTAAAAGTGAAATGTCGGATGCCACCTTATGTTCATTATCCCAAAGCCTCCTCCCGAATCCAAGTGCCTTTTAGGCTATTGGCGCTGAATCCATTTACCTGTACTCGTGCGAAGCTCCCTATGAGGCTCTCAGGCCCATCAAAATTAACAATTTTATTGTTGCTTGTTCTACCGGCCAGACGCACCCGGCTGCGCGCTCTGCTGCCCACAAGCACGTCGAGCGTCCGTCCCATATAGGACGCGTTGTTCCGATACTGGATCTCCCTCTGGCGTTCCTGCAACAACTGAAGGCGTCTCGATTTCTCCTGTTCCGGCACGGAATCCGGGAAATGGATGGCAGCGGTATTCGGCCTCGGCGAATATTTGAAGGAGAAGGCTCCTTCGTATTGCACGGCATCCAGCAACGTCAGCGTGTCTTCGAAATCCTTCTCCTCTTCTCCCGGGAAACCGACGATCAGATCCGTCGATATGGCAAATGGGCGCGGAGAGCGCTTGATCTTGTCGATGATCGCCAGATACCCCTCGCGCGTATACCCGCGGTCCATGGCCTTCAAAATGCGCGTCGAACCCGACTGCACCGGCATATGAATGTGGTTGCAGACCTGTGGGCAGGATATCATCACATCCAGGAGCTCGTCGGTTATGTCCGAAGGATATGGCGAGGCGAATCGAATGCGCTGGATCCCGGGAACCCGCGCGATGCGTCCAAGAAGTGCCGCGAAGGTCACATTGCCGTTATCACGGTCGACGTAGGAGTTGACCGTCTGCCCTAAAAGCATGATTTCAATATACCCGCCGCCAACAAGTTCCTCGATTTCCCGAAGAATACTTTTACTGCTTCGCACTCTCTCATTACCCCTTGTCAGAGGCACGATGCAATAGCTGCAGCGACGGCTGCATCCCTCGCTGATGGTGACACTGGCACGCCACGGATTGGTGCGCAGAATGGGAGAAATCTCAAGCGGGCCGGGCTCCTGATCTGAACGCATCTCCACACTGGGCTCCCCGGTGCTGCGACGCTGCTGCAGCAGCGCATATATTGCGTGGCCCTTTTGCGGACCGGCGATGATATCGACAAACGGCGCTCTTTTCAGGATATTTCTGCCTTCAAGCTGCGCCATGCAGCCGATGACGCCGACAAGGATTTCCTTGCGGTCCTTCTTATGCCGTTTGATTTCCCCCAAACGAGCATAGACTTTCTGCACCGCTTTGTCCCGAACACAGCATGTGTTGAGAATCACGAGATCGGCGTCGGTAATGCATTCGGCAGCCACCATTCCATTTGTGTGCAGGTTCCCCGCAATCTTTTCAGAATCCAGGGCATTCATCTGGCATCCGAATGTTTCTATTAAATATTTCCCTTTCATAGGTCGTTAGACAGCGCCCTCTTTCCCGTAAGCTCCGGCATGCTCGAGCATTTCCTTCGCATGCTTGCGTGTTGTTTCCGTGATGAGCTCTCCTCCCAGCATTCTCGAGATTTCCTGCACACGCTCCGCGGCATCCAACGGCATCACGATCGTTTCGGTTCTATTGTCGAGCACCCGCTTCTCGACGCAGTAGTGCTTTCGGGCAAAAACGGCAACCTGGGGCAGATGGGTTACACAGAAAACCTGATTATTCCGTGACAGGGACTGAAGACGCTTCCCGACAGCCTCGGCGATGCGTCCGCCGATCCCGGCATCCACCTCGTCGAACACAAGTGTTTTCCCGACATCGTCCTTCCCGCACAAGGACTTGATCGCCAGCATCAACCTCGCAAGCTCCCCCCCGGATGCGATCCGGGCCAGGGGTCTGGCATCCTCCCCCTCGTTCGGAGCTATAAAAAACTCTACACGGTCGATTCCACTGAGTCCATAGCTGCCGGGTATGAACCGATTCGGGCCATCGTCCTTCGCGGCATGAAATCGCACGTGCAATTTCATGCCGGACATCGCGAGAGCGGAAAATTCTTTCTTGATCGTCTGTTCAAGCCTGCGCGCATCCCTATGGCGCTTTTCGGACAATGTTGCGGCCAGCGCGGCATACTGGGTCAATTCCGATTCGAGCCGTTGGGTCAGATCAGCCGACGTATCCGCGGATTCTTTCAGGGACTCGAGTTCCCTGCGGCATTCCTCCGCATAGGCGAGGATGTCTTTCTCCGACGGGCAGTATTTTTGCACCAGTTTCTCAAGAGAAAACAACCGGTCCTGCACCTGTTCCATTCGCTCGGGATTGAAATCGCATCGAGCGGCATAATCCCGGGAGGCAAGCGCGATGTCCTCAATCCTGTACAGGCAGTCCTTGAGAGCCTCCCGGTTGGGCGTCCAGCTGCCGTCGAACCGTTCCAGTTCCTCGAGCACGCGCTCGAGCCGGCGCAGCCCCATAAGAACGGACGATTCGCTTTCATACAACGTTGCATAGACATCTGTCGCCAGTTCCAGAATCTTTTCGCTGTTGGAAAGAACAACGCTTTCCTTTTGCAGCACATCCATTTCATCGGGCAGCGGATCGACGCTATGGATTTCGTCTAGTTGAAATCCCAGGATTTCCATACGCCGGGTGCGCTGCTGCTTGTCCGCTTCGAAACTCTCAAGTCTTTTGGCCGTTGATTCGAGATCCTTGAATCGGGAATGAACCTCTTCCACCAGTCGCCCATTCTCACCGAAATAGTCGAGCCACTCTAGGTGCGTCGGCAAGTCGAGAAGCGATCTCTGGTCCTGCTGACCATGTATATCCGCAAGGTTCTCTCCCAGAGACTTCAGCAGCGTCAGTGTGGACAAATGACCGTTGATGAGGATCCTGTTCTTGCCGACGGAGGAGATTTCCCTCCTGACCAGCAGGCTATCTTCATCCGCATCCAACCCGGATTCGGCCAGCATGCGGGAAGCCTCATCACCGCTCTCTAGTTCGAATATCCCTTCGACAATCGCGGCTTCACAATCGGTCCGAACCATGTCCAGGGAGGACCTGCTGCCGAGCAGAACGCCGAAGGCATCCACAAGGATGGATTTCCCAGAACCGGTCTCTCCCGTCAGGAGATTAAGCCCGGGGGCAAATTCAATTTCGAGCTCTTTGATCAGCGCAAAATTACGAATTCTCAGTAAACGAAGCATACCCGATAGGCCTTGTTTCTATGAATATTCCCGTGCGCCAGTGAGTCTAACATAGGCGGTCTCTCTACCTGCAAACCCTTTTGAAGTATCCTGGCCGGTCCGCCGCCAGAGTCCGTTTTCGCCCTCGTAACTAAAAGGAACGGATGGGCTCCCCCTGACGTATATAATGAATTGACTTGCACTGTAAGCTATGATATTTCTTGATTTTACGGACTTAATTTCATGGAGGGACGGAGCCATTACACCTATGACATCTCTTTTGCTGCAGGCGACCCAGGATGTTCCGTTCGGGGGCGATCTTCTTGGAATGCTGGCCCGTACCAGTGGATTTGCGCTGGTTATTTTACTCATTTTGCTGGGATTTTCCCTGCTGTCCTGGACCATCATCGTCCGCAAATGGTCGACTTTGCGCACCATCAGGGCGAAAAACCGTGCCTTCGTGGACTTTTTCAGAAAATCTTCCCGTTTGAGCGAAATCCAAGCCGCATCCGGCCATTACCAGGGATCTCCTCTTCCCGCCATTTTCTCAGCCGCTTATCAGGAGTTGAACGATCAGATACAGGCCATCAAAAGCCCCGATCCGCAAGGCCCCGTCCTGACCGCGAGGAATATTGCCGGCATTCATCGCACACTCCAGCGCGCCTCCTCCTCCGAACTCTCGTTACTCGAAAAAAATCTCGGCTGGCTGGCGACCACAGGGTCGGTCACCCCTTTCATCGGGCTTCTGGGAACCGTTGTCGGCATCATCAATGCCTTCTTGGGCCTCGGGCTCGAAAAGACGACTTCGATCCAGGCGGTGGCTCCCGGCATTTCGGAAGCCTTGATCGCAACGGCAGCGGGGCTTTTTGCAGCCATACCCGCCGTGGTTGCCTATAATTATTTCATAAGCGGAATCA
Source organism: uncultured Acidobacteriota bacterium (assembly GCA_964651155.1). GTDB lineage: Bacteria > Acidobacteriota > UBA6911 > UBA6911 > UBA6911 > UBA6911. The sequence continues at coordinate 34,214 of CAZYXB010000025.1, read as the reverse complement.
AGGATATCGCCGCCGACCTGGACGACTTTTCTTCCGAGTTCCTCAACCTTGTGGAACGGAGTTTCAGCTAAATGGCCTTCACAACTCCAAACGGCCGTACAGCCACTTCCCTTTCCGAGATAAATGTCACCCCGCTGGTCGACGTCATGCTTGTCCTTCTGGTGATATTCATGGTCACAGCTCCGATGCTTCAGACCGGAATAGACGTAGAATTGCCCGAGACGAAAAACGTCCAGGACATCAATCCTGAAGAACGCATCATCATATCCATCAACCAGGAAGGCATGATCTATTACGGTTCCGATACGATCCTTTTCGACGCGATTGCGGAGCGTCTCCGAACCGACGCCAAAAGTCCGAAGGATGCGATTTTCCTGAGAGCGGACAAAGACGTCAAATGGAACTCCATCGTTTCGGTTATCGACGTTATCCGGGGGGCCGGATTCGACCAGATCAAGCTGGTAACAAAGCCTTTCCGGGAACCGAGGATACAATAGAAGGACGCCCCGAACCGGTAGGACGGCGTGCAACCGATCGGGCGTTTCATTAATCATTTCTCTTTTTCTGACTGCCCGTAATGTCCGATATTTCTTTGAACACCCACACCGCCTCAAGGATCATCAAGGAGAGATACAGCCGATCCTTTATCGCATCGATAACTCTGCATATAGCGGCGTTTCTATTGGCGGTTTTCGGACAGTCTCTGCTGCCGCAGAAGGACTTTCTGATCGGCACCGGTATGGGCGGCGGCACCGGCGGGAATATATCGACTGTGGGCGTTGTTGACGATTTGTCCGGCGGAGCCGGAATGGTCAAGCCTTCACTGGTGCCCCAGCCTCCGGCGCTAGAGGAAAAACCCGCTGACAGCAACGCCAAGGCGATTCCGCTTCCGGACACACTGGAACGCAAGGTGACGCCGGTTCCCAAGACCGCAAAGAGGGCGGAATCAAAACCCGCGACGAACATCGTACCCACTCCGGCAGAGGCGGGATCGGGAGGCGCGGGCGGATCAAGCGGCGGCAGCGGCGGCGGCGCCGGGGGGGGCATCGGCGTATCCATCGGAACCGGATCCGGGGGAATCGAAAGTCACTGGTACGCCCGAACGGTCGAAAGAAGGATCAGCGAAAGCTGGACCCGACCACCCGAAGGATTTCGAGTCGACATAGTCTTCAAATTTTATATCGACGCCTATGGAAGCATTCAGGGCATAGAAAAACAAAAGGGATCGGAGAATCCCGAACTGGACTATATGGCCGAACGCGCCATCAGGACCGCCAGGAACATTCCGCCACCCCCTGCAGAACTCCAGGGGAGGCTGATACAGTTCAACGTGCATTTCGTCTATCCTCCAGAACGATAGGTTCTGTAAAGAGAGGGGTGTAATGACTTTTGGAAAACTGCTCGCAGTCGCCATGATACTATGCTGTACTCCCGGCATCTCCCCCGCCCAGGAGTTTGTTCTTCGGCCAACACCGGGGGAGGAAATCATACTGGCGGTCGCGGATATCGAACCAGCACCCTCCGGCAGGTCCCCCCAACTGCAGGATGCGATTCAGACTTTCAACCGCGTCCTATGGGACGATCTGTCCTTCGCCGGGTTTTTCACCCTGGCGGGCAAAAGCTTTTATCCCTCCAAGCCCATCGGTGCTCAGACCGAAGAAGCTATCCCATACGATGCATGGGCCACCCTCCCATTCAGGGTCACGTTTCTGTCGACGGGGACACTGGATATTCGAAATGATGCCCTGTATGCCGAGCTGCGCATTTTTGACATGCAGCAGCGCAAAAGAATCTTCGGGCAGAACATTACGGGGAAAACGGACCAGATTCGCATCATCGCCCATCAATGGGCGGATGAAATCGTGTACAGGCTGTCGGCGGGAGCATCCAGAGGAATCGCTTCCACGAAGATCGCATACACCGCCCAAAAGGGGGAGGCCAAAGAGATTTATGTGATGGATTACGACGGGCACAACCCGCACGCGTTCACCCACAATAATGCCCTGAACCTCTACCCCACATGGTCTTCGGACAGTTCCAAGCTGGCTTTTCTGAGTCAGCGCACAGGAAACTGGGAGATAAACATCTACTCCTATATCAACGGAGACCGCCTTCCCTTTCCTATTTTCAACACCTTTACCAGTTCCCCTGCCCTGTCTCCGGACGGGAAGCGCATCGCTTTTTCGATGAGAACGCCCAAGGGGGATACCGACCTGTATATATCCAACCTGGACGGCTCCTCACTCCGCAACGTCACCAACAACCCGGCCATCGACACATCCCCCTCTTGGTCCCCCTCCGGGAGCCAGGTGGCGTTCGTTTCCTCAAGGGGTGGCGGCGCAGGTCAGATCTACATAATCGATGCCGACGGCGCCAACGTGCGCAGGATCGTGAAGGAGGGGGGAGATGCGGATTCGCCCGCCTGGTCCCCGGACGGGCAGTGGCTGGCATTTCACTGGAAACCCCGGATGCGGACCTACTACGATCTGTTCCTGGCCGAAATCAGTACCGGGCGCATTATGCAGCTGACGACCGACAGCGGCAGCAATGAGTCCCCCTCATGGGCCCCGGACGGCCGACACCTGGTCTTCCAGTCGAACCGTACGGGTACGGACCATATCTACATTCTTCTGCTCGACGGCCGGGCCGCCCCGCGCAAGGTCACACAGCAGGGGAACGCGACCTTCCCGGCATGGGGTGGTTATGCCCCTAAATAGATCCGAAATGACGATTTCTCCCGAGATTTGTTTCGGGGTGATTCGGTGCATGATATACTGCGACTGATTGAGAAAACACGCAATCACTTTCAATTCTGAATGCATTTGAACACAAGAACAGGAGATGCCACTATGCGTAGATCAGCCTATCCAATCATATTTATCACATGCATCCTGGTTGCCATGCTGGCAACCGGAGTAGGGTGTGCAAAAAAGGTGGCTCCGCCCCCTCCTCCTCCGACGCAGCCGGAACCAGCACCGGTCCCTCCGGAACCTGAAATTCCTGCGCCGACCATTTCCCTGAAAGTCTCACCCACGGCCATCGAGAAGGGAGCATCGGCAACGTTGACCTGGAGTTCCACGGATGCAGCCAGCGTCGCCATCGACAACGCCATCGGAACAGTTGCGCCCTCCGGAAGTCGAACCGTCAGCCCTTCGACGTCCACAACCTACAAGGCGACCGCAACAAACCCCAAGGGACAGGCTACGGCGGAAGCGCGCATAACGGTAACCGAGCCCCCGCCTCCGGCACCGGTACGGATCTCCGACTCCACATTCTTCAACGAGAACATCAAGGACGCATTCTTCGACTACGACCGGTACGACATTCGTGAAGACGCGCGTGTCGCACTGATGGCCAACGCCCGCGCCCTTAAAGAGCGTCCTTCTATCCGGATCACGATAGAGGGGCATTGCGACGAGAGAGGCTCCTCGAAATACAACCTTGCGCTCGGGGACAGGCGTGCAACCGCCGCCAAGGAATTTCTTGTCAGCCAGGGCATCGACCCCGGCAGGATTGACACCATCAGCTACGGCGAGGAGAAGAATTTCTGCCGCGAAAGCAACGAAGCGTGCTATCAGCTGAACCGTCGCGCCCACATTGTCCTGCGCTGACGACCAAAACGTTCCATTGCGCTCGGGCTAACCCGGGCAGCGTCGGGTTAGCCTGGACAATGGCCGGGAGGAGGCCGTACCGGATCCTCCCGGCCAACATTGCCGCAGGCGGGAACTTCCACGCTAGAGAGGGGAGTGTATCGCCGGCTTTTATCTGTCGATGAAGCCGTCCCCTTGCTGTACAATAATACCAACCGGATAGGGTATCGTAGGAGATTCCTTATGAAGAAAAGCATCCTTTCCCATCTCCTTGTTTGGCTTTTCGTCTCGGCAACATTCCTGCAGGCCGGCACCCAGGAAGAACTGGTGCGCCTTCAAAATGACATCATAACCCTGCAAAATCAGTTCCGGGAATATGAGAAGATCTACAATGAGAATAGCAGCGGATTGAAAAATCTTGTAGAGCAGCTCAACGACCAGGTCGCAAAATCCAATATGCTCCTCGACGAGGTCCTCGCCGCACTGCAACAGCAGGCTTCCGGAAGCCGCTCCGACATCGACGCAATGTCACCCAAAATCCAGGCGCTGTCGGGAAAGATCGAGGAAATGCTCACGAGCCTATCGGCCCTATCGCGCCAGGTGTCCGAGATGAAAATCCAATCCCAGCCCGTAGGCGGTTTCGCCCCATCCGGCCCGTCCTCCTCCGATGCCACCTTCAATCAGGCCCTGAACGACCTTATTGGTGGCAATCCCGAACTGGCGATTCAGGGATTCAATGCGTACCTTGATTTCTTCCCGTCCGGAGACAAGGCAACGGCCGCCCGTTACTACATCGGGGAAGCCTACTACAACATGAACCGGTTCCCGGAGGCAGTGGAAGCCTTTACCCTCATCATCGAAGAGAACGCCGATTCCGGCAAAGTGGCCAGCGCGCTTTTCAAACGGGGAAAGTCCGCCCTTGAGATCCACGATACCGACGCAGCGGTACGCGATTTCCAGAACGTGATCCAGAGGTTCCCGGATGCGCCCGAAGCGTCCCTGTCCAAGGCCGAGCTGCAGAGTCTCGGCGCCCTGAACCCGTCACAACCACGAAAACCGTAACAAACGATTTCAAAAAGGAAATATCCCCAATGAGTTCATTAAACAAGATTCTGCTCATAGGCAACCTGGGCAAAGACCCTGAAATACGGTACACCCCGGAAGGAACACCCGTGGCAAATTTCAGCCTCGCGACTAGCGAAAACTGGACGGACAAGAGCGGCACCCGCCAGGAGCACACGGAATGGCACACGATCGTTGCATGGAACCGCCTGGCGGATCTGAGCAAGAAATATCTTTCCAAAGGACGGCAGGTCTATATTGAAGGCAGAATTCGCACGCGGGACTGGAACGACCGCGACGGGAACAAGCGCCGGTCCACTGAAGTCATCGCCACCCAGATTGTGCTGCTGGGGAGCAGGTCCCAAGGCACGGATGCCGGCGCTCAACCGATGGAGCCCTCCACGCGCAGCAGTCAGGAGCCTGAAGATCCCTTCACGGATTCGGGCATCAGCGACAACGATATTCCCTTCTAGCCGCTGTTTCGTTTTCTCAAAACGACGGGCCCCAATGCATGGGTGATCTATGCCAGACACATTCAAGCAGTGCAGACTTACGGAAGGAAGCAGTGCGGCAGGCTGAGCGTCCAAGATGAGTCCGGAGGTACTGGACAGGATATTAGCCCGACTGCCGCGCCAGGAGGACAGTCGCCTGCTCGTAGGTTTCGCGAACAAGGACGACGCCGCCGTATTTTTACTAGCGGATAACCTCGCCCTGGTCCAGACGGCGGATTTTTTCACCCCCATTGTCGACGATCCCTATTCGTTCGGGCAGATCGCCGCCGCCAATGCCCTGTCGGACGTTTACGCCATGGGCGGCACTCCCCTGACGGCGCTCACACTTGTCTGCTATCCGGAAACCGGAGATCCCGACGTGCTGGAACAGATCCTTGTGGGTGGAATGGAAAAAATGATGGAGGCGAACTGTATCGTCGCAGGCGGGCACACGATCCGGGATGCCGACATTAAATTCGGGTATTCCGTCACCGGAACTGTAGATCCGACCCGGGTATGGAGCAACGACGGCGCCCGGCCGGGCGATACCCTCCTTCTTACCAAGCCCCTTGGGACCGGACTGATCGCTACGGCCATTCGCGGTGGCGTCGCTTCCCCCGTATGGATTGAAGCGGCAGTCCAGACCATGGGGCGACTGAACCGCGACGCAGCCCTGGCCCTGCAAACCCTGGGGAACGCGATTCACTCCGCAACGGACATCACCGGTTTCGGCTTCCTTGGACATGCATTGGAAATGGCCGCAGCCAGTCGCGTCCGCCTGCGCTTCGATCACAAGAATTTCATTTTCCTGGATGGGGCGCTCGAATGCGTGCGCAATGCGTATATTGCCGCAGGCCTGAATAAAAATCGGGATTATGTGGGAGACCGCGTTCGTATCTCGCCTACGGTACCCGATGATGTCCGGTTAGTCCTTTTCGATCCCCAGACGTCTGGCGGCCTGCTGGTGGCCGTCGACCCGAACCTTGCCGATGCCGCGTGCGAACTGTTGTCGGGGAAAAACTGTCCCTGTATGCGCGTCGGGGATGTGTTTGAAACAACCTCGCCCCCGCTGGAGTTAGTCTGATCCGGAGTCAATGCCTTTTCCCGGGAAAATCCCGGATGTCCTTGTCAAAGCGGTGTTTTGCGTTTTTAATCTCTCGGCGGAAATCCTCCCCGTCAATTTCAATTTCCCGACACATTTCATACAACCGTGACCGCAATCGAACCCCGATGCGATCGGTAAGGCTCTCCTCTTTAGGACCGCGCGGGGAGTCGAGGAAGTTCGACGTGAAAATGGTTAGTTTTTTGTCGTTGTAGCGGCAGTTAATGATATGCGCAATGGTCTCACGCACCCAGTCGGTTGGCTTGTTTGCGCCAAGTTCATCCAGAACCAGAACTTTGGCATCCAGAACAGGCTGGAGCACTTCAAATTCGGACGTTTTTGAAACCGAATCCCAGCTTGACTGGATCTCCCGTAAAAGGTCCCGGAAGTCGTAAAAAAGACAGGAATCTCCTTTTTCCATAACAATCTTTTTTAGGAGCGCCACGGCCAGATGCGTCTTCCCTACCCCGCAGGGGCCTAAAAACAGCAGACCGATGTCGATCCCCGGGTATTTCTCCAAAAAACGATGCACGAATATCTTCGCTTTTTTTTGAGACTCGTGATTGGGGAGATACGAATCCAGATCGCAATGCTCGTACCGCTTGGGAATTCTGGCGTCAGCGAGAATTCGATCCAACCGGGTGGCTTCGATGCATCCGCAACGCCGGACTCCCTTTCCGTTGTCGACCGGCTCCCATCCGGATCCGTTGCATTTCGGGCAGATCGTGGGTTTTTGGATTGGTACGTTCATAGTCAGATCCGATTCTAAAGCCCGGCAAAAAACATGGTCAAGAGGTAAATCAGGTCATCAATGTTGAGGTCTTTGCGGGCCTTCGATGGGGATGGACAACAGTTGCTGCATTTTCAGCTCTTCATACATTTTTTGCACATTGGACGGGAACAGATCCTTAAACCTGTACCTGGAATATTTAGCCGGAAGTTGAATATCCTGCATCGCCTGCTTCAGGCTTTCCCCACGGGCCACAAATGGTTCTACCAGAGCTCTAAGATCCTCGAAATATCCGATAAATTTTTCCACGTCCTGCCTGTCGCCGGGAGGTCCGTGCCCGGGGATGAACCGATCGGCGTCGAATTCCAGGATCTCGTGGAGTACGTCCATCCACTGCAGCATCTTCGCGTCCTGGACACTGGGGATCGCATCGTTGAATAAGAGGCTTCCGCAAAAAAGTACCTTATCCGCAGGGAGAAATAAGACGGTGTCGTTGTCGGAATGCCCGGGCCCCATGAACAGGATCCTCGCTTCACTGGAACCCTCGGTGATGGCAAGATATTCGTCCAGAACGACAAACGGGGCCATTATTGTAAGTTTTAAAAGAGTCTGCAGGTAATCATTCCTCGTGGTGATTTGTTCCCGGAGCGAATCGATTCTGCCGGGATCTTTCAGTCCGGACTCCTCTTTCTTCATGCGTTCCAGCTGATCCTTGACGACTTGAATGATCCTTTCAAGTGACGGCAGATCGTTCTCTAGAATATTCCGGCGCGTGCCCCGGCTTCCTATAATATGGGCCTCCGGGAAAACCTGGTTTCCATGCGTGTGATCGGGATGATGGTGGCTGTTGACCACATACCGAACGGGCCGCGCGGTAACCGACTCGATTTCCTTGCGGAGCTCCAATCCTTCCTCCGGCGTGAAATGCGTGTCAAATACAATCACACTCTGTTCCAGGATTATGAACCCTGAGTTCCCCACGGCGTCGCCGTTCGGACTGACAATCCGGGCATAGACATCTTCGGCAATTTTGACGAGCCTGTCGCTTTCGCCGGAGGTCGCAATCGGGGGGGTACATACAAGCAGCAAAAGAACAAAGACTGCGTATCGAATCCAAGTGCCGGCCACCATAAATTCAGCTTCCTGCGGCTACTGAGGTCTTTTAAAAACGGAAAGAACGACGGGTGGGAAGCCCTACGAGCGTTACTGGTTTCACCATTTCAGTGCCGTCGCGGTACAGGGTGATCTGGACGGTTTCTCCCGGCTTTTTTATTTCCAGCGCCAGGCGGAGTTCCTCTTCGGAGTTCACCGGCTGTCCGTCCATATGGGTGATGATGTCGCCGCCGGTTCGGATGCGCCGGTTACCCAGCAGAAAAATCTTCCGTGCGCCCCTGATGCCGGCTTTTTCTGCAGAGCTGTCCGGGTCGACGATCACGACAAGAATCCCTTCCTTTACGGGCAGGTCCAGGTATGCCGCCAGCGTCTCATTTATGGAATACCCCTGCACCCCGAAAAACGGACGTTGGACACTGCCGTATTCGATCAGGTCGGAAGCGACCCTCCGGACGGTATTAACAGGAATAGAGAATCCTATCCCGATGTTCCCCCCGCCGCGGATGGTGAAAATGGACGTATTGATACCGACCATTTCCCCTTCCGCGTTCAGAAGCGGACCTCCGGAGTTTCCCGGGTTGATTGCCGCATCGGTTTGAATGACATTGTCCACAAGGTCCCCGCTCTCGGTCTGGATTCTCCGGCCTGTAGAGCTTACGATTCCGACCGTCAGCGTATTCTGCAAGCCAAGCGGGTTGCCTATGACCAGCACTTTTTGCCCAACCTTGATGGTGTCGGAATTCCCCATGGAGATCGGATGCAGCTTTTCCTCCGGCGCACCCTGGATCTTGATGACGGCGAGATCGTTCTGCTGGTCAAAGCCTACAACCTCTGCGCTGAATTGCGACTGGTCCGGCAAGGTGACGTCCAGGGTCTCGGCCGATTCTATGACGTGAAAGTTTGTGAGGATATGCCCCTTGCGATCCAACAGGCATCCGCTGCCGGATCCTTCCCTGTAGACGGGAGCAAAAAAGTACCCGTAATCCACCACTTTCTTGGTAATGTTGACGACCCCAGGGCTGACTTTTTCATACACGCGGATATTGATTTGCTCGTCCACGGTCCATTCGGTCTTTGTCGCGGGATCCGCAGCCAGTATCGGGCTGTGGTTTTCCACTCTTTCGTATCCGGGGACTATACCCCAGCGCAGGGCTATAACCGTAGCCGCGCTGGCTAGAAGTGCCGTGATGCCGATGGTCCGCACAGAGTGTCGCTGCATGGAAGGTTTGCCCGTATGCAATTGAAACCGTGGATACCGTTCTATCTCAACTTGATGTCTATACCGCTTTCCATAGAGACGTTCATCTCCATGGCCAGTCTCTGTTTGGCCAGATCCGGGACGGTCAGTGTCGCCGTCGTCCTGAAGATGCTCATGTTCAGCGTATAGTCTCCGGGAGGTACCGCTTTGGAGAATACGCACTTGCCTGTATTGCCCGTCGTGAGAATCGGAGTAGACTGATACGTTCCTTTGTCTCCTACGAGAACGAGCACGAATCCATCCAACCGGTCCATCTTGAAGGTGCCGCTTTTTTTGTTGATAACGACATCGATCTGTTTCGCGGCCTTCTTCAAGGCTTCTCTCTTTTCATGCTCTATCCGCTTCTCTTCGGCCTGCGCGAACACGTCCTGAAACCACTTTTCCTTCAATACTTCAAGCTCCCCGGATTCCTTCAGACGATCCAGGGACCTGTTGACCGATTCGAGAAGAACTGTATCGTTCTTCCTGACCGCCACGGCATAGTGATACTTGTTCATTTCCGTCGGCATGGTCACCAGGTTCGGGAAGCTTTTATAACTGCTGAAAACCAGTATCGGTTCGTCACCGACAACGGCATCGATTTCTGTCCGGTTCAGGGCCCCGAGCGCTTCGTCTAGGTTTCGGAACCTGACGATTGAGACATTGGTTGCCGTTGTCTGGGAAGCCATGAACAGATCGCCTGGACGCCCTTCCCCGACCCCGACCTTCTGGCCGGAAAGGCTTGAGAGCTCCTGGATGTTGGAATCGCTTTTGCGCCGTGCGATCCCGTCCTTGCTGTCGTAGTACGGTTGTGAAAATAGGAATTCCTTTTCCAGTTCGGGAGTGGGGACTACCGTTGAAATTACAATCTCCGTCTCTCCCCTTCTCAGAGTCTCGAACAACTGGTTGTACCCCGTAATTTTCAGCCAACGGGCATCGTACCCCAGGTCTTCGGCTATTTTATTTCCGATATCCACATCGAATCCCTGAACGCCGGTGTCGAGCCCGTACTCGAAGGGGAGATGGACCGCATCGGTGCTGAGGCGAACCATCTTGATTTTCTTGATCATTTCCAGCGCATCGACAGGTTTTTCCCCCTTTGACTGGCATCCGCAAATCGCAAGCAGCGACAACAGAACCGCAAGGGATACAAGGCCTTTTCTGGTTAGCAACGCATTCCTCCTTTGGGAGCGGTAATACTACCAAGACATATTTATATGGCAGGATGTATTCTAGCCAAATACACACGGGGACTCTAGTATTTTTCTTTGATTAAATAACCGCGGCATACCCCATGCCCGATCAGATGGATTTTTCCATTACCCAGGCGTCTTCGACGGGATTCGTGTAGTAACGCATCCGCACACCGGAAATCCGGAATCCGTGGCTGCGGTAGAACTCAATGGCCTTCTGATTGGATTTGCGGACTTCGAGGAAGCACCGATCGCAGCCTCGGCGCATGCCCTCCGTCAGTGCGGTTTCTATCAGCTGCGTACCCACTCCAGCCCTCTGCCATTCGGGATAGACCCCAAGCTTCAGAATTTCCAGGCTTTCATACAGAGCGCGGGCAAGAAGAAATCCGATCAGCCGATTCCGGTCCGGCCCGTCGACACCGACGGCCTTGCATCCGAAATATTCCGGCAGTTCGTCCAGAAAACGCCGGTAGTGCTCCTCCCCCCAGTACCCGAGCTGAACGCTGTCCTCCAGCGGTTTCAGGCGCGCCGCATCAGCCCCTGTCAGATGGACAAGATAATAATCGGCGGTCATGTCACCGGCTCCCGTCCCTGTTTTTGATCGCATCGGGGGGACGCACATACAACGGCTCGCATTGCAGGAATGCCCCGGATCGCCAACGTCTCCTCGAGGAAAGTGCGCGGCGTCCGATACCGGTTGCCAGATACGGATCGGTCTCTACGATGCGGGGCCAGTCTTTAGTCGAGCCTCCAAGAAGATCCTTCTGACAGAGTTCCGTATCGCCGATCAGGTACAAACGCCTGTTTTTGAACAGTTGGGGCAAATCGGAGAGAAACTCGAGCGACGGTTTCTTCGCAGCGCTCATGCGCCCGCCCGCATTCCGGTACTCCGCGTAATAGACCTGTCCCCTCCTGGCATTGAGCAGGACACCGACACTCCCTTCCAGGGAAACCACCTGATAGGCGAGCGCCTCAAAACCGGAAACGCCCGCGAAGGGAATCGACAGGAATTGGGCTAGACCGATTCCCGTCGCGATACCGATGCGGATTCCGGTGAACGATCCCGGCCCGATGCCCGAGGCGATCAGGTTAATGTCTTCCAGCTTCCAGGTCAGGCTGCGCAGCAGAAAATCAACGGATTGAAGCAGATTTGCCGAATGATTTTGGAGGCGGCTCAGTTTCAGTTCAGCCTGCAGCTGGGAACCTTCGAGCAATGCGATGCTCCCTCGAGTTGAGGAGGTATCGAATGACAGGATTTTGGGTCGCGTGCTGGCCATGATCGTTGACAATTACGGGCTGCGAAATATATACTGCGCGATCCTTATGCACGAGGAAGCACCCAACTCCAGCGCTGTTCCGATGGGAGCGGGATACGGATTCAAGCATACCGGAATTCCATGGTACCATACATCCGAAAGAAGAAATCCGGAATCTGACAATGCCGCTGCGTATCCCGGCGCGGCAGTTCGAAAAACAATACGCCCGGAGCGTAAAGAGAGTAGCATGGAAGACCTCACCCCGATGATGAAGCAGTACCACGAGGTCAAAAACCGCTTTCCGGGCAAGCTCGTCTTTTTCCGTCTGGGCGATTTTTATGAAATGTTCTTCGAGGACGCCGTCGTGGCGTCTCGTGAGCTGGAAATCACCCTGACGTCGAGAAACAAGGACAAAAACGGAGCGCCCATCCCGATGTGCGGCGTTCCGCACCACTCCGTCGACGGCTATGTCGCCCGCCTCATGAAAAAAGGACACAAAATAGCCATCTGCGAGCAGGTCGAATCCCCCACTACAAGCAAAAAGCTGGTCCGCCGTGAAGTCACGAGAGTCCTGACGCCCGGCACCGTGATCGAAGAAATTCTCCTGGAGCCGAAGGACAACAATTTCCTCTGCTGTCTCTACAAGACGCCCAACGGTATTGGACTATCCTTCATGGACCTGTCGACGTCTGATTTTCTGGCGACGGAATTTCCCGGAGAGGGGTCCTGGGAGAAGTCGCTCGATGAGCTGGCCCGCTTTTCTCCCAAGGAGATCATCCTGCCGGAAAGCTCCCAGGAAGAGATCGGAGCGAAACTGACCCGGGAATGGTCCGACGGATGGGTTGCCAGCCCCCTGCAGGACTGGGCTTTCAACCAGGATTTCGCTCAACGCATTCTTCTCGAGCACTTCAACATCGCGAGCCTGGACGGCCTGGGCGCGTCCGGTGCCACCTTGTCGGTATGCGCGGCGGGGGCTCTCGTCCATTATCTTAAAGACACGCAGCTCGCACAACTCGGGAAGATCGCGTCCCTGCGATTCTTCGAGCCTAATGAATTCATGAAGCTGGACGCGTCCACTGTGACCAATCTCGAACTGACCCAGTCTCTTAACGGCTCCAGAAAAGGTTCGCTCCTGTCCCTGATTGACCAGACCCAGACTGGCATGGGGGCGCGGCTGCTCAAAACCTGGCTTCTGCGTCCCCTTCGGGACGTACCCCAGCTGCAAAACCGGCTCGACTCCGTAGAGGCTTTCACATCCGATATCCGAACTCTGGACAGGTTCCGAAGAACCCTGAGTGCAATTCACGACCTGGAGCGCCTTGTCAGCCGCGTCATGGCCGAAGTCTCGGGTCCCAGGGAGATCCTCGCCCTGCGGGATTCCCTGCGCGCCATCCCTTCGATCCGCGACCTGCTCGGTCCGTACGCGGTCCATCGCCTCTCGGACATCCGCAACCGGCTCGATCCCCTAGAGGATGTGGTGTCTCTGATAGACAACTCGCTCTCCGACTCGCCCCCCGCATCGCCTGGCGAACCCGGCATCATCCGCCCGGAGTTTTCTCCGGAATTGGATGCGCTGCGCGAAATTCGTCACAGCGGAAAACAGTACATTGCGTCGCTGGAGGCCAGGGAACGGGAACGGACGGGGATACCATCGCTGAAAGTCAGGTTCAACAACGTTTTCGGCTACTTCATCGAGGTGACAAAATCCAACCTGTCCCTCGTCCCCGATGACTACGTGCGCAAACAGACCCTGGTGAATTCCGAGCGCTTTGTAACCAAGGAACTCCAGGAATACGAAGAAAAGGTCCTCGGCGCAGAAGAGCGTATAGAAGCCCTCGAGAAAGAACTTTTCACCCAGCTTCGCAAAGAGGTCGGGAACCAGGGGAACCGGATACAAGAAACGGCACGGCTTCTCGGAGAGCTGGACGTGTACGCTTCGCTGTCGGAAACCGCCCTGAAGAACCATTACAGACGTCCCGAACTGATTGAAGAGGATACATTATACATACGACGAGGCCGTCACCCGGTCGTTGAACAGCAAAGCCGTCCGTTCATACCGAACGACCTTTTCATGAATTCGGGAACGGACCGTCTGATCCTGTTGACCGGTCCAAATATGGGCGGCAAATCGACCTATCTGCGACAAACCGCCCTGATAGTCCTTCTCGCCCAAATAGGCTCCTTCGTCCCCGCCGACGAGGCGCGCATCGGCATTGTCGACCGCATATACACACGGGTGGGGGCTTCGGACAATCTGGCGAAAGGTCGGTCCACCTTCATGGTGGAAATGATAGAAACGGCCAACATTTTGAACACTGCCACGAGCCGCAGTCTGATTCTGCTTGATGAAGTCGGACGCGGCACGGCGACTTTTGACGGCCTCTCCCTTGCCTGGGCAATCGCGGAATACCTCGTCCAGAGTCCGGAGCTGCGGGCGAAGACTCTTTTCGCCACGCATTATCACGAACTGACCCAAATGGCGTCGGTCCATCCGGGAGTCAAGAACTACTGCATGTCCATCGAGGAGGTCGGGGACGAAATCGTGTTTCTCCGCCGCGTTGCGCCGGGAGTTGCCGATAAAAGCTATGGGATCGAGGTCGCCCGGCTGGCCGGGATGCCCCGCGAAGTTCTGTCCCGGGCATCGGAGATACTCGAGCGCCTGGAAAGGAAAAACATGGACATGACCGATCGGACGAAGAAGCGGCCGGCCGGCGACGCGGTTGAAGAAATGCAAAAATCCCTTTTTTCTGGAATGAGTGAATGAACCGGAACGCATACCATTCGCTGTGAATCCGGAAGCGTGGCCACCAGATGCCATTCGGCATGCTTCCAGTTGCGGCATCAGCACAGGTGCTGTATCCGTAGCCACCCCTTTAGGCCCGGGGCCAGTTCGGAAACGCATTCAACCGAAGGACAGGGCGACACAATGAAGGCCACGGTACTGACGTTCATCAAAATAGCGATAACGGCCATTCTTTTTGTTGTCATTTTCCGCAGTATTGATTTTGGCCTTTTCGGCAAGACCCTCCGGAATGCCAGGCTTCCTATACTTGCTGCGGCCTATATTGTCCTCTGGATGGGACATCTGATCTGCGTTTTCCGCTGGCGCATGCTCTTGAATCCGCTGATGCCGGTACGGTCATTCAAAAACCTTTTGGGCATCTATTGCATCGGGCTCTTTTTCAACCTCACCTTTCCGACTGTGGTCGGCGGTGACGTTGTCAAAATCTTTTATGTTGGCCGGCACTCCAATTCCTACTCGCAAAGCTTCGCCGCCACTTTTCTCGACCGGGATGCCGGCATGCTGGCCATGATGATGATTGCCGGTGCCGGACTCCTTTTCTACCCGGTTTCCGTACCGGGCGTGGCCGTGACCTACATCGTATGGGGCGCCTTCGCCGTATTTCTTTTCGGGAACATTTGCCTGTTCATGCCAAAATTCCGACGGGTACTGACGAAATGCCTCCGCGTCCTGCGTATGTCGAAATTTGCGGAGAAAATGGAACGGGTCTCCAGCGTCTTCCATATCATCGGGAAGAAACGATCCATCCTTCTGGCATCGCTGCTGATCTCGTTCGTCAACCAGCTGCTAGCCATTTCCGTCGTTTGGATCACAGCCCTTGGGCTTCGCCTGCATATACCGTTTTACTATTTTCTGATTTTTGTACCCGTCATCACTCTGATTTCCATGATTCCAATCAGTTTGAACGGTATGGGATTGAGGGAATACGCATTCATGAGCCTTTTCTCCGCCGTCGGCGTTCCTCCCGAATCTTGCATCGCGCTCGGGCTGCTCACTTCCATTCTGATCATTCTGTCTTCCCTTCCTGGTGGTATCATATATATCTTTTTCAGGAGCAAGGGCGACCGGAACCGTTTTACGGCCATTGAAACGGAATTCTCCTAAAGGAAACCATACCGACAGGACTTCCATACCATGCAGACCCAAAGCGAGGATGTTCACGTATTTTCCAGAAACTTCGACTTCAAACCGCACGCGCTGATCAACTTCGTTGGCGGGGGCGGTAAAACGGCCCTTATACTTAAATTGATGGAGGAACTCATCGGGCAGGGACACGTCCTGTACACCACCACGACCCGGATCCATCCCCCGAATACCGACAAAAACATGGTGATCCTTTCCGGTGACAACCTCGAGTTGCTGAAAATGCTGGTCGAACAGACGGCGCGCCTCTGCTCGGACCGCAATTATAAGATCGTCGCCACGCGGCATTTCATGGAACCCGACCTATTGAACGGAGTTCCCGCCGATTTCCTTGAACATTCGGACCGTTCCCTATGCGCCCTTTTCCTGAACGAAGCGGACGGTTCAGCGCGATTCTCCATAAAACTTCCGAGGGAGGGGGAACCGGTGCTCATGTCCCGTGCCGAATACCTGGTTCCCGTGATAGGTCTCGACTGCCTCCACCGGACGGCCGGGCCGGACACGCTGTTCCGTTTCCAAACGCAGTCGTCGCGTTTCTCGATTCGGGCTGGGGAAAGGATCACAACGGAGATGGCGGCAAAAATACTTCTCCACCCAAAGGGCGTATGCAAAGATTGGGAAAAAGGTGCACGCATTATCCCGTTCATCAACAAAGTGGACACCCCGGAACAGGATGCGGATGCCCGAGAGCTTGCATCCCTCTTGCTCCGCAACGAGAATTTCCCCATAAGCCATGTCGTATGGGGAAGCGTCCTTAACGGACGGGGCGGCTGCATAGCCGGCTCTTAAGATACCGCACCCATGACGACACAGAACAGGCCTTCCAGGCGGCATCCCCCGATCTCGGTGCCGGGGTCCCTCCCTCTTTTGACCAGTACAAACAATCCCCTCTTGAAAAGGATCCGCCTTCTCTCATCCGGTTCCCGTCGTGCGCCCTCAGACCTGGTGCTGGCCGAGGGGACCAGGGTGCTCGAAGAGGCCATGGCATCCGGACACACCGTCACGGCAGTCGTGGTCTCCGACGCCTTCGGTAGGGATTCGAGAGAACAGGGTCTGCTCGACAACTGGCGAAATCGAAAAATCCCGATATACCGAGTGCAGAAGAACCTGTTCCAGGCCTTGTCCTGCCTTCAAACCTCCCAAGGGGCCATCGCCATTGTTACTATCCCCGAGCCCCGTCTTCCTCTGAATTTGGCCGGGAACACCGTGGTGCTCTACGCCTGCGGGATCCAGGACCCGGGGAATCTGGGCACGCTGATCCGGACGGCGGCGGCTTCCGGCGCAACCTTGGTTTGCACCTCCCGGGAAACGGTTTCGGCCAGGAATCCGAAAGCGATCCGATCGAGCGCCGGGGTGTATTTCCACCACCCCCCGGTCGAAGATGTTTCCGCGGATGCTTTCCTCCATTTCTGCCGGGAACGATCCATCCGCGTGTACCGCACGGACGCCCGAGCTGGCATCCCCTATACCGAAGCCGATCTGGCGTCTCCCTGCGCCGTCCTTCTGGGCAATGAGGGACGAGGGATGGAAGAAGCGGCATTTGCCGGGCTACCATCCATTCGCATTCCGATGGCAAATGGGATAGAATCCCTGAATGTGGCGCTGGCGGGGGCCGTCATTGTATTCGAGGCCGCCAGACAACGGTCCCTGGCATGCGGCACATAGATCGTAGGGCCATTCCCATGACACAATCGTTATTCCCCGAACCCGATGCCGCCCCTTCAAGCCCGAATGCCCCGTTGGCGGAAAGGCTCCGGCCGCAGTCCCTGGATGAAATTGTCGGACAGCAGCATCTCATCGGTCCCGGTCGAGTGCTGAGGATGATGGCGGATCAGGAACGGCTGACGTCCATCATCCTATGGGGCCCGCCAGGAACGGGGAAAACGACCTTGGCCAGAATTCTGGCGAAGCAGACGCGATCCCGTTTTGTCGCCTACAGCGCCGTTCTTTCGGGCATCAAGGAAATCAAGGCCGTCATGGCCGAGGCCCAGACTCTCTCCCGCACATCCCTAGGGAAAACGGTGGTTTTCGTCGATGAAATCCATCGCTTCAACAAGGCACAGCAGGATGCATTCCTTCCCTATGTCGAATCCGGCGTCATCGTGCTCATCGGGGCAACCACGGAAAATCCGTCCTTCGAGATCATCAATCCGCTGCTTTCCAGGTGCAAGGTCTATGTACTGAATGCCCTGAAACCTGATGAAATCGTGGTAATTCTGAAACAGGCCTTGACCGACAGAGACCGCGGTCTGGGAAACCAATCGGTTCAAATCACGGAAGACGTACTGCATCAATTGGCCCTGTATGCCAACGGAGATGCACGGATCGCCCTCAATACCCTGGAGATTGCCGTATCGCTGACGATCCGTCAATCTTCGGAAACACCCGCCGTCGTGACCACATCCGATCTCGAATCGGCACTGCAGCGGAAAATCCTCCAATACGACAAGGCAGGCGAGGAGCACTACAACCTGATCTCCGCCCTGCACAAGTCCATGCGGAACAGCGACGCCGACGCCGCCCTCTACTGGCTGGGCCGCATGCTGGAAGCCGGCGAAGATCCCGTCTTTATCGCGCGCCGCTGCGTGCGGTTCGCCTCCGAAGACGTCGGGCTGGCCGATGTGCGCGCACTGAATGTTGCGCTGAACGCTGCGGAGGCCGTGCGCCTAGTCGGATTGCCGGAATGCAAGCTGGCTTTGGCGCAGGCCGTGGTGTACCTCTCCGTGGCTCCCAAATCCAACGCCCTCTATACGGCCTACAGCAGTGTTGCGGCAGACGCGCAGAACACCTTCAACGAGCCGCCCCCGCTGCATCTCCGGAACGCCCCGACGGCACTCATGAAAGAACTGGGTTACGAAAGGGATTATCAATATGCGCACAATCTGAAGTCCAAGGTGGCCGATATGGAATGCCTGCCGGCTTCGCTGCACGGCAGGAGATATTACAAGCCCTCGGATCAGGGGATGGAGAGGAGAATCGCGGAAATCCTTCTTGAAATTCAAAAAAGGAAGCGGGAGGGATCTAATCAATAAACGAGGGTGATTTCCGGGACTACCTAAGGTAATACACTAGTATTACAGCCGCAAGCAAGAATCGATACACGACAAATGGCGTAAAACTTCTCGATTGCAGGTACTTCAGGAAGTACCGTATGCAGAAAAAGCCGGTAGCGGCAGAGAATAGGAAACCCACAATAAGAACCGGCCATCCGGTCACGGACTCATCCACGGCCGGATGCAGAACCATATTCGCGAAACGCCAGCCTTCCAGCATACCGGCGCCGACGATCACGGGAGTGGAGAGCAGGAAGGAAAAACGCGCGGCGGTGATGCGGTCGCTGTTGCGCGCCAGCGCTGTCGTCATCGTGATGCCGCTTCTGGAAACCCCGGGGATCAAGGCCACGGCCTGGCTGAGACCAATCCAGATGGAATCTGCCCATGTAAACGCAGTCATGGTGCGGTTCTTCTCGCTCTTTCTTTCGGCCAGCAGCAGGAACACACCGAACACCGTCAGGGTGATCACCGTTACCATGGGCGACCGGAGATACCCTTCGATCGCATCCCCGAAAGCCAGTCCCGCGACCGCCGCAGGAATCGTTGCCACGACCAAAAACCAGGCCAGTTTGCGTTGGGGATTTCCCAGGGGATGGCCCTCGATCAGCCCGCGGATTGTTTCCCGGGCCATCAAGAACCAGTCGTTCCTGAAAAATACCAACACGGAAAGCGCGGTCCCCACGTGCAGAGCCACATCGAATGCAAGACCTTGCGGTGTCCATCCGATGAGCCACGGGACGACGATCAGATGCGCAGAACTGCTGATGGGCAAGAATTCCGTCAGGCCCTGGATGATGCCCAAAATTGCTGCCGAAACCAAAACCATGAAACCTCCCGGAGCATCGACGATCGACTGCCGTGGCCGCCACTATACCAGTACAAGGCCGGGTTGCGCAATGCAACGCATCCGGGACAGGCGGTCCCTAAACGGGCCGCGCACGGGGTCAAATAAATTGGGGTTTCCGTGGAGTTGGAGGGTAGGCACACGCAGAGTGATTCCGGCGGCTGACGCATTGGACTCAAGCGGAATTCCTGCCTGTTGGAAAGGCCGCATCTTCGGAAATCCGCAATACGCCTGGCGGAGCGCATCCCGGTAGAAAAGTCCCGCTGATACGCTACCGCGATTTCCCCACATATTCACAACCGATGCATGGTACAGTTGGACTCTGCCCCGGTGGAATCCCCAAAAGACCGGCCCCAATATGACGCCAAGAGACTATCGATTAATATGGTACATTGATTCATTGCCTGCGGATTCTGCCGAAGGGACAAGAAATTATTGAATCCGGTGGAAATTCGGTTTCCCCGGTATTATTCTTTTCGATTCACCAATGCTGCCGAGTAGCTCTCGCTGAAATGTTTCATCCACAGTTGATCGGTTTCAGCGTCGGCCGCCATCATCGGCAACGAGCGAGGAGATTTCATGCCTACGAACAAAGAAATCCTTAAACTAGGTCTGCCCAAGGGGAGTCTTCAGGAATCGACGCTCGATTTGTTTCGGAAAGCGGGCATCCGGGTATATTCCAGCGACAGGTCCTATTTCCCCTACTGCGACGACGAAGAGATTGAGGTCATGTTGATCCGTTCCCAGGAAATGGCCAAATATGTTCAGGACGGATTGTTTGACGCTGGGATCACCGGACAGGACTGGATCTTGGAGACAGGCGCCAGCGTCAAGCAGATTTGTGAGCTGATCTATGCAAAATCCGGGTTCAAGCCGGTGAGGTGGGTTCTGGCCGTTCCTGAAAGCTCCAGAATACGTTCCATCAGAGATCTTGAAGGCAAAACAATCGCCACCGAACTCGTCCATTGTGTCCGAAAACATTTTTCCAAACAAAACATCAAAGCCAAGATTGAATATTCCTGGGGCGCAACGGAAGCAAAAGCTGGGATTCTGGTGGATGCGATAGTAGAGCTGACGGAAACCGGCCGATCGCTGCAGGCGAATAAACTGCGCATCATTGAAGATGTTCTGCTGTCGACAACCCGCTTTATCGCCAACAAAAAGTCCTGGCAGGATCCCTGGAAGAGGGAAAAAATGGAGAATATCGCCATTCTGCTCAAGGGGGCGCTGGCTGCCGAAGGCATGGTCGGTTTGAAGATGAACCTGAGGGAAACCGCCCTGGAAAAAGTCATGGGCATTCTCCCTTCCCTGAAGCGCCCGACCATCAGCCCGCTTACGATCGAGGGGTGGATCGCGCTCGAGGTGGTTGTGGACGAAAAAATAGTGAAAAAAATGATACCCGAACTGAAAAGAGCCGGCGCCGAAGGAATCATCGAATACCCCTTGAACAAGCTCATCGCCTGAAGGCAGGACCTGGACTTGCACGTGCCACAACGGCACCCGATGACCATGGAGGGCCCCATTAACCGCGACTATATACTTATTGTTGACTTCGGATCCCAGTATACGCAGCTGATCGGCCGCCGCGTTCGGGAGCTGTCCGTGTACAGCGAAATCGTCCCCTATTATGACGCTCTAGGCAAGATAGGCGAATCCCGGCCCCGAGGGATCATCCTATCGGGCGGGCCGGATTCGGTATGCCGGGAAGGCAGCCCTTCCCTGCCCCGAGAAATCTATGCCCTGCAGATCCCCATTCTCGGGATCTGCTACGGATTCCAGCTCCTGACCCAAACGCTGGGCGGCCGTACCGTCGCAGGAGGCGATCGACGTGAATTCGGCAAGGCTATGGCCGTGCACAGCAACAGCGGGATCCTTTTCAAGAATCTTCCCCGTCAATTCCAGGTGTGGATGAGCCATGGAGACCGCGTGGTGCAACTGCCGCCCGGATTCAGCACCATTGCGACATCCGGCGCAGTGATCGCCGCGGCTGCCGACGAAGGACGTCGCATCTGGGGGCTTCAGTTCCACCCGGAAGTGGTGCATACGCCTCACGGAATCGACATACTGCGCTCTTTTCTGTCCGATGTGTGCGGATGCAGACAAAACTGGACCATGGCGGCGTTCATTGAATCGACCGTTGACGCCATCCGGGACAAGATCGGATCAGAAAGCGCCATCTGCGGACTCAGCGGAGGCGTCGATTCCGCCGTGGCTGCGCTTCTGGTGCATAGAGCCATCGGGGACAGGCTGACGTGCATATTCGTCAACAACGGACTCCTGCGTAAACATGAGTACGAGACTGTCCTTTCGGACTTTCGGGAGCATCTGCACCTGAAAGTCATCGGGGTGGATGCAAGCGAGCGGTTTCTTTCGCTTCTCTGCGGCGTCGAAGATCCTGAAAAGAAACGCAAAATCATCGGGGAAGAATTCATCCGCGTCTTCGAGGAGCAATCAAAGAAACTGGGCAATCCCCCTTTCCTCGTTCAGGGCACCCTGTATCCGGATGTCATCGAATCCGTATCCGTACGCGGGCCCTCCGCCGTGATCAAATCGCATCACAACGTGGGAGGGCTGCCGGAGAACATGGCCCTGAAGCTCGTCGAGCCCCTGCGGGAACTTTTCAAGGATGAGGTCCGAAAAGTCGGAGAAGAATTGGGGATGGATGAACAATCCGTTCAGCGGCACCCATTCCCGGGGCCCGGCCTAGCGGTCCGTATTCTCGGAGAAATCACCGGAGAGCGCCTGGCCATCCTTAGGGATGCGGACACTATCGTGCATGAAGAAATCGGGCGGGCACAGCTGCTAGAGAAGCTATGGCAGGCATTTGCCATTCTGCTTCCGGTTCAGAGCGTGGGCGTTATGGGTGACGACCGCACCTATGAATACGTCGTCGCGCTGAGACTTGTAACGAGCCTGGACGGGATGACAGCGGACTGGGCGAAAATTCCCTACGACGTACTTGAGCGCATTTCGAACCGAATCGTCAACGAGGTCCGGGGCATCAACCGCGTTGTTTATGATATAACATCGAAACCCCCTGGTACCATCGAGTGGGAGTAATACGTGCCGACATCGCCGCCTTTTGTACATTTGCATAACCACTCCGATTACAGTCTGCTCGACGGAGCATCCAAAATCGAGAGCATGGTAAAGACTGCCGTTTCCATGAAAATGCCCGCGATCGCGCTCACGGACCACGGAAACCTGTTCGGCGCCATCCGGTTCTACTCCGCCGCCCGGAAACTCGGGATAAAGCCGATCATCGGATGCGAAGTCTACGTAGCCAAAGAAAGCCGCCTGATAAAGACCGGCGGGGGCGATCAGTCCAACCATCTGGTTTTGCTGGCTGAAAACCTCAAGGGATATCAAAATCTCTCGAAGCTGGTCTCCTACGGTTTCCTGGAGGGGTTTTACTACAAGCCGAGAATCGACAAGGAACTTCTGTCCCAGTACAATGACGGCCTGATCGCATTGTCGGCGTGCCTGAAGGGAGCAATCCCCCAGAAATTATATTCGGGCCACTTCGATGCAGCCCTGCAGGAGGCCACTGAACTGCGTGATATTTTCGGCGCGGGCAATTTCTTCCTGGAACTACAGTATCACAATCTTGAGGCGCAGAAGCAGGTTAACCCGGGGCTCCTGGACATTTCAAAAAGAACCGGCATCCCGCTCGTTTGTACCAACGATACGCACTACCTTCTGCCCGAGGACAGTGTCGCTCACGATATCCTTCTGTGTATCGGCACGGGTAAAACCGTCAACCAGCAGGATCGCATGCGGTATGAGTCCGACCAGTTTTATTTCAAATCCCCCCAAGAGATGCAGGCGCTTTTCGGGCACATTCCGGGGGCCCTGGAGAACACGGTGCGCATCGCAGAACGGTGCGGTCTGGAAATACCGAGGGACCAGCCCCTCCCCCCGTTTGAAGTCCCGGAAGGACATGATGTCGACAGCTACTTCGAGAAGGTGACGCGCGAGGGATTCCGCAAAAGACTGAGGCATCTGGAAGCGCTTTCGAAAGAAGGAAAATTAAAGCACCCTCTTTCCTCCTACGAGCAGCGGTTGTCGTTCGAAGTCAAAATGATCCAGCGGATGCAGTTCTCAAGTTACTTCCTCATCGTCTGGGACCTGATGAAATACGCGCGCGATCACGGCATCCCCGTAGGGCCGGGACGCGGTTCCGTCGTGGGAAGTCTGGTCGCCTACAGCCTGTCCATCACGGACATCGATCCCCTGCAGTACGAGCTGTTCTTTGAACGCTTTTTGAACCCCGAGCGCATTTCCCCGCCCGATATCGACATGGATTTCTGCATGAAACGGCGATCAGAAATGATCGACTATGTCGCAGAGAAATATGGCCGGGACTGTGTCTGCCAGATCATCACCTTCGGCACGATGGCGGCCAGAGGCGTCATTCGCGATGTGGGCAGGAGCCTGGACATCCCCTACGCGGAAGTCGACCGTATCGCCAAGCTGATCCCGGAAGAACTCAATGCCACCATCGACAGGGCTCTGGAACAGGAGCCACGGCTGGTCGAGGCGATGAAGAATCCCCAGATCGATAACCTCATCACCATAGCGAAAAGGCTGGAGGGGTTGTCGCGGCACTCTTCCACCCACGCAGCGGGGGTCGTCATTGCGCCCAGGCCGCTGGTCGAACTCGTCCCGATTCAGAAAACGAACAAGGATGAAATCACATCTCAGTATTGCATGAAGGACCTGGAGTCCATCGGACTCCTGAAGCTGGACTTTCTTGCGCTGACAACCTTAACGGTCATCGACAATACGCTCCAGAGCGTGCGCGAGGAACATGGAACGGTTCTGGACCTTCCCGGCATCCCCCTGACCGACCGGAAAGTGTTCGAACTGTTCTCCGAAGGGCGCACCAACGGCATATTTCAGTTTGAAAGCGGCGGGATGCGAAGCGAGCTGCGCCGCCTAAAACCGGAACGTTTTGAAGACCTGATTGCGCTGAATGCCCTCTATCGCCCTGGCCCGATGGACATGATTCGCGAATTTGTCCAGCGGAAGCATGGCGCCATAGAAGTGCAATACCCTCACCCGGCGCTGGAGAATATCTTGAAAGAAACCTACGGCATCATCGTGTATCAGGAACAGGTGATGCAGATTGCCAGCGAGATGGGGGGATTTTCACTGGGGGAAGCCGACATTCTCCGCAAGGCAATGGGGAAAAAGAAACTCGCCATCATGGATTCAATGCGGAAAAAATTCCTCCAAGGCTCCCGCAAAAAGAACATTCCCGAAAATTCCGCCGTACAGGTTTTCAACCTGATGGAGCAGTTTGCACAGTACGGATTCAACAAATCACACGCGACAGCGTATGCCCTGCTTGCCTATCAAACAGCCTATCTGAAGGTCTACTACCCCGTTCAGTTTATGGCCTCCCTGCTGTCGAGCGAAATCGGGAACACCGACAAGATCGTCATGTACATCGCCGAGTGCAAGGGCATGGGCATCCCGGTCCTGCCGCCGGACATCAACGAGAGCGACCTGCATTTCCGCTCGATTGATGGAAGGATCCGTTTCGGCATGCTGGCTATCCGCAATGTCGGTGAGGGGGTTCTCCGCTCCATCCTGGACTACCGCAACCAGCATGGCCGTTTCCGCAGCTTTTTCCAGTTCTGTGAGGAGGTGGACTCCCGGTCCCTAAACAGGAGAGTCCTGGAGAGCCTTGTTAAAAGCGGAGCGCTGGACTCTCTCGGGTGGAAACGATCCCAGTGCATGCACATGATCGACACTGCGATCGATTACGGGCAAAAAGCCAGGCGCGACCGCGAAAGCGGCCAGAAAGGGCTCTTCTCCACCTTGACGGATGCCGGGACCTCCCCGGTCCCGGAACCCACCCCCCCGGACATACCGGAGTGGCCGATGGAACAGCTTC
Source organism: uncultured Acidobacteriota bacterium (assembly GCA_964651155.1). Lineage (GTDB taxonomy): Bacteria > Acidobacteriota > UBA6911 > UBA6911 > UBA6911 > UBA6911. The sequence goes on along the minus strand of CAZYXB010000025.1, from coordinate 8,695 downwards.
TGGCTTATGAAAAAGAGACTTTGGGATTCTATGTTTCGGGCCACCCTTTAAATCGATATTCCGAAGAAGTCGCAGCATTCAGCAAAAGAACCCTAGCGGAACTGATTGCGGAGGGGCAGACCACAGAGTGTCAGGTTGCCGGCATTGTCACCGACCTGCGCATACGGCGCACTAAAAAGGGCGGCGACCTGATGGCCAATTTCACTCTCGAGGATCTTTCCGGGGCGGTGCCGGCAATAGTCTTCCCAAAATCCTACGCCAAGTTCGAACCTTTCCTTGCGGCGGACGCTCCCCTGCTCATCACCGGACGTTTTGAGCCTGAAGACAAGAAAAGCTACAAGATCGTCACGTCCGAAATCGAGCCGCTACCCGGGATTATCCAGCGCAAGGCCAAAATGCTGCGTATTTCAGCCTCCATCCTTTCGCTATCGCCCACATCGGCAACCGAACTGCATCGCCTCCTTGTACAAAACCGCGGGGAAACCGGCGTCGACGTTGAACTGTACTGCCCTTCGGATTACCGAGTGAGCATCCGGTCATCCGATTTCGTAAAGGTGAAATCAAGCCCGGAACTGATCCGCCAGATCGAAACAATCTGCGGCCCGGGATCGGTTCAGGTTGTCAATTAGGCAACCTCGTGTTTCCGTAAATGGGCCGTTTTGAGGTTCCCAACGGCATTTGTATCCTCGGCACGGGAGACCGTGGATGCCGCTCGGAATCACCCTCGTCGGATCCATGCCCTCCATGCGGCAACATTGCGCTCATGTGGGCGCAGCACCGGACGGGCGGTCTTTCATTCCATACAATGCCGGGAGGTTCGCTGAAGCTTGGTCGAGGCGCTTCGAACCACCGGGGATAGTCTGCAATCGCCCGGGTGCGCCGGCGATAGTACGCCCAAGCATCCTCGGCGCGCCTGGAAACCGCAACAGCGCGTTCCTCCCCGCGGCCAGACCGAAAACCCGGCTGGATAGACCGATACAAAAATGGTCTGGACTGCCAATCGGCGCCGTCACAGATTTCGGCGAGTGTGTGTTCTCCGGCCGGCATCAATGCCCGGGAGGCGTCTTGATGGCCGTATCCCGGCTAGGGTGTGACATGGCTGGCATGCAGGCGGTGCAGATAACGGATGATGCGCGACTGTCCGTCGTCGCTTATCGCCCTGAACTCCATGCCCGTACGGTACATCCCTTTGTTTTTCGGAGTGTATCGGAATAGACCACCCCGCAGGGCATCTTCATCGGCTGCCGGGTATCCGGGAGCGACAGTTTCACAGTCAGAGACGCTCCTTCGGGAATTTCCATCGGCAGGCAGACCCTCAAACCGCTTGCGCTCAGGTCGCAGATTACCGTCTTGAGTACTATTCCACGTTGTGCGGCATCGGATCTGTCCGAGTTGTCCTGGACCTCGGTGATCTCCCCCGGTACCAGGCATTTGACCCTGACACTCTTGCGCCGCCGCCTTCGGGTGGGCACTCTCAAGGGCGTGATGGTGATCTGCGGCATGGGGGCCGGGAGCTTCTCCATGGCAAGCGTATCGAACGCATACGGGATCCCTTCATGGACAAAGGAAATTCCCAGGATTTGATTCGCCCGGGCAGGAAGGCGAATGCCGCGTTGCGTCGGCCAAGCTATGACGATGGCCGCACCCGCACTATTGTTCACCCTGCAGAGGTAGATTGACGGGCCCGGATCGTCTGCGGCTGCAACTTCTATCAAGTCGTTGACGGACATGAGGTTTTGATTGCCGGCCGCAATCGACGCTTCCCCGTTATCATGCACCCTGGGTGTTTTGCCCGCGTATCCTATGAATATTGCGCATTCACGCCCATGCACAATATATCCATCGTCCGTATCCAGGCAACTCTCCAGCATTGGTCCGTCGTGCTTGCGACGTCCTGGGGGCGGGGCGCACGGGGAAGCGCCGCTGTGCCTGGAGAGCCCACCGGGGGCCGGATGCGCGGAAACGGGCGCTTCGTTCCATTCCGCTGCCTCATGTCCTGTGCGCGGCAGTCCCGCGGATAGGCATCAGACACGCCCAAATTTTTTTTCGATTTCATGGTTGCTGAAACGCAGAATGATCGGCCTTCCGTGCGGGCAGTTGACGGGCATTCGCGTACGGAAAAGCCGCTCCACCAGCCACTCCATTTTTTCCTGTGAAAGCGGCATATTCACTTTTACGGCCGCGTGGCATGCCGTTTGGACCGCGATGCGGTCCCTGATCCGTTCCAGGTCCATCCCCCGATCTTCCGGTTCCAGGTTTTCGAATATCTCCCTCAAAAGCGTCCGGCAGTCGCTCTCGCCCACGATGGCCGGCACGGCACGCACAAGGATGGACGAGCCTCCGAAAAATTCCACATCAAACCCGCTCTCCTCGAGTTCCGGCATTACCTTTTCCACCAGAGCGGCCTGATGGGGCGCCAGGTCCACGGTAAACGGCGTCAGAAGTCCCTGGGTCTTTACACGCGTCTCCTGCATGGAAGCGGCGATCTCCTCGTACAGGATCCTCTCGTGCGCCACATGCTGGTCGATGATGAGCAATCCCTCCCTGTCAGACGCGATAATGTAACTGTCCCGGAACTGCCCGAGAATGCGGATTGAATCCGCCTTAAAAACTCCAGCATGTTGGCCTTTATCGTCCGTTTCAGGCGGGATTGCGACGGGGTCCGGGGCCTCCCCGAATTCCGGGAATGGATCCGCCAATTCTTGATTGGCATACCGTAAGGTATCCTGCCGGGCATAGTATGGCTTCTGCAATGCCGGATGCGTAGACCGGTCCAGGGTCTCCCGAATGGTTCCGGAATCCCCCGCCTGCCGGAGACCTTGCTCTAGACCGCTTTGGGAATAGGGACGGGAGGCGGATGTTTCGTAATCCGGAATGGCCACATCGCCCGACAGGGCGCGTTCTATGCTCGAATGCACCAGATTGAAAACGGCCTTCTGGTCATGAAACCGTATCTCCGTTTTTGCCGGATGCGCATTGACATCCACTTGGTTGAAAGGCAGTTCGAGGAACAGGATGACTACGGGATAGGCGGTGGCTGGCATGCAGCGACGGTAGGCCTGCCGTACGGCTCCGGTGATCACCTTGTCGCGCACCATGCGGCGGTTCACAAAGAAATATTGCGAGTAGGCGTTCGTTCTCTGCTCATTAGGCCGAGAGGTGAAGCCGTATACCCTGACGGCCCCGCTGGATCCGTCAACCTTGACCAGATTGTCCAGAAAACGGTCTCCGAACACCTGATAGATCCGTTCCTCGACGGTTTGCACGGCCACCGTATCGAGAAGAACCCGGTCCCCGCTCTGCAGTGTGAACCGGATCTCCGGATACACGAGAGCATAGTGCATCACGTGCCGCGCGGCGTGCCCGGCCTCTGTGTCGTCCGCCTTCAGGAATTTCCTTCTCGCCGGGACGTTGAAAAAAAGGTCGCGCACGGTGATTTCCGTGCCCTTGTCCCAAGGCACGGGCTTCACGGAACGAAGGACGCCTCCCTGAATTTCCAATTCCGTCCCGGAGGCGGCATCAGTTCCTTCCTGCCGCGTTCTCAGCATCAGGCGGGATACGGAAGCGATCGAGGGCAGCGCCTCTCCCCTGAAACCCAGTGTGGCGATGGAGTGCAGATCTTCCGCTGTCTGGAGTTTGCTGGTCGCGTGATGTTCGAACGCAAGGATTGCGTCGTCCTGGCTCATACCTGTGCCGTCATCCTGGACCCGGATGAGTCGCTTTCCACCTGATTGTATGGTGACACGGATCGAACGGCTCCCGGCATCAATTGCGTTTTCCATCAGCTCCTTGACGACGGAAGCGGGACGCTCGACAATTTCGCCGGCAGCTATCTTGTTCGCCAGAATCTCGGGCAGCACCCGTATCCTGTTCATATCTCCGCCCGCTCGCGAAGTCCTGAATTGCGTGACTGGAGGTATTCCTGCAGCTCACGAATGGACACCTCCCACTGCTCGGAATCCTCCATCCGCCTGATCGTGTACCGGTCCCGTTCCAACTCGTCGTCTCCGATTATCAATACATGCGCCGCATCGATTTTATTTGCCAGACGCATCTGGCTCTTGAGGGACGCTCTCGAATAATCCAGATAACAGGAATGCCCCCGGCGACGGAGTTCTCGGGCCACCTGAAGCGCTTTCTGGAATGCGGTATCCCCCCGGTAGGCCACGAACAGGTCAGGTTTCCACTTCCCTGCGGCGCTCTTCTCCTCGGGCAGAACCATCGTCAACCGATCCAATCCCGCGGCGAATCCGATAGCATGGACCGGAGGGCCTCCGAGGACCTCCGAAAGCCCGTCGTAGCGCCCGCCCCCGATCAAGGAGTTTTGTGAGCCCAGATCCTTGCTGATGATCTCAAATGCCGTTCGCACATAATAATCCAGGCCCCGGACGAGTCTCGGCGCGATCTCAAATCCGATTCCGGCATCCCTGAGGTATCCCTGAACGGCGGAGAAATGTGCGGAGCACTCATGGCACAGGTTGTCTGTGATGGATGGAAGATTCTGTATTATCGTCTGGCAGCCCGGCACCTTGCAGTCGAAAACCCTCAGGCTGTTCGTGTCCGATCGGCGACGGCAGTCCTGGCACAGGCCGTCGATTTCCGACTCCAGGGATTTGCGAAGGCGGAGAATATACTGCGGACGGCATTGCCGGCACCCGACGGAGTTCAGAAGCAGTTTGGACTCAAGCCCGAGACTCTCGAGCAGCCACAGCGCCATTTCGATCATCTCGGCATCGACCGCCGGATGATCGGAACCGAGCGCCTCTGCCCCTATCTGGTAAAACTGGCGCCACCTCCCCTTCTGTTTCTTTTCATGGCGAAACATGGGGCCGAAGTAGCACAGCCTGGTAATGCCACTGCCCCGGTACAGGGTATTCTGCACGAAGGCTCGAACCACCGAAGCGGTCGCCTCGGGGCGCAGTGTAACAGACCTGTTGCTCTGGTCCTGGAACGTGTACATTTCCTTACCGACGATGTCCGTATCCGCGCCAACCCCACGCACAAAAAGTTCAGTCGGTTCGATGATGGGGGTACGGATCTCGAGGAATCCGTACTGCCGGAATACCTGTCGGGCATACTCTTCAACAACCTGCCATCCGGCAATGTCTTCAGGCAAAAGATCCCGAGTGCCTGGAAGGTTCTGCATCAATGGTTCCGCCATTCAGCTTACCCCGAAAATGAAGTAGGTTAGGTTCTATGGTATCAGACTCCGGAGCTATCTCACAGATTTTCGAAGCGCCGGCTGCCGGCCGGGAAACCGATGCGGGAGAACGATGATATCGGTGGCGTCGGGCCGCACCCTGCGCCCATCGCGCATCCGCCAGTGGCTTTTAACCGATCAGCAGCCCGACCCCTACGAGCACGGGCGTGATCAGATTGAGAAGGACATTCTGGCCCAGGGAGGCTCCCAGTTTTGTCAGGTCATCCGGGTGCTGGAGCGCACCCCTGGCTGCTGGAATCGCAAAAAAGACGGACGCCAGACCCAGCAGAGTCCATGCCGGGGTCAGCTTGAGCGCGCTCCCCAGGATGATGATCAGATAGGTTGCCGCAACGAACGCCGCAAAAATTTTGGCACTGGCCTTCCGGCCTATCATGATCGGTAGATGCTTGCGGCCAACCGTTTTGTCCGCGTCCACATCGGGAAACTGATTCAGAAGCAGGAGGTTGCTGACCAGGAAAAATGGGACAAGGGAAACCAGCAGAACCGTCCACGAAAACGCGCCTGTCAGGGCGAAATAGGTGCCGATGACCATCAGGGGACCAAAGCCCAGGCCGGGGGCGATCAGGCACAGCAACGGCATCTTGTTCAGCCAAGGAGTGTAGATGACGATAATCAACAGGCCGAGCAGCCCGATGAAAAGGATCGGCCATCCACGAAGGCGGTAGAAATATACGCCAATGGCCATGCAGACTGCCGCCGTACCGATGCCGGTCCATAGGGCGACCGGCAATTTATGCGGGACGGGAACCAGCGTACCGCTGCCGCCGCTGAAGGGCGTGCGTGTCGTTCTAAAATCCAGGCCGCTCTTGATATCCACATACTCATTGAACGCATTCACGCTCCCGTGGGCCGCCACCCCCCCGATGAAACACACTATGGCCTGCCAGAGGTTGATACCGTACCCTGCCCATACTGCCGCTGACAGGCCTAAAAAAACACACGCAACCGCCAGGAGAAGGAATCTGGGGCGCATCACTCCGATAATGTATCTCATGTCCGTCTTCCTTTGGCCTAGCATGTGCCGCACAATGCGTCCTTCCGGTCTCCGGAGAGAGAATATTGCATATCCCGTGCCCTTCTTCCAGAAAAACCCATAGGTTCTTCAAGGCGCCGTATATCCGTTCCCCTTTACACGGCACGCGGGAGGCCCCATGGGACGCGCTTCCGTTCCCTGAGGAAACGCGCCGCGCGTCTTTGCAGGGATCTCGATCGGCACATTCGGTTGGAAGGCGTGGATCGGGCTGTTCCGCCGCAGCGGAGGTCAAATGGTAAGTGTATGCTGATGCGTGCCGCGTTTGGATACTTCCTGTATGAGATCCTCGATAAAATTGACGAGCTTGCGGACGCACGCAAGAATCTCGGCCGGGCTGTTGGAGATGGCCAGGATTTCTGTGAGGGTCTCGAATTCGGCCCAGTCTCGGTACATGAGGGAGTGCAGCGATCTGTCCTTGAATACCGTAAGACGCTCGATAAGGCTGTTGATGTCCGGGCCAGACTCGCCCTCGATGACTTCCATCAGCCATTTCCGCAGTTCCCATAATTCACGCCGGATGCTGTCGCCCGAGGCGATACGTTCCGCCCTCTTGGGGAACAGTGTCTCCTCGCGGAAGTCTTTGTCTACCGCATGGACTAGGCTCATGATGCTTCCCTGGCAGCAGTTCTGAAGCACTCCGTGACTGTTTTCCATCCGTGCATAAATGGTTGCAGGGTCCGTTTCCCTTGAAAGGAAAACCAGTTCCCTGGACAGGATACGCCGGGATTCGGTTTTCAGGGAATACGCCACTACATCCGCGGCATTCCGCAACTTGCGCCCGGGGTCCTTCCCCTTCAGGAAACGTGTTCTCAGGAAATTGGATAAATTATCCATCTCCTCGTGAATCAACGAAAAAAGCACGAGGTGATGGCGCAGCGGCCTGTCCAGCCGAAGATCTTCCTGTACCAGCTTCAGGTACCTCAGAAATCGAAATAGGTATAAAAGGGCCAGCGCGGTATTGCGGCGCACCTGTTCATCCGGCAGGCCCCGAAGGACCTCCATAAGGGATTTGTTCTCGATAAGATCGTATTGGATCCTGAACCGCTGGCTCAGCAGCATATCGACGTACCGGCAATTCTTCAATTCCTGGCGGTAGTTCCTTCCCAATGCCAGAAACAGCTGGTATCCGGGGTTGGGAAGCCGCTGGTAGGCGTCGATGGAAATCCGGAGGTCATTCAATGCATCCAGCAGTGCCGACAAACTGTCGACCGGAGTCATCTGGTCCAAATAATGACTGATGTGGAAATCCAGGATGCGGTCCTTGCGGATCTGATTCTCAATGATTTTCTCGAATTCGAAAACTTCCCTGTCTCCAATCTGCATCACGGTGCAGGCATGCATTTCACACAGCTGCACGGCCCGGCGCACGATTCTTATTTCCGAAAGGAAGCTGCGCCCCAGCAGATCCTCTTTTTCGGAATCAGCCAGGGGGAGGTGCTCCATGTTCAGGAACGAGCGCACACCCTTCAGCCAGGTCTCCAGTTCAAACAGGCTGTCGATCGCGCCACGGGAATGGATGTGCTTGATCCAGGAGGAGAGGCTCTCGTTTCCGGCAGCGATTTCGGAGCGTAACGCGTCCAGAAACGAATTGTACGTTTGGGCAGATTTCTTTTCCGGCATAGCAAACTCCGGTCATGTTTCCGGCATTTCCCGGAAACAGGCAGATGCCGCTTCACTGCTTATTTGCGGCTGTCGCCGTCCCACACGGACGGAAGGGCGTCCCCGTTCCGAGCCGTGCGGAGAGGTGCGGCAACGCACGCGAGCTTTTTGAAATCTTCCGCCTCTTTCCTCATTGCCAGCCAGTCGCTGAAAAGATCGGGAGTTTCCAACCAGACCCGGAACCATTCGGCGATCTCGCGTTTCTGAAGTCGCTTGGAAAGACTCACCCTGGAATTCCGACTGATGACCTCCGCCCTGCGGCGTCCCAACAGTGCAATGCTTCTGCAATACACCACTCCCTTCTTATCGCTCGACTTTTGGTATTTACGGCATAATATTTCAAGTTTTCTGATCGTATTTTCCGCTGCGGCAAAATCGGAAAACTCCAGAATCCCTTTCAAATCATCGCAATAGGGTTGTTCCATCTCCAGTTCATTTTGGGGCATACCAGGCGCCTTTCCCGCAAGTCACGCATAGGGACCGCGGGATATATTCTACCGCCGCATCGATAGCGGTAGGCGTTGAAAAAAACAGCCACCGACGGCATAATGCGGCTTGGCGCCGATGCGGCCCGGGGGCTCCTGCCTGCGGGGCGTTGCCTGAGGCGGGGATAGTGTCGTTTCATTTCCACAGGGAACTGCCTTGAAATCACACATGGTGTACATGCTCGCCAGAGCCGCCATGCATTGCCTCCGGGTAATCCCCCGGCCTCTAGCCGCGTTCCTGATCCGTGCTACGGCATGGGCGGCCTTTTATCTGGACCTGCGCCACAGGCGTATCGC
>CAZYXB010000024.1:0-48229 GCA_964651155.1 uncultured Acidobacteriota bacterium | reverse complement strand
GATACTTGCGCAGGTCGGCGAACTCGACGTCCAGAGTCATGAGCATGCGCTGTTCTTCTTTAGCCGCTCGTGCGATCTCGGTATCGGGATGGGGAAGAAGATTCTCGTCAGCTGCGGTCAGGACATCATGCCCCAATCCAATTAAAACCGGTTTCAGATGACGAGAGAGATTCTCATCCAGCTTGAGCTTCATTGCAGCGTGCCCGTCTTCCAGACGCTCTCATGGGCCAGGTCGGCGGCATAGGCGAAACAAGCGTGGATGTCGTCTTTCGTCAGTTGCGGATAGTGATCAATAATCTCCGGTTCCGTCATGCCTTCGGCCAGGCCGTCGAGAATTACGGCGATCTCAATGCGGGTATCGCGAATGCAGGGCCTGCCGCCGCATACATTGGGTTTGGAAGTAACCCGTATCATCAGTTCCTGTTCTGTCACTTTTTTCCCCTGTGGTTCTCAGATCTTAGCCTGCCGCCGCCTTACGCTGAACAAAAGCTTCGACGAACTCGACAACTTTTTCCTGCTGGCGGCGAGGGAGTTTTGAGACCTGTTCAAAAACCTGCCGCACTTTGCCGGAAGGTCCTTTTGTTCCTTTCCAGTTGGCCGCGATCCCGATGAGGTAGTCGGCGGTTGTTCCGAGAGCTTCCGCCAGAGTCCGGATCTGTTCAGCCCGGAGAGCGACATCGCGTCGTTCCCAGGCTGCGACTACCTGCTGGGTTACGCCGAGCCTTTTTTCCAATTCCACCTGAGTTAAACCGGCGCGCAGCCGTGCTTCGGCGATGCGCCTGCCGAACTCCGAAGGTTCCTTCTGAAGAGACTTATCCGTGTTTCCCATGACGTCAGTATAAACGTCAGTTTTTTGGAGGATGGGGAATGAGGAAATTATCTCTTGCATGGCTACAACTAATATTTGTAGTCTACGTCCCATAAAAGTTCAAGCTGTAAAACGGGACAATCTTCTTGACATATAAACGCCGGTTCAAAAGTGCAACGGAAGGCGGATGAAAAGTGTACTACCCTGATATGAAGAGGAAATAAAGCGGAAAAACGTTTCCGCTTCAGAATCAGCGATCTTCAAAGCTTCCAGGGATTAGGATGACGCAAGCTAAACGTCGGCAGGTGGCAGGAGTTTTGCGAGCGGCTGGACAATCGGCGGCAGGTCGCTTTGGATGGTATCCCAGATAACGGAAGGCCGCAGATTCCAGTAGGCATGGACCGTGAAGTTGCGGAGATCGACCATTTGCCTCCAGGGGATTTCCGGATGCAGGTTTCTGATATCATCGGGCATGTGGTTGGCGGCTTCGCCGATGACGGTCAGGTTGTGAATTACCGCATCCATTATCTCTTCGTCGTTTTCGAAGGTATCGAAATCAACGCCTGCAATATAGCGTTGGATTTTGGCGATGGCGTCGAGGATGTCCTGGATTCGGAAATCCCAATTTCTAGGCGGCATGGATAGCTTCTCGCAGGATGCGCTCTTTCAGCGCCGGTTTGATGGAATCGCGCAACACCAAATCTACTCTGGATACTCCGAGAATGCTCTCCAGGTAATGCTGGGTGCGGGAGAGATGAAACAATCCTACCGAACGGTCGTCAAACTCCACGAGTAAATCAACATCGCTTGTTGGTGTAGCCTCATTGCGCACCACGGAGCCGAATAAAGCGAGCGATTTTATTCCGAAATCCCGGGCCAGCTTGTCGCGATGTTCGGCGATAATTTTGAGGGCCTGGTCACGATTCACGGCATTCTCCAGATATTAATTTGAGGATCTTCCGGCTCTTTCGAGTATGGTACCGAGAAATCGGATGACAAATTCCTGTTCTTTGCGCGGCAGTTCGCGAATCGGTTCGATACGCCGGGCGAGTTGCGGCGAAGGGCCCGTCCGCCCGCGAGCCAGCCTTGGCTCGCTTCCAACCAGATCCGCGACAGAAACTTCCAAGGATTCGGCTGCGCGTTCGATACAAGAGAGCGAAGGATTCACCGCCCGGCGTTCATAGTAATCAATACTCTCCCGTGTGGTTTCCAGTCGTTCCGCCAGTTGTATCTGAGACAAGCGGCGTTTTTTGCGCACGGCGGCCAAGCGCTGTCCAAAAGGAGGAGCTTCTTTGGTTGTAGGACATCCGGCCGTAACGGCTGGATTATAGAAAGCGTTTGGAGGATTCATAATTTGCTGGCCTTGTAATGATAAATAGGCGCTTTCCGATTTTGAATAGGTAGCTACTACATGTTGTGGCCAATATCCTCCAGGAGAAGCTGTTTTATTAAAGTCCGATCCAAGGCGATTCTACCTCGGCGGTTGCCTACGCCCTATGGCAGCTGCCCCTGTAGATCCCGCTTTCCGGGCTCCACAGGTTCTTGGAATTCCGCTGGAATTCCACAGTCTTTTGGAAAACGCATCGCAATTCCCACAGCTCCCACAGGGCCTGGAGCGGTGCTTTTCTTCAATGTTGATATGTGCTTATCCCATAACTACAACATATAGGGGTTGCCCACTCAAAACCCGGGAGTACCGATAAATAAAACTATCATTACATCCCAGAATTATCAATCGTGATTATCCGGCAGTTAAGGCGTGACAGGTTTTTGGACAGCACAAGCAAACGGGGAGAAAAGCGATGGCGCGGATTCCGGAACATGGGATCGAGCGGTTGTAATCTGAGAGGTCGGTTGAGCGAATGGCAGAGGGGCAAGGGATCAAGCTGGAACGTCACGGGGCGGACCTGATCGGCCTGAGCCCCTTTGACGAGGATCACAATCCGTCACTTGTCATTACACCGGGCATAACTGTGGAACTGCCTGGTCGCATGCGGCGGAGGCGGATCGGTCATCGACTGGGTGATGCAATACAAAGGGGCGTCAGCTTCCGGCATGCCCTCGAGCTTTTAAGAGCGAATCATCCTTCTTTAGCATATCGTTGGCAATAACTGCTAAAGCCGTCGCCTAAAAGCAAGGGTTTTAACTCTCGCAGCATTAGACAATACATTCGAATGGCTTGGCGAGGGGAAAGGGCCGTCCGTTGCCGTTACGGATGCAGTTGAGATTGAAACATCGCGGATTTTTGTTCATAGTATATGTGGACACATAATATGTGGACGCATATAGTGTATTTATGAAAAATATTACTTTAGCTATTGATGAAGAAACATTGGATGCCGGGCGCGAATATGCGCAGCGTCATAATACAACGCTAAACGCGCTGGTTCGCGAGCTGCTGCAGAAAACGGTTCTTTCGGATAGAAAAGCCGTCGTCACTGAGATGTTTCGGTTGATGGACGCGCATCCCGGCAACTCCGAAGGCAAACGCTGGAATCGGGAAGAGCTCCATGTCCGATAGATATTTCCTTGATACTAACATTCTCGTCTATGCGCTTGATTCGGGATCTCCGGAAAAGCAGAAGCAATGCAGGGAAATAATTGCGCAGCACGCGGACTCGGGTGATGGGATTGTTTCAACTCAGGTCATGCAGGAGTTCTATGTCGCGGCCACGCGAAAACTGGGGGTAGATCCCCTGGTCGCCAAGGGTGTGCTGAAAACATTTGCGGTATTTGAGATTGTCCAGGTTTCCATTCTGCTAATTCAGGAAGCCATCGATTGCTCCCTATTGAATCAATTGTCGTTTTGGGATTCGCTGATTCTTGCGGCCGCCGCATCTGCTGGATGCACGGTGGTCCTAAGCGAAGATCTCGATGCGAAGGAAACCATTTTAGGCGTCAAAATTCAGAATCCTTTTTAAACATCCGCTTTCATAGGACATCCGCTTTCATAGGACCGCTTACGCTTCAGGCAAGTATCCGGAAATGATTAAAGTGGTTCTGAGCAAGGAATCTTCAACGGCTGCGGGTACGGAGATCAGAGCGAACAAGTCTTTCGGATAGAGATAATCCTCGCCGCTTTCATCGATGATTCTGATGTCGCCGTCCTTTATAGCTTCCGGATCCCGGAGCACGCGATAGATCTTGTGACGTTCCAAAGAAGCGGCATAGCCTTCATTTTTAAGACAAACAACAAATCCCAGTTCGGTTTTCTTTCGGTTGCGCATAGGTTTCCTTTATTCGAGATAACGCTTTTTCTTAAAATCTGCTCAACCGACAGCTTCGGTTATGGAAAAGAATTTCGACCCATTCCGTGTTGCGCTTGGGGAATCCGGCCCCTGCCAGGATTCCCTCCCGTGCCGGCCTGCCATTGGCCGCGGCCCGCTTGAAGGGCCGGGTAGGGTTCCGGCGGCTTTATCGTCGAGGCCGCCTGTTTCCAGAGCCGCATCGTTTATGCGTTACGGCAGAAAAAGTTCCGGGTGCGCCAGTTTCCGGGGCAGGTACGATTCGATCACGTAATTCAGGCCGTGTTTGGCCAGGGCCTGCTGTTCCGCGCGCACGCTCATCTTCAGCAGCAGTTCGATCGCGCGGATCCACTCCTTGTGATGCCGGATAAACGGGTCGTTTTTCATGGCGTCCCGTGCCCTTTTGATATCCACATCCTTCAACGGATGCGTCGGGAGCTTGTAGTCGACGATATCCTGAGGCGTGATGCCCAGGAAACTGGCCTGGGGTACGCAGAAAAACTCGTTCAGATGCGCCGCGTTTCCCGATCCCACTTTCAGGGTTCTGTATATGTTCGTTATCCCGTACGGATCGCCGTCGACAAAGACGTAGACCGGAATCTTTTTCGCATCGGCCAGACGGCGTATAAAGCGGCGGCAGGCGCGCGTAGGCACCCCCCCCATGCTGATCAGGATGCAGTTGGCGGTTTTCCAGTAGTTGTGCTTGACCAGGCGCTGGAACATGCCGGCGGTTTCGATAACCAGGATGAAGTCGGCATCGGTTTCAAACTCCAGTTGCTCGACGGATATGGGGATGCTGTAGGCTCCCGACCCGAACTTGGTGCAGTCGATGCGCAGTTTCTTGCCGGTATCCCGGTCATGGTCGACCACGACCAGGCGTCCGGCAACGTCGCCCCCCTTTTCCTCCGGAATAAATCCCAGCTGTTCGCGGTTGACCCCGAAGTAGGCTTCGACGTCGTCCATGACCGTGTCCGATTCCGGCTGCTCGCTGAAGCGAGCGTCCTCCCAGTTCTTCGAGACGTAATAGGCCTCTCTTTTAGTGGCGATGTCGTCGTTTTCAACCAGCTCCTTCGACAGGGCGACCATCCGAAGAGTCTGGGCGAACGTCTTGACCGTATTGACCGTAAGGGTCCGTTCCTTCTTCTGCCCGGCCATTTCGAAAAAACCGCGCTGAGGGTCGTAGCGAACATTGGCCAGAGAGCGGACCGGGAATTTCATGGTCGGTTTCTTCCGGGCCAGAATCTTCCTGTGGATATCCTGGGCCGATGTCCGGATGGCCTTTAGTACGTTCTTGTTTCCGGACGGTGATTTCTTGTGTCCTGATGCATTTGTCTTTTTCATGAGGGATCCCGGTTACATCTGACGCTGCTGTGTCCCTTGTATCCGTAGGCGCATCCGGAGCCCGCTACCCGGACCGGCTGCGCTCCAGGACGTGCTTCAGTGTGGCCACGCAGTCCGTCTCCTCCTTTTCGGACAATTCCAGGATCTCACGCAGGGCGATTCCTATGTGGGGAATGTATTTTTCGATATAGGATTTTTTCTTCGCTTCCTCGGTGGCACGCCGGTGGGACCGGATATGCGTCGCCAGCTTGCGCCCGCATTCCTGAAGCGCCAGCTTCAGTTCGCGCATGATTTCAGGGTAGGCCGCGACGGCCTCCTTGCTTTCGGAGGTGAACGGCACCCACGCGGAGGCGATGTGAACGAACAGCAGCATCGGTCCCGTCGGCAGGGCCCCTTTGGACTGGGACAGGCCGTAGCTGCGCCAGTCGATTCCAAGGACCGCTTTGGAGACGGCGCATGCCGACTGCTGGTATTGCAGCGGGACCCGGTTGGCGAAACGCATGAGGTCCACAAGTTCATCGGCGGGAAGACTGCCCCCGTACGCCAATCCGGCCTCAACCTGGAAGGGGTTGCCCCGGTACACGGCAGGGGACCGTGTCACGGCGGTGTAGAAATCGGCATCAATTTCTTTTTGGAGCCCGGCGAGGATCTGCTCTTCGCGGATGGGCGAGAGGCATTTCGTGGCCGGATTCATGATCCTGGTTCCATTGATGGCCTTATACAGACGTTCCGCTTCGTTGATGGCGAGCGACCGCGTGTTGGCCGTGAACCTCAAGCTGGCTGCCTTGCAGATGTCCATGGCGACCCGGCCGCTGACACGGGAAAAATCCTTCTGCAGGAATGTGCCGAGCTGCCGGATGGGCGTGTCTTTCATCATGCGGATGAGCACCCCGAGCTCCACGCCGTAGGGATGCGGTTTGATCGCTTTCGGTTCGGGGGGCAATACGGTGGATGCCCGCTGCAGGTGCTGCGGCGTGTCGTCTCCCGGGGCCGAATAAAAAATCTCGCAGTGGGGATTGGCGATTGCGGTCTGGCGGACATACTCGTCCACGGAATGGCGGCCTTTTTTATAGGTTCCGATCAGTTCGATCTCCACCATGGTGCCGTGCGGGGCCTCCCAGTCCGCAACGGTATCGGTAATCACCTGCGGGGTGTTCTTGCGGGTGTCGATCTGGATCTCGTAGTAATGCGCAGGTTTCCCCGGTCCGGTCCGGGATGTGACGACGATGGACTTGCCTGTGGTCAGCAGTCCGTACATTCCCGCCGCCGATATGCCGATCCCCTGCTGCCCGCGGGCCTGCTTCAGGGTGTGGAACTTGGAACCGTAGAGCAGCTTGCCGAAAATCCTGGGGATCTGAGCCCGGACTATCCCCGGACCGTTGTCTTCGACGCAAACGCGAAAACGTTCCTCTTCCACCTGGCGGATATCGATTTTCAACGTGGGAAGAATGCCTGCGTCCTCGCAGGCGTCCAGTGAATTGTCGACGGCTTCCTTGACGGCTGTCAGCAGGGCCTTGCTTGGATTGTCGAAACCCAGCAGGTGACGGTTTTTGCTGAAAAACTCCGAGATCGAGATCTCCCGCTGTCGACCGGCCATGCTTTCGGCTGTCTGGGGATTCCTGGCGGGTGTTATGCTGGCGGACGCCTGTTTCTGTACCGGTGGCAATGGGGGCATCTCCTGGGAATGCAGCCGGGGAATTCACATTTCGGGGGCGCATGCCGACATGGAACCCCTGAATTTATAAAACGTTTCATCATAGAAAATTCATCCCGCTAATGCAATACCGGCATCGGGCCCCTGACGGTGTATAATGCGCCTGGACTCTTTCAGCGCGGGGGAACCTATGGATGCATGGACAATGAGGCCGATCGGCTATATTCGAAGCTCCTATTCCGACACCAGCCAGGTCCCGAAAGGTCTCGGGACCCAGCATGCCATGGAAGGCACACTTGAGGTTTTGCCCGAATTCGAAGAAGGGCTGCAGGACATCGAAGGATTCTCGCACCTTTTTATCCTGTGGGTGTTCCACCGGTCGCAGGGGTATAGACTGGTCGGCACGCCCCCGACCGACAACCGGCCGCACGGGGTATTCACCATCCGGTCGCCTCGCCGCCCCAACCCAATCGGACTGACCGTGGTCGAACTGCTCCGGCGGGACGCAAGGCTGCTGTATCTGCGGGGCATCGATATGGTTGATGGCACCCCGGTTCTCGATATCAAGCCCTACATGTCGAGCATCCCCGCAGAAACGTTGCGACGCGGCTGGCTCGAGGAAGCCGAGAGAAGAGCCGAATCGGACGACAACACGGCTTCGTAGAACAACGCGGCACATCGGGATTTTTCACGGCTGTCGCCCCGCCGCCCCCGCCGGTTCTCCAGCCAAAGGCGCTTCCTCTTCCGGAACCCCTTCCCTGGCCGCCGAAGATAGGGGTGGCGTACCCCGCATTCCCGAATCCCGCACGGCATCCGGCGGCGCGTCCGGTCGTGGAACCCATCCCCATCGGGCCGGTTCGCTCTCCTCACGGCATTGCCCCATCCTCCTCGCTGTTGTTTGTTGCCGTCCGTCCATGAGCGTACCGAACTTCGGACATTGGAGTTCGAAACACGGAACGCCTCGAGTATGTGATTAGGGACGCACCTTCAGAGGGCATGCGGCTCCGTCTGCGGGGGAGACGGGTGATCGATGAGGGATGCCTGGCAAGGCTCGGCAATGGGGCCGTTTCGAAAGAAAACATTCGGCCCTTCCCATTACCTCGAGAGAATAAATAAAAAGGGCCGAATGTTATATCCAAATACTCTAGCAGGGGAATCATATAATAAAGCGGGGCGAAATCAAGTCAAATATGGCTCCATAAACCTGCATGCCCCAGAGACGGATAGGAGGGGCCCATGTACGATAATGAAAGATATATCCCCATGACGATCGGTCAAGACGGATCCGGTTTATGGAGAATGCATGCCGGCGGTTGTCCCCCAAAGCCCGGCCCCGGGGTGCCGGCAACGCAGCTGGCCCCGCGATGCCTTGCGCAAGAGGCCCGCGTGGAGGCCTTCCTCCGGACTCCAGGTGTGCGGCCATTGCCGTGCTCGCGCCATCCCCGCAGAAGACCGGACCCAACCCTTCGTCGGCACGGCTCGGGGTCGGTCAGGTGAGCAGTAGTGCGATTGCCCCCGATAGCGCGATGGCCAGCGTCGCGGGCAGGACCCGACGTTTCAGTGCGCTGCCGCTCATGAAAAGAACAAATCCGCATTTCACGAAAGTGTTCGCCATGGACGCCAGGGTGATGGCCTGGACCGCCGTGGCCTGATCTCCCCCTGATCGGGCATACTTGGCCAGCGAGAGCGTGATGGCGTCGACGTCGGTCATCCCCGCCAGTATCGAAACCAGGAGGAGGCCCTGCGAAGAAAAGCGGTGTTCCACGATTTTGACGGCCAGGAGAACGACGGCGAAAATCAGGCCGAAAGTGGCCGCCTTGGTCAGGCTGAAGGGATTTTTGAGGGGAACATCCCGGGCCGGTTTTTCAGATTCCGTTCGCAGCCTGGAGCTGCTCCGGTAAAAAAAAATGCCGGCTGCGGCCAGCCCGGTGACGCTCATCGCTACAAAAGGGATCGCCAGATCCGAGACCATCGGAGGGTGCACCACCGCCACTTCGACCAATACCCGCAGAAACATCACCCCCCAGGCTATCATGATGCCGAGGGCGAACAGATCGCCCGCGTTGCGACTCCGAATGTCCCGCCCACCCCGGGCGAAAGAGAGCGTCACCGCTGTGGAGGAAACGAGTCCGCCGGTCAGCCCGGTCAATGCGGTCCCCCGCCCGGGACCCAGCCAGCGGGTCGCCACGTACCCGATCAGGGACAGCGTCGAGATCAGGACCACCAAAAGCCACAGGGAGTAGGGGTTGAGGGCGCCCCATGGATCCAGGGTCCGGTTTGGCAGCAGGGGGAGAACGATGAAGCTGGCCACAAGAAGGCGCAGGATGGCGAAGATATCGTCGCGACCCAGTTTGGATACCACCCCGTGCAGAGGCTCCTTGTAGGCAAGGACCGCGGTCGTGACGATGCCCAGGCCGACCGCCAGCTCCGGATGGCCGAGCATTGTCATGCCGCCCAACAGGCAGACGCACAGAGCACCGGCCTCGGTGGTCAGCCCGAGCGATTCCGGTTTGATGCGGCCGTTCATGACGTAGCCGGCCGTCAGAATGCCGGTGGCGACCAGGAGGGTTGCGATAAAGATCCAGGGAGTTCCGGCCTGCAACCCCATCCAGGCGGATATGGCCCCCGCCATGGCAAGGAGAATGAATGTCCGCAGCCCGCCGGCGCCGTGGGGCAGTTCACTGCGTTTGTGATTTTCCCGTTCGATGCCCACCAGGGCTCCAATCAGAAGCGCGGTCGCAAAATCTCGAAGGGTTGTCCAGTCCATGCGAAGCTCCGGTGCACGGTGTGCGTCCCAACCTGCCTGCCGCCTGAAATGGTAATGTACCGCCCGGGAGGAAAACAATCCTGAAGTTTCCGATCCCCTGGAGCGTCCGCCGGCTGGACGCGATGCGGTCTGTCTCTGTCGGCGGCTCCGGCGAAAAGCGGGAGCCCTCCTGATCGGGCCGGTCCCCGGCCCCCTGGCGGTTTTTGCGGATTTTCAGCCGGCCCCGCCGGACTTTTTCGGATCATGCAACGACCGCGACCTGGATGACGGGTCTCGGGTTTGCGCTGCGGCCGGGGCCCTGTGGGCCTCCGGGCCGGAGAATCGCCGCTGGGATGCGCCCCGGTCCCGCGGTGGTGACCCCTCGAGTAAAGGGGCGACACCGGTTTGACAGACCGCGGGACCGGCCGGATCGCTCCGGATGCACCGGCGGCGCCTTGGCCTTCACCTCGTCAGAATTCCACGGCCACCGAACCCTGGAATGTGCGCGGCGCACCCGCCTGGTAGGACGACCCGAGCGTCGCGTAATCGGACGCGTTGATAATGCTGATATACCTTTTATCGGACAGGTTGTTGACCGCGAAGGAGACGTCGAAGTTTTTGATCCGCGACAGGGAGGTTCTGTAGGAGACGTCCAGGTCGAAGAGCGTTGCTCCGTCGATTTGTTCCTCCTGCAGGATGTCCCCGTACCGACTCGACGTGAAGCGGACGGCGGGGGAGATCGTGAAATTTCCGATCCTCCATCCGGCGACGCCCTTGACCAGATACCGGGGCGCATCCGGCACCTGGTTGCCGTCGACGGCGACATCCGCGCCCGACGGGCCGTGCATGTCTTCCGTGAAGTAAAACCTGTTGTGGGAGAAGGATGCGTAGATCGTCAGGTTGTCCAGGGGCATCGCCCCCGCTTCCAGTTCGAAGCCGCACGCGGTGGCGCTGAAGGCGGAGGAAGGGAAGGAGGCTCCCAGGGATCCGTCGTAGTAGGTGGCGGTCTTGTTTTTGTGCCTGGCGTAATACAGGGTGGGCACGACGTACAGCGTTTTTGTGATGTATCTCAGGCCGAAGTCGAAATTGTCGGCGGTCTCCAGTTCCTGCCTGTCCCACAGGTCCTGCAGCGTGATCCCTTCTGCGAGGAAACTGCTTTTTTGGGAGATGAAGAACGGGTAGAGGCTGACGCTCATTGCGAAATTCCGGCCATAGGAAGCGTAGGCGCTCAGGGAACGGTTCAGGATGAGGCTCATGCCGAGATTGGGGAGCGCGACGATAAACCGCCTGGAACGCGCGCTTGCGCCCTCCTCAACGGGGAGGTCCAGCCCAAGGGCGTCTTCGTAGGACAGATCGCCGAGACCCCCGGTGGTATAGGTCGTGATCTCCGGCATCGTGTAGTGCACGAATTTCGCCCCCCCCTCCACGTGGACCCGGCCGGCCGTGGCGCTGCCGGACACGAAGGGCGCATGCTGCCGGTGTTTCGACGGGTTCGAAAGCACCTGCCACTGTTCGAATGCGGGCCCGTCGGGGGAAACTGCGTACAGCTTCCACGAGGTGGGCGGGCCGGGCCTTCCCTGCTCGAGGTAGGAATAGCCTGCGCTGAACCGGACCGCTTTCAGTGTCTGGGAATACTGGACGAGCACCCCTTTCATGCTGTGGTCGATGTCCCATTGTCTGATTCTGTTGCTTCCGTTCTTTCTCGTGACGGTCTCCCGATAGTACCCCGAATCCTTCCAGAAGAAGGGTTTCGCGACGACTTCGGCCTTGTCGCCGACGGCATAGGACACGCTGCCGAATACACTGATGTCCTCGAAATCGTTTTTATTGTAGGCGTAATAAAAATAGTCGGAAGGGTCTTCGGAGTAGTCCGCGGTGCTGTGCCGATCCGGGGATGCGGCCTGCCCGTATTCCAGAGGCCTGTAGGCGTTGCCGGCGGATTGGTTGTAGATGGAGAAGGCTTCCAGCTTCAGTTTCCCGCCCAGAGTCCGGGTCAGGCCCGCCATGAGATTGTTCCGGTCCGAGGCGCCGCTCCCCTTCCATTTGTCGGCATGGGTGTCCGAAAATGAAAGGAACCCCCCGAAACCGCCGGGCAGTTCGGCCGACTCGATCCGTAGGAAGTGCCGCCTGAAATTGTGGCTTCCCAGGGCCTGTTTCAGGTCGAGGCCGATCTTTCCCGAAGCCCTTCGGACCTCCATATCGATCTTGCCCCCGATATTGGTCAGACCAAGGGCCTTGTCCGCCGGTATGCCTCCCTTGTACATGGAAAGGCTTCGGAAGTTGTCCAGGTCGTAGATGCCGGCCCCCCCGCCCGGACGCCCGGAAACCGGGATGTTCTCCACGTTGACGGGCGTCGACGGGTTCCCGCCCCCCGTCGGCTCGACCCCGCGGAACCGGAACGATTCGTGGTAGTTGCTGATGTCGGCAAGGCCGACCGGATCGACGCTCTGCTGGTTGACCGAGGCCACCAGGTTGATCGCCCGCGTCACCGACATCCTGGACGCGGGATCGATCGCGCGGATCCCCTTCTCGGTTATCTGGGTCCTGGTCACCGTTTCGGTAAACAGCGGCCCCACGAAATCCTCCTCCTCGTATTCGCCCCGCACCAGAAGGGTAACCGGGACAAGACTGAAGGGGGCCCCGGCCGTTTTCTCCAGGATCCGGGCGACGGCCTTTCCAAGGGCGCCCGCCTGCAGCCGTATATCCTCAGTATCCCATGGTTTGGGCGGGGCCGGGTCGAGACCGACCGGGAAGGACGGATGCAGGTCCCCCCACCGCTGGATGCCCCGCCGGATCCGCGCAATCGTGTCCCGGCTGCGGAGCAGGTCCCGATCGTCCGCGGCTTCGAGTCCGCGAAGATCCTCCTGCCAGCCCTCTACCAGGTCGGTTTGAGCTTCGGCCTGGATCGGCCCGAAGAAAAACAGAAACATCAAGGCCGCGATCCATAGCTCCAGGACCGGCCGGCGACAGGCGCGTGTTTGGTGCATAGCCCCTCCGTTGATTGGTGAGGGTGTTTTTTATACACGACAGTGTCGCATAAAAGCAATACTTATTGTTCGGGGGGTATCTTTGTGCGCGCACACGGAGGTACGGGGACGGCTTATTCCCGGTGGATCTTGATGGTTGCTTCGGCGGTATCGATGTTGCCGTCGGCATCTTCGGCCACAAGTTTGTAGACCGTATCGGTCGTGGGCGCGACATCGACGCAGCGGGATGCCGATGGCCAGACATGCTCGACGGGGGGTTCGATGCGGACGCTTTCCGCGCTGGCAACCCCGTAGCAGAGCTGCGCGGTCTCGCCCATTCGGATCACGGGGGCTGTTGTGTAGAAAGCTATGATGGTGAGGCGGCCTCCGCCGTACACGTCCGGAAGAGGGCTGTTCTGGGACTCGGCCTCGGCGTCGAGTCTCTCCATCAGCGACTTCTTGTCGCTCCACCTGGAATAATAGGTCCATCCGAGATACAGGCCGAGAAGGCCGATGAGAATCACCGTGAAGCGCAGTGCTTTGGGCATGGGCAGTATCCTCTCCAATCTACGATAGGGCCCGCGGACGCCGGCAAACCGGCCCCGGGCCGCTCGGTACGGTTTCCGGTTCTTGCCCTCCCATGATAGCGGATGGAAGGGCTTTGGGGAAACCGTTTCACGCGGGGGTGGCCTCGGGGCCGATCCGGCCCGATGTCCGTGCCCGAAGCGCCTGCCCGCCTCCGCGGGCGGCTGCCCCCGTTCATGCTAAAAGCTCCTGGGCCCGGATCAGACGCTGCCGGACAGCCACGCCGTTGGGGCACTCTATGGTGCAGGCCGCGCAGTCGCGGCATCGCATGCTCCGGATCTCCGCCGGCAGGCGCAGAAAATGCTCGCGCGCCTTCCGGTAGTCCCCCCCGAAGTCGTTGTAGGACAGGAAGCGCAGCTCATCGGGTACCGGCACGCCGTGCGGACATTTCCCGAGGCAGTCATAGCACATCCGGCAGTAGAGCGGGCGGATATGCTCGCTGCGGACGTAGAGCATCTTTTCGTCCTCCGGGGTATAGGATTCGGCCATGGCGCAGACGTTCATCTCCAGTTCGGCCGTGTTTTTGGAATAGGGCACCATGGTCGAGATCGCCGGGTTGAGCAGGACCCATTTCAAGGCGGCCAGCGGGCCTTCGTCGGGCAGTTTGATTTCCCGGGGCACGAATCCGGCCACCGCAATAATCACCTTCATCGCGACCACCCCGATCCCGGCGTCGTCGAGCCTGCCGATGGCGGCTCTCCGAAAAGGTGCGTCGATCGCGTAACTGTAGGTCGTCTGCACGACATCGAATCGGCCCGCGTTCAAGATCCTTTCCGCGACGGCGTGGACATCGTGGGTGCTGACGCCGATGAAACGGGTTTTCCCCTCCTCCTTGAGCCGCAGGCAGGCTTCGACGGCATCGTCGGTGATCGCGTCCGGGGTGTCCCGGGAATGCAGGTGCCAGATGTCCAGGTAGTCCGTGCCCAGGGCCTTGAGGCTGGCGTCGAGGTCCCTGCGGACATCCGCCGCGGTCCGGGCGTCGGTCTTGCTCGCCAGCACCACACGGCTCCTGTTCGCCTTGATCGCCGCGCCCGTTATCCGTTCGCTTTCGCCGTTGCCGTAGCCGCGTGCGGTGTCAAAGTAGTTGACGCCGAGGTCCACGGCGCGCCTGAGGACATCGGGATCCGGAGTGACGCCCGCCCCGCACCCCACCGCCGATACCTTCAAACCTGTTTTCCCCAGTATCCGGTAGGCCGCCGGTTGCGGCGCCCGGCGGCCGGGCGCCGATTCAACCGGCGGGATGAGCCCGGCCGCGGGCAGCGCCAGGCCGGCTTTCAAAAATTCCCTGCGCGAGGCATCGAACGTCATACCGACTCCTTCCGGGAAGGTGCTGCAGGGCAGGCAACCCGTAACGGCGGCACCCGCCGCCGGCGGGGGCTGAAAATCCCACGTTTTGCCCCGACCTGTAGTAAGATGCTGACTGAAGCTGGAGCACGGGTATATCATGCACCCGACGGCAGGGTTCAATGCAAAGGATTTTTGTCGGGGAACCGGGGCATGGGCCAGGGGGGGGCGGACGGAGCTGTCCGGCGGGCTTTGCAGGTACAAACATGAAAATGAAATCTTTGCCGATCGTCGCTGCGGTTTGCGTTCTGGCAGCATTGTGTTTTCCGGCTTCCGGCCAGACCGGCGCCGACAGGATGGAGTTAGGGGAGCTGGGGCCCCTGCCGGTGCACTCGAGCATCGGCAAGGCGGTCGGCAGCCTGCTGTCTTCCACGCACTACACGAGAAGGGCTGTCGACAACAGCCTGTCCTCGGAAATGTTCGATCTGTACCTCGAGCAGCTCGATAGCAGCAGACTCTATTTCCTGCAGCCGGATATCGATGCATTCCAAGCCTACCGGCATACGTTCGACGATGCGATCCAATCGGGGGATCTGACCGGGGCCTTTCTCATGTTCAACCGCTTCGAGCGGCGGCTGCAGGAGCGGCATGCGCGGGTGCGCGCCCTGCTCGGGGGGGATTTCGATTTTTCAATCGACGAATATTTCGACATGGACCGCACGGACGATCCCTGGGCTGCGACCGAGGCGGAACTCGATGAAATCTGGCGGAAACGGGTCAAAAACGAGGTCCTGAGCCTGCGCCTTGCAGGGAAGGATTCGAAAGACGCGGCCGAAACGCTCCTGAGCCGCTACGACACCATCCTGAAAAGGATCAGCCAGACCGAAAGCGAAGATGTTTTCGACATGTTTCTCAACGCGTTCACCGCAACGTTCGATCCGCACACCAGCTACATGTCCCCCCGGACAAGCGACGATTTCAGAATCAGGGTGAGCAAGTCGCTCGAAGGCATCGGCGCCTCGCTGCAGACCGAGGAGGAGTTCACCAAGGTCACCGAGATCGTCCCCGGGGGGCCGGCCGACAAAAGCGGCCTTCTGCACACCAACGACCGCATTGTCGGCGTAGGGCAGGGGGATGACGGGAAGATGGTCGACGTCATCGGGTGGAGGATCGACGACGTTGTGCAGCTGATCCGCGGGCCCAAGGGCTCCAAGGTCAAGCTGCAGATACTGCCTGCGGATGCGCCCGTGTACGGCGAACCCAAAACCATCGCCATCGTGCGCGACAAGGTGAAGCTGGCCGACCGCATGGCCAAAAGCAGGGTACGAAAGATCCAGTACCGGGGGGGGACCTTCACGATAGGCGTCATCGAAATCCCGGATTTCTATTTCGATTACGAGTCCATGCAGGAGGGCGATCCCGACTACCCGAGCACGTCGAGAGACGTCCAACGGCTTCTGGCCGATCTGCAGGCCGCTTCCGTCGACGGCATCATTGTCGACTTGCGCGGAAACGGGGGCGGATTTCTGTCCGAAGCCATCAACCTGACGGGACTGTTCATCAAGGACGGTCCGGTCGTGCAGGTGCGCGACGTGCGGGGCAGGGTTACCGAGCAGACCGACAGGGATCCCCGGATATATTATGACGGGCCCCTTGCCGTTCTGGTCGACCGGCTGAGCGCATCGGCCTCGGAAATCTTCGCCGCGGCGATCCAAGATTACGGCCGGGGCATTGTCGTCGGCAGCACTACGTTCGGCAAGGGCACCGTGCAGAGCATCGTCACCCTCGACAGGATGCTGCCCGAAAGCAGGGAGGAGCTCGGCCAGGTCAAGTTGACGATCGCGAAGTTTTACCGCGTCAACGGAAGCAGCACCCAGCACGTGGGCGTCACCCCCGATTTTCTCTTTCCCTCCCGGTACCAGGCGATGGAGGTCGGAGAAAGCAATCTGGACAACGCGCTGCTCTGGGACCGGATCGAAGAGACCGCATTCACCCCCTTCTCGGACAAGATCCTCAGGCTGCTGCCCGGTCTCGCCCGAAGGTCCGAATCGCGCACGGCCGGCGACCCCGAGTTCCAATACCTTCGGGAAGACATCGAGCGTCTTCTGGGGCAGAGGGACGTCACCCGCGTCTCCCTGCAGGAGGAAAGAAGGAGGCGGGAGCGCGAAGCGGAGGCGGCCCGCGATGCGGAGCGCGACAAAAAACGCGATGCGGCCGGACGGGAGGAGGAGGACCCATTCGTTATGGAAACCGGGCGCATTCTGGGCGACTACCTCCTTATGTCTCGATCGAAAGCCGTGGCGGTTTCCCCATGAATCCACTCGTCCCGCGGTGGTCCGGTCTTCGGCATGCGTGAGTGTAAGGCTCGATTGTATACGATCTGGTGTTGGACGGGATGCGCGCTGAGCACCGTCTTCTGGGCCACGGTATCGGTGGCGGGAAGTTTCTTCTCGGGCAGCGGCAGGCTCCAGCACTTCTGCATGCGCCGCTGGTCCAGGGACAATCTCCTGCTCAGCCGCGTGCGCGTCCGGGTCGAGGGGCTTGAGAACGTGGATCCCGGGCGCCCCATGATTTTTGTCGCGAACCACAGCGGCCTGCACGATATTCTGTCCCTGGCGGCGCACCTCCCGCTGCAGTTCCGGTGGGTCGCGAAAAAGTCCCTGTTCCACGTGCCCTTCATGGGGTGGCATATGCGGCGGTCGGGGTACATACCCATCGACCGGGAAAACCCGCGCAATGCAGCCAGGAGCATCGTCGCCGCCGCCGAGGTGATACGCGGCGGTGTCAGCGCCATTGCGTTCCCCGAAGGCACCCGCAGCCGGACGGGGGATCTCGGGAAGTTCCACAGCGGCGCGTTCGCCCTCGCCCTGCGGGCCGGTGTCCCTCTGGTTCCCGTCGTGCTCGAAGGCAGCAGCCGCGTTATCCTGCCGAAAACCCTGAGGGTGAACCCGGGGGTCATCATCCGCATCCGGATCGGTTCTCCCCTGGACCTTGGCGCCTATGGCCGGGGGGACCGGCAACGGCTGATGGAGGACGTCTTCCGGATCATGGCGCGCAACCTCGAGGCGATCGGGCGCCAGAGGCAGCCGGGGGAGGAAGCCGGGGACGCCGTATTCCGGTGGATCCACGGCCTGGCCCGGTCCACGGGCGCCCGGACCGGAGCCGGATAGCCGGCCGCCCGGTCAGGTGTTTCCCCCGGGGTTTTTCCCGGACTTTTTCCGAGAGGGGTTCCGGGTAAAAAACGAGCGCAGGTTCAGTTTGTCCGCCCCCTTTTCGGCCGAATCCCGAATGACCTTGATCCATCGCCGGGCCCATGCAAATTCGGTTGCCAGGATGGCGAGCCCGACCGGGATCACGACCACCGCGGGCCCCGGCAGCACCAGCAGGGCGATGCCGAAAAGAATGATGGTGCTGCCCACAATGAAAATGACAATCCTTTTAGCCTGTCTGAGCATCGGGATCTCTTGTGTCCTGTGCCGGTCCTATTCGGGCATGATGTCTTCCACGGCGTCCATGATCCTGTTCATGCCGGCGATGGTGGCCTCCAGCGGCTGGGGCATCGTCATGTCCATCCCGACCCGTTTCAGAAGTTCAATGGGGTAATCGCTCCCGCCCGACGCCAGCAACTGCAGGTACTTTCCGGAGGCCTCCCGGTCGCCCGACAGGACCCGTTCGGACAGTGCGGCGGAAGCCGTATACGACGTCGCGTATTGATAGACGTAAAAATTGTAGTACAAGTGCGGGATGTGGGCCCATTCAGAGCGGATCGCATCGTCGACGGTGCAGATCCCGCTGTCGTGCCCGTAGTACTCCCGCACGATGGACCCGTACAGGGAGTCGAGCAGGTCTCCGGTCAGGGCCGTCCCGGACTCCAGGGTTTCGTGGATCCTGAGTTCGAATTCGGCAAACTGCACCTGGCGGAAGACCGTCGCCCGGGCATTGTCGAGGTGGTTGCACAGCAGCGCCAGACGGACATCCTGCCTGTCCTCAATCCCCAGCATGTGGTCGAGCAGCAGCGCTTCATTGAACGTCGAGGCGACTTCCGCAACGAAAATGGAGTAGCCCGAAAGCGCGTACGGCTGTGTTTTGTTGCTCCAGTGGCTGTGCATCGTGTGCCCCAGTTCGTGGGCGAGGGTGCTGACGTCGTCGTACTTGCCGTTGTAGTTCAGGAGAATGTACGGGTGCGCGTCGTAGACGGAGCCGTTGGAATAGGCCCCCGAGCGCTTCCCGTCGTTGTGATACACGTCGATCCAGCGGTTGGTGAGCGCCCTGCGCGCGGTTTCGACGTAGCCCGGCCCCAGGGGGGCCAGCGAAGCCAGGACGTGTTCGACGGCCTCCTCGTAGGTGAAGCTCAGATCGAGTTCCCCGACCACCGGCGCGTACAGGTCGTGATAGTGCAGGGAGTCGAGCCCCAGGAGCCTTTTCCGGATGCCCAGGTACCGGTGGAGCGTATCGAGGTGGTTGCGGACTCCGGCGATGAGGTTCGTATACACGGCCACCGGGATGTTGTGGGCGTCCAGGGCGCGTTCGAGGCACGAGCCGTATCTGCGGACACGGGAGAAGAACAGGTTCTTCCGGACCTCCGCGGCCAGCTGCGCCCCGAAAGTCCTGCGGAATTCGTGCAGACTCCCCATGTAGGCCGCGAAGGCCTTCCGGCGGTTTTCCCGGACCGGGGACCGGCGGTGCAGGCTGAAGGCGACCGGATCGAGGCGAACCGATGTGCCGTTCTCGAGTTCGATTTCGGGATAGGGGAACTCGGCGTTGGAAAAGACGTTGTAGATGCTCGCCGGAGAATCCGCCATCAGGTTGGCTTCGGCAATGATCCTCTCCTCCGGCTCCGTTGCGGTGTGGGCCCGTTTGCGGAGAATGTCGTCCAGGATGTGGCCGTAGACGGCCAGGCCCGCATCCTGCCTGAGAAAACGGTCTATCGTTTCCGGATCGATCTCGAGGATCTCCGGCTCCACGAAGGAGTAGAGGGCGGAAAAATCCGAGCCGATCTGCCCCATTTCCTGGTCCATGGCCAGGTAGGTCGAATCCCGGGTGTCCAGGTCGGACTGCATGGACGCGTACGACGCAAGCCGGACGTATTCCTTCCTGAGCGAGAAGGCCAGCTCGAGGCATTCCAGAAGCCTTCCCGGGCCCTCCGACAGCGTCCCCTTGAAGCCGGTGAGCCGGGCCATGCCCGAAATCAGTTCCTGTTTCGCCTCGTGCCAGGCTGCATCGTTCGGATAGATATCCCCGAGGTTCCACTTGTAGGCATCGGGTATGTGCGACCGGTCCCGTTCCTTTACGTATGGGTCTTCCATGTCTCGGCATTCTCCAGGGCATTGGCGCATACCCGCAGCTCGGCGGCATGCACGCCGGGTTCGCAGGAAATCATTTCACATTTTCCCGCGGATGGATAGTCCTATCCGATGCCTGCGGCATGGCACCGGCGCGGATCGGGCCCGGCCGGAGCCGTACTGCCGGGTTGCGCCGGAGGCGGACGGTTGCTATGATCCCTGTATGGACGAACCCGTTTGTGTTTGCTCTACCCAACATCTACCAATCCAAAGAACCGGAATTGCATGAAAATATTCGACGATTTCCATATCTACCTGTGGCGGGGGCAGGACAACAACTGCAATACGTGCATTTTCACGAACGTTCTGACGGGAGGGAAGCACCTGATCATCGATCCCGGCCACTTGGTCACGCCTTCCTACCAGGAGCCGGGATTCGAGCGACTGGTCTCGGAAATGAGGCGCGACGGCATCGATGGCGCGTCCATCGGATTGGTTGTTCTCACCCACGGTCACCCGGACCACTGCGAGGCGGTTGTTGCGATCCGGGAGCAACTGCATGTGCCGGTCGCCATGCACCCGGCCGACGAGGAGATGGTCCGCATGCTGGGGGGGACGGTGGATTTGTACCTCGAAGACGGTCTCCTGGAGATTGCCGCGGGGACGGTCGCCCGTCTGCAGATCCTGCACTCACCCGGTCATTCCCCGGGGCACGTGATGGTCTATTGGCCCGCCAGGAAAACCCTCATCGCGGGGGACTGTATTTTCTACCGGAGCACCGGCAGGACCGATTTCCCGGGAGGCAGCGCCTCCGAGCTGCGGCGGAGCATCGAGAGGGCATCCCGGCTCGATATCGAGTACCTTCTGTGCGGGCACCCCTACGGGCATCCCGGATTCATTCAGGGCAAGGAGGATGTCCGTGAAAATTTCGAGTGGATACTTCAGTACCTGTAATCAGGACGGCCGTCGGGCGGCGGGCAGTGTCGGCCAAACGGCGGGGGAGGGGGGGAGCGGCAGCCTCCTGCGAACCGGGGGGCCCTTGTTTTCCCCCGGTATCAGCCCTGCAGGGAGAGAAACGTGGACGACGACAGGATAAAGAGCGCCATCGAAATAGCAATGGAGCGGGTGTCGGATATGCCGGAGTTGACGCCCGAGGAGATCGACGAGCAGAAGGAGAGGGAGCTCCGGCCGGTCGGCGAGGCGATCGGCAACCGGTTCCTGCAGGGCATGATCGGCGAAAAGGAGTTGCGGGCGGAGCTCGGCAAGCGCCGGGGGGATTCCGGGAGAATGGCCGGCCGCGCGTGCGTTGCGGTCCTGTCCGGCTCGATTCAGCTCGAGGATGTTCCGGCGGCCCAAAGGGCACTGGACGGGCTCCTGGAACTTGCCCGAGGCCGGCCCGTTTTCCGAGATGGCGCCCGTGGCGCCTGGGAACGCATCCTCGGTGAGTTCCGGCAGAGGGAGGCGGCCGTTGCCCGGGAATTCGAAACCAGGGCCAGGGAGGCCTTCGCCGCACGGGGGATCTCCGGGTCGGCCATCCGGCCGAATCTCGCGGCTGACGAGCCGTACCGGGAGGCGCTGGGGGAACTCCGCCGGTTTTTCGAGCCGGCCCTGGAAAAGCTGCGGTCCGAGCTCAGGGAGGCGCTGCCGGCCGAATAGGATCGGGGGGGGGTGCGCCGGCGGCGGCCCTGGTCGTTGCGTCCCGCAGGTCGCCGGCGTTCTGCAGGGGGGGGTCCGGCCATGGCGCGTGTGAGCACCGTCCGGGGGGACATCGACAGTGCGGCGCTCGGTGCGACTCTGATGCACGAGCACGTTTTCGTGCTCTCGCCCGAAATCAATCAGAATTATCCCGAAACCTGGGGGGACGAGAACAGCCGGGTGGAGGATGCCGTGCGGCAGCTGCGGCTTCTGAAGTCGGGCGGGATCGATTCGATTGTCGACATGACCGTTCTGGGACTGGGGCGGTACCTCCCCCGCATCCGGCGGATCGCGGACCGTGTGGACCTCCATATCCTGGTCGCAACCGGGATGATGGCGTGCGGCGAGCTGCCCGCTTTTTTCCGGTCGCGGCGCGCCTGGAGCCGCACCCGACCGCCGCGGGACCTGGTGGACATGTTTGTCGGGGACATCCGGGCGGGGATCGGCGGGACCGGGATCCGGGCCGCCGTCGTCAAATGTGCAACCGATTCCCGCGGGCTGACTCCGGCGGCCGAATGCGTGCTGCGGGCCGCGGCCCGGGCGCACCGGGATACGGGAGCGCCATTGTCGACGCATACGGACGCCCGGAAACAGGGCGGGATCGAACAGCAGCGTATTTTCGAGGAGGAGGGCGTCGACCTGTCGCGGGTGTGCATCGGGCATTCGGGGGACACGGCCGACCTCGAGTACCTGCAGCGGCTGATCGACAAGGGCTCCCTCCTGGGGATGGACCGCTTCGGAATGGACGCGCTGCTCCCTTTCGACCGGCGGGTCGATACGGTCGCCCGCCTGTGCGCCCGGGGGTATGCCGACCGCATGGTGCTGTCGCACGACGCGGCCTGCTACATCGACTGGCTCCCGGAGGGGGCGCCTCAAAGGAGTGCGCCGAACTGGCACTTTCTGCATATCTGCCGCGACGTGCTTCCGGCGCTGGCGGAGCGGGGCGTGTCCGCTAGCCAGATCCGGACCATGCTCGTAGAGAACCCCCGCCGCTTCCTGGAGAATCCGGCCTGATGCCCACCCGTGCATCCCTGGAGAGCCCGGAGTGCCTCGGGGCTGTTTTATTTCCCGCCGGCCAGGGTCTTCATCAGCCACGCCATGTTGACGCCCAGCGTTTTCATCGTGCCCATGCCTTCGGCGTCCTGCAGGACGTCACCGGGTTTCCCGCCGATGGCCAGATTCCAGTAATTCGACCCGGGAATGATCATTTCGCTGATCAGAAAGAGGTAGTTGATGCTCGACAGCGCGTGGTTGGCGCCGGAGCGGCGCACGGCGAGAACTCCGGCCCCCGCTTTCCTCCGGAGAATGTTGCCGTTGGCGCGGGCGACGAACCCGGTCCGCTCCAGGAGCGCTTTCATGCCGGCCGTGACATCGGAGAAGTAGACGGGCGATCCCAGCAGGAGCCCGTCGGCGGCGCGGATCTTGGCGAAGTACTCGTTGAAGGGATCGCCCCCGATGGCGCACTGCATGTTTTTCCGCTCCATGCATTTGAAGCAGGAGACACAGCCCTGGAGCGGCGCCGCCGCCGCCAGCTGGATCAACTCCGTCTCGATCCCCTCGTTCTCCAGCTCCTCCAGGACCGCCCTGAGCAGAAGAAACGTGTTGCCGTCTTTCCGACCACTGCCGTTGAAGGCTACGACTTTCATACACAGACTCCTTGAAATGAGACCGCATGCCGCGGACGCCCGACACGATTCCGCACCTGTCCGACATCCGGGCGCGGACCCCGTCGGCCCTGCGATCTCCGTGCGCGGGGGACTGATTATAAGCCCCTCCGCGGTTTTGTGCAAAAACCGCATTTCCGCCGGGCATCGCGGCGCAGAATCTGAATGCGGCCATGCGGGCGCGGCGTTTTTCGAGGCGCATGCGCATGCGCCGGGAATGCCCGGGCGGGGCCTTTCGGGGCCCGAAATAGTCTGGTGCGCCCAAAGTGTACATGGTACCCTCTCTGCTCGAGCATTCGTACGGGCACGTCAAGAAAATCACGCGGTTTTCTGAGGGGATCTGCGTTAGCCGGAGAGAAAAGAGCCATGATGCCACCGCTTTCGGAGGCGACCCGGCCGCTCTTGTGGAACGTTTCAGCGGTCTGGTTGATGTATGCGCTGCTGGCAGCGGCAGCGGCCGTTTTCGCCTACGGCGTCCATGCACGGATCGGATCCTGGCGACGGGGGAAGGAAGAAAGGGAACGCTTCGGCGACTGGGGGAAGCGCTTCAGGATCCTCCTGCGCGAGGTCGTTCTGCAGACCCAGGTGCGCAACGCCACCTACCCGGCCGTCCTGCACAGTTTCCTGTTCTATTCGTTTGTCGTGCTCCTGGTGACGACCCTCGTCGTCATGGTCCAGTATGACATGAACCAGCTGTTCGGGATGCAGCTCAGCTTCTTCCGGGGCTCCGTCTATGTCTTTTTCACGGTGGCGTCGGAACTGGCGGGCCTTTTCATCCTCGTCGGCGTCGGAATGGCCCTGTACCGGCGCTGGGTGCGGAAACCGGACACGCTGCCCGACACGGAGGAAAACAACCTCATCCTGCTGCTCGTGGCCGGAATGGTTGTCACGGGTTACATGGTCGAGGGGCTGCGCATCGCCTACCTGGGGGACCCCTGGGCCCCCCTTTCGTTCGTCGGCGCGGCGTTCGCCCGCATGGCGCCCCGGGTGGGCGGGGAGACCGGCAGAACGCTGCATGCCTCCCTCTGGTGGCTGCACACGGTTCTGGCCCTGGGCTGGATCGCGGCGATCCCCTACACCAAGCTCGTGCATCTGTTCGCGCTTCCGGCCAACGTGTTTTTCTCCAAGCTCGGCCCCCGGGGCAGACTGCGGCGCGAGGACATCGAAGCGCTCATGGAGAAGGCCGAAAGCGAGGACGATTTCCAGGTCGGGATTCAACGCGCCGACGAGTTCACCTGGAAACAGCGCCTCGACCTCGACGCCTGTGTTTCCTGCGGACGGTGCGACGAGGTCTGCCCCGCGTACCTGGCCGACAAGGGATACTTTTCCGCCCGCCAGCTCGTCGCCCGCATGAAAAATGCCCTGGACGATCTCGAGGCGGCCCGGGCGCAGGATCCCGCCGCAGCTCCGGAAGCTTCCGACATCGTGGGAAAAGCATTCGACGAGGAGTTCGTCTGGCACTGCCGGACCTGCAGCGCCTGCATGGAGGTGTGCCCGGCCCTGATCGAGCATGTGGACACGCTCATGGAGCTGAGGCGCAACGAGGTCCTGATCCAGGGGCGGGTTCCCGAAGAGGCCGGGCAGGCGCTGCGGCTGTTTGAAAACAACGGGAATCCCTTCGGGCCCCAGTCCACGCGCGAGGACTGGATCCGCGACGCGGGCATCCGGGTGGTCGCCCCCGGGGAAAAGGTGGATGTGCTCTACTGGATCGGCTGCATCGTCGCCTTCGATCCGCAGAAGCGCAGGATCGCCGAAGACCTGTGCCGTCTGATGGAGGCGTGCGGCGTCGATTTCGGCACCCTGGGAGGGGACGAGGTGTGCTGCGGAGACCCCGCCCGCATCCTGGGGCAGGAAATGCTCTTCCAGGCGGCGGCCAAAGAACAGGTGGCGCGGATACGCCAGCGCGAGTTCAGGGTTCTGCTGACCGGGTGCCCCCATTGCTACAATGTTCTCAAGCACGAATACCGCCAGTTCGGCGCGGACTTCAACGTCGTCCATCACACCGAATTCATCCGGGAGATGCTCGACCGGAGAGGGCTCAAGCCCGGGCAGGCGCCCGAAGGCCGCCGCAAGGTGGTCTATCACGACCCCTGCTACCTGGGACGCTACCAGAAGATCTACGACGCGCCGCGCCGTGTTCTCGACGCGGTCCCCGGCCTGGTCCGGGCCGAGATGGAGAATCACCACGCAAAGAGCCTGTGCTGCGGTGCGGGCGGGGGGCATTACTTCATGGACCTCAAGCGCGGGGAGCGGATCAACAACATACGCGTCCGGCAGGCGCGTGCCGCAGGGGCGGACACCATCGTGACGGGGTGCGCATTCTGCCTGCACATGCTCGAGGACTCGGTGAAGCTGCTCGATTACGACGATTCGATGCAGGTCGTCGATATCGCGAGCTTCGTTGCGGGAGCCGTCAGAAACAGCTAGTGTGCTCGACGGAGTCGGCGATGTGGGTGCAAATCCGGGAGAGGCTGAAGCGGTTGCCGGCCAAGCTCTATACCGCGCTGGCCTGCTACTGCGTCCTTGTCGCCGTCGGCCTGTATGTTCTGCTGCCGGCCCGGACCCGGGAGGAGCGGTTTTTGCTCGCGCTGTTTCTGGCCGTTTTCGCCATTCTCGCGGTAAAGACCGTCGTGCATTCAAACAGGGAGTGACTCGGGGCGCCGGGATGCCGGTTCCCGCAGTCGTCGCCCGGGGCCCGACGCATCAGAAACTGCTGCAGGGCGGCGACGCCCGTACGGAATCAAGGAGGGGTACATATGGCATCCAAACTCAGAAGTGCCGTCACAATGCAGGGGCGCCTGATGGCCGGGGCGCGCAGCCTGTGGCGCGCCAACGGCATGCGCGAATCCCAGATGGGCAAACCCGTTATCGCCATCGCCAACTCGTTCACCCAGTTCGTCCCCGGGCACGTGCATCTGCACGAGATCGGGCAGCGCGTCAAGAACATCATCGAGGCCGAAGGATGTTTCGCGGCCGAATTCAACACCATCGCCATCGACGACGGCATCGCGATGGGCCACGACGGCATGCTCTATTCGCTCCCCTCGAGGGAGCTCATCGCCGACAGCGTGGAGTACATGGTGAACGCCCATCTGGCCGATGCGATGATCTGCATCACGAACTGCGACAAGATCACCCCCGGGATGCTGATGGCGGCAATGCGGCTGAATATCCCCGCCATCGTTGTCTCCGGAGGTCCGATGGAAGCGGGCGTGATGCGCGGGAACAGCTATGACCTGATCGACGCCATGGTGATGGCTGCGGATCCCTCGGTGCCCGACCAGGAAATCTCCGAACTGGAAATGATCGCCTGCCCGACCTGCGGATCCTGTTCGGGCATGTTTACGGCCAACTCCATGAACTGCCTGACCGAAGCCCTCGGCCTCGGTTTCCCCGGCAACGGAACGCTTGTGGCCACGCACAAGAACAGGATGCGCCTGTTCGAGAGGGCCGCCAAACGGATTGTGGAAATGGCCGCCGCCTGGTACGTCGACGGCGATGCATCCGTTCTCCCGCGCTCGATTGCGACGCGCCAGGCGTTTTTGAACGCCATGTCCCTGGACATCGCCATGGGCGGCTCCACCAATACGGTCCTGCACCTGCTGGCTGTAGCCCAGGCGGCGGAGGTCGATTTCACCATGGCCGATATCGACATGCTGTCCCGCAAAATCCCCGTGCTCTGCAAGGTCGCCCCGAGTTCCCCCTACCACCTGCAGGACGTCCACCGCGCGGGGGGGATCATGACGATCATGGGCGAACTGGAGCGAGCCGGGCTGATCGACCCGGATGTCGGGCGCGTGGATGCGCCGAGTCTGCAGAGCGTGCTGGACGCCTACGACCTGAACCGGCCGACGGTGACCGAGGAGGCGCGGCAGCTGTATCGGAGTGCGCCCGGGGCGCAGGGGAGGAATCTGTCGCTGGCGTCCCAGGAAGCGTACTACCCGGAGTCCGACCTGGACCGCGTGTCCGGATGCATCCGGGACGTGGACCACTGCTACTTCAAAGACGGCGGTCTGGCGGTCCTGTTCGGCAATGTCGCCGAGAAGGGGTGCATCGTCAAAACCGCCGGGGTCGATGCGTCCATGTTCCGCTTCGAAGGGAACGCGCGGGTGTACGACTCCCAGGATGCCGCCTGCGGCGGGATCCTCTCCGGGGAGGTGAAGGCGGGGGACGTCGTCGTCATTCGCTACGAAGGGCCGAAGGGCGGCCCCGGCATGCAGGAAATGCTCTATCCCACGTCCTACATCAAATCCATGCACCTGGCCACGGAGTGCGCCCTCATTACCGACGGGCGCTTCTCGGGCGGTTCGTCCGGGCTGTCGATCGGCCACGTGTCCCCCGAGGCGGCCTCCGGGGGCGCGATCGGCCTCGTCCGGAACGGGGACGCGATACGGATCGACATCCCCGGACGGAAGGTCGACCTCCTGGTCAGCGACGAGGAGATCGAGCGGCGCCGCAGGGAGGAACTTGCAAAGGGCGCTTCCGCTTTCAAACCCAAAAGGCAACGGAAGGTATCCCAGGCCCTGCAGGCCTACGCCCTGTTCGCGGCCTCGGCCGACAAGGGCGCCGTTCGCATCCTGCCCGAAAATCAGTAGCGTGCCGGGTGGCGGGCGCCGCCCCCACCCGAAGGGGCCGCTACCCGAAGGGGCCGCTACCCGAAGGGGCCGCTACCCGAAGGGGCCGCTACCCGGCTTCCTCCAGCGGCCCTTCCCTGAGAATCTCTCCGCGGAGGCCCACGACGGCGTAGGTGACGGGCACCTTGCGTTCGGACCGTCCGGACGCTTCGACGACGTGGCGCAGCAGGCCGTTGCAGCAGGGAACCTGCATGAGGAGCACCTTGATCGATCCTATCCCGGCCCGGTCGATCAGGGCGGCCAGCTTTTGCGTGTAGAT
Organism: uncultured Acidobacteriota bacterium; assembly: GCA_964651155.1. Lineage (GTDB taxonomy): Bacteria > Acidobacteriota > UBA6911 > UBA6911 > UBA6911 > UBA6911. The sequence goes on along the minus strand of CAZYXB010000024.1, from coordinate 20,066 downwards.
TTCCTGGTCGGAGTCCAGTTTCGGGCACGCGATGACCAGCGTCCGGCCCTTGAGGTAATCCCCGTGAAAATCGGCCATGGAGTACGCGACGCAATCCGCGGCCACAAGCAGGTCTGAACCCCGGTAATGGGGCGCATCCGGCGATATCAGATGGAGCTGGACGGGCCAGTGCGTCAGCCTCGACGGCCGCTTCCCTCCGTCGTCCTCCGCGCCCGGCCGGGACGGCAACGCCAGGTTCTGCTCTCCGGGGCACCGTGGCCGCTCCGGCGGGGCATCCGCTCCCGGCCAATCCGCATCGATCGCGATGTTCCGTTCCCTCAGATACTCCAGCGCCTGGTCCAGAAGAGTGGCCTGCCCGTGTCTTTTCAGGTGTTCGAGATGCGCCCGGATCACGTTGGCACCCTGGGGCGCGATGTTTCCCATCACGACGTATTCATCGTACGGTTCGGCCTCCCGTTCCTCGACGGATATGGCGCCCTCCGGGCAGGTCCTGATGCATGCGCCGAGCCCGTCGCAGAACAGGTCGCTGACCAGACGGGCCTTGCCGTCGATAACCTGCAGGGCCCCCTCGGGACAATCGGGGATGCACAGCCCGCATCCCGTACATTTTTCCTGGTCGATGCGTATGATCTTCCGTTTCATGCCGGTCCTCGCTTTCGGTTTTCCACCCCGCCTACACATATAGTATGCCCGGTTCCGTCGGGATAGTTCTTGATCCGGATCAAGGAATGGAAAATGGCGGTCCCGGCGCCCCGGCCGCTCGAAGGAGGCCAGGGCATCTCCGGAGGTGTCGTAGATGTTGAGGATCCGGTGCCTGCGAACCAGTTCGAACAGCGAGCGGACGACATCCTTCATGCAGCACAGCCTTGGGTTGCCGTTGGCCGCCTGCAGGTTCCGGTAGCGGGACAGAATCGCCCCGAGGCCGGAACGGTCGATGAACTCGACGGCGTCTGGGTCGAGGACGGCCTTGGCATCCGGGTCCGGTTTGGAGAGGACCTGCTGCCGGGAACGCTTTTCGTTCCCGGCATCCGAGGTGTCTGCGGTGATCCGGACCAGCGTGACGCCGCCCCGGTTTTCGATTGTCGCCGGCATAGGGGCCCCGTTCCGTTTTCCGGCAGGAATCAATTTTTCCATCCGGACGCAGTCGGTGCCGTTCGGGCCGTCGAATTTCCCGAAACCCGGCTCCTGCCAGACCTCGGGGGCGCCGACGAGGCGGTTCCCGGTGGTGAGGGGCAGGACGTAGATGCCGCCCGCACCGTTGAGGTTCCGGCTCCAGGTTCCCCGTCGCCCTGATCCGGGAGGCGTCGTTACAGACGACCGGTGTGCGGTTGGCCAGGGCTTGTCCCAGGAGCCCCTCCCGGATGGATCGGGACCCCCGCACAGCGGCTTTTCTCGTGACGGCTGGTTCCAGACGGCCCTCCCTTTCAATCCACAGCACGGCGTGCGGCCCGGGCCTGTCGGTTATAATTCTGTCGAGAATCCGCCCGAGCATGCCGGGAAGGTTGTGGGTATCGCCCAGATCGGCGCTGATTTCATAGAGGCTGTGAGGGCTTTCCCAGTTCGACCCAATTTCGTGGAGAAGGCACTCGTCGTCGTATTCCGGTTTTACGAGGCGCAGAGCTTCCTCCACCAGGTTCGCCGCGACGGGGGAGCAGCGACGGCACTCCCGCGCGCGCATACCAGGACCTTTCCCGCGGGAGCGTTGTGGCGAACGGTCTCGATGACGGTCATTCCCGCCGGGGGCTGCCGCGAGGGATCCGGTGTGTGGTCGCAGACGCAGTCCTTGTGGCGGGGGGCTACCGGGTGGAGCCGTCCACGGTGCTCCCCAGGGCAAATCCCGCATGCCTGGCCAGGGGCTGGACGATCCTCTGGAGGGCCAGGTCCAGGCGCCTGCCGTACTCCAGGATCTTCCGTTGCGTGAGGGAATCCGGATTTTCGAGCGCGTTCCTATCTGTTCGGTCAACCATTCCCAGCCCCGGAGGTTTTCTCCTATGCCGAAAGGGGCACGGGGATGCCGAGGGGGCCCTCCTATACGGATATCCGCGAAGGGAGCCCATACTGCTTGAGCAGGCCGATCAGGGCTGAAGGCCCGATTGGTTTCAGGCAGCAGGCGTCGGCCCCCATGCCGGGGGGCGCATCGAAGTCGTTCCCCGTCATCGGATACCCCGTCAGGAGCAGGATCTTCAACCCCGCGAACTTCGGATCCGAACGGAGCCTGCCGAGAACCTCGCGGCCCGAGATCTTCGGAAGCACAAGATCGAGCAGCACCGCGTCGGGCCTGAAGACCGCTGCCGCATCGAGCGCCTCCGCCCCGTCGTAGGCTGTCTGGACCTCGTACCCCTTCTCCTTGAGAACATAAACCAGGAAACGGGCGACATAGCGTTCATCTTCAACCACGAGTATTCTGGTTGGACGTGCTCGGCCGGAGGTCTGATCCGAATCCATGGCTCCTCGCTGTTGGCCGGGTATCCCCGCGCCGGGCGGGGGCCCCGGTTTCCGGTACACGATTGGCCGGTTCAGTTCCTTGATGCTGCTTGTTCCCGGGACACAGCGCGCACCCGCCGCGGATCCCTCCGCAATCAGGCCCGGATGCGGCCCCGGTGGGATCCTCCCGGTCAGGATGACGTCGCTGTATGTTTGACGGTAGTGTACATCCCCTGGAGGCGGGCCATCAAGATCCTTTCGGGGTTTGGGGGATGCCGGGCATTTCCGCACGCGCCCGCGGAGGGGGTATGAGGTACGGGCGGACCTGAAGCCATCGGAGCCCCGACGGGGTCCCGAAGCGGCGATCGATCCGGGTTTCCCCCGGGACGCGGCCTACTCGGGCAACTCCCGGTCGCTGCCTGCGGGCGCTTTTGTGTCCTCGTGCCGATACTCGACATCGCAGGATCTGGACATTCAGGTCTGCACGCCGAATTTCGGGAGCACCCAGCGCATGAGGATGAAATATGCGGCCAAAAAAAGCAGTATCGCTACCCATCCTGGCATTGTTCGTTCTCCAGATTTCCCTACCATACCGGTTGCGGCATCTCCACTAAGGACCGACTTCTGGATCCATGATAGCAGATTCAGAAATTTCATGACACAAATTGGTCCGCAAAGGGGTTGAATGGTATGCTGTCGGGGTCGATCTGTTCACAAGGATCAGGAATATGACAGACCGTTTGACGGGCACGGATTTTTCAATCCCGCTCCCCTACGGGGCCATCGTCCGCGATACAGGGGTGCAGTTCGCCGTCTTCAGCCGCCATGCCCGGGCGATGCGTGTTTTGCTCTACGACCGGGTCGACGACAGGGAACCGTCTTGCACGGTGGAATTCGACGCCGAACTGAACCGGTGGGGCGATGTCTGGAGCCTATTTGTGCCCGGCATCGGCCCGGGGCAGCTCTATCACTTCCAGGCCGTGGGGCCGTACGATCCGGCGCGGGGGCACCGTTTCGATGCAACCGCCCGCCTGATCGATCCCTATGCCAAGGCTCTGGCCGGAGAGTTCATGCCCTCCCCGGACGGTCTGGTGCGCCCCCCCAAGTGCGTGGTGGTCGACGATTGGTTCGACTGGCAGGGGGACAGGCACCTGCGCCGCCCCATGCATGAAACGATTATCTACGAAATGCACGTCCGGGGATTCACGCGCTCCCCTGCCAGCGGGGTTGTGCCGGCAGGCGGCTATTTGAGCATCATCGACAAAATACCCTACCTCCGTTCCCTCGGAGTCACCGCCGTGGAGCTCATGCCGGTGCACGAGTTTTCCGGCCTGGACCATTTCGGGCGGAAGCCGGCCTGCGCCAACTACTGGGGATACGACCCGATAGCTTTTTTTGCCCCGCACAGGGGCTACGCCGTTTCCGGGGAGCCGGGGGCGCAGGTCACGGAATTCAAGCAGATGGTCCGGGAACTCCATAAGGCGGGCATCGAAGTCTTCCTCGACGTCGTCTTCAACCACACCGCGGAAGGGAATGAGAGCGGCCCCACGTTCAGCATGAAGGGGCTGGAAAACCGGATTTACTACATGCTCGAACCGGGCGGCCGCGGCTACCGCAACTACAGCGGCTGCGGCAACACCATCAACGGCAACCACCCTATCGTCCGCGCGATGATCTTCCACTGCCTGCGCCACTGGGTGCACAACTACCACATCGACGGCGTGCGGTTCGATCTTGCCTCCATACTGAGCCGGGGTCGGGACGGGTCCCTCATCCCGAACCCTCCTGTCGTGGAGACGATTGCGGAAGATCCGCTGCTGGCCGATACCAAGATCATAGCGGAGGCCTGGGATGCCGCCGGGGCCTACCAGGTCGGCACGTTCGCCCACCTGCTGTCGGTGGAATTCCCCAGCTCGCGCTGGGCGGAACTCAACGGACGATACCGGGACGATGTCCGCTGCTACTGGCTGGGCGACAACACATCCAAAGGGCCGTTGGCGACCCGGCTGGCCGGGTCGAGCGACCTGTACCAGTCCAGCGGGCGCAGTCCCTACCACAGCGTCAACTTCGTCACGTCCCACGACGGGTTTACGCTCAACGATCTTGTCAGCTACAACCGCAAGCACAACGAGGCCAACGGCGAGGCCAACCGGGACGGCGAAAACAACAACTGCAGCTGCAATTACGGGGTCGAAGGGCCTACCGGCGATGTTGCGGTCGAGACGGTCCGCCTGCGTCAGATCAAGAATATGCTGACGACGCTCTTGTTGAGCCAGGGCGTGCCGATGCTGTTGATGGGGGACGAATGCCGGCGCACCCAGGGCGGCAACAACAACGCCTATTGCCAGGACAACGAGGTGTCGTGGTTCGACTGGTCGCTGGTCGAAAAGCACCGGGGGCTATGGCGCTTCTGCCGGGAATTGATCCAGTTCCGCCGCGAGGAGCCGACCGTCCGGCAGACGACGTTTCTGCGGGGGCTCCCCCGCCGGCTGCACGGGCTGCCCGACGTGACCTGGTACGGGAGTTCGGGGGAGCCCGTCGACTGGAACAAGGGAAGTGGGGACGTCGTGTGCATTTTTTCGGCGCTGCCGCAGCCGGACCATACCAAGCCGCTCAACCGTCACGTCATGATGCTGTTCCACAACGGGCCCGCTCCGGCGGCATTCTCCGTGCCCGCGGCAGTCCGGCACCTGAGCTGGCGCCTGTTCATCGACACGGCCGCGGAAAGCCCCGAGGACATTATCCCTTCCGGGGACGGTCCGCCGCTGCCCGGGAGCGGCATCCTGGATCTCCCCGATCGGTCGATGCGGGTCTATACAGCGCGCCAGGCGGTTTAGGGCGAAAGGCCGCCCGCCGCCGGCTCGATCTTTGAACCAATTTGTGAACCATTCCTGCCCCTGGTTCCATCAGATACAAGGGTAGATCCCGATTCAATATGGTTCATGCCGCCGAAATGAACGGCGGGCGGCCCCGTATTTCTCCAGGGCCGTTCGAGGCGTGTCGGTCGTGGGCAATCCCGCTGCCCGGATGTCCGGCTGCTGGAGGCGCAGTTCACTTTTTGAAAGAGGCATAGTATGGCCCGCTATCTCTGTTCAGCTATTCTGTTTTTGTGTGCTCTGGGCGCGAACGCGCAGGTGCGGTTGTCCGACAGCGTGGAGGGTTCGGCGCGCAGCAAGGTCTTCCGCGTGGATGTGAACCTCGTGCAGGTCGACGTGGTCGTAACGGATTCCAAGGGGCGTCCGGTGACGGACCTGACGGCCGAGGACTTCATCGTCTACCAGGACGGAAAGCCGCAGGCAGTCACCAGTTTCTCCATGGTGCGCATCGACGGCGCGGAGCCTCCCGCCGCCGCAACGCAGCCCACGAAGAAGTCGGAATGGACGGTGACCCCCGCCGCTCCCATGCAGACGGTCGATTTGAGGCGGCAGGAGGTCCGCCGGACGATAGCGCTGGTTGTCGACGATCTCGGCCTTTCGTTCGAAGGTTGCGCCAGGACCCGGGAGGCGCTCCGGAAGTGGGTCGATACCAAGATGCAGCCCGGAGACCTGGTCGCCATCATCCTGACCGGATCGGGGATGGGATCCCTGCAGCAGTTCACGACCGACAAGCGGATGCTCCATGCCGCCATCGATCGGATCTGGTTCAACCTTTCGGGCCGTGTGGGCGCGGCCAGTTTCGCCACGATCTCCAGCGGCGAATCCGTCATGTCCCAAACCGCCGTCGACGACCGCAACATGATGCTGACCGAGGGGACTGTCGGGGCCATCCACTACGTGCTGAGCGGGCTGCGGGAGGTTCCGGGCAGGAAAAGCCTGATTCTTTTCAGCGAGGATATGCGCGTGTTCATCGGTGACGGCCGGGACATCTTCATGCAGAGCCCCCTGCAGAGGCTGATCGACGAGGCGAACCGGGCCACGGTCGTGATCCATGCCATCGACCCGAGGGGCGTCGTCTACACCGGCCCGACGGCCGAAGACGACCTGTCGGGAATGTCGGGCGAGGAAATCGGGGCGCTCGGCAGCCAGCGGACGCAATCGTTGCTGTCCTCCCAGGACGGGATGGTCCAGCTGACGCAGCTGACCGGAGGCCTGTTCGAGCACAGCCGCAACGATATCGACTCCGCGCTCACGGAGGTGGTCAACGACGGGGAAGTCTACTATCTGGTCGGCTACCAGCCCGACGAGGCCACGGCGGCGCGGATGCAGAGCGGCTTCCGCCGGTTCCATTCCATCCGCGTGCAGGTCAAGCGCAAAGGCCTGCAGGTGCGGTCCCGTTCCGGATTCTTCGGAACCACCGACGTCACCGAGGAGCCGCTGACGTTGCGGGAACAGATGCGGAACGCCCTGTACTCCCCCTTCGCATCGGGGGATCTGCCCGTGCGCCTGACCACCCTGTTTTCTCAGTATGACAAGAAGAACGTCCGCATCAACGCGCTGCTGCATTTCGATGCCGACCGGCTCGATTTTTCCGAGGAGGACGGATGGCAGAAAGCGGTGGTCGACATCGTGGCCACGACGTTCGACTCCAAGGGGGAGCAGGTGGACCTGGCCGCCAGGACCTGGACGATCCTGGCCAAGGGGGAGACCTACGAGCGGATGCGCAAGAACGGGATCATCGTCCTGGTCTACATTCCCGTGAAGAAGCCCGGCGCGTACCAGACGCGGGTCGTCGTCGGCGACACCGTGACCGGGCTGATGGGGACGGCAACGCAGTTTATCGAAGTTCCGGATGTCGGCAAGGGGAATCTGGCCCTGTCGGGTATCGCGCTGGCCTCGGAGAGGAAGCCGCTCGAAACGATCACGGGCAGCCAGGAGGGGGTCGTAAAGGATCGGGAGGTCAACGGGACACCGGCGGTGCGGCTCTTCAAGTCCGGCGATACGATCATGTGGGCCTACCAGATTCTCAATGCCAAGTCCGGGAAAGGCCAGAAGTCCCAGCTGCAGACCTACGTCCGCCTGTTTCACAACGGCAAGGACATCTATACCGCGGACCGCAAGGACATGACCCTGGAGATAGAGGAAAAATCCAACCGCATGATAGGAACGGGCAAAATGCAGCTTGTGAAGATCCTGCCCGGCGATTACGCCCTGCAGGTCGTCGTGGCGGATATGCTGGCCAAGGAAAAATACCGGGTGGCGGCGCAGTCGATCCATTTTACCGTCCAGGACGCAGGCCGGAGTCTGTCGGAAATCCGCTGACCGGCGCCTCTGTGGGCCGCAGGGCGGAGTGAGGTGCCCCTTCGGGGATTTCCACGGAACCTGGCGGTCGCGGGGCGCCGGCGCGGAGCGGATGATGGGACCCCTGTCCCGGCGGCTGCCCGCGGAAGGATGCCCCCAACCCGCCGATGCCGAGGCCCGCAACAGGCCCGATGCCTGCGGTACGGGTGTTTGCCGAACCCGCCGAGGACACCGGCCGCATTACGGGGAGCTACCCGACCGGAGAATACCGGCAAGGGCACAGGATCGATTTCACGCGCGCGTGCGGCCTCCGCCGGGGTCTTGTCGTTGCCTGCTTCGGGGAGAGGATCGAGGACAGGGCAGGGGAAGCCGTGCTGTATGGAACCGGCCCTGGCGATTTCTGCAGCCCCCGCCTGTCAGGGCGCCTTGTAGTTTGCGATGTAGAAGTCGTCGATGACGCCCTTGCTCTTGAGCTCCTCCGCAAATCTTCTGGCCTCCTGCTTGTCTTCGAACCGGGAGATGCGCACGTAGTACCAGACATTGTCCTGGGAGCTTTGCGATTCACCCCAGTAGGCGGGATGGCCGAGCTGCTGCAGGCGCCTGGATAAGTTGATGGCCTGCGGCCGATTCCGGAACGAGGCGACCTGGACCGTGTAGCGCCCCGATGGCGCCATCTGGGGCTCCGGCTTGGGGGCAGGAGGGGCCTCCACCGGGGGTTCCCTGGTCCCAACCATGTAGGTGACGGTTCGGATGCCCGAAACAAGGACCACGGCTGCAAATACGACCACGGCCGCCCACTTCGCCGCGTGACGCGTGCGCGGCGATTCCCAAAGGGCGCGCAGGCCGTTTCCGATACGGCCTGCCGACAGGGCGGCGGCTGCTCCGGCGGCGCGGAGGACATCCCGGAATCCGCGCCGGATGAGCCCGGGGATGCGTGCGTGCCATCGGGCTGCCCGGGCGGTTTCTCCCGGTGCGGGGGGCTCGGCCGCGCGGCGAAACGATGCCTGCCACTGGCGGATCGTTTCCTTGTCGACGGTGCGGAGAGCCTCCCTGGAAGCCGTCAGCAGGGGTTCGTTCCGGTCGGTTTTGCGGACCTGCTCCAGGCAGGCGGCCAGCCCTCGGAGGCAATCGGTCCGTTTGGGATCCTGGGACAACGCTTTCAGGTACACCCCGAGTGCCCATTCGTCCGCGCGTCCCTCCTCGAGGAACAGGTCGGCCAGCCTCGAGACCGTCATTCCCTGCGCGTGATCCGATGCGTGCAACAGCCGTTCGTAGGTCCGAAGCGCCGTGTAATCCGTCCGGCGTTTCGCCAGGTACATCTCCGCTATCAGGCTGTGGATGGTCAGGTTTTCGGGCTGGGCCGCCGCCAGCCTGTCGGCCAGGGCCAGCTGGTCCGCTCCGGCGCCCTCTGCCGGGCGGGCGTGCTGCAGCCAGTATTCGGCAACCTCCCCGTCGTCGGGGTTCTCCCACAGGTAGGAGGCCAGGAACGCGTCCGCTTCCGGATTCCGGCCGGCCCGGGCGATGTGAAACCGGGCCACGCGTGCCGCCAGTTCCCGGCCAGTCCGCTTCCGGAGCAGGGGGGACACCATGAAGCTGTCGAAGACCATGACGGCCTTGCGGAAGGCTTCGCCTGCTTCGCCTATCCTCGCGGTGCGCTCCCGCGAGGTTGCTTCCCTCAGGCAGTCCTGTATGCGCAGGGCCGCGATACGGTTGAAAACCCATCCGCAGCCGAGGAAGGCCAAAAGAACAACCACCGCGGCCACGGCCAGGTTGAACGACGGTTTCAGCGGGGACCCCAGCGCCGCGAGCAGGCCCAGGGCGGCCAGGCCGCCCGCCACCACGGCGATCCAGAGCCGAACGGCAATGTTTTTCAGTGCGTGAACCATAGCCTAGTGTACCGCCGGTTGTATCGAAAACCCGGCTCTTCCCGGCACCCTCAGTCCGTCCACTCCTCGCCGAGCGATCCGTCGACGGTATCGGCCGGACGGTCGGGGAGTCCCTCGCGCGGTTGGGGCGGTTTCTGCCACTGCTTGAGCGCCACCCTGAGCGCGTTCGGCGCGTCTTCGCCGGTGAGGTGGCCGGTTGTTTCATCCACGGTTTCGAAGCGGATCCCGGGAGGAACGGTGAAGGCGCGCGCCGGCTCGCCCCCGGTCGCCTTGATCATGAAATCGGCCCAGATCGGGCCCGCCGCGCGGCCGCCCGTGATCCCGGCCCCGTTGGCGTCCCTCAGGCTCTTCTGCGTGTCGTAGCCCGTCCATACGCACACGCTCAGCCCGGGGGTGAATCCCGTGAACCAGGCATCAACGTAGTTGTTGGTGGTGCCGGTCTTGCCTGCGGCGGGCAGCGTGAAGCCCGTGGCGCGGACCACGCGGCCGGTTCCCCGGTCGAGCACGCCCTGCATCATGTCGACGAGCTGGAACACCGTGTCCGGGTCCAGGGTGTGCTCCCGGCTGACGATGTGCTCCTCCAGCGCGCGTCCATAGACGTCCTCCACCCGCCAGATCCAGAACGGTTCGTGCCGCACGCCTCCGGCGGCGAAGACGCTGAAGGCCGAGGCCATCTCCAGCGGGCTGACGCCCGAGGTGCCCAGCGCGATGGAATGCACGTTTTCGAGCGGCGCCGTGATGCCGCATTTCCGGGCGGTCTCGATCACCCTCCCCGGGCCTGACTGTTCGACCAGCTGCGCGGCGACGGAGTTGATCGAGTCCAAGAGAGCGCGTTTCAGGATCATCGGGCCCCGGAAACTCCTGCTGAAATTTTCGGGCGTCCAGTCCGGTGCGCCCCTGACCCGGATCGTGACCCTCCTGTCGACCACCAGGGTTGCCGGGGACAGGTCGAGTGCGCTCATGGCCGTGTAATAGACAAAGGGCTTGAAGCCGGATCCGGGGAGGCGGGTGCTTTGGACGGCGCGGTTGTATTCGCTTGCGGCGTAATCTCTCCCCCCGACCACGGCTTTGACCGCGCCGGAGTTGACGTCGACCACCGCGAGCGCGACCTGGGGGACCGCGACCTGGCCCTCCGTCTCTTCGGGCGGCCGCCCGATCATGTCGTCGAGCCGCGCGGCGCCGTCGCGGGCCGCCTCGGTCGCCGAGCGCTGCAGATGCCTGTCGAGCGTCGTCGTCACGCGGAGGCCGCCGTTGTAGACGACCTGGGGCCCGTAGCGCTCCTCGAGCTCCCGCACCACGGTATCCAGGAAGTAGTTCCCCTCCGCCGACGCCTGTCGCGGACGCAGAACGAGCGGATCGTCCAGGGCCGCCTCGGCCTGGTCGGGCGTGATGAAGCCGACGGCCGTCATGCGCCCCAGCACGGCGCGCTGGCGCATCTTGGCGCGGTCCAGATGGCGGTGGGGATTGTACCGGCTCGGTGCCTGGGGCAGCCCGGCCAGCAGCGACGCCTCCCCCAGCGTCAGGTCCGCGGCCGGTTTGCCGAAGAAGGTGCGGGACGCCTGTTCGATGCCGATGGCGTTGACGCCGAAGGTGATCTGGTTCAGGTAGGCTTCGAGGATTTCTTCCTTGGAAAAGCGGGATTCGATCTGGAACGCGACCATGCATTCCAGGAATTTCCTTTTGACCGACCGCTCGAAGCTGAAGAACAGGTTTTTGGCCAGCTGCTGCGTGATCGTGGACGTGGCGCGTATCCGCCGGCCGGGCATCATCCCGTCAAGGAATGCCTTGGTAAGCCGGATCTTGTCGATCCCGTGGTGGCTCCAGAACCGGTGGTCCTCCGTGGCGACGACGGCTTCGACAAACCGGGGCGAAATGCGGGAGAGAGGCACCGCCTCCCGGCCGCCCAGAACCAGGACGCGTTCGCCGGTTGCGGCGTAGATCTCCGTGGCCGGCCTTTCGATAATGCGGCCGAGGGGCTCGGGCACGCGCGGCGCCTCCTGCTGCAGGATGAAGAACAAGACGATCCCGGCCATGGCGGCCAGAGCCGCAAGGCCCAAAACGGCGTAGAAGACCACGCGGACCCGGCGAATGATTGCGCTGTAGCGGCTCATGGTTCGATCTGCTCCCCCGGATTCGGCGTCATGGGCTCTGGTTGGGCCGGGGCGTTTTCCAGGACGGCAACCAGTTGCCCGAGCGCCCACTCGCGGGCCGGCAGTATGACCACCCGGCGCCGGGCGCCGTCATCGATCTCGAAGCCGATATCCACCCACGTTGTTTGGAGCCGCGAAGGGATGCCGACGCGCAGGAGGCGCCCTTCGGCATTGAGGATCTGTTCGGGCTGGGCCAGGATGTCCTCCCGCGTGTCATCGGGCAGGGAGCCGAGGGCGTAGAGGAACCTGTCGGCCGCCAGGATCCGGTCGGCGGGCGCGCCCCACTCCTCAAGGGATCCCTCGAAAACGACCGCCCCGCGTTCGATCTGCACCAGAACGCTGTCGGGCAGGTCCGCCCCATGGAGGACGCGGTTGTTTTGGTCGATCAGGTAGATGCTGAGCCGGTCTCCGGATTTCCGGAGGTAGGTGCGATCCCACTGGTCTTCCGCCTTCAGATAGAGCAGATCCATCGGTGCGAGGATCCGGGCCCTCAAACTGGGGGCCAGCTTCATGTAGAGGGAGAGGAAGTGGTCGGGCGCTATCATGACGCTCTGGTTGTCCGTGATGAGGGAGACGATGCCGGCGAGATCGACGGCGCTCCGGGCGCTGCTCTGGACGGTTTCCCTGTCGACGATGATTTCCTCCAGGGAGTCCTGCGCCTGCTCGGTGTGATGGGCCGTTTCCCAGATGACGCCGGTCTCGGGCCGCTGCCGGTTGGTCGTCGACAAGTAGGACCCCAGCGCTCTTTCGATCCAGTCGAACCGGAACTCAAAGACCGCAAGCAGCAGGATGATCAGGACGGCCGTCAGGCTGCGCACGGAGAACATTCGTTTGAACCAGTCTTGAAGATCTCTCGGCTCGGACCATTCCATGGTCCTAGACAATAGCCTTAATGCCCCGCCAAATCAAGAAAATCATCGAGGAGTAAAACCGCGATATATTGTAGAGAATGCTCGCTTTAAAAAGTACTGCACGGGGTCAGGAGACCGACCGCGGTCTTTCTGCCCGCAGGGCGGGGGAGGGGCCGGGCCCGCCTGATTTGGGCTCCGGCTCCCGGTCGAGAAATTTTTCCGCAGTCTCGACGGCTTCCGCCGGCGTGCCGACGATACGGAGTTTCCGACCGCTTGCGGATTCGAATGCGCGGACGACCTCTTCTTCGGGGGCGATGAGGATGGAGTGTTTCCGGTATTTCAGGGCCAGGGCCAGCTCGGATGCGGTGCCGGCGCTCATCCCGACAAAAAACAGCACCCGGCTCGACAGGACGTTGATGCTGTTGCGGGCCTCGAGCATCCCGGTGATGATCGGGATATCGACGCTGCCGGACATGCCCGAGGCGTCGGCGCCCGGAAGGATCCCGACGACAATCCCTCCCCCGTCTTTCGCTCCGCGGCCGGCCGCATCCATAACGCCCGCCGCGCGCCCCCCGGTCAGGAGAACCCAGCCCCTGCGGGCGACCAGTTTCCCGAGGTCGTACGCAGTGCGCGTCTCCCGGTCGGAAGCCCCCTCTCCCGGCCCCATGATTCCGACAATCACCCGGCCCATGATCCGTCCCGTCTTTGCGGCATCGGTTTGCCCTTCACCCGCGGATCTTGTCGATCTCGCCGTGGATGAACTTCTTTCCGGCCTCGAGAGCTCGTTCCAGGTCCTGGATCGATTGTTCTGTCCACTCGCGTCCGCGGTCGAATTCTCCCTGCACTTTGTCCCAGACCTCGTCGGCCATGGTGTCGATCGAATCGCACAGCTCCTTGCGGACGGCCTGGGTTTTGTCCAGAGCCTTTCCGCCGAGGCGGCCGATGTCCCGCCTGGTCTTTCTACCCGACTGGGGGGCGAAAAGCAGAGCGAGCCCGGCGCCGAGGGCCGTGCCCACCGACAGGGCCAACAAGGTGTTTGTCTTTTGGTGCTTTGGTGCCATGATGACCTCCTTGAGGTAAGGATACCAGAACGCGGCGGGAGTTTCGCGTGCGATCCGGATTCGAAGGTACCGGGGTGCATCGGAATGGACAATGCGACCATCGACAAGGTTTTGCGGATACTGAAAAGCGAAATCGGAAAGTGGAAGGTGCCGGCCGTGGGCAGGATCGCCGACGGGGCGGGGGACCGCCCCTACGAAACGCTCATCGGCACGATGCTGTCGCTGCGCACCAAGGACGGGGTTACGGAAACGGCTTCGCGGCGCCTGATCGAACGCGCCCCTACGCCCGACGCGATGGCCGCCCTGACGGCAGAGGAGATCGAACGGCTGATCTACCCGGTCGGGTTCTACCGGACCAAGGCGCGCAACATTCTGGGGGCATGCCGGATACTGCTCGAAGACCATGGCGGCGCCGTTCCGCGCAGCATGGAGACGCTGCTGCGGCTGCCCGGCGTCGGGAGGAAGACCGCAAACCTGGTTCTCACGGTGGGGTTCGGGGACTACGGCATCTGCGTCGACACCCACGTGCACCGGATCTCCAACCTCTGGGGCTATGTCCGGACGAAGACGCCGGAGGAGACGGAATTCGCCCTGCGCCGGAAACTGCCGAAAAGGCACTGGAAACAGTACAACGACATCCTGGTCCCCTTCGGCCAAAACCTGTGCGTACCGGTTTCCCCCTGGTGCAGCCGCTGCCCGGTCGCCCGCTACTGCCCGCGCATCGGGTTGAAAAAATGCCGGTAGGGGCCAATCGGTGTGGCAATGTCTCCAGGCGGCCGCTCCTTTTTTGTCGGAGAGGTTTTAGATGGATATTCGCGCCGGGATGCTAGCGTTCCGGAGGTGCTTTTTCGGATCGGCCATTTTCGATCCCTTCGGAGGCATCTTGGACAATAAAAGGCCCAGGATAGCGTGATTTCTTGTGCTAGTGCGGCGTGCATCGCTGTTTCCTGCGGATATCCAGGTAAAACCAGGAAAGGCATTTGCGCTCTCCATCCCCCGGTAAGGACATCGCCGATTGCCTCTGCGGCCGATGTTTTCATAGCCCGCGAGCTTGATCCCGAAATTCCATAAGAACAGCGGTAGCCCCGGATTTTGTGATTGGAAGTAGAAAACAATGTCCTGTTCCCGGAAAAGCCATGGAAGCATCAAAATGGCAGTGCTTATTTGGCACGAGGAACCCAAATGAATAGGGCTGGCAGCATCTACCGAATACGGATAGAGGAATTTCTACAGATCAGCGCAGCTGCGGCTTCCATTTTTAGCGTTGCTGTTTCGGATGATCGTTTTTTACGATTGTACTCTTGTCCGCATGATCAGGCGCCTGCACAGGTGCGAGAAGGATTGTTTGCCGGTCAGCAATTGGAACGTTGGAAGGGCCTCCTTCAAATTGATGTTTTATGGGCCGGTGACGAATGCCCGCTTCTCAAGACGGCCCAGGAGATCGGCCATAAGCCGGGGATTCCCTCCGGTTTGCTGCCTGATCCAGGATGCTGTTTCAGGGAGGAATCGGCGAGACGGAAAGCGCCGCAGAAGGTATTCCTCGATGTCTTTCTCTTCAAGGCCGTACAGGGGCAGTTCAAGGCACTGTCGCTTTAGTTGCAGTTCCGGTATGAGCGTATGCAGGGGGTGCTCCTGCGACGAGACTTCCACCGGAGAATAGGTGGCCATCAGCAGCAGGCGGGCGGGATTTCTTCTCTTTGCCCAGTACATTAGCCAGTCCAGTGTGGAAGGATCGCTCCAATGCAGATCTTCAAGGACAAGTATCATGGGCCGGTGCAAGGTCAATTCCTCCAGGGCTTCGGCCAGTTCACGCAGCATTCGATCCCGGCTAGCGCTGCGGGTGGATATCCGGATACGCAGTATCTGGGCTGCGCTGAGCTGGGACGGCATCTGGGACATCCAGAGAGGGGCATGGCGGCACAGAATGTTGATTATGCGCCGCCCTGAAGGGGGGCGGCATAATCCGGTGAGTGCTTCGAGTAGCGGCATGTAGGCTTCAGCTTTGCCATAGAGCTGGACGCACTGCCCGCGGGCGACAAAGGGCGGAACGGCATTGCTCGAATGGGAACCGACCGGCCTGGAGGATGCAACCGTTTCAAGGAATGCGTCGGTCAGTCTGGTTTTACCGATGCCCTGCTTCCCGCTTATGAAAAGAACCTGGCGTGCTCCCCCGCATGTTTTTTCGTACAGCCTTCCCAGCGTCGCCAGGTGGGATTTTCTTCCGACAATGAGGTTTTCATGGGGCGAAGGATCCGAGAATGGGATCGGATTAGAGAATTTGTTTGTTCCGTCTTTTCGCGTATCGCCTGCTTTTCCGATGAAGCGGTATCCCCGGCGATGCACCGTTTCAACATAGAGCGGCATCCTGGCATTGTCACCAAGTGCCAGGCGGATTTCCCGCATGCAGTGTTTGATGGCTTCCTCTCCGATATTGCAGTCGGACCAGATGCCGTCGAGCAGTTCGTCTTTGGTAATCAGTCTGCCGGGGCGCACGGCCAAGTATTGCAGCAGAGCGAATGTCTTCGGCCGCAGGTGAATATTTTCTGCACCTCTGTGGAGCGTTTCATAAGCCGTATTCAGCGTGTAAGCGCCGAAATGTATTTTTTTGGGGACAAACATTGTTAATAAATTACACCAAAATTTCACCGGAGTTACAGGATTACGGATTGCTACTAATGTCATAATAGCATCAAATGTGGATTCTTTTACGTCCCTTTTGTATCGGTGGCGCCCAGGATATGCACAGAAAGACCGGGTTCAATTCTTTCTTTGTCCGAATGCCGGCCCGGAACCGCCAGATGCTTATCGTTGCGAAACAACCTTTGAGTTTTACGGAGAGGCGGTTTACGTCCTCTCGTCAGGATCTGCCCGTGTCGTAAATATTCAAACGCATGAAAACGAGTCTTGGTCATACCCAGACTCGAGAGGGGGACAGTTATGATGGGAAAATTCTTTAGCAGGAGAGCGTCGGTCGGCTGGATACCGACTGCCATGATACTGTTGTTGATATTCTCCGCAATGGCTCTCGCCCAGGGAGGAGGGCGATATCAGAGCCAAGATGCCTGGACTTTCGGCGTAACGGCCGATACGCAGTGGACCATCACCCACAGCCTTGTATGGGATCCGGACGATCCCTATTACGCCCACGTCAATCCGAACTACCGGGAGGAAAATCCCAATTACGTGAGTGTGTCCACGGCCCTCAAACTGAACGAACAGTTCATAGATCATGGGGTGCGCTTTGTAGTCCAGTTGGGAGATCTGACGGACCGGGCGGGGGATGCGGCTATGTTCACCCATGCCGAAGCAAGGCAGCCTTTGTATGATGCAGGAATCGGGTTTTTCCCCGTACGCGGCAACCATGAAACATACGGATCCCTATACGGCCTCGACCCGTATTACACCTATAACATTCCTGCCTGGCGGGAAGCATTTCCGCAGACTCAAGGGGAGGGCGACAACCTGTTCGAGGCGACGAATTTCATCCTTCCAGATATTGAGGGCCTGAAGGGATTGAGCTACTCGTTCGATTACGGCGCTGGGGGCAACGATGCCAGGTTCGTCTTCGTCGATACCGAGAACGCAGGCTGGAAAATAGATATCCACGACCAGTACGGCCCCGGGTATTTCTATTTCTCTTCCAACTATTGGTGGACGGTTTACTATGCAGGGGAAGCCCAGTGTTACATGGGTCAACAAATGTATGCATCCACCGAATATTGTTTTGATGCCGGGGATTATTTTCGCATACGGTCAGCCGGACAGCTTCAACGGATGGTAAACGCCGCAGATCTCGCGGAACCGCTTGGGCCGGCGGTTTCGCCCCTCGTATACCGTCCCGGCGATCAACAGGACTGGATCAGTGAACGGCTTGAGGATATTGAGCGTCCGGCGCATGCATTCATTCTGACGCACAGAAACCTCATGGGCCAGAACCATCGCGACACCGCCTGGGGTGACGACCCCGCCCAGACACCCGGGGATCAGAATGTTTTTTTTTCAAAGCATGCAGAGTAATGGCGTGAGGTATTTCCTCTCCGCCCACGATCATATGCACAATCGTTCCATCGTGACCAGCCCGGATGGCAATTGGTTCGTCGAACAGCTTATCGCCTCATCGTCCGACCCCAAATTTTATTCACCCCAAGGTGGCACTTTCTCCGGCCAAAGACAGCGTGAGATCCCGCTATCCCAGGAACTGAACAACATCGGATACTATATTTACACGGTGGACGGTTCCAGGGTGAACGTCGATTATTATTCCGACCGGATAGGAATTTTCGGGGGGGACTACTGCTGGCCCGATGGGTATGCGGGCGAAGACGGGACCTGCCTGGATCCGCGTAGCAACCCCCCGCCCGAACGCATGGGATCGTTTTATGTTCCAGCTTTCGATTTCGTAAAGAAGGAAAACTGGGGCTACGGACTCAACGGGAAGCAGTTCCTGTTTCCGCAAGGCACGTCCTACGCTGGAGAAACGCTCGTCTATGGAGATGAGATAATTGAAATCCCCGGCGTGGAAGATGCATTCAACGGGACACAAGCAAAAATCCTTTACGGATTTAACGGGAGCGTGTCTACGGACAACCTTCCCGATGCCCCCAGGCCGCTTTCGAAGACCGTCACAACCGGCTGGGTGGAAAATCCCAATCCTAAAATATTGTTGAGTCATATCTTCTCCCTGTGGGGTCTGTCGGAGCTTTACGCCGATGGAGTGACCGATACCTACGTGCTGGAGATGAGCTATGGGGACCCAAGGGTCCGCGGTAAAGGCAAACAGTTTGGGAACGCTGGGATCCGGTTATGTAGCTTGGATGCTAATGGGAACTGGGTCAATGCGGTCAACTTGAATATAGGCAAAAAGAACGCCAGGGACCATAAATTCATAAAGGGTCCGTGGAAGCCCCAATATACCGAACTGGGGAACTACGGTATCGATATGGAAAAAGGCACGGTCTGGGCCGTTATCAACTATGCGGCGGATTTCGCTGTCTCAGGGGGTATCGGGGGTATCCCCGGACAGTCCGGAGCGGCACCGGGCCAGTCCAAGAAAAAGTAGTGGGTAATTTGTCGTAACCGATGTGACGAAGAATCCGGCTCTGGGGAACGAATACGTTTTTCTTGGTTCTCCAGAGCCTTTTTTGTGACAGGGAAGGGTGGGCGGATTGCCTGTTCCCGTGTGTCCCCCCTACTGACCGGTCCAATGGCAGGTACGGTGATTGAGACCAAGGACCATCGTGGACCGAATCGGTCCACGCAGGGCTGTCTCTCGTTCCGTCCAAATCTTGTCAGCTGAGGTCCTGCCCGATTCCGAGAAGTCTGTCCCCTTAGCCGGTCGTTTGGGAGCGCCCGGACCAGGGCAGCGCATCGTCGATGCCCGCATGCCTCGTCTTCGTGACTCTTGTGGAAACCCGCCGGAATTGTTTTCCCGTTCAGTGTGCGTTTCTACATTTCAGGTTGATCTGGAGAATTCTGATTTTACGTGATGCAATGTATTCGTTTGGCGCCCGCTGTGTGACGGGACCCGGTTCGGATACTCGCTGCGGGGATTGGTTTCGGCGGATCAAGGCATTGTTCTGGCCTCAGCAACAGCCCTTTCAAGTAGTTCCACGACACGGGTGTGGCCTCTCTGTTTCGCTATGCTCAGGGGCGTATCTTGGCGCTCTCCCGTGCTTGCGGTGACATGGACATCGGCCTTGGCAGCCAGCAGCAATCGAACGATTTCGGCATGACCTCTAGCTGAGGCTATAAACAGTGGAGTGGCACCAGTCTTGGTGGTTCTCGCCTCGACCTGTGCGCCTTTTTCCAGCAGGAGCTTGACGATTTCTGTATGGCCTTCCTGCGATGCCTGAAATAGGGCGGTCCTGCCGTCGAAGCCATCCTTTGTGTCGACCTGTGCGCCTTTTTCCAGCAGGATCTTCACCAGATCCGTATGCCCTTCCTGCGACGCTATCCACAAGGCGGATGTGATAGAACCGCCCTGTTTCGCATCGATCCCGGCCCCTTTTTGAAGCAGGAACAGCACCAGTTTTGTGTCGCCATTGGTAGCGGCAACCCACAGAGCATCTGCGAGGGCTTCCGCATCGGAATTCATCCCCTCGGCCTCGGTGCCGTGTTCCAGGGGGGGGGATTCGATGGTATCCGTAGGGCCTTCCTGCAAAACCTGCCCCGTCTTGGTGTCATTGTCTCGCCCAATCTGGGCCGCCTGGGCGTTGCAGGTAAAAGCCCACGCTATCGAAAGACAGGGGCCTACAAGGTAAATCCATGCCGTCGATGCCAGTCTGAATTTCATCCCGTGTCTCCAACAACGGTAAGCAAACGGCCGGATCTTCAACCGATTGCAGTCCGCAAATAGATAAAGAGGATAACCAGGCTACGTTGTATAAAGCGTCCTTTCCATTGTACCTCTTCAATTTCGAAAAATCTTTGGAATACTGTCTCCGGCCTTGAAACAGTATCTAGACCGAAGTTCCCTGGAAAATTGATCTGAAATAATCGATAACGTTAAGACAAAACG
>CAZYXB010000023.1:0-48965 GCA_964651155.1 uncultured Acidobacteriota bacterium | reverse complement strand
GCTAGGCACTGTATACATGGAGTCGCGGCGCAATGCCCCTGCCGGGAATCGCAGGCGCATCCTGCGCAGTAGCGGCCCTTCTTGACCGTTATGCGGCGTTGATGGAGCCCTATCCATGATTTCATGAAAACAAGGATGGCATTCCGGCGGTATGGGAAACGGGCTTTCTTGCTGTAGTTAAAGCCTAAAGTGCAGGGCTGCTGGAGTGCGAAAAACCTATTCATTTTTTCGGATAGGACGATAAGATCCTTGTCGGAACAATGTTCGCGCCCCCCCCCCAAAGTACGAACTGGAATCGATATGGGTTCGACCAATAAATATTTCCGGTTTTCCGGGCAGAGATGCCTGTTTCGAAACACAGCATTTCAACCACCCGGGGACTGCGAGCGCAATCGTCCAAATATTAAAGATGGAATGTAAACAACTGCACCGCGCACATGGCGCGGACACTCCGCATCGTATTCCTCGAAATACAAGGAACGTTCCAATTATTCGGCAGATACAAACCAGTTCCCATCGTCCCGCGAGAGCGAGCAGCACGGCTCTTCGTAAGGGAGCCATATTCGTTGCCCTGTTTTTGATCGGCCTGCACATCGATGTCGAAGCGGGAGCGTTCGTGAATGCGCGAAACCCAAGTCTTTGCTCCGTTGCCGTTGCCGTCCAGGACCAGAACACAGCGGAATTGTTGTTATCAAAGAGAGCGGATACCGTCATGCCCATTGCCTCCATAACCAAACTGATGACGGCAATGGTGATTTGGGATTCCGCTCTAGATATGGGTATGCAGATAACCATCAGCGAAGAAGACAAGGATACGCTTCGATACAGCAGGTCACGTCTTACCGTCGGGACGTGCCTCACACGCATGCAGGCACTGCTCCTGGCCTTGATGGCATCCGAAAACAGGGCTACCCACGCACTGGTACGGACCTACCCTGGAGGGGAAGAGGAGTTTGTCAGGGCGATGAACAGAAAGGCCCGCGCGCTCGGCCTGTCGGAAACAAGATTCGAGGACGCTTCGGGGCTTTCCCGGGCGAACGTCTCTTCCGCCGTCGACCTTTGCAGACTTGTCAATGCAGCGTACCATTACCGTCTGGTCCGGACTTTCAGCACACGCAGGGAATTTGTGCTCCGAAGTGACCAGAAAAAGATACGTTTTGTGAATACAAACCCCCTTGTTCGCAATGGCGCTTGGGATATCGGGCTGTCGAAGACCGGCTATATCCAGGAGGCCGGCAGGTGTCTGGTGATGCAGGCTTCACTGAGGCAGCGCCCCGTGGTGATTGTTCTGCTGAATGCGTCAGGCGACAGAGCACGCGTAGAGGACATCATGCGCATCCGGCGGTGGCTCGAGAAAATCGGGCCGTTTCCGGGCAACCAAAATCAGGATACCTAAACCGGCTATTGCTGGTAAAAAATCAATGTTTTCGGTGGGATGGATTTCTGCTTGATATCATCACCGTTCACTATGCTACCGTCGGGATATCGGTAGTATGTCGAAGGATAATTCCATTTTCTTCCCGCGATGTTCGATGCCGACCTCCGGGCTTTGACGTATCCCCCGTATATGTACCCGACCAGTATGAGGGTCTTTGGGGGCGTGTTGTTCAGTAACCGGCGGCCGGCAGCGGTCTCCTGCAGTTCGGCGCCGGTGCGGATGTAACCGTCCGGGAAAAAGTAAATTGTGGTGGCGCTTGTCCATGCTTCCCCGGCTACGGCATTGGCCGAGTCTCCATCTTTGCCGATTTCCATGAATCCCTCAAACGGCTGGTTGTCTTCCATCTCTGTAAGGGTGACTCGGGTGCCTGTAGGAATCTTGGCCCAATTATCAATCTGATCGCCTCTTTTCTTGCTGCCGTTCGGGAAGGTGTACAGAGTCGAAGGGTGATCATAACGTTCACGGGCGATTTGCCAGGCTGAATTGGATCCGGTTATTATCGGAGATTCGTCGGGCAATTCGATTTTTGCCGGGGGCGGAGGAGCTGGTTTTTCAATGGACGCTACCAGCGTGGGCTTCAGATTTTCGGGGAAGAGGAAGCTGAAAAGTTTTTTGTCGGCCACCTTTAGCCGGCCGGCCTTCACGTCGGGATCGTGGTCCGGTTGGGATTCCAACCCTAGCCGGGCGCGAACTTCTGGCTGTGCAAAGATCATGCCGCAACTCTTCCGGCCTCTATGATTATACCGATGGAACTTATTAGGACGGCCGTAGGCGACCATGGAGTGTGTAAGAACCTTCTCGTCCGGTATAGAGTACAGGCTCTGCAGTTGGCGTACCAGCTCTTTCAGCGCATGATACTGTGCATCGGTGATGTCCTTGTTATGATAGCCGACAACCTCGATCCCGATGGAGTAATTGTCGATCGTTGTCTTGCCGTCCCACATGCTGCGGCCGGTATGTTTCGCGATCCTGTTCTTGTCGATGATACGGTAGACGGTTCCAGACTTGCAAACAAAGTAATTAGCTTCGCCATTGCGGCGAATTTTGTTCAAAGAGCCATTTTCGGCGCCTTCCGTGGTATGAAGGATAATATAGTCAGTGTGCGGCCGCAGGGGGCGCTGGCTGTTCAGACGGCTGAACCTGTTGGCGATCTGTAAGGGCGAGGCTGGCTTCGAAAAAATATTTCCCACCGCGGATGGAGCCAGGAACAATCCTGCGGCAATCTTGATCAGTGTCCGTCGGCCAGGTCTGAATTCAGACCGCTGTTCCATAGAAAATCCCACACAATCGTTCATCTTCTGCGTCAACCCGGGAAACAGCTTAACATAGTCAATGATATTTTCCGTAAGGTTTCGATCGTTTTGCGTACCATGTCCGCCAGAGGCCTGCCCGGGCAATGGAGGCGGCGTAGCAGCCGTGGCTTCCATTTGTGCTGTTGAAAGGTTCCGAACCCCAAAGTGAGGGACCGGATGTGGTGGGAAATGTCCGCGTATCGACAGGAAAGGCGTTACAAAATCTTCTAAGGGAATCGAGGGTACAGTACGGTGTATCGCGCATGCCCCTTCGGCAATGGACGCAGCGTATATGCTATCCGTCATGTCGGGCGGATTCCGAAAAACAATGCAATATCCTAGAAGAAAGAAGCGTATTGTGGCATAATTACGAACGATCAAGTAATTCAGCAAATCGCGCTGGTTTCCAGATTCCGGATACAGATGCACGGTTTCAACTTCCCCAGGAAAATGCTGGAGACAGACGCGCACAATCTGGTCTGCCCACAGCACTGTAATTGCCGCCAGAACGGGGCCTTCACGGGCGGTCATTCCGATGGGGTAGGGCGCATGGACGTTGCCAGACATGTCATGGCCCTGGTAGCCGAACGAACGCGGAATAAAAATCGAACTGCCGTTGAAGG
Organism: uncultured Acidobacteriota bacterium; assembly: GCA_964651155.1. Taxonomy (GTDB): domain Bacteria; phylum Acidobacteriota; class UBA6911; order UBA6911; family UBA6911; genus UBA6911. Next base: position 45,612 of record CAZYXB010000023.1, on the reverse strand, counting down.
AACGCCGCGACCAAACAGGAGGAATATCGTGCCAAGAAGTCCACTAACAGAACGGTACACCAGGGAACAATTCCAGAAGGAAGGGGCCCGAATACTCACCATCGTCCGGAATGCATCGTCCATTGAAAATGCGAGACGGGCGCTTTACGATCATGTTACCCAAGGGCAGTATGAAAAGTGCGGACCAACCGCCAGGTCCATAAACGCATATTTATATATTGTCCGCGACTGCGCCCGTGCCTGGAGGGGCATTCTTCTGGAGAGTTCAGAGGAGGCGGCAGGTTTCAGTGTAATACAAGCCCTTTGGGACATCGCACGCGGGAAGGATCGTCCCGACCTCCAACCGGCTTTTTACGCCGAGCTCATTCATCTGTGCCGAGGGCTCGATGAGAATGTCGATAGTCTGGTTCCCGAACCGACTCCTGTCCATGATGAAAGTCTGGAAGGCCGGGAAGCCGCCCTCGCACGTTCCGATGAACTCGACCGTCTCTGGGAGGGCGTCTCCAGACAGATGGACCGGTACGAAGATGGCCTGTCGGGGCCATCAAGAAGGCGCCGGTCGAAACGGCGTGGCACGGTACGGTCCGCCCTTGGAGGGACAAAGGCGGACTTTGACGACTGGCAATGGCAGGTGCATCATATTGCGCGAACGGCCGAAGATCTCGAAAGATATGTGCCGCTCACATCCACCGAGAGAGAGGCTATCAAGAAAGCGACCCGGGGGCATCTGCCGTTCGGGGTCACTCCCTACTATGCGAGCCTTTTCGACGAAGATCCGGAACATAACCGGGATCGGGCATTGCGCGCACAGGTGCTGCCTTCCCAGGATTATGTAGCGCGCATGCTTGAAAATCGGGGCAATGTGCACTACGCCATGGACTTCATGCTTGAACGGGACACGTCTCCCGTAGATTTGATAACCCGGCGCTACCCCGCGATAGCGATACTGAAGCCCTACAACACGTGTCCGCAGATCTGCGTCTACTGCCAGCGCAACTGGGAGATTGACGATGCCATGGTCCCGGATGCGCTCGCCGATCCGGAGGTTCTCAATAGGGCAATCGATTTCATCGCCCGGCATCCCGCTTTGCGGGAAATCCTCGTCACGGGTGGCGATCCCTTCGGTATGCAGGACGATACGCTGTTCGGCATTCTGAACAGGCTGGCCGCGATCCCGCACGTCGATTTGATCCGAATCGGAACCCGCACCCCGGTCACGTTGCCCATGCGCATTACACCGGAGCTGGCACGAGGACTGGGCAGACTGCGCAAGCCCGGCCGACGTGAAATCTGCGTGGTCACGCATGTGGAGCACCCCTACGAGATCACACCGCAAATGGTAGCGGCGGTGAATCGATTGAAGAAGCAGGGGATTTCCGTTTTTAATCAGAACGTCTATACCTTCTATGTCTCACGCCGTTTCGAGGCCGCCAGACTGCGCATGATCCTGCGGAGGATAGGTGTCGATCCGTACTATACATTCATGACGAAGGGGAAGGAAGAAACCAACGCCTATCGCGTCCCCCTGGCACGGCTGCTTCAGGAACAGAAGGAGGAAGCCCGCCTGCTTCCGGGATTGCGAAGGACCGATGAGGCCGTCTATAACGTTCCAGGCCTGGGCAAAAACTACCTGAGGGCGTTCCAGCATAGGGATCTGATTGCGATCATGGCAGACGGTGCGCGATTGTACAACTTCCACCCATGGGAAAAGGGGATTGTCGAACGGCCGCCCTATGTAGGCCACGACGTCCCTCTCCTCGAGTACCTGTTGCGGCTCGAGACAATCGGGGAAAATGCCGACGACTACGAAAGCATCTGGTACTATTATTAGCCAACCGGTTGGGGACGTCCATCGGCTGCTTTTTCGGAAACAGATGGCGGGTGCCAATCAGGAATCGTGCCAAGAGCGGCCGATCCAGGAGCCGATGCGGGAATCCCCGAATTGAGCGCATTGCCGGGGGGTGGACGGTTCAAGCGGATGGTTCCGCAGGGAGTGCTATACAATTGCACGCGTGCTCCCGTGTCGCAACGAGTGGAACCCTGCCTGAAGGGCATCCCCCATGAATCCTTGACCATGGCCCGGGCCCAGCCCCAAATGGGCATAGATCCATGGTTCACACCCGCATGCCCGGACAAGGCTCTGGAATCAGAATGTCTCTTTTGGGTATGGCCGGTTGTGGCCATGTGCCTGTCCGCGCAGGGGGATGGCTCTATACCTTCTACCGGATATATTTCTGCTTGAAAAGGCTGCCGATGAAGTGTCTTATGAACGGAACAAAGGTCTGTGCTGGTTGGGGAATCCCCTCCGGAGAATCTGCGATTTTCCGTGAAAGACAGCGATGAACAGGGGTTAATATGGCCAAATTGCATTCACTGCTGAGCGCCGATGATCTGTATCTGTTCAACGGCGGCCGGCATTACCGGCTCTACGACAAGCTGGGAGCCCATCCCTGCCGCTTCCGGGATGTAGAGGGAGTATATTTCGCTGTCTGGGCCCCCAATGCGGAGCAGGTTTCCGTTATTGGGGACTTTAATGATTGGGGCAAAACAGCGCTTCTATTATCACCCAGAGAGCAATCCGGTATCTGGGAAGGGTTCTCCCCCGATGCTACAACCGGGAACTGCTACAAATATCACATAATTTCCCGGCATCGGAAATACAGCGTGGACAAGGCTGACCCGTTCGCTTTCCATGCCGAAATCCCTCCAAGGTTAGCATCCCGTATCTGTCGCCTGGATTATACCTGGAGAGACAGTGAGTGGATGGCTGCGCGCGCGCAATCCAAGATGTTTGAACGGCCTCTTTCCATCTATGAAGTGCATCTGGGTTCCTGGAGACGCGATCCGGAAAACAGTGAACGACTACTGTCCTATCTCGAAATAGCTTCCGAGTTGCCGCACTATGTAAAGGAAATGGGATTCACACATATAGAGTTGTTGCCCGTGATGGAACACCCGTTTTACGCTTCCTGGGGCTACCAAACTTCGGGCTATTTCGCTCCGTCATCCCGGTACGGTACGCCGCAGGATTTTATGGCCTTGATCGATGCATTCCACCAACTGGGGATAGGCGTCATTCTGGACTGGGTCCCTTCTCATTTTCCCACGGATGAACACGGACTCGCGTACTTCGATGGGACGCATCTGTACGAACATGCGGATCCGCGTCAGGGATTGCACCGTGACTGGGACACCTTCGTGTTCAATTACGACAGGCACGAGGTTCAATCGTTTCTCGCCAGCAGCGCTCATTTCTGGTTCGACCGGTACCATGCGGACGGTTTGCGTGTTGACGCCGTTGCATCAATGCTTTATCTCGACTATTCTCGCGTGGAAGGCGAGTGGATACCGAATGAGTACGGCGGCAGAGAAAATCTGGGGGCGATCCGGTTTTTGAAAACGATGAACGAAACCATCTACAGGGAGCATCCCGGGGTCCAGACCATCGCGGAAGAATCGACTGCATGGCCGATGGTGTCGAGGCCCACCTACATCGGAGGCCTGGGATTCGGCATGAAGTGGGACATGGGGTGGATGCACGATACGCTCACCTATATGTCCCTGGATCCGATCTACCGCCGATACCACCACGACAAGCTCACATTCAGGGGCTTGTACATGTTCACGGAAAATTTCTGTCTGCCTCTGTCCCACGACGAGGTTGTTCACGGCAAGGGATCTCTGTTGGGCAAGATGCCTGGAGATGATTGGCAAAAATTTGCCAATCTGCGGCTTCTCCTCGGCTACATGTACGCCCAACCCGGGAAAAAGCTGCTCTTCATGGGAGGGGAGTTCGGCCAATGGGGGGAATGGGCGCATGATCGGAGCCTCGACTGGCACCTGCTCCAAGATGACAAACACCGGGGATTGCAGCGATGGGTCCGGGATCTGAATCGATTGTATCGGGAGGATCCGGTCATGCACCAGACCGATTTTATCCCTGAAGGGTTCGCGTGGATCGACTGCAGCGATGCGGACAGCAGCATCGTAAGTTTTCTCCGAAGGGGGGAAGCCCGGCAGCATGCGCTGATGGTCGTCGCGAATTGTACGCCGGTACCGCGATACGACTACCGACTCGGCGTCCCCCGCCCGGGTCATTGGACGGAAGTGCTCAATAGCGATGCGGGGATCTATGGGGGAAGCGGATGCGGCAATATGGGGGGCATCGATACTGTGCCGGTAGCCTGCCACAACCATCCCTGCTCCCTTAACCTGACCCTGCCCCCCCTGGCGATCCTTGTTTTTAGATCGGAGGAGCCTGCAAGTCTATAGGATGTCAGGCTTAAAGGTCGGGAGGGGATAGCTGGCCATCCACGCGGGCCTTGAAGCCAGCGGGCGCGTTCGGAGCCTGGATCGGTACCGGCGGGGCCCTCGGACAGTATCGTCCGGCATTCTTCCCGGGGAAAACCTGGAGCGCGATGGGCCCGATGTTTTGTCCTGTCATACAAGCAATCTTCAATCGTAATCCGGAATAGTACTTGCAGTGTCGGGAGCAATGAATATATTCTGATCACACTCACTGGAACCTTTTGGAGAGATACGGAACTATGAAACGGATATGTTGTTATATCACTTTGAGCATTTTCGCTTGTGCTGCTCTGCTGGTGGCCGCTGAATTCTGGGAAACCAAGGATTTTTCGACCTGGGATGAAAAAGAAACCATGAAAATGTTGGAGGATTCTCCCTGGGCCAAAAAGGTGCGGAGTAAGGTCGATAATAAAAATCCGATGATCAGCCGAGGCATGGGTGGCTTTGGCGGCATGGGCGGCATGGGCGGCATGGGTGGCATGGGTGGCGGCATGGGTGGAATGGGTGGCGGCATGGGCGGTATGGGCGGCGGTGAGTCCGGCATGGGCGGCACGCCCGGTCCCCTGGTAGTACTGCGGTGGCAGTCGGCTATTCCGGTCAAACAGGCTGTTGCTCGCCATCGATATAAGGACGAAGTCAAGACATCCCGGGAGGCTGCAGAATCGCTCCGCAAAGAAACGATCCACATACTCGGCGTTACCGGGCTGAATGGACAGGCGGAAAGCTACAGCGCCGAGCTCATTCAGGAACATTCCTATCTCAAGGTCGGGGACAAGGATCCCATCAAACCCACCCAGGTTATTCCCAGTCAAGACGGGCAGTCCCAAGTAAGTCTGTACATGGTCTTCACCAAGTTCAACGAGGATGGGACCCCGGTTTTCACTACGAGAGACGGCAAGATGGAGGTTTTCATCACCGCCGGGAGATATGACATCAAGAAATCGTTCAACTTGAAAGAGATGGTGTACAAAGGGGCGCTCGATTTTTAGAATAGGGTGATACCCGCTAGCATCCGTATCCGCCCGCGTATGTATGTTACCCGGGGATGCAGGTTCAGAGTTCCGTATCCGGGCTAGCCCCACGTACCGTCTCGCTGGTACCAGATGGCTTGGGGCCAGCACACTGCATTCCCGTATCCAGCCGGGCGTATGCCGAAGGCCCCAAAAGTATTCAAAACTGCCAGTTCCAACCGTTTGGGATCCAACGATTGCAGGGCGCACCTAGCGCCTTCGTCCGTACGATTACTAAACTCCAAAACAATCCCGGCGATAGCCGGCCGCCGTCGGTTTTTCAGCGTTTTCGCCGGTTTCCGGGAACATGCCGGTCCAGGCATGCATGTGGGATTTCGGTAGAGCATTTCGGCTATCCCACTATACAATAGCAGCCTTGTCGATGTTCGACCGGTTTCGAGTTCGGCGGGAAACAATGCGGGGGGAATGCAATGACGGAGCACAAGCGTTCGCAGGCGCAGTCATGGCCGTACACGGTCCATTACGGGAAAGAAAATGAAATCAGCGCAGACGTTTTGATCCTGGGAGGTGGTGTTGCGGGGTGCCATGCAGCTATCAGCGCTGCGAAACGGGGCGTTCGTGTCGCTGTGGTGGACAAAGGGGCCGTAATACGGAGCGGGTCCGGAGGCGCGGGTGTCGATCACTGGCATGGGGCGTTTACGAATCCATGCTCGAAAATCTCGCCGGATGAGGCTATGGATATTGTCAAGACATTCGGTCCCTACAGTTACGGCGAGTTCGGAAATGGGATCGGCTGCTACATACAGTGCAAAGAAAGCTATGATGCACTGATGGATCTCGAGACCATGGGCGTCAAGGTACGTGACGTCGACGATGAATTTGTCGGCGCGGATTTCCGGGACGAAAGAACCAAACTCATGTTTGCCTACGATTACGATAACCGTTATTGCATCCGGGTCAACGGCGGCGCCGATATCAAGGTTGCCCTCTACCGGGAAATGCAGCGCCTGGGCGTGAGGATTTTCGACAGGATTATGGCGACACTGCTCCTTACCGAAGACGGGATGCAGGGGGGCAGGGTCATCGGGGCCGCCGGTGTGCATACCCGTACAGGTGAGTTTTACATCTTCCGGTCGAAAGCCGTCATTCTTTCCATGGCTGTTCCTGCCGGTCAGTGGATTTTCTCCACGGAGATGATCGGATTTGGCTCCAGTTTCAATGATCCCAATAATACGGGTGACGGCACTGCAATGGCGTGGAACGCGGGTGCAGAGCTGGCTTTGATGGAAAGAAGCGGCCGGGCCCTGAGCAGCGGATTTTTCCGCTATCCTCCCTATGGGACCGGGGATTGCAACAACACCTGGTTTGCCTGCACGATCGTCGATTCGAACGGGAAAGAAATTCCCTGGGTAGACCGTGACGGCAGGGTTCTGAAAAACGTTACGGACCGCTACAGGCCTGCTTCAGGACAGAAGTTTTTCAACTACGGGCGCATGGGGCCCTACGATATCTGGGGACCGACCCTCATTCCTGACCTTTCGGATCGCATTAAAAAGGGCGAATTTGTGCTGCCCCTGTATGCGGACCTGCCGGGCATGCCTGAGCACGAGCGCCGAGCGATATGGGGCCTGATGATCTACAACGAGGGCAAATGCCGGATCATTTACGATACCTACAACAGAGCCGGATTCGATCCTGAAAAGGATATGCTGCAACTGGCGGTATTGCCCCCGGAGCAGTACGGCCGTGGACCCAACTGGGAAACCTACGGTCCCGGGCAATGGCGGGAGGTTGCCTTCGGCGGCGGCGGGGGCATTGTTTTCGACTGGGATTTAAAAGCCAATCTGGAAGGCCTTTACGTGGCGGGAAGCCAGCAATATTCGGGCGGTACGCATGCCCACGCGGCTACGACCGGACGATATGCCGGCCGACAAGCCGCCGGCTATGCGACCGGTTCCGAAATGCACATGGCCAGCCGCAGGCAGGTCGAGCTCGAGAAGAAAAGGGTTTACGCGCCCGTTTTACGCAACGGCGGCATCGGGTGGAAGGAAATGCGCGCTGGATTATGCCGCATCATGCAGGATTACTGCGGCGAGTATAAAAACGAAGAGACTTTGAAAATGGGGATCCGTTGGATGGATAGCATTTCTGAAAGCGAAGCGTCGGAGGCCTTCGCCCGGAATCCCCATGAGCTGTGCCGATCGCTTGAAAATCTGACGCATATCACCGTAGGCAAGATCATTATGCAGGCGTCCCTGGCTCGAAAGGCCAGCAGCCTGTATCTGGATTTCAAGAGAATGGACTATCCTGAAGTCGATCCTCCCGAATGGAACAAGATCGTAACAATGCGCCTGGAGAACGGGCGTATCCAAAACAGAGTGCTTCCGATCGACTACTGGCTGCAGCCGCCGTATGCTTCAAGCTACGAGGAGAACTACCGGAAACATTGCGCGCTCGAAGGGGAAGGGGAATAACGATGCCCGATAATGCCTACTTGGTGCCGAATCCAGAAATGCCGTGCAAAGCCATCGTGTTTGATGCCGGGCTCTGTACCGGTTGCAACCTGTGCGTGGAGGTCTGCCGGACCAATGTGCTGGTTCCTGATCCGGAACGGGGGGGGCCGCCGGTTGTTTTATATCCTGACGAATGCTGGTTTTGCGGCTGCTGTGCCGCAGATTGCCCCGTTCCCGGCGCTATCACGGTGGTGTACCCCCTGAATCAGCGTGTCGGGTGGAAACGCAAGGAAACCGGCGAATTCTTCCGTATCGGGATGAAAAACCCCCCACCGGCGAACACCAAACCTCCCGTCTGCTGATTGGGCGTGGAATGACACACCGTCATTTTGAAAACCCAAGGCATAGTGGGTGTGTCATCCCCGGCCTCATCCTCGGTTCGGTCCTTATCGGTTTTCCCGGAATTTGGGTCAAACTCGGTCGTGTGACGCCGGCAGCCGCAGCCTTCTACCGTGTACGGATCGGCGGCGTTTTTCTTCTCATCGGCGCCCCCCTCTGGCGCGGCGAATACCGTAAGTAGTACCGTGTCAAGTCTGGCCCGGTGATTGTCGCCGGCATCGTAGTTGCCGTGGACCCGGGCCTGCCCCCTAGCAGTCCGATATGCCGGTCCCGGGCTGGGTGCGCTGCTGCCTAGCTTCCAGGCGTTTATTGTGACACTGATCGGGGTGTTATTTTTTAAAGGGGACCTGCGGACGGCGTACCTTCTGTCGGTCCCGCTTGCAGGGATCGGCCTGCTTCTCGTTGAGGGTAAACACTGAAGGTAGCCGGGGGGGCAATGCCGGATCGGGAGATGCGCCGGGCCGGCGATTCCTTCGTCAATCCGGATAGGCGCAGGCACTGCCGTCCCTTTCATCACCAGGCCTGTTCAGCCAGTGCGTGGGTTCGATATGCCCTGTCTACGCTTGCCCCTGTCCGGGCTAATCCTTCTGCTGCAGCCGGCCCTGTCTTTCGTCTGGGACGTTCTGGTATTAACAGGCCGGCAAGCGGTCTGGACTGGATCGGCGTCATGCTGGCCCCGGGAGCTGTCTACACGGGTGCGACGGGAATCAAAAATACAAACAATCAACGACGCTTTCTGGGGAGCATCGCCGATTGTCGCGAAATTCCTGAGAAACCGCGTGAGTACTGAGAATCAGCGGCCGGAGGCTCTCGAACACGGTGTCGCTGAGGGTGTAGATGCATCCAAGCGGGTTTTGGGCTGCGCCTGAGATAGGATCCTCCCCGGACGGGCGTTTATTCAGGCTCCCGTGGCGGGATGGGCGGCCGAAAAGGCCGGTCCCATTCGTAAAAATCGGATCGTAACCCTATTCAAATGACGCCGGATTGGGTTACTATCTCAAGGATTTACACACACATTGACCAAAGGATTGAGGGGATGCATGGCTCATATTACAAAAGCCGTGATTATGGCGCGTGGATTGGGAACACGCATGCGGAAATCAGACACCGCGGCCGTACTGGACCGCCGGCAGACGGAAATGGCCGGTTTGGGCGTCAAGGCCATGATCCCGATAGAGCGCCCTTTCCTGGACTATGTTTTAAGCGAACTGGCAAACGCCGGGTATTCCGATGTGTGTCTCGTTATAGGGCCCGAGCATACGCTGATCAGGGATTATTACCTGGTCGAGTCGCCGCCCAGGAGAATCCGGTTAAGTTTCGCGATCCAGGAAGAGCCCCTGGGCACCGCCGATGCCGTTTTCAGCGCACAAGCCTATACGGGCGCGGATCCTTTCCTGGTCATTAATTCGGACAACTACTATCCAATGGCCGCCCTGAGGGCGCTCGGGGAGCTATCTGGTCCGGGAGTCGCTTTATTCGAGCGGGATGCTCTTGTATCGGGCAGCAATGTTCCGGAGGAGCGTATATTGAAATTTGCCGTAGCCAAGGTGGATGCGGAAGGATTTCTGGAGCGGATTTTCGAAAAGCCTTCCGAGGATACAGTACGTGCGCTTGGCAATCCTGTCTATGTCAGCATGAACAGTTGGGTGTTTTCTCCTAAAATCTATCAGGCCTGTACAAACATTCGTCCTTCGAAAAGAGGTGAGCTGGAACTTTCGGATGCAATACAGTTTGCAATAGATTCTTTAAAGGAGAGGTTTAAGGTTTTAACTTTTCGGGCGCCTGTTCTGGACATGTCCAGCCGCGCCGATATCGCGGCTGTCTGCGAAAAACTTCGAGGCATCCAACCGAATCCCTAACCCCGATTCGGCCTGATGAACTGATACCGAAACAACGAGGAAATAATGAATACACTGGCGACGAAACTGAATGATTTGGCGGAAAAAATAACTGAAAACAATCTGTGGCGTCAGAGAAGGTGCTTCAACCTTATCCCCTCTGAGAATACCCCGTCATTGTTTGTGAAGCTTTGCGAGATCAGCGATCCCTCGGGAAGATATGCGGAACATAAGACCGCTCTCAAGAAAGAAATCGAATCCCTTTCGGGCACGGGCGCACTGAAGGGAGATCAGGTGTACTACTATCAGGGCGCAGATTTCATCTACGAGATAGAACGACATCTGAAATCCGAGTTCGCCGCTTTTATCGGGGGGAGCAACGTCGAAACCAGGCCGGTTAGCGGGCAAATGGCCAACGAAATCGTATTCAAGGGTCTCGTGAAGTTCCTGTCGGCCACCCCGAAAGGGTATCCGACTCTCAGCGGGAGCGGCAGGATCGCGTGTGTGATGAATAACGATCTCAATTACGGAGGACATCTTTCCGCCCAGCCATATGGGGCACTGTACAACCTGGCCGAGAACAACATCATCCATTTCCCGACGGACACAAAGAATCCGTATAAGGTGGATTTGGAAAAGATGCAGGCGCTGGTTGATGAACATAGGCCCACGTTAATCGTCTTCGGTAAAAGCATGTTTCTGCATCCGGAGCCTGTGAAGCAGCTCCGATCCTGTATCCAGGCTATTCCGGATTATCGTCCGCTGGTTATGTACGACGCGGCCCACGTCTTGGGAATCCTCGGCTCCTACTTCCAGGATCCTCTCGCGGAAGGCGCGGATGTCGTGACAGGGTCCACGCACAAGACCTTTTTCGGCCCGCAACGGGGCATCATTGCGTCCAACATGAATACAGATACGCCGTTGAGCGGTCTTTGGAAGGAGATCACGGCACGTACATTCCCCGGAATGACCAGCAATCATCATTTGGGGACGCAGCTGGCAATGCTGTCCGCAACCATCGAAATGAATGCCTACAAGAACGAGTATCAGCTGCAGGTGCTCTCGAACGCCCGCGCTTTCGCAAAGTACTGTGCATCCCAGGGTATGCCCGTCGAAGGCGGCGAGGCGGAAGAATACACCCATACCCACCAAGTGCTTCTCAGAGTCGCGGATTTCGGGGATGCTAAAGAGGTTGCGCATCGGATGGAGTCGAACAACATCATCACGAATTATCAGGCATTGCCGGGAGACACGACATTCTACCGTCCCAGCGGCATACGGATGGGGGTCCAGGAGATGACCCGATACGGGATGAAAGAAAAAGACTTCGAGCAGCTGGCGCGGTTGATTGCCTCGGTGGTCGTGCGCAAAAAGGACGTCGCGGGCGATGTGAGCGCATTTCGCAGTCGATTCTCCAAAATGGAATACTGCCTGCCGGTCGAAGAAACATTGCGTATTGTTCCGGAACTGTTCGAAAGCCTGTTTCCGGAAAAGGAGTACGCACGGAAACTTTCCGAAGCAGTGAAAGGATAGGAAACGGCTGCCCGGAAGAGTGAACCCCATCGCCACGCACCAGATCTTCCATGCATCCCTAACGCTCAGGGCATGCAGGTGCGGGCGATCCGGAACTGCCTGAAGCCCCGTCGGTATCCGGCACGCGCCGGGGAGTGGCCATACCCCGGCGTCGGGTCAGTTCGTTTGCCGTTGTCGCGCCTGAAACCTTTGGGCTTTCTGTTCTCATCCGAATGGACAGGGCCGACTTCCTGCGTCGATCAGATCCGATTTTCTGGCCGCATCCCTCTCTGCCGGGCGCCCGGCAGAAGCCGGTTCTGATCGCGTGCAATTTATCTCCGGCTCGGACTCTTTTTATGGACTTCTGTCGGCAGCTACTGTAAATAGGAAAAGAATCACAGGACTGGCACTTGGTCGGGGAGTCTTTTGCACTACAAGGGATTTTCTGCGGAAGAGCCGTCTTTTTCCGAAACTTCGAAACGCAAATGAAAATCATGGGATCCGGAACAGGATGCGTCGAAGCAGCCGTGCAAACGCCATCCCGGTCTGCGGGGAACGCGGAAAGATGGAGAAATCCGTGACCGTTCACCATGGCAAAAAAAAGCGGACCGGACGAGGCCTCGGGACATCCCTCGGAACTGCCTTGAGGAGATACGCTGATCGGTGGATCGCCGATGCCGGTGCCCTCAAGGAGGAACCCATCTATCTGAGGAATAACTACATTGGAAGATTTTGAAAAGTTCGGAGTTTTCTACCTAGGCGCGGAGTACGATCTCGAACAAGGCTCCCTCGGGGAAAATCTCATTCTGTACGATTCCAAGGATCTGACGACGCATGCCGTATGCGTGGGGATGACCGGCAGCGGGAAAACCGGCCTTTGCATCTCTCTTCTTGAGGAGTCGTTGATCGATGGGATCCCCGCCATCGTCATTGATCCGAAGGGGGACCTGTGCAACCTCCTTTTGACCTTTCCAGAGCTGCGGCCGGAAGATTTTCTGCCGTGGATCAATCCGGAGGATGCGCAGAAGCTGGGGCTTACACCGGAAGAATTCTCCCAAAAACAGGCGGAACTCTGGGAAAAGGGATTGGCTGATTGGGGCCAGGGAAAGGAACGTATCAGGAAATTCCGAAATGCAGGCGAACTGGCGGTATACACGCCGGGAAGCGATGCCGGCCTCCAGGTTTCAATCCTCAAGTCGTTCGCCGCTCCTGATCAGGTTGTGCGCGAGGATGACGATATTTTCCAGGAGAAAATCAACAATACCGTTACAAGCCTGCTGAGCCTGATCGGCATCGAAGCGGATCCTATCCAGAGCCGGGAGCACATACTGCTGTCGACGATCCTGCATTCGGTCTGGCGGGATGGGCAGGACCTGGATCTCGCAGGCTTCATACATGCGGTACAGAAGCCTTCGTTCACAAAGGTCGGGATTTTTGACCTGGAATCCTTTTTCCCGGCCAAGGATCGCTTCGCCCTGGCCATGCGGATGAACAGTCTCCTGGCTGCACCAGGTTGGCGCGCCTGGTTCGAGGGGGAACCCCTGGAAATTGACAGGTTTTTATACACCAAAGAGGGGAAACCCCGGATATCTATTTTCCACATCAGCCATTTGGGCGATGCCGAAAGGATGTTTTTCGTTTCCGTTCTGCTAGGCCAGATGCTCGACTGGATGCGCCGGCAGTCCGGGACCAGCAGCCTCCGGGCCATCCTGTACATGGATGAGATATACGGATACCTGCCTCCTGTATCGAATCCTCCGTCGAAGACACCGATGCTGACCCTGCTGAAGCAGGCGCGGGCGTTCGGCCTGGGCATAGTTCTCGCAACCCAGAATCCGGTAGATCTCGACTACAAGGGCCTGTCCAATGCAGGTACCTGGTTTATCGGGAGGCTCCAGACAGACAGGGACAAAGAGCGGCTTCTGGACGGTCTCGAAGGCGTGGGAGGAAGCGGTGCCGGGCAATTCGCCAGGCAGGTGATGAGCAGGGTGCTTGCGGGGCTGGGGAGCCGGGTTTTTTTGATGCACAACGTCCATAACGAGAGGCCGGTCACTTTCCAGACAAGATGGGCGATGTCCTACCTGAGAGGGCCTATCACCCGCAGCCAGATCAAACAGCTGAACAGAGAGGCTTCTCCGGGCATCCCTGAAGAGGAGCCTGTCTCTCCGGGGGCCAGGCACGTCGAAGGGATTGCGGCGCCCGCGGCGGGATCTCTTCCTCCGATCATGCCGCCGGGAATCAACCAGTGCTTTATTGCCGCCGGCAGGGCGCAACCTGCCGGGAGTTCATTGGTCTACAATCCCGTCCTTCTGGGGAGCGCAACTGTCTACTACAGGAATGCCAAGGCGGGGATCGATGTGCAAAGGGATGTTTCCATCCTTGCTAAATTCACTTCCGGATCGGCGATAGACTGGGACAAATCCGAAGATGCGGCCCTGCAGAAGGACACATTGCAGGACGCTCCCTCCCAGCCCGCGTCGTTCACCTCTCCGCCGAAAGAGGCCATGGACAAGCGGTACTATACCGAATGGACCCGGTCTTTCAAAGACTGGATCTACAGGAGCCGGAAGCTGGAACTCTTTTCGAGCCCTTCCTTGAAAATGACCTCCATGCCCGGTGAAGAGGAGAGGGATTTCCGGATCCGTTTGCAGATGGCTGCGAGGGAAAAGCGGGATGAACTCGTGGAGAAGCTGCGCAGGAAATATCAAGATCGAACCTCACGCCTGCAGGAGCGCATCCGGACTGCCGAACACGCCATTGAACGAGAACAGGAGCAGGCCAAACAGCAGAAGATGCAGACAGCCATCTCCCTGGGTACTACGCTTTTTTCTGTTGTACTGGGCAGCAAGAAATGGAGCAGATCCTCCGTCGGGCGTGCGTCCACCACGGCCAGCCGTGCCGGTCGTATTCTGAAGGAAACAAAAGACGTCGAAAGAGCGGAAGAAAAGCTCGAAGATCTCCACCGGCAGGTCGCCGAACTGGAGTCGCGTATGGCGGAAGAAATAGCCGAGCTGCAGACAAGCCTGGATCCGCTCACAGAGAAACTGGAGACCTTCACGGTTGTGCCAACGAAATCGGCGATATCCGTATCCCTGGTAACCCTTGCCTGGGCTCCTTACTGGAAACACGAAGAAGGAGGCGCAACCCCGGCCTGGTAGAAAACATCATCCGGCTGTGGACCCTGGCCTGCGCTGCCGGCACGCGCCCCCGCCGTTCAGGCGAGCAGATACCGCGAAAGAACGGAGGCAATGCGCCGTGGCCGGGCACCGACGGAATGTGCGGCTTTCGGTGCTCCCTCTGTCCCCGAGGTATCGTCGCGGAGGCAAGCTTGAAAATCGTTCGCATGCATCCCTGTGGTGCGGTGCCGGAATCGGTGATGTGAGACCCATCCTGAAAGGATTGGATGGCGGCTCCGGATGCATCAGAGGGTTCGGTTGCGACGGCGGGATGCGACTGTGCGAACAGCTTGTTCTGCCGGAAGGGTTGACGGCTGGATGGGATGCGTCGATGGAAATCCCACGAGCCGTCGACCTCCGGGGAAGCTTGAGAAGGGGGAGAGCGGCCCCTGTTTATTCCTGCAGGTATTCTTCGTAGGCTTCAGCGTTCATTAGCTCCTTGAGTTCATCCGGGTTTGCCATCCGGATGCGGATCATCCAGGCCTTGTCATGCGGGGATTCGTTGATCAACTCGGGATTGGCATCCAGGGTGGCGTTGACCTCGATAACTTCGCCGCTCACCGGACAGAATATTTCGGAAACCGCTTTGACGGATTCGACGGATCCGAAAGGCTCGCTTGCTTCGAAGCTGTCCCCTACCTCGGGCAGATCGACAAAGACGACATCCCCCAATTCATGCTGTGCATAGTCGGTGATGCCGATGGTCGCAATATTGTCCTGCACAGAGACCCATTCGTGGTCCTTACTATACAATTTATCTCTAGGATACATAGGAATCCCCTCTGTTAGTTCTGTGCCGAATACCTTGTGAAACTCAAGTGTAAAGTTATTTCACCGGAGATCCTAGCAATTTTTATCCCGTACTGGTTGAAAATCTTGAGGCGGTATTCCCTCGCTGGTTCCCGGCGCCGACATCCAGACCGGCCGGCCCTGCTTCCATCCAGCATGGTACACAACAAAGGGGTGATTGCAGCGGGACGAAATTGCGCACGGATCGAAATACTTCCGACGGTGTGCCATCCTATCGGCATTCCGATATCGGAGTGCCCTGAACGAGAACCGAAGCGCCTCTGGGAAAGGCACCGCTCTCTTTGCGAAGCGTAAGGGGAAGACCCGAGCCGGAACCCACTGCCCCTGACGGCGGAGATGCCTCAATCGCGGCGTTCGCAGGGCTCATGGTGGCGCCCCATCCCTCCTTTTGCCGAAGGAGGCCGAGGATGGTATTCTCCTTGCCAATAGGGGCCATTTTTAGCATCCTTATATCCCCGGGAGGGCGAAGGATATGGATTTTTGGCGGATTATTTCGGATGAAAAGGTATTGTCGGGCATTGTGGCCGGCCTACCCTCCTGGGGATTGCTGCTGCTGATCATCATCAGTATCGCCGTGCTTTCCAAAAGTGCCGACTGGATGATCGACGGGGTCGTACATCTCGCGCGGCGGACCGGCCTGCCCCGTATTGTTATAGGGGCGACCATCCTTTCCCTGGGCACGACCACGCCGGAAGCTTTCGTTTCTGTAATGGCCGCATGGATGGGGAATCCCGGGCTGGCCTTGGGCAACGCCGTTGGGTCCATCATCTGCGATACCGGACTGATATTCGGCCTTACGGCCATTGTTGCAGTGGTTCCGGTGAACCGGTTTATCCTGAACCGTACGGGCTGGGTCCAGGTGGGTGCCGCAACGCTGCTTGTGGCCGTGTCGCTTGGCCTGTACCTCCAGGCGCCCGAAAATCCGGTTCTCCCCAGGTGGGTGGGCGGGTTTTTCCTGGTGCTTCTGGCTTGCTACATGCTGGTCACCTACTTTTGGGCTAGAAGCGGCGCGACGGTCGCCGCGGAAGGAGAAGCGGAGGAGGAAGGCCGCCTAGCCGGATGGGGACGATCCCTTGCTCTGATCGCAGTGGGGCTTCTATTGGTCATCGCTGCGGCGCGGGTGCTGATCCCCAGCGCGGCCGAGTTGGCATACCGGATCGGTGTCCCGGAAGACGTAATCGCGGCGACCCTCGTGGCGCTGGGAACATCCTTGCCGGAATTGATGACAGCCTTTGCATCCATCAAGCGCGGTCACCCGGAAATAACCGTCGGCAACATTGTCGGTGCCGATGTTCTGAACTGCCTGTTCGTCATCGGCGCGGCGGCGGCGGCAAGCCCTCTGGAAATTCCTCCAAGTTTCTACATGTTTCATTTTCCTTTTATGCTTCTTGTTCTGTTTTCGTTCCGCATTTTCATAAGTATGAACAGAACGGGATACTTCCGGCGCTGGCAGGGCTTCTGGCTCCTGGGGGTGTATTGTTTCTACCTGATCCTTCAGTACAGTCTGAACGTCGGCTCCGCCGAGTGATCCGTCATTAACATCGGGATAGACCCCAGCCCGACAGGGAAGAATGATGCGCGAAGGGCAACACAGGGTGGTCGTTATCGGCGGCGGGGCGGCTGGCATGGTGGCGGCCATAGCCGCGGCCCGCCACGGCGCAGCCGTTACGGTTCTCGAACGGATGAGCCGCATAGGGAAAAAGCTTCTCGCGACAGGCAACGGGCGCTGCAACCTATCGAATACCAATTGCTCCGTCGACCGTTATCATGGAGGGAATCGCAGCTTCATCCACGGCATTCTGGGTCAGTTCGACGTGCGGAGGACGTTATCCTTTTTCGAGCAGCTGGGCATCGAGCCCCTCATGGAAGAGGACGGCAGAGTGTATCCGGCTTCAGGCCAGGCTTCCAGCGTTCTGGATGTGCTGCGGTACGAGATGCAGCAGCTGGGCGTATGCGTCCACTGCGAGACAAAAATCGTCCGGGTGGAAAGGAAACAGAGCGGGTATTGCTGTGTCAGCCCGGATGCCAGGGCCTACCCGGCGCATTGCGTCATCCTTGCCGCCGGGGGCAAATCGTCTCCGAACCTCGGTTCCGACGGCAGCGGATTCAAGCTGGCCGAAGCGATGGGGCATACACTCAGAGAACCGTTCCCAGCGCTGGTTCAGGTTGTATTGGATGCGCCGTTTCTCAAGAGGTTGTCGGGAGTACGCGTGCAGGGCCGGGCGGAGTGCCGCGTCGACGGCACGGTGCGCGGCAGCGAAAGAGGCGAACTGCTGTTCACGGATTACGGCATTTCCGGGATACCGGTTCTGCAGCTGAGCCGCACCGTTTCCGAATATGCGAAAACCGGCAGGGAACTGAGTTTCCACCTGGATCTGTTCCCGGACATCTCTTCTTCGGAACTGGCGGCTTTGATCGCCAGGCGGATTGCACAGAACCCTCAAAAGACGCTCGAAATGAGTTGGGTCGGGCTGCTGCACAAGCGCCTGATCCCGGTACTCCTGCGGGAGGCGGGGTTCAGCTCGACGCATTCCGCCTGCGGAGAACTGACGCATCCACAGGTTGAGCGCATTGCGGCATTGCTGAAGCAATGGCGCATCAGGTGCGCGGGGGTCCAATCCTGGATGTTCTCCCAGGTCACGGCCGGCGGCGTCGATCTCGATGAAGTGAATGCCCGAACGCTGGAATCGAATATTCTGCCCAGGGTCTATTTTGCCGGCGAGATCCTGGATGTTGACGGTGACTGCGGCGGCCATAATCTCCAATGGGCGTGGTCCACCGGTTATGTGGCCGGTATGCATGCGGCACAACAGGATGCCCCTACGCCGGGAGATGGGGCATAGCCCCTGATGGGACCGGTCCGTGCCGGGGTTCCCGATGACGGCGACATGCATAGGTGGCATCGTGCCAGACGATGCCGGCTTGAAGGAGGGCACCGTCCCGGTGCCGCCTGGGCTGGGATCCTGTCGGGCGCGCATCGTCCGGCCCCGAACTCCGGAATGCGACCCCGGGGATGGCCCCGCTGGAATATTCCGGGGATGCATGCCCGCACAGCCGCCATGCACGGGGCTCGTCGTGCGGGACGTGCAATCCCGCGCGGCGTTGATGCCCCACCGGAAACGATCGGTGATCCCGTGCCCGTGCTTGGACACGAAAACGCATTTACTGTCAGGAGTGGCCGATGGAATGGAACCGTCATAGCAAGCGCCGCCTGGTCTCCTTGTTGACCCTGTTCGGATTCTTAATGATGTCGCTGACCGGAGTCGTACTGTTTGTCATGCCGGAAGGCCGGGTGGCGTACTGGGTTCTATGGGAATTCGGAGGGCTTTCGAAGACCGATTGGGGCAATATGCATATTCTTTCGAGTATGCTGTTTATCCTTGCCGGCGCATTCCACATGTATTTCAACTGGAAGCCTCTGGTCCGTTATTTCAAGGACAGGTTGCGTGGCGGACTCCGGATCCGATGGGAGATCGTGGTCGCCTGCGCATGTGTCTTCTGGATTCTTGCGAGTGCCCTGAAGCCGTTTCCTCCGTTGTCGTATTTGCTTGATCTCAACAGCTGGATAAAGGGCACGTGGGCGGCAGAGGACGATTACGAGCCGCCGTTCGGGCATGCCGAGTTGATGCCTCTGAGGAGTTTCTGCAAGAAGATGGACATCGATCCCGAATCCGCTTCGCGGGAGCTGCAGGCCAGGGGGATTCAGTTCGAGAACGACATGGAGACTTTGGAAGAGATCGCCCGGGCAAACGCCATGTCTCCAATGAACCTGTACCGGCACATCAAAAAGCTGGAGCCTGCACCCGAACCCTTATTCCACCATACGCCTGAATCCATTGAAATCGAATTTTCAGGAATAGGTATCGGCAACAGGAAACTTCGGTCTGTATGCGAAAGAATGGGGCTGGATCCTGATCTGGCAATGCGGCGCATGATCCGGGCCGGAATATCCGCCGACCTGGATCAAACTCTGAAATCCATAGCCGACGCCGCGGATACGCAGCCCTTGGAAATAATGAAAGTGCTCCTGATAGATGGGTACGATCCGCAATAGAGGGTCGATTCCTCCCGTGAACCATTCGGCAGGCCTCCCCCGCACCATGCAACCGCCGGTCGGCATGAAATCATTCACGGCCCTCGGCGGGTCATTTGCAAATCGTCATCTTCATGAAGACGAGGCCGGTCAGGAGTTTGGGATAAAAATCAGTGGATTTTTGCGGCAGGCGTTCGCCCTTGAGCGCCAATCTCTGCATCTGGTCGGCCGTGGTGGGATTCAGGAAAAAGACCGCCTGATACTTCCCTGAATCCACGGATTCGATGCAGGCGTCGACGTCGCGTGCGTAGTCGACATTGGATTGGGATACAAGTTTGCTTTCATCGATCCCGAGGTGCCGCTCCAGAAGAATGATGTGCAGTATGCTGACGTCCAGCGCGCGGTATTCTTCGGAATAGTTCCGAAGGCTTGGATCGTTTTGCGCTTCCTCTCTGAGCCTGAGAAGGAAAAACTCCCGATCCTCCTTGTGGTGGAACCCGAACACGTTGTGGGGACATTCCCGCTTCATCGCATCGAAGAGGTTCTTCCGGGAACCGGTCGACCGTACCTCGAAATGAAGTTCAATGGCCTGCAGGAAGGAGCGCAGGTCGAAATTGGGCAGGTCCCGGATCAAGCGGTGGGTGGGAAGGATGGTAACCCCATCCGCGATATTGAAACATGTGACCATGCGTTTGTCGAAGGACTCGATTCCTGTGGTCTTCCATCCGTGTTGCTCGCATTCTCTCATGTAGTTCACGGACGTCTCGAACCGGTGATGCCCGTCCGCTATGAACAGCCTCTGTGCCCGCATGGCCTCCTGAATGCGTTTCAATTCTTCTAGACCCACTATCGCCCACACACGGTGCAGTACGCCGTAGTCGTCCTCCACCTCGATATCCGGGACCCGGTCGGTCACGGCCGCGTCCATGATGCAGTTGACCGTCAGATCTTCATCCGAATACAGCATGAAAACAGCATCTTCATTGCTTTCGGTGCTGCGGAGCAACTGGAGCCTGTCCTGTTTGGGGGCCTGAAGGGTGCGCTCGTGCGGAATGATGCCGGCCTCCGAATCCCGTAGATCCAGAAGGCCGATGAAGCCCTTCTGCAGCCTTGGCTCCCCATCGTGGACGTATTCCTGGTAGTAGGCGTAAATCGCGGGCGCCGGATCCTGCCGCAGCACGTTCTGGCCGATCCAGCTCCTCAGAGTGGCTCCGGCTCCGGCGTAATCGGTGTCTGGATTGTCTCTCTTTTCCCGGTTCAGCGTTATCCGGACGGCATTGTACGGGGACCGACTGTAATAGGCGTCCTGCATTTCGGGTGTGATTTTATCGTACGGCTGCACGGCGACATCGGCGAGATTTCCAACGATTTCGCGAGTATACCGATATCCCCGAAATGGATGTAGACAAGCCATATGGACTCATATCTCCGATGGGCAGCCGGATGCAGGCGCATTCCGGAATCTGCCGAAAAGCGGGGGCGTGCATGATCGGGCGGTCTCTCTTTCCCTGTTCCGGTGGCTGATAGACGGGCGGCATCGGCTTCGTTGCGCCGAGCGTACACGCGCCAGGGGCAGGGATTCAACAGAGATCATGGCCAGTCCCTCAGTCCAACAATCCAAGGTTTGACAGAACCGACGCCACTTTGCTGCGGGCTCCCTCGGAAATCGGCGAGAGGGGGAGCCGGTACACCTCTTCAACCCTCCCCATCATGGCAAGGGCAGCCTTGACCGGAATCGGGTTGGATTCCACGAAGTTGACCTTCATCAGCGGGTACAGCCGGCGGTTCCATGCGCGGGCGTCGTCCCATCGCCCTTCCAGGCAGTCCGTGGCGAAAGCCGCCATCATGGAAGGCGCCTCGTTGGACGCGACGGAGATGACCCCATGCCCTCCGAGGGCTATGAGCGGCAGCGTCATGGAATCGTCCCCGGATAGGACCCGGAACCCCTCGGGCGCCAGAGTGCAGATTTCACCGACCTGGGATACATCGCCGCTGGCCTCCTTGACGCCTGCAATATTCGGTATTTCCGCCAGCCGCATGAGCGTGGCCGGCAGGATATTGACGCCGGTCCTGCCCGGGACGTTGTAGACGATGATCGGCAGGTCGGTGGATTCCGCGAGGGCTCTGTAATGCCGGTACAGGCCTTCCTGGGTCGGTTTGTTGTAATAGGGGGCGACAGACAGAATGCCGTCAACGCCCAGCTGGCCGAGTTCGGCGATGAGAGGGACCAGCCGGGCCGTATTGTTGCCGCCTGCGCCGGCGATTACGGGGACCCGTCCGGCGGTGGTACGCACGGTGATATCGACGACCGCAAGGTGCTCTTCGTGCGTCATGGTAGGGTTTTCGCCTGTCGTGCCGCAGGGCACGAGAAAGTGGATCCCCTGGTCAATCTGCCATCGCACCAGGGATTCCAGGGCTTTTTCATCCAGGCTTCCGGCTTGCGTAAAGGGAGTGACCAATGCGGTGCCGCATCCTTTCAGACCTTCAAGATTTTTCATGCGCAACCCCTCCAATTGCTGTATGCATGCTCCGACCGCCTCTCTGTTCTTCCTGTATGCATGGTAAAGCCCGTACGGTCTTCTGCGGAAGAAATATCATGGCCACACCCTGGACAGACCGTTGGAGCTACAGGCCGACAATTTCCCGAAACACCTTCCGGAAATCATAGATGCCCTTTTTGCCCGCTATCCATCGGGCGGCCAGAACAGCTCCTTCGGCAAAGCCTCGGCGGCTCCGCGCACGGTGTTCCAGCAGGATAGTATCGGCTTCGCTGTCGAATCCGATGACGTGGGTTCCGGGAATCCGTCCGGCCC
Organism: uncultured Acidobacteriota bacterium; assembly: GCA_964651155.1. GTDB lineage: Bacteria > Acidobacteriota > UBA6911 > UBA6911 > UBA6911 > UBA6911. The sequence goes on along the minus strand of CAZYXB010000023.1, from coordinate 23,299 downwards.
GCACACAGGTTACGCTCGGATTCGGATTGCTCAAATGCGGGCGGAGTGCATCCAGCAGGCTCAATGCGGTCCCCGATGGCGCGTCTTTTTTTGCGCTGTGGTGTTCTTCGTGCAGGTAGGCCTCGTACCGTGGGACCATTCCTACAACCTTGGCGGCATGGGAGACGATTTCAAAGAACAGGTTCATGCCCAGAGAAAAATTGGCCCCGTAGACCAGGCCGATCCCGGAGTCTGCGACGATGTGTTCCACTCGACTGAGCTGGTTCGTCCATCCAGTGGTCCCAACGACAAGATTGGTGCCGGTTTTGGCGACCGCTTCAATGTTGGCCAGTACCGCATCCGGCTGGCTGAACTCGATGGCGACATCGACACCGGCCATCAATGTTGCTGTAATGCCGGCCCCCTGCGCGGTATCGTCGATGTCGAGTTTCGGGCCAACTTCCAGGCCTTCCTCCAGGGCAACGTCCTCCACCAGTTTGCCCATTTTCCCGTAGCCCAGCAGCGCGATTTTCATGCTCCGACCTCCCGGCTTATGATGGTTCCCCGGTTGTCTCACTCGAAGACATTGGGGTCGACTGTATCGAATAATGTAGTATGAAGGCTCCGGACCGCTTCCGGCAAGCGGGCTTCATCGATCACAAATGTTATGTTGATGGAAGAAGCTCCCTGGGAAATCATGCTGATGCTCATTCCCTGTAGGGCGCCGAAGATGGTGTGCGCGATGCCCGGAATATTTCTGAGATGGTCCCCGACACAGCAGACGATGGCCTTGGATTGTTCCACATTGACCGCTCCGATCTTTTCCAGATCGGACACGATGTCTGCGAGGTCCGATGCTTCGTCCACGGTGAGAGATACGGATACCTCCGAGGTCGCCACCACGTCGACAGACACCTTGTAGTGGTCGAAGATTTCGAAAATTCTTCTCAGAAACCCGTGCGCCATAAGCATGCGGGTGGATGCGACATTCAGGATCGTGACACCCTTCTTGCAGGCAATGGCCTTCACTGGATTTTCACAGTGCCGTATATCCTTCGTGATGATCGTGCCCTCACATTCCGGTTTGGCGCTGTTCAGAACGCGGACGGGGATTTTCTTACGCACCGCCGGAAGGATTGTCGCCGGGTGCAGCACCTTGGCGCCGAAGTAGGCGAGTTCAGAGGCCTCGTTAAAGGATATCTCCTTTATGCGGCGCGCTTCCGGAACCATTCGCGGATCCGTCGTCATGATCCCGTCCACATCGGTCCAGATTTGGATCTCGTCGGCGTCTAGCGCGGCACCTACGATGGAAGCACTGAGGTCGGATCCCCCACGGCCGATGGTCGTTGTGATCCCGTTGCGGGTGCGGCCTATGAATCCCTGAAAGACCGGTACTTTACCGGCCTGGATTACGGGTTTGAGCTGATGGACGATGGCGGCTTCCGTCAGGTCCGGTACCGGGGCGGCATGCGTGTAGTTGTCATCGGTGATGATGCATTGGCGCGCATCCATGAGTTGAGCCGGAATCCCGGAATTTTCCAGAACCTGGGTCAGGATGGCGGTCGAAAGACGCTCTCCATAGCTAGCTATGGCATCGGTGATTCTCGGAGTCAGTTCTCCCAGGGCGGCAAGCCCCTTCACGAGATCCTGCATTTCGCTGAAGTACGTCCGGATTGTCTTCGACACCCAGTCGTCACTTCCGGTCGCGACGTTAAGTTTCCGGGCTTCCTCAACATGGCTCGCCCGGAGGGTCTCCAGAAGTTCCAACGCTTCCCGCCGTTTTCCGCCAGCGGCCGAATGCGCGATTTCCAAAAGCTTGTTGGTCGTTTTGCCCATGGCCGAGGAGACGACCACGGGTTGAAAATCGCGTTTTGACCCGATGATAGTCGCGAGGCGCCGTATCGCCTCCGCGTCCTGTACTGAGGTGCCGCCGAATTTACATACGATCATGGTATGTTAAAATCCCTTGTGCTTTAGGTTGTTCTGCCTGTCAATGGCTTGATGCCATCCATTAAGATCTTGCTTTCCGCCTAATCTGAAGAAGCCGTATTTTCCCATAATATGGCTTCCGCGACAAGTAATGAACGGCCGGGTGGGCTTTACCTGCCGTGGACAGCTTGTATCCATCGCCCGAGGCACATGATGGGGAAGTAGAGGCGATAGAGATGGTACCGGAGGTAGAAAACACGCGGGAAACCTGTTCCGGTAAACCAGGGTTCGTCCCAGTCTCCCGATTCCAGCTGGGTGTCGAGGAGGTAACGGATGCCCCTGCGGACGCCGGAATCGTGTGGCCCGTAGATCGCCATGAGAGCCATCGTGCCCCATGCGGTTTGCGACGGCGTAGAAGGCCCGGTCCCCTTGAGATTCGGATTCTCATAGGAATCCGCCGATTCCCCGAAGGCCCCATCCTCTTTCTGAACGCTCCGCAGCCAGGCGCCCGCTTTCTGTATCCATGGAAGATGCATGTCGATCCCGACGTTTTTCAGCCCGCAGACAACCTGCCAGGTTCCGTAAATATAATTGACTCCCCAGCGACCGAACCAGCAGCCTTCCGGTTCCTGCTCGAATTCAATAAATCGCAGGGCTTTCCCGACGGCGGGGTGATCCGGCCTGATATCGAAATGCCCCAGGCACTCCAGCGTACGTCCTGTGATGTCGGGGCAGGAAGGATCCTGTATGGCATTGTGGTCGGCGAATGGGATGTATTCCAGAATGGGCCTGTTGATGGTCCGGTCGAAGGCCGCCCAGCCCCCGTCGTCGTTCTGCATTGCCAGGAGCCATCGAACGCCCCTTTCGGCGGAGGATTTGGCTTCGGGGCAACCGGAAAGCATCAGGGCCATCGTGACCATCGCCGTGTCGTCCACGTCCGGATAGTAGGAATTGTTGAACTCGAAGTACCAGCCGGAAGGCGCAACTGGCTGGTTGACATTGGCCTTCCAGTCTCCGAAATCACGGCACTCTTTCGAAATCAGCCAGTTTACGGCACGTTGCATCGTTTCCTGCCTATGGTCCAATCCCGCCTCGCAGAGGGCATAGGCGGCGATCCCGGTATCCCAGATCGGGGAGAAGCAGGGTTGCAGGCGAATGCCGTCCCCATCTTCGATCATCAGGCGGTCGAGCTGTTCGACGGCTTCCTGCACGCGCGGATCGTCCATGGAGTACCCGAGACAACGGAAAGCGATGATGATGTAGACCATCGGCGGGAAAATGGCGCCCAGCCCGTCTGAACGATGGCGGTCTGTGCGCGTTAGGATCCATTGTTCTATGCGCTGCAATGCACTGCGGCGCAGAGGCTTCAGGTTGGTCTTTTCAATGATCTTCAACCCCTTGTCGATCGCCAGGAAAAGGTTTTTCCAGCTTAGAAGCTGTTTGTCGAACTCGCAGAAAGGCCGGTGCGGATAGTCGTGGTTCGTGTACAGCTCCATGATGCCCTGGGGTTCCGGCAGCTGACGTATTGGGCGGTAACTGGAGATGACGGCCAAGGGCATAATCATGGTTCGCGACCAGGCGGATACCTTGTCCAGGTGAAAATAGAACCACTTGGGCAACAGCACGACTTCTGGGGGGATGACAGGGACGGAGTCATAATGCATCTGGCCCAATGCCGCCAGGTAAAATTTCGAATAGGTGTTGCACCGTTCCGCGCCCCCTAGTTCCAGGATGAGGGCCCGCGCCTTTTTCATGTGGGGGGCGTCGATGCTGTCCCCAATCAATTTGAGTGCGAAATAGGCTTTCACGGTAGCGCTCAGGTCGGGTTTGCCGCCCGGGTGTTGAACCCAGGCGCCGTCGGACTCTCTCTGCTGCCTGCGCAGGTACTGGGCAATCTTGGGAAGCCGGTGATCGTCTTCCTGTTCGATGATGAATTTAAGGAGGATATATTCGCTTTGCAGTATCGAATCCCCCTCAAGTTCCCCGCACCAGAATCCGGTGCTGTTCTGCAGCCGAACCAGCCTGTCTGTCGCCAGCGACAGCGCGTGTTGGGTACGGGGTTCCAGCGCGATGCTGGGTGTATCCATTGCAGATTGCAAAGAGTGGCGCGCGGAGTCTTCGGCCGTCGCTGTCAGTTTCCCGGACGCTTTCCCCCCATGAGTATTCGGTTGCATCGTGTCGTTCCTCGGTATTCTGCTATGAATAGGTGTGATGGGATCACATCCCTGCGCCGGTGTAGCGCATCATGAGTGCTTTCATGGCGATGGACATTTTTTCCATTCCGGTCAGACGGATGGAATTTTGGAAAACATCATAACGGCGGCGGACTATCCTATCCAGCAGCCGTTCGTAGATCTCCATCATCGCCCACAACGCGGGTTTGCTGGATTTTTCCACCATTGGAAGTAGGTTGCGTGCCCGTGAGTAGAATTGTTTTGCCCGATCGGCTTCAAAACGCATCAGGTGTATGAAGCTGTCATTCACGACTCCGTTCGCAAGCTCTTCCGGGGAATAGTGGAATGTACTCAGGTCCTCCGCAGGCAGATAGATGCGTCCCATCGCGGCGTCCTCTTTGACGTCCCGCAATATGTTGGTGAGCTGAAATGCAATGCCGCACTCTTCCGCGTATTTCTTCGCCCGTTCGTCGCTGAACCCGAATATCTGGAGACAGACGAACCCCACTGCCGACGCGACGTGGAAACAGTATCTGTACAAATCCTCGAATGTTTCGTAGCGCGACGTGTCCAGATCCATTTCAGCGCCGTCGATGATCCAGTGAAAATACTCCGCCGGGATGGAGAACATGCGGACGGAATCCCGGAATGCCGGAAGGATGGAATCCCGACAGGGACCGTCGGAATACGCTTCATCGAGCTGTCGGCGCCATTGTTCGAGCCGATGCCGCTTTGTTTCCCGGCTGCCGTCTCCGTCGGAGATATCGTCGCAGTATCGCATGAATGCATAGACGGAGCAGAATGCCCGTCTTTTTTCGGGGGGGAGGACGACGAAGGAATAATAAAAATTCCTCGCCTGCTTCCGTGCGACCGCCTCCGCGGATCTGTAGGAAGCCGACAGTTCCGGTTCCATATTCCAACTCCAAGATTGTTGTGCGGATCAGGATTCAGGGGATTATGGCTATTTTTATATCCCCGTTTCGATTCAGCAATCGTTCCAGCACGCTGCCTATCGCCGTAAGGTTTTCTTCTCCGGTTATCAGTTTCTGCGCGGAAACTTTCCCCCGGTGAATGGCTTCGAGGGCTTCCCGGATATGGCGCGGCGTGTGGTGGAAGTTCGCCTTGATGGAGATTTCGGAATAATGAATGAGCGTGCTGTCTAGGGGAATGTGGGTGCCGGAAGGGCATCCGCCGAAAAGATTGATGATCCCGCCGCGGCGCACCATCCCCATGGCCTTCTGCCAGGTTTCTTTCGAACCTACCGCTTCAATGATCACGTCGGCGCCGCGCTGTCCGTCGGTCAGCTTGCGGACCTGTTCCACGATGTTGGATCGAGTGGCGTCCACAACATGGTCCGCGCCCATGATTTCGGCCATTCTGAGCTGGGTGCTCCGGTTCCCCATGGCGATGACCCTCGCTCCCATCGCTTTCAGAACCTGGACGAACATAAGGCCTATGGGACCTATCCCGATTACGCCCACGGTATCCCCCTCTTCGATGCCGGTTTGCTCGACTGCGCGGAGGACGCAGGCAAGTGGTTCCACCAGGGCGGCTTCACGGAAAGCGACGCTGTCGGGAAGGATCAGGAGGTTCTGACGGACGATGCTTTCGGGGATTTTGATGTATTCGGCATAGGCGCCGTTGATGAACTGAAGGTTTTCACACAGGTTGGACAGGTGCCGTTTGCAGAAGAAGCATTCGTTGCAGGGACCCGAATTAGCGGAGACGACGCGCATCCCAGGCGTGAAGCTGTCGACACCCTCCCCGATTTCCTCCACAACTCCCGCGAGTTCATGGCCGAATACCGACGGCGGCACGATCATCCGTGCATGAAAACCCTGGCGGTAGACTTTCAGATCGGTCCCGCAGGTCAGCGCTGCTTTAATGCGCACCAAGACCTCGCCGGGACCTACCCGGGGGATCGGGATCTGCTCGATACGAACGTCGCGCTTCCCGTAGAGAACCGCGGCGGTCATCTTTTCTCTGGAAGCGTTCATTAATTCTCTCATGGCTGTATCAGAACCTTTAACGAATGCTCGGAAGGATGGGATGCCAGATGTATTCCTTCCCGGAGCAGTTCCAGTGCAAACCTGTGGCTTATGAGTCTGGACACATTGACCTTGCCTGAGAAGATCAAATGTGCGGCTTTCTCCTGAAGCTCGATGGAGGCACTATAGCTGCCGATGAGCTTTTTTTCCTCAACACATATCCTGGACGCATCCACCGGGATGATTTCTCCCGGAACGGTCTGTGCGAACAAAAGAACGCGGCCGCCCCGTCGTGTGATTTTCTGCGCATCCTCAATGGCACGGGGATTCGCTGCCGCGACAATGGCCAGATCCGCACCGCGCCCTTCCGTCAGGGCATTGATGGTCGAGACGACGTCATCCCGGCTGGGATTGAGGGCCTCGATCGCACCAAGTTCACGCGCTGTCCTAAGCCTGCTTTCGATGAAATCGAGGCTCACGACCCGTGCGCCTTCGCAATTGGCCGACTGCAACAGAAGAAGCCCAATGGGGCCCTGGCCGTAGATTACCACAATCTCGTCCTGTGTGAGCTCTGCTGTTTCCAGCGCTTTGAGGCAGGTATTGAGCGGTTCCAGAAAGCTGGCTTCTTCGAAGCTTGCGCTGTCGGGGATGTTCACAGTGCCTGCTTCGACAATCCAGTCCATGACCCGGACGTATTCGGCAAAGCCGCCCCCTGCAGGTTCGAACCCGGCGGTTGTCCCCGTGCGCCGGTAGTTTTCGCACTGTGAAAAGAGCTTTCTGCTGCAGAAGAAGCAACTTCTGCAGGGGACGTGATGATGGACCGCTACCCGGTCTCCTACACGGAACTTCCGTATTTCATCACCCGTCTGTACGACAGTGCCGGAGATTTCGTGCCCGAAAATTCTAGGCGGAGGGACGAGACCCAGCTCGATTTTCTTGATATCCGTCCCGCAGACTCCGCATGTGTGCACCTGTACGAGAATTTCTCGAGCCGAGATCTTCGGTACGGGAACTGATTCCAGCGAGATTTCGGACGCTCCCCGGTAGACTGCGGCCAGCATTGCGTCCCCGGGGGCCGGGATACGGATGTCCTTGCTTCGGGTTGATATCCCTTGTGCTTCCATGGCTCTTCTTCCGCCGGATCAGACGGCGTGTTCCCTTAATTTCGAGATTCGATCCTGTTCCGAATCCGGTTTCCACTCATGGCGAAAATAATCCACGGCTTCACGCAGGGCACTTTCCACGGATTGTGGATTATACCCCAATTCCCTCCGGGCTTTTTCGCAACTGATGTACATTTTATGCCTGGCCATCCGGACCCCCTCAAGCGGGATCAACGGTTCCCTGCGGAAGAGGGCCCCCACGAGAAAATTCTCCAGATATCCGGCCGTCAAGGCGAGAATCCATGGAATCCTGAAACGGGGCATTCGTTTCCCGCAAATCCTAGCGAGTCCTTCGAGAATCTCCTCCAGGCTCCAGTTTTCCCCGCCCAGGATATACCGTTCTCCTACGTTTCCTTGCTCCTCGGCCAGAAGATGCCCCTTGGCGACATCTTCCACGCCTACCAGGTTCAGACCTGTATCCACGTAGGCGGGCATCCGGTTTTTTATAAACTCTAAAATAATTTTTCCAGTCGGGGTCGGCTTGATGTCTCCGGGTCCAATCGGTGTCGTCGGATTGACGATCACCACCGGGAGCCCTGAAGCCGCGAATTCATTGGCAACCTGCTCGGCCATGAACTTTGATCGTTTGTAGTGTCCAATCATGGCATCGAGATTCACGGGGGTTGCTTCATCGGCCGGGAGCCCGTCTTTGCGCATCCCGATCGTTCCGACGGTGCTTGTATAGACCACCTTTTCCACGCCTGCTTCGCAGCAGGCCGAAAGCAGATTCCTCGTTCCTCCGACATTATTTTCGTAGATGTCCTGAGGGTTCTTTGCCCAGAGCCTGTAATCGGCGGCTACGTGGTACACACGGCGGCATCCCTGGACGCAGCGCAGCAGCGATATTGGATCCCTGAGATCGCCGATGGCAATCTCGCACCTAAAGGATTCAACGTTGGATTTTCGGCTTGAATTGCGAGCGAATATCCTGACGCGGTCGCCTCGGAGCAGAAGCTGACGCACTACGTGGCTGCCGACGAAGCCTGTAGCACCAGTCACGAGTGTGAGTTCTTCCGCCATAGGATGAGTCCGCTAAAAATCCAGACATCCCTGCAGGCCTGCGGCCTGAACTAAAGAATACTGGATTCCGCCGAATGTACGAACATTCAACTATATCCCAAGTTTTGGATAAATCCAACATTGGAGGGCATTTTCAGCGCGTTTTTCTCTTGAGAAGGGAAGGGGCTTCCGCCAGCTCCGGGGGTAGGGAAAATTCAACATGCTCAACGATATCACCAGCCGTTTCCACTTCCGGGTAGCCGAGGTCGCTCAGGTAATGCACCACACGTTCCACCAGGCCTTCCGGTGCGGAAGCACCGGCGGTGAGGCCGACAACGTCGGCTCCTGAAATCCAGGAGAGTCGGACGTTTTCGATGTTGTCGATGAGGTAGGCGGGCGTGCCGACGCCCTTGGCCACCTCCACCAGACGGCAGGAATTGGAACTGTTTGCGGAACCGACAACCAGAATCAAGTCTGCTCTGCGTGCGACCTCCAGGACAGCCATCTGCCGGTTTTGGGTTGCATAGCAGATGTCGGCCGAGGACGGAGACTGTATTTCAGGGAACCTTTGGCGCAGTTTGTCCACTATGTCGGATGTATCGTTCAAACTGAGAGTCGTCTGGGTTAGATAGACGATTTTGCTCGGATCGGCCAGCTGCAATTTGTCGATGTCTTTTTCATGATCCAGGACGGTGATGGCTTCCGGGGCTTCTCCCAACGTGCCGATGACCTCGTCATGGTCCGAGTGCCCGATCAGGACGATGGAGTAGCCCAGGCGGGCGTATTTGACAGCCTCCCGGTGCACCTTGGTTACAAGAGGGCATGTGGCGTCGATGATGTTCAGATTACGGTTTTTCGCCTCTTCGCGAATTTTCGGCGACACTCCGTGGGCGCTGAAAATGACCCTGCTTCCGCACGGCACCTCGTTGAGTTCGTTGACGAAAATGATGCCCTTTTCCCGCAGTTCGTTGACAACGAATTTATTGTGAACGATCTCCTTGCGCACGTAGACCGGCTGTCCGTAGACCTCCAGCGCCAGATTGACGATGTCGATGGCGCGGACCACTCCCGCACAGAATCCCCTGGGAGAGGCCAGCACCACTTTTTTGTCGTTCTTCTTAGGAGTGTTCATCATTGAAAATTGAAGTATAAAAGGACGTGAATATCCGGCTGCCAGGCGTTGCGGTTGTAGCACTTCCGGCTTTGGGCGTTCCTCTCGAGTTTATTCCCCACGCGTATATATATAAACCTTTTTTAGCTCCGTGTGAATGTTCTATCTCGTGGGCTTTCCTACCGGCGGCGCCTGGTTTAGCGAGCAGCCGCAATCTGTCCGTTGACGGGAAATCTGCCGTCTGCTAGTATCGGCTTCTACAGTGGCGCTATCGTCTAGGGGTTAGGACGGTTGGTTCTCAGCCATCAAACCGGGGTTCGAATCCCCGTAGCGCTACCAGCAAATTCTCCAGTACATTCCCTGCCGGATATCGCGGGCCGGAACCCTTGATGCATCAGATGATCGCCCGGCACAGTTGCGGCTCTTCTACGCTGCAATGCAGCTGCATCACAATCGAAGGCCGTAATTGTAGCCTGCGGCAGCCGGCAGATGCCGGGACGTCTCTACAGGGGGGGAAAGCGCGTATCCGTTCCGGATGTGCCTTGCTGGAACCGGGGAAGGCCGGACTGTCCTGTGCCGGGGTCGAATGCACAGAAGGCTTTCCATGCTTTATCAATAGGTTGCCGATAAAGACATCCCAAAGCGGACAACAGGGACGCTTGAACTCCTGCCGTGGAACCGATACTGTATCTGAAGCGGGCTGGCTTGCTGCAATAGAAAACGGATGGATGTTTCCTTCCATAGCCCCTTTTATTCCGGGCCGCGCTTCTTCCTGTCCGGAAGAGTCCGTGAAGCTCGAAGGGCAAGGGGTTGAGGCGCTATTGTGAAAATACATGAGTATCAGGCGAAACAGCTGCTTTCGAAGTTCGGCGTCCGGGTGCCCAGGGGAGAAGTAGCCTCCAATCCCTACGAGGTCTATGATATCGCGTCTGGCTTGGGCGGATCGGTGGTCGTCAAAGCGCAAATCCATGCCGGAGGGCGTGGCAAGGCGGGAGGCATCCGGGTCGCATCCACCCCGGCAGAGGCCGAGGCGGTTGCCGCTGCAATGTTCGGTGAGGTCCTGGTAACGCGCCAGACCGGGCCCAAGGGGCAGACTGTCCGGTGCGTGCTTGTTGAGGAATCCCTGCCGATCAGGAAAGAGTATTACCTGGGTATCATTGTGGACCGGAAAGCACAGCTTCCGGTAGTCATGGCATCGCCTTCGGGTGGCGTAGACATTGAAGAAGTGGCGACGAAAACACCCCACCTCATTTTCAGGGAGTATGTCGATCCCGGACTTTCGCTGCGGCCGTTCATGCTGAGGAAACTGGCCTACAAGCTGGGTTTGACCGGAGACCTGCTGGCTCCTGCGACCAGCACTATCGCCGCGCTGTACCGGGCTTTCGAAGAGGTCGATGCTTCGCTCGTGGAGATCAATCCACTGCTTCTGACGGAAGCCGGGGAACTGGTTGCGCTCGATGCGAAGCTCGATTTTGACGATAACGCGCTCTACCGGCACAGGGAACTGCTCTCGCTCAGGGATTTCAACCAAGAGGAAGCCCTGGAGATCGAAGCCTCGCGGCACGGAATCCACTACATTCGGCTCGACGGCAACATCGGCTGCATGGTCAATGGCGCAGGCCTTTCGATGGCCACCATGGATCTTATCAAGCTCTCGGGGGGGAATCCCGCTAATTTTCTCGACATTGGCGGCGGCGCTACAGTCTCGCAGGTATGCAACGCCTTCAAAATCCTGCTGGGGGATCCCAATGTGAAGGCGGTCCTGATCAACATTTTCGGCGGCATCATGCGCTGCGATGTCGTGGCAAACGGGATTGTGGAAGCGGTGGCGGCGACCGGCGTCGACATCCCGATCGTCGTGCGTCTCCAGGGAACCAACATGGAGAAGGGGATGGAGATTCTGCAGAACTCCAGGCTCGTGTTGACGATGGCCGACAGCATGAAGGAAGCCGCTGAAAAATCAGTTGCGTTCGCGCGTTAAGGAGGATTCCATTGGCGATTCTGATCGATGCAAGCACACGTATCGCAGTGCAGGGCATCACAGGGAAGGAGGGGGCGTTTCACGCGCAGCAGTGCAGGGACTATGGCTCCCGGATCGTAGCCGGCATTACTCCGGGGAAGGGTGGATCGATTTTCGAAGGGACGCCCGTCTTCAATACCGTCGAAGAGGCCGTGGAAAAAGAAGGTGCCAACGCTTCTGTAATTTTCGTTCCACCGCCGTTTGCCGCCGATGCCATCCTGGAGGCGGTCTCCGCCGGCCTGGAGCTGATTGTCTGCATCACGGAAGGGATTCCGACGATGGACATGGTGCGCGTGATGCCCGCGGTCGCCCGTTCGAAAAGCCGCCTTGTCGGGCCGAATTGTCCCGGCGTCATTTCCCCGGGGAAGTGCAAGATCGGCATTATGCCGGGGGGCATATTCCGCCAAGGCCCTGTCGGCGTCGTATCCCGCAGCGGCACGTTGACCTATGAAGCCGTCAACCAGCTGTCCGAAAGAAACATCGGGCAGTCGACCTGTGTCGGAATCGGCGGAGACCCGGTCATCGGCACGCATTTCATAGATGTCCTTGCTCTGTTTAACGAGGATCCGGACACGACCGCCATCGTGATGGTGGGGGAAATCGGTGGGACGGCTGAAGAGGAGGCGGCCCGCTTCATCAAGGAGAACGTCAACAAACCCGTAGTGGGATTCGTTGCGGGGCGTACAGCGCCCGCCGGCAGGAGAATGGGCCATGCCGGGGCGATCATTTCCGGAGGCCAGGGAACCGCCGAGGAGAAGATAGAAACAATGCGCAAATTCGGGATCCATGTGGTCCTGAACCCTGCGGAGATCGGGGAGGGGATTGCAGGACTGCTCCAGGCCGGCGCGGTGTAACGGAAACAAGAAGAACGTATGCGGCAGAATTCGGCATTTGCCTTTCGGCGATTCTGTTTGCTATCCTATCACATGGCCATGGTTCCTTGGGGACGGGTTCTGATTATCCTTGGGCTGGTTTTTTTGGCGGCAGGATTTCTGCTGGAGTATACCCATTTTTTTTCTTGGTTTAATCCGGGACGTCTTCCGGGAGACATCAGGATCAAGCGCGGCGCGTATTCCTTTTTCTTCCCAGTGACAACCTGCATTATTCTGAGCCTTGTAATTACACTGATTCTGTACATTTTCCGGAAATAGGTTATGGACCATCAAAAAGAAGACGCATCATCATTATTGAAGCGGGCGGTGCTGGATGCGCTCAGGACGGTGAAGGATCCCGATTTGGGGAAGGACATCGTAACGCTCAATTTCATCAAGGATTTGAAGGTGGAGGACGGCGTCGCATCCTTTACGATTGAATTGACCACGCCGGCATGCCCCGTCAAGAAAGAAATGGAGCAGTGGGCCCGGGATGCCGTGACGCGGGTCGAGGGAATCCGCGAGGCCCGGATTCGAATGAGTGCCTCTGTAGGCAAGAGTAAGGCCGTCGAGAACAAGCAATCGATCGAGGGTGTGAAAAATATCGTTGCGGTCGGCAGCGGCAAGGGCGGGGTCGGCAAGACATCCGTTACGGTGAACCTGGCGATCGCGCTGGCGAAGGCAGGGGCGAAGGTCGGCCTGCTGGATGCGGACATCTACGGGCCGAACGTACCGCTGATGATGGGAATTGAAGGGAAGCCCCTCGCCGTCGGCGACCGGATCCAGACGTTGTCCAATTACGGTGTGCGGGTCATGTCGATGGGATTTCTGACCGACAGCGACGATACCCCTCTGATATGGCGCGGCCCGATGCTCCACAGCGTCATTCAGCAGTTTCTCCACCAGGTCGACTGGGGAGAACTCGATTATCTTCTGATCGACCTTCCCCCGGGCACGGGGGATGTCCAGCTGAGCATAACGCAGACGGTGCCTCTCACAGGTGCCGTCATCGTCACCACGCCACAGGATGTGGCCCTGCAGGATGCCCGCAAAGCCGTCCTGATGTTTCGCCAGGTCCGGGTCAACATCCTTGGGATCGTGGAAAATATGTCCTATTTCCAGTGTCCGAAATGCGGCGAGCAGACCCATGTTTTCAGCCACGGCGGCGGGGCGACGACCGCGAGCAAATTCGGGGTCGCCTTTCTGGGGGAGATTCCTCTGGCTGTCGCCATCCGTGAAGGCGGGGACGCGGGGAAGCCCGTGGTTGCCGAAAATCCGGAATCTCCCATCGCCGAGGCGTTTGTCCAGATTGCGGGGAAGGTGGCCGCGCAGGTCAGCATTGCCAACCGGGACAGCATGGCCGGACCCGTAATCGAATGAGGCTCCGGAGTGCCGGTGCGCACGGCCGGTGTTCCGGAGCACCGTCACCGGTTCTCTGTTTTATTAAAGAAGGTTTCGATGAACTGCGTCCCGGACATCAGCCCCAGGGATCCGCTCCGGACGCTTTCCTCGTCATACCGGTCGACAGAGTCTGCCTCAAGGGCGGGGGAGCAGATCGCCACCGGAACCGGTTCACGGGTATGGTTTCCATGTGCGATAGGCGTCGGATGGTCGGGCAGTACCGCCAGGGTTGTCTCCCAACCCTTTCTATCAATCCCTTGCATGACCCTTTGTATCAGCCGGCTGTCGAGGTCTTCGATACAGCGTATTTTCAGCGGTAAATCCTTTTCATGCCCGGCTTCGTCCGGTGCTTCCACGTGGATATACACGAAATCGAAACTTTCAAGCGCCCGTAGCGCCGCATCCGCTTTCGCTTCGTAGGCCGTGTTGTACAGACCCGTCGCACCCTCGACTGGAATCGGCTGCATCCCCGCATACATGGCCAGGCCTTTGATCAGATCCACCGCGGTGATGGCTGCGCCTCTGATTCCGAACCGTTCCTGGATGGTCCGCATTCGGGGCTTTTTCCCGGGGGCCCAGGGCCAAAGGGCATTCGCCGGCTGCTGTCCGTTGGCCCGACGCTTTCGGTTGACCGGGTGGTGTTCGAGCAGTATCCGGGACTCTTCGATAAAACGGTTCAGAAGATCGGCTGTTTCTTGGCCCGCATCCGTCAAAGGCCGGATGGCCAGATCCTTCCAGGGGGTGCCGACATAATCATGCGGCGGGTAGCACTCGAGCCGGAATTCTCCCCCGGGGTGCACCAGAACGTGGCGGTAGCTGAGACCGGGATACAGAGACAAGTCCCAGTTCCGGAAGTGCGCCTGCGCGTCGTGTATCAGGACGTGTGCCTCTTCGTTGGAGATGTGCCCGGCCGAATGGCTTCGAATCCTGTTCTCCTCGATACAGATCAGGTTCGCCCGCATGGCCAGGTCGTCGTCCCCGAGATCGATTCCAAGACTGGCGGCTTCCAGGACTCCCCGCCCTTCCGTTCCCTGGAAGAGCTCCAGCGCGTCATAGCCGAGAACGGACATGTTCGCGATCGCCGATCCTGTCATCATGTCCGGTCCGATTGTCCGGAACAGACCGGTTTGTCCCGTGCGTGCGATCCGGTCCATCCACGGTTTCTTTGCGGCCATTAGAGGCGTTTTCCCGTCCAGTTCGGCGACAGGATAGTCCGCCATGCCGTCTCCAAGGAAAATTACATATTTCATTCAGGGCGCACTTCCATTGATGAACCGTATTTCTCTAGGATCATGTCCCGGAAGGTTCCGTAATCCGCGGGCATGGTCCGATAGTGTTCCGTTCTGTGTTCCACCGCCTCTAGACTGGGCGGAACTTCCGGAGAAAATCCCAGAAGCTGCTCTATCTCTTCCGGGAATTTGGCCGGGTGTGCGGTTTCAATGCATACGGCCGTCGAGGAACTCGGGTTTCCGTCGAGGAAGCGTTGGAGCCCCAGCCATCCTGTGGCCCCGTGGGGTTCGAGCAGCAGGCGGTGTTTCCTCCAGGCCTCCTGTATCGTCTTCCGTGTATCGGTGTCATCGACGCTGGTCGACCACAGCTCCTGTTTCATGTGCTCCATGTCGGGCATTTGACGGATGGTGCCTGTTTCGTCCATCCACCCTCCGTAGAGCGCCAGCACGCGGGCGAAATTGCTGGGGTGCCCCACATTCATGGCGTTGGAAAGACAACGCCGGGACGGGACGACTTTTTGATAGGTGCCTGTTTCGAAAAATACCGGCACCTCGTTGTTGGCATTGGTGGCGATAACGATTTTTTCAATCGGGACCCCCATGCGCAGAGCCAGCAATGCCCCCATCATGTCGCCGAAATTTCCGGAGGGGACGCTGATGATGATGGGGGCGCCGTCAGGTTCCAGGTTGACGGCGGCATAGACGTAATAGACGATCTGGGGCAGGAGCCGACCGACATTGATGGAGTTGGCCGATGTCAACCGGATAGCCTGCAGGGCGGGATCGGCGAAAGCCTTTTTCACAAGAGACTGGCAGTCGTCAAATTTGCCCTCCACACCGATGGGCGTGATGTTGTCCCCGAGGGTGGTCATCTGCTTTCTCTGCCGGTCGCTGACCTCCGCGGGGGGGAACAGAACGGCTACTTCGATATTGGGAATCCGGTAGAAAGCGTGTGCTATGGCGCTGCCTGTGTCTCCGCTGGTCGCCGTCAGGATTACCAGCTGGCTTGAGGCGTTTCGGCGCAGGGCGCCGAACATCTGTCCCATCATCCTGCCGGCGAAATCCTTAAAGGAGGCGGTGGGGCCGCGATCCAGTCGCAAGACGTATTTCCCCGCGTGCACGCGTTCGAGGGGCACTTCGAAGTCATAGGCTCGGCGGCACATTGCATCCAGGGCGTCATCCGTGAATATCCCCGCGGTGAATTTTCTCAGGACCATCGCGGCTACGCTGGCGTAGGATCCATCCTGCATGGATGCGAGGTCTTCCCTGGTGAAGCGGGGTATGGTTACGGGGAGATAGAGCCCCCTGTCCGGCGCCTGTCCTTGCAGCAGCGCCTCCGCAAGGTTTACCTCCGGTGCCTGCCGGTTGGTACTCGCGAAAAGCATCGGATTCATCCCCTTGCCCTTTCCTTCGATACCATCTCCGAGCAACGACACGCCGCAGCCCGGATCCGCCCTCCCCACGAGGTTTCCGGTTCATGCTCCCGCCGCCCCAAGGGTGCCGTAGCGCAATCCCTGAGAACAACAAAGATGCCTGTCATTATACATGAGGTTGATCCGGGGAAGGATGGGCGAATGAGGATTCCCGGAAGAATAATCCCGTCATTGCCGCGCTCAGGGAGTCGCCCCTCTGTCGGCCCGGATTTCCGCCTGGACCATTGCTTCGTTTGCATCCAGCCAGCCCAGGCATCGATTGTGTCCGGAATGGCCGCGGCACCGATTAAGGAGGCCCTTGCATTTGGCGTAGAATCTGAAAAAAAGCAGGATCTGCGCTCGCCGGAAAGGGCCGATCGGTTTGTGGCTGCAGATCAGCTTGTCGTCGCAAATGCCGCGGTCGGTCATCCGTACGGCCCCGACCGCCTGAATCCTCAGGCGGGTGCCGCGACGCAGTCGCCTGCCGAGAACGACGGCATCGAGAGGATCCCCGTCGAGCCCGGTCAGGCCGTCGACGGAACCGTAATTGAAGGGACAGGGAACCGGGGAGACGTAATCCACCCGCCCGGAGGCATCCTGCTTCAGGAAACTCCACCGGGGGATTTCGACGGTGACGTCAACCTGCGGTGCGTTTTCCATGCCGTCATCCCCTTGGGATCGTCGCAGACTACAGCCGGTCAGGTGCCGGGAGTGTTCCGCATGCGGGCCGTTGCTGCGGATGTATCCTGTCCGAGCCCCCTGACGGCGCTAGCTGCCCTCCGTACCGGGACCAGGCGTTCCGTGTTCCTTTGCGGCTTCGTCGCAGCCGCCGGGAGTGTCCGTCCTGTTCCCCATAAGTCCGCAACCGGCCTGAAGACCTTCCGGAAATTCTCCGTGCTCCAGGTTTGCGGTCCTGCAGGGGTTCCCGTGCGGAGGGATCCTCTGCGGATGATTCGGGTGGAACGGCTCGCCCGGAATCGGATGACTGCGGCGAGAGTCTACCTAGACCGCCGGATCTGTTCTTTCGAGGAGGGCTACAGGGGCAGTACGCCAATGGATCCGTGCCCGGGTTTGTGCGCCCCATGCAGGCCGTTTCCTTATGCATTCGGGCATTTCCGGCATGGTTCTGCCAAGCTGCCGTTTCCAAAAGCGCCTCCCATCGGGTTCCCCAACCGGATTAGGGCCGAGCGGCCTTCCCCCTCCGGGAGAGATCATGGCACCGTAACCCGGGACTCCGATCAGTATAGCGCTTCCGGAGACCTGGTGCGCAAGGGCGTTTCGAACAAGACCCCCGGACGCCATTCACATCTTCCCCGCGGTCACTGCGCATTTCTGTCGGTCTTAGCCCATGTCTCCAGCCGCAAGTGCCCTGCAGGGGGGAGATCTGCCCTCCGGCTCTCGCCCGGTTACGGCACAATCGGGCCCGTGGCCTATGCGCGATGGATTCTTCCCGTTTCGGTTGAGAGCATCCTTGATCCTCCGGAAAGTGCGGGCACGCACCCCTGCCGTTTGCAGGTGGTATCGTGCAACAGGTATCATGACCGTGAAACGGTCATTTCTATGTATCCTTTCGCCGCATCCCATTATAATGGACGCACATCGCCGACAACAGCAGTAGCAAACACCATGGGACAGGCTGCGAAATGAACAATCCGGGATTTTCATGTTTCCCATCATCGGGCCGGGCTGGGGGAATTCTGCCGATTCCGGCCGATATCCACCCGGGGATTTCCGAGCCGGTACCGCAGGCGCATTCAGGCTTCCCATGCCTCCATTCAACGCACCCAATACCAACGAGGGAACTGCCCTATGTCTGGAGACACAAAGTCGGACAAGAAGAAGGGGACAACCGGGTTCTCAAGGCGCGATTTCCTGGTCGGAAGCGGAGCCGCTCTCACCGCCCGTGCCCCGATGGCGGTGGCCGTTGCCGCATCGTCCGCGACAGCGGCAGAAAACGGCTACGCCGCATCCGGGGGATACCTGGTTTATGACAGTAAAAAATGCGCGGGTTGCACGACCTGCATGCTGGCCTGTTCGTTAACGCACGAGGGGGTCCAAAGTCTGTCGCTATCCCGGATTCAGATCATGCAGGATTCGTTCGGGAAGTTCCCCCATGACGTTACCATGGCCCTCTGCCGTCAGTGCGTGACGCCCGTATGCGTCCAGCTCTGCCCCGCCGGAGCCGCGTATGTGGATACGGCCAACGGCAATGTTCGCAGGATAGACAGCGACAAGTGCATAGGCTGCCGGACCTGCCTCTCCGCCTGTCCGCAACAGCCGCACCGCACAGTCTGGAACCACCTGAAACAGAAGTCCATGAAGTGCGACCTGTGCCTCGACACTCCCTACTGGCAACAACAGGGGGGGATCAACGGGAAACAGGCCTGCGTGGAGGCCTGCCCCATGAAGGCCATTCAACTGGTTACGAAGGTCCCCTCCCAGAAGGGGACCGAAGGCTACGACGTCAATCTCCGGAACGTGCACTGGTTGAACCTGGGGCTGGTCGATGACAGCACGGTGGAACCGCCCGTATTCGTCGAGCAGGCAAAGAAGCCTCTCTGGTACGAGACGAAATCAAAACCCGAGGACAAGGACTAGGAGGGGGATGCTATGACAGGCGGATATGCAGGGAGGATTTTAAGGGTCAATCTGACGACGCGATCGATCGGCACCATGGATACCGAAAAATACGAGGCCTACGGCGGAGGCCACGGGATGGGATCCGCCATTTTCTTCGACCTGGTTGGAGACCAGCTTCCCTTCGAGGCCTTTGACCCGCGGAACCTCGTCATCATGATGGGACATCCCTTTGCCGGAACCTTCATGCCGGGATCCGGTCGGTGCGAGGTGCAGGGGCTGGGCCCCATGTACTATCCCATCGAGTGGTTCGCGCACAGCAACTTCGGCGGACGCTTTACCGCCCAGATGAAGTACGCCGGCTGGGATGGCATCGTGGTCGAAGGCGCTGCCGACGCTCCCGTCTGGATTAATGTCATCGACGATAGAGTCCGGATCGAGAGCGCAAAGGGGATTTGGGGGATGGACACCTGGGACACACAGGAGGAAATTTCCCGGCGCGTGGTTCCCGGCCTGAAATATGGCGAATGGACGGACGTGGACGACCGGTTCACCACCCAGATCCCGGCCGTGGTCTGCTGCGGCATAGCTGGTGAAAATAAAAGCCGCCTGGGCGCCCTGCTGCACGGGCCCGGTTCTCAAGCCGCTCTGGGCGGATTCGGAGGCGTTTTCGGATCGAAAAACCTCAAGGCGATCAGCATCCTGGGGACGGGGCACGTGCCGATCGCGGACCCGCAGGCGTTTATGGAGGCCCGGCTGTGGTTCCGTCAATTTCAGTGGGACGTGGACGATCCCCGCAGGAAGGACATGGTCGGGGGATTGTATAAATGGATCAGCGGCGCCCCCAGCGGTGCCAACGTGACCAACGAAGCCCTCCCGCTGGTGCCCGCCCGCGCCGCGGCCTGCGCTTCCTGTCCCAGGGCCTGCCGCCTTCGCCTGGCCAGCGCAGACAGCAATGAGTCGGTCTGCGCCGGTACCGCCGCGGTCAGGCTCGAGGGGGCCAGCCTGAAGCTTACGCGCCAGGGCAACGACCTGATGCAGAAATACGGGCTCGGCCACTGGCAGTTCATGCCCATGCAGGGCTACGTCGAGTCGCTCTACAACCGGGGACTGTTGGGCCGGGGGAAGAAAATCGAATGCGACCTGCCGATGGAGCAGTACGGTACTATGGGGTTCCTCGACATGTTCATGCGTCAGATAGCGACGCGCCAGGGAATCGGCAGGGATCTGACCGAAGGCCTCGCCCGGGCGGCAATCCGATGGGGGATCTATGACGAGGACATGAAGACCGGGGACCTCAACCTGGGATACTGGGGTACCGCAATGCATTACGATCCCAGGGCCGAGGCGGAATGGGGATATGGATCCCTGCTGGGAGAAAGGGACCTCATGCTTCACCAGATTGCCAACTATCCCCTCCACTGGATGCCGCTGGCTTTTTTGAGCGACGGCAAGGAACCGTACCTGTCCGCCGAGGAAGCTGTCCGGATCACGGCGGATGCGATGATCCCCTACGAGGGAGATGCCTTCATGCTCGACTACAGCGACGGCCCCACCGGCATTTATTCGATCCATAAAGTCAAGCAGGTGGCCTGGATCAAGCATTACGAGAAATTCTGGATCGGCTCAAACGGCTTCTGTGGCTGGCGATGGCCCATGTGTTTCACCAACAATGCCGCCGACCACAGGGGGCCGACGCCCCGGGCCGAACCGATGTTTTACAATGCCGTGACCGGAAAGAACATCACGTTCGCCGACGGCATGGAACTCGGGCGCAAGATATTCACTCTGGACCGGGCCATCTGGACACTGCAGGGAAGAGACCGAGACATGGAGGTCTTCCCCGATTATGTGTACGAGAAGGACTCCCGGGGCGACATGATGCCCATGTACGACGAAAAGACGCGGCAATGGTCCTACTCGGCGGGGGAAGGCCGAAGGCTGGACCGCGCCAAAGTCGAGGAATGGAAGACCCGATTCTACGAGTTCGAGGGCTTCAGCACGGCCAACGGATGGCCGACGAGGAAAACCCTCGAAGACATGGACTTGAAGAAAGTGGCCGATTGCATGCAGGGGAAAAACAGGCTAGGCTAGTTCCCCTGTGCGCGGGGTTTGCCCGCAGGAATTTTGGTGGATCTACCGCCGCCAGCGAGATGCCGTGTTCCGGGCCGAACCGCCCGGGCGCGCTGCCCCCGTGAAGGATACCGATGAACGCGATGGCTGCCCGATGCGGGTTCCCTCGAGAGGAGATGGAGATGAAAAGAAAGCGCGTATTGTCCAAAAGCCCCTTTGCGGCTTCCGTCCTGTCGCTCTTCCTGGTTGTCGCTATGTTGATGTGCTGCAAAGGATCGGACGACCGGTTGATCACGGTCCTGAATCCTGCGGTATCCGAGGAACTCGCCGAGCGGGTGCCGCTGGCCCCGCGCCTGGATACCCTGGAAGGGAAGACCATCTACCTGGTGGATATGAACTACGAGGGCATCCTGGGCACCCCCGTGATGGGGGAGATGCAGGCGTGGTTCGCCGAAAACATGCCCGGGGTGCAAACCGTCCTCAGGCTCAAACGCGGCAATTACGTTTCGGATGATCCGGAACTATGGAAGGAGATCGCCGAAAACGGGGGGGACGCCGTCGTCATGGGCGTGGCCGGCTGATGGGGCTGCATTGCGGCCGTGAGCCGCTTCTGCGGGAATCTGGAGACCCAGCATCGCATCCCAACTGTTTCGCTTGCGAACGAAAACGTGGTGTCCTTCGGTACGGGCGCCCACTATAAATACAGCACCGGCATGCCCCTGCGCTACGTCGGGATGCCCTACCCGTTCACGGGCCTGAATGAAGAAATGCTGAAAACCTATCTCGACGGCACGGACAATATCAGCGGTAAACCCGTCATGCAGGCCATTGTCGACTGCCTGACGGAACCTCTTGTGGAAAACGAACAGCTCGCGGGGCTGCCCCCCGAAGCGGAGCCGGAGCCGAAGTTTCTGCCCCCGGATACGGAAGACAACCTGCAGCGTTTGTTCAAGGACAGGGCCTGGACCGACTACAATCCGATCGTTCTTCCGACCGAAAGGCGGGTGGCTGAGATGCTCCGGGGCACCAGCCACAAGCCGGAGGAGCTGGTTAAAAAAGAATCCGGCACTTTCGGCACGACCCGGCCTTTCACCGTGGAGAAGGTGGCCATCATCGCGGTGATGGCCGGCGCCAGGCCGGAATACCTGCCGACGATCCTGGCGCTCGCCAGCCAGGTCCCGTACATGGATTCCACCACTTCCAACGCAAGCATGATCCTGGTCAACGGCCCCGTCCGCCGGGAGATCGGCATGAATTCAGGCATCGGCGCGCTGGGGCCGAACAGCGAGGCCAATTCCATCATCGGCCGGGCCATGAACCTGATCCATTTCATCATCCAGGGATACAAGGAGGGCGAGACCGGCTACTCTTCCCTCAGCAACCCGCTCCGATACAACAACCTGACCATAGCGGAAAACGAGGAGAGGCTGCCCGACGGATGGCAACCCTACCATGTGCTTACGGGGTACAAGCCCGAGGACAGCGTCCTGACGGTTCTCTCGGGCTGGAACTTTGTGAACTGTTCCGGTTCGGTTGTGGAGCACTATGCCCCCCAGTTGCTGATGCGAGACTTTATGCGGACGCTGGCGGCAACCGGGGCAGCAACGATTATCATGGACCCGTCCGTGGCGGACCTGCTCAGGAATTCCCAGAATTTTGGGACGAAAGCGGCGCTTGCCGAATGGCTCTCCGCAAACGCGGAGGTGCCCGCGGCAACCTACTGGGCCAATTCCATCGCCTCGGGCATGATGGGCCCCCTCGGCCGGCAGGGGCTCGAGCCCTACGCTGCGTGGATGAAAGTGCCGGGGGACACGTTAATCCGGCACTATCCCAATCCGAACAACATCCGCACTGTCGTGGCGGGAGGGGAGACGGCCAGCGTCTGGTTCCTCACCGATTTCATGGGCGGCCGGGGTGTTTCCATCGACGCATGGAGATAATGCCGGTCGGGGTTTCGTCGGCTGCATCACGGCCTTGTTCGTGTCTAACGGCGAGGAACCCGACGGGCCCTCGCGGACGAAGCTGACCCAGAAATTCCCCGGGGACCGGGCCGAGCAGCGCCGCCAGTAGGGCTCTGCTGCCGACTGACGACCGTACCGGAGACCACCTCGGAGCAGATCATCAGCGTCGGTTTTTCTTCTATAGAGGGCAGGGAACCGGAGTTGACCTCGGCTTCTTTTCAGTGCCGAAGCGGGAGATTTCGAACTAACGTCCGGTTGCGGCATCGAACGATGACCCAAGACAATCGCCACAAACGGCAACCAGCCGCAATCCCATATCAGTCAAGGATGTAGCTTTCCGGACGAGATTCGGGCTCGGTCCGGAGAAAACAGAGAATCAGGGGCCAAACAGAGAAAGAAAGGCGGGAGGAT
>CAZYXB010000022.1:0-51002 GCA_964651155.1 uncultured Acidobacteriota bacterium | reverse complement strand
CGGGCCTGCAGAGGACTTTCACCTCCAAGGTGTGCGCCCTGCCGGGCGCACAAAAAAAAAGGCGGCTCCGCCCGGCGGAGCCGCCTTGAGGTCAACTTGGTTTCAAACTACGAACCGCTGCCAGTCTGCATCCCTATCGGATCCCCTACTTCAAGGCCGGCAGGAGCGGTCGCCTTATCAGCCACACCCTGAAAGCGGACAACCTGGTCGGTGGCGATGCCATAATTGTATCGTCCTGTCGTATCCGCCGTTATGGGTGTTGCTTGGATGGCAAAGGTATTGGGACTGCCAGCCGAGTATACTGCGTTCCAGAGTTTTCCGGCCACATCCGTTCCCGTAAGCACTGCTTCTGAGTATTCATAGCCGTTGAAGCCTTTCCCCGCTGCAAACCGGCTGTCCAGGTATCCTTCGGTCACAAGATTGGCCAATGAGCTGAACGTCTGGTTGTTGACGGATGCAAAGGCCATCTGGGCGGATCCGACCGTGCGGCAGCCCTGGGTGGCGCCGGATTCGTTGGCCGCCATTCGGGCGGTCAGCATGCTGGGGACGGCGATGGCGGCGATGATGGCGATGATCGCCACAACGATCAAAAGTTCGATAAGCGAAAATCCCTGTTCCTTTTTCATTGATTCGTATCTCCTCGTGTAGTGATTTTTGAATTTCATTGCATACCCGCAGAAGGGTATTGCAAATAACATGCCAAACAATGCGAAAAATATGAAAGAACTGAATTATATGACAAACGAAAATATTGCAATGGTTTACGGGATCAGAGCATCGGCGGTGTCGATTCTCGATCCCCCGTGACGACCCTCCGGTGCTGGTTTCCAGCACCCGGTGTGTCGGAAATCCGCACCTGCCCTGCCTTTTTCCTGACGTTTTGCCAAGACAAGCCCTGGGCGGTGCGGCCCGGGCTGCTGCTTCCACTCGTTCAATGACCCGGCGGTGTTCGGCGCCAATACAACAACGAAGATTCGGTGCCCTGGTGTCGGAAGGCCGGACGCCGGTTTCCGTGTGGTGCCGCTGTCCAAGCCTTTTCCCTGACGTGGCTGGCAGGGCTTGAGATGAACGGAATGGAAATCCTCGACCGGACGCTTGGCCGTGGCCGTCGCCTGGGCCGCGGTAGGGCCCCGTCTGGAGACGAATACCTGGCCCCAATGGCCGCGATCCGGGCCGGCGGATCCCGTTTCTCTTAGGATGGGTGGCCAAGGCGCCTTGCTTTTTGGGTGGGTCTACACCTTTATCTGCAGCGACTGGAGCTTGTGCCGCAGCGATCCCTTCGTCAGCCTGAGACGCTGGGCGGTGGCGGTCTGGTTGCCGTCGGCCTGCCGGAGCGCCTGCCCGATCAGGTCGCTTTCAACCTCGGTCAGGAAATTCTCCAGGTCGAAGGGGCCCTCGGGAAGGGTGAAAACGGGACGCCCAGCCGGGCTCGTCCGGAAGCGCATGGTGTCGGGAAGGCGCTCGGGCTGAATGGTCTGGGTTGTTTCCAGGGCGACGGCGCGCTCGATGGTGTTTTCGAGTTGCCGGACGTTGCCCGGCCAGTCGCAGGATTCCAGGACGCGCAGGGCTTCCGGGGAGATGCTGACGACGGATTTGCCGGCCTTTTCCGCGTAGTGGCGCAGAAAATGGAAGGCGAGCGGCCTGATGTCTTCCTTCCGTTCCCGTAGTGCCGGCAGGTGTATGTTGATGACGGCAATGCGGTAGTACAGGTCCTCCCGGAACAGGCCGGCTTTGATCCGCTCATCCAGGTTCTGGTTGGTGGCCGCGATGACGCGCACGTCCACGGGGATTTCCTCGTTTCCGCCCAGCGGGCGGAAACGGCGCTCCTGCAGCACCCGCAGGAGCTTGACCTGCATGGCGCTGGTCATGTCCCCGATCTCGTCGAGGAAGATGCTGCCGCCGCCGGCGGCTTCGAACAGGCCCTTCTTGTTGGATGCCGCCCCGGTGAAAGCCCCCTTCATGTACCCGAACAGTTCACTTTCAAGAAGGGTTTCGGGGAAAGCGCTGCAGTTGATCGACACGAAGGGTTTCTCTTTCCGGTTGGACGCCTCATGTACGGCGCGGGCGACCATTTCCTTCCCTGTGCCGCTTTCCCCCGTAACGAGGATGGTGCTGTCGCCTATAGCCACGGTGCCGATGGTCCGGTAGACCTCGATCATATTCGGGCTTTTGCCGACGAAGTGGATGCGGTGCAGGGCCTTGAACAGCCGCTGTCCCTGGCGGGCTTCGATCTCGTCGGCCGTGGCCGCCGGTTTGGGTTTCAGGGTGTCCCGATTCTCCAGCCCCCGTTCGACAATGGCCCGGAGGTCGTCCATTTTGAACGGTTTGGTGACGTAGTCGTAGGCGCCGTGCTGCAGGGCTTCGATGGCCGTTTCCGTGCTGGCAAAAGCCGTGATCATGATGAACACGGTGTCGGGCGCGATTTGCTTGGCCTCCCGCAGCAGTTCGACGCCGGACAGGTCCGGCATCCGGATATCGGAAATCACGACATCGATTTCTTCGGTGCGCAGCAGCCCGAGCGCCTCGCGTCCGGACCCGGATGTGAGCACGTCCATCCCGTCCTCCCGGAAAGCTATTTCAAGGATTTCCGTCAGGTTGGGTTCATCGTCGACGACAAGAATTTTCGGCATGCAGCCTTCTCCGCTTCGCTCCGGGTATCAGTGGATCCTGGATTGGCGATGGTTGGTTTCGGTGTACAGGCTCTCCGGGGGGAAGGCCAGGCTGATCCGGGTGCCCCTCCCCTTTTCGCTTTCAAAAGAAACCCTGCCCCTGTGGTCTTCCATGATCTGGAAAATGATCGAAAGGCCCAGACCGAGCCCCCCGTCAAACTCGGAATGGAACGGCTGGAAGAACTGTTTTTGCTCTTCGGGGCTCATGCCGATTCCGTTGTCCTCGAATTCGACAAGCCCCCAGCCGTCGGCCTCTTTCCGGGCGCCGATCTTCAGCTCCCCCCCGTTGGGCATGGCGCGGATGGCGTTCTGCGCCAGGTTCCAGAAGACCTGGTTGAGCTGGTCGGCGCTGCCCCGGATCCGGATCCCCTGTTCTTCGGCGTCGAGCACGACCGAATGCTTCCCCTGAATCTCCGGGCTGTTCCGCAGCAGGGTTACCGAGTCCCTCAGGATGGACACCAGGTCGACGGGGATCTTGGCATACTGCCGCGGGCGTGCGAAGTTCAGGAAATCCTCCACGAAATTATTGAGCCGGTCGCTTTCCCGAATCAGTATGTCCAGGAGCCGTTCGTCGACCTTGGGCAAAGTCGCGTGCGACCGGAGAATCTCCACCGATCCCCGCATCGCGGCCAGGGGATTGCGGATTTCATGGGCTATGCCGGCCGCCATCCGTCCTATGGCCGCCATCCGGTCCTTCAGGCGCACCTCCTCCTCGAGCTTGATGATTTCGGTCAGGTCCTGAAACGAAAGGATGTAGCCGAGCAGCTTCTGCCCGTCGTCCATGAGGGGGGAGACGCTGAAGCCGAGGTACCGCTTCCCGCCGCCGAGGAGCGGAATCCACGCCTCGTGCCGCATCGGTTTGGCGCTTGCCACCAGGCTGGCGCGGGCAATCCGCGTCCAGAACTCTTCGCCGATCACGTGATGGACCGGAAGCCCGACCGCGTCCTGGCTTCTCTTCCCCGTGAGCTCCTCCGCGGCGCTGTTGAACACGGCAATGCGGCCCTCGAGGTCCGTTGTGATCAGACCGCTCCGGATGCTTCGGACGATGTGCTCGTTCAGCTTCTGCAGCTGTTCCAGGGAGTCGATTTTTTCCTTGAGCCTGCATTCGATCACCCGGAGGCGTTTGTGAAGGTAGGTGCCCAGAAACGCCACAGCCCAAAACCCGACCGCATGCACCGCGATGCGGAAGGTAACCTGGCGCACGTCGATCGCAGCGGGACTAAGCGCGGCAAGGCTGAGGTGTCCGGCCGTGATCGCCCCCGCGTACAGAATCGTGCTCAGGGCCGCTCCGACCAGCCCCCCGTTTTTCCCCAGTGTCAGGCTGCAGTAGATGATGATGAGCAGGTACAGCGATACGAAGGGGCTTTCAATCCCCCGCGAGCAGATAACCAGTGCGGTGGTTATGGCCAGGTCGGCGCCGGCCTGAAGAAGGAGCGGACCGCTTGTCCCCTTGCCGAACCGGTACAGTGCCAGGAAAAGGAGGGTCAGGCCGAGGACCAGGGTGTTGAACAACGCCAGGAAACCGAACGGCCCCAGGTGCGCCGGAAACAGACCGAGCCGGTCCGCCAGGAGGAGCCCCGGCAGAAGGACAACGGCGCGCAGGGCCGTTATCTGCAGCTGGTGCTTTCGTTTTCCTTTGCGGCCTTCAGGCGGCTGTGTGTTTGCAGAGGGCTCCATAACCGGGATTGTCCGAGATTCATCATCCCGCCAGGACACGGATCAGCTTGAACAGCGGCAGGTACATGGCGATGACGATGCCCCCGACGACCACCCCAAGGAAAACCATGAGGATCGGTTCGAGGATGGTGAGAAGGTTGGCCACAACGGTATCGACCTCCTCCTCGTAGAAATCGGCCACCTTCACCAGCATGGAGTCCATCTCCCCCGTGGATTCCCCGACGGAGACCATCTGGGTGACCATCGGCGGGAAGAATCCCGACTCGCGCATGGGATCAGCCATGTTGCCGCCCCCCTCGATCCTCTGTCTCAGCGTATGGATGGTGTCTTCGAGGATGGCGTTGCCGGATGTCCGGGCGGTGATGTCGAGCCCTTCCAGGATGGGAACGCCGCTTGTGAGCAGTGTGGCCAGGGTGCGCGTGAACCGGGCCACCCCGGTTTTGCGCAGAACGTCGCCCAGTACGGGGACTTTCAGAAGGGTCCGGTCTATGTTGTGCCTCCCTTTTTCCGTTTTGTAGTAGTACCGGATTCCGACGGCGGCGACGATGATCAACAGGATGATCGGCAGGGCGAACCGCTCCACGATCTCCGAAATCGCGATCACGACACGGGTCAGCAGGGGAAGATCCACGTTGAAGCCTGCGAACAGCGTGCGGAAGACGGGCACGACCTTCCAGAGAATGACGATGACGACGCCGATCGCCACGGTAAGAATCACGGACGGGTAGATCATGGCCGACCGCACGGCGCTTTTCAGCTTCACGATCTTTTCAATGAACGTGCTCAGCCGCTGCAGGATGGTGTCGAGGATGCCGCCTGTTTCCCCGGCCGCCACCATATTGGTATACAGGTTGTCGAAGACTTTCGGGTGTTTGGCCATGGCGGCCGAAAGGGTCGAACCGCTTTCCACATCCGAGCGGATCTGGATGAGGACCTCCTTGAACGACGCGTTCGGGTGCTGTTGCGCGATGGCGTCCAGGCCCTGGACCAGCGGCAGGCCGGCGTTGAGCATGACGGAAAACTGGCGCGTAAACAGGGCTATCTCGGCCTGCTTGATCTTCTTCTTTTTCTTGAAGGAGAACGACAGCGCGGAGGCGGACTTTTCCCGGATATTGGCCGGAGCTATCTGCTCCCGGCGCAGCACGGCGGCCAGCGCCTGGGAGCTGGTGGAAAACCGTTCTCCGTTCACGCTTTCATTCGTTCGGATGTCTCGCCCTCGGTAGATGTAGACTGGCATAGGATTTCCCTTGTGATCTAGCTGCGTGCGCCCCCAACGAGCTCGGGACGCGGCAGGCGCTGGGCAGCGGATTTAAGGTTCAGGCCGATTCCTCTCTGGATGAGATCCTGCAGTTCGTCGGCGTTGGATGACTTGCTGATGGCGTCCTCTTTCGTAATCTGATTGGTCAGCACCAGGTGGGACAGGGCCTGGTTGAACGTCTGCATCCCGTATTTGTCCTGTCCCGTCTGCATCTGGCTGTAAATCTGGTGGATCTTGTCCTCGCGGATCAGATTGCGGACGGCGGTGGTCGGCACGAGTATTTCCATCGCCATGCAGCGTCCGGACCCGTTGGCCCTCGGGAGGAGGGACTGGCACAGGACGCCCTCGAGCACCATGCTCAGCTGGGAACGGATCTGGGACTGCTGGCTGGAGGGGAAGACGTCGATGATCCTGTTGATGGTGGTCGCCGCGCTGTTGGTGTGAAGCGTGGCAAAAGTCAGGTGGCCTGTTTCCGCGATGCGCAGGGCGGACTCCACCGTTTCGAGGTCGCGCATTTCACCGATCAGCACGACATCGGGATCCTCGCGGAGGGCGACCCTGAGAGCTTCCGGGAACGAATGCGTGTCGGCGCTGACTTCCCTCTGGTTCACGATGCAGTTCTTGTGGGAATGAATGAATTCTATCGGGTCTTCGATCGTCAGTATGTGTTCGTGGCGTTCGCTGTTGATCTTGTCGATCATCGCGGCCAGGGTCGTGGATTTCCCGCTGCCGGTAGGTCCCGTCACCAGTATGAGGCCCCGCGGCTTATCACAAAGCTTTTCGACGATCGGAGGAAGGTTCAGGCTTGCGAATCCCTTGATTTCGAACGGGATCATGCGGAAAACGGCGCCCACGGATCCCCGCTGGTTGAAAACGTTGGCGCGGAAACGGCACAGGTCCTTGATCCCGAACGAGAAGTCGATCTCCCATTTTTCTTCGAAGGCATGCTTCTGGCTGTCGGTCATGACGCTGTAGGCCAGCCGCTTGGTGTCGGCTGCGTTCAGCGGCTGGTCGTTGATGGTCCGCAGTGTGCCGTCCACCCGTATCTGTGCGGGCGTTCCCGTCGTGATGTGCAGGTCCGATGCTCCCGCCTGGATGGTCTTCTGGAGCATTTCGGGCAATGTGATCATAGTCCCTCTCCCGTACCGGCAGAGTGCGCCGCATCGCGGCGCGGGCCGAATGGGTTAATTCACCACGGTTTCTCTAAGTACCTCATCGAGAGTTGACGCGCCGGCTTTAATTTTTTCCAGCCCGCTCCGGCGCAGCGTCAACATTCCTTCTTCTATGGCCTTGCGCCTGATTTCCTGCGCTGATGCGCCCACGAGTATCAACTCCTGGATGTCCTCGCTTATCTCCATGACCTCATACATGCCGATCCGGCCCTTGTACCCCGTCCCGTTGCACACCTTGCAGCCTTCCCCCTTGAACGTCTGGATGCTTGTAGCCTCCTCCTGGCTAAATCCCGCCTTGACCAGCGCCTGCAGCGGCGTATTGACTTCCGTCCTGCAGGCGGGGCAGATTTTCCGTATCAGCCGCTGCGCGCAGATCAGATGAACCGATGTCGCCACGAGGAACGGCTCTATGCCCATGTTCAGCATTCTTGAAATGGTGGAGGGGGCGTCGTTGGTGTGAATGCTCGACAACACGAGATGCCCGGTGAGCGCCGCTTTGATCGCAATCTCCGTCGTCTCAAAATCGCGGATTTCACCGACCAGGATGATATTGGGGTCCTGGCGCAGGAACGATCGGAGCGCGGCCGCGAAGGTCAGGCCTATCTGCTCTTTGATCTGCACCTGGTTGATGCCGCGGAAGTTGTATTCGACCGGGTCTTCCGCGGTCATGATATTGGTCTCGGTCGTATTCAGCCTGTTCAGGGCCGCATACAGGGTGGAGGTTTTCCCGCTGCCGGTAGGCCCCGTGACCAGCATCATCCCGTAGGGCTTCAGGATGGCCCTTTCGATCTTCTTCAGGGATTCCTCCTCGAAGCCCAGCTTGCTCATGTCCATCGGCAGCGTGTCCTTGTCCAGGATCCGCAGCACGATCTTTTCGCCGAACAGCGTGGGTAGCGAGGAGACGCGGTAGTCGATTTCCTTCCTCTTGCCGTTGTAGGTCGTGCGGATTTTGATCCTTCCATCCTGCGGCAGCCGCTTTTCCGAGATGTCCATCTTGGCCATGATCTTGACGCGCGAGATCATGGCGTCCCGCAGCCGGAGCGGAGGATTCATCACATTATAGAGGATGCCGTCGATGCGGAACCGCACCCTGAAATCCTTCTCATACGGCTCGATGTGGATGTCGCTGGCGCCCTTTCTCAGCGAGTCGGAAAGGATCAGGTTCACCAGCTTGATGATGGGCGCTTCCTCGCTCGAGCGCTGAAGCTCGTCGAGGGACATCTCCTGATCATCCCCGGCACTCTCCAGGTCGAGCTCCACCGCCTCCCTGTTGCTGTCGGAAAACTCGTCGATGACCCTCTTGAGCTCGATGGAATGTTCGGTGCCGTAATATTTTTCTATGGCCTCCAGGATGGAGGCTTCGCTGGCCACGACCGGCTCGACATTGAACCCCGTCATGAATTTGATATCGTCCATGGCAAAGACATTGGTCGGGTCCGATGTGGCGACCGTCAGGGTGCTGCCGACCCTGCTCAGCGGGATGATCATGTACTTCTGGGCGACTTCGGAGGAAATCAGCTGGATGGTTGCCAGGTCGATCTCAAAAAAGGAGAGGTTGATGGAAGGAACGCCGTATTTCTTGCTCAGAATCGTCGTGACGTCGTCATCCTGGACGAAGCCAAGGTTGACCAGGATGGAATCCAGGCGCCCGCCATGCTGCTTCTGGTGCTGCAGGGCCGATTCAAGCTGGCCCGATGTAATAAGGTTTTCTTTGACTAAGAGGTCGCCAATCTGAGATGCCATCATTTACCCGAGCCTTCTCCAAAGGATTTCAACTGCCGTAGCTGCAGACGTGCATGCGCACAATCTGCCGTGTGCCGCAGAACAAAGGACATGGATCCAACCGGGGTTTTGCGGCTCCTGCCCGGAAATCCGGCGCCGGTGTTCCCCGGACTGGCGGGTCCGCAGGGGGGGCCCGGGATCCATTGGTCCGCCGTGGCTACGGAACCGCCCGGGAATCGGGAGAAGGGGTTCCCATGTGCCGTGTTCCTTCACCGCTCCAGACACTCCGACCATTTCCAGAACAGTCTGTCCAACCCGTTTCCTGCCCGCCGGACTGTGAGGCGCCTCTAACGCAACGCCCACATCCAGGCCCGCATCGTCCGACCGGATCCCGCCATTCCAGGAACGATCCCGGATGCCGCTAGAACTGCTCCGGTCTCCGGCAAGGACCCTCACTGCCGATGCGGAGAATCAACCGTACCTATAGTTATCGGCACGAATGTGATTTTCGTGAGGCCCTTGTTGGGTATTTCCTTCCTGCGGCAAATCCGACCCGGCGGCGCCGGGTTTAGGGAGACCGGGTCCGGCTTGGCGAATGTTTCCGCGTGTGCGATAGGGAAGGAAGGAGGCCGGTGGGATCAGGGACGCGGATCCCGCGCATTTTCACGAGACCCTGGACAGACTCCGGTTTTCCGGTCCCTTGCGGCCACGGGGCCTGAAGGGCCGCCAGCGGTTGATGCCCGCCAGGAAGGCCGGTCCGGCCGTCTGCATCCATCATTCGGAGAGCGGGGGCGGCAACGGGAGATTCGTGGAGGGGATTTTTTACGCAACCCGCATTGCACATTGAGCCGTCAGCGTGTAACGTCTAACGTGCGGGGCGCGTGTGGCCGCGAGGTGTGTATCGGGCGTTTCCATCAATGACATTTGAACGTGCGCGCCATGGCGGGCCAATGGATCATTCCGTGCTGCAACAACGTCGTAGCGACATAACAGGCGACCCGGTCATCGGGATTCTGGGCGGGATGGGGCCCGAGGCAACCCTCGATCTCTATCGCCACATCATCGACCTTACGCCCGCAGACAAAGACCAGGACCATATCAGGGTCCTGATATACTCGAATCCCAAAATACCGGACAGAACCGAAGCGATCTGTTACGGAGGGGAAAACCCCCTGCCCGATCTGATTGAATCCGCTGAGGTTTTGCAGAAAGCAGGCGCCGGCATCATTGCGATGCCCTGCAATACGGCCCATCACTATCTGCCACAACTGCAGATGCGCGTACGGATACCGATTCTGAACATGATCGAAGAAACCGGCCGGGCGCTCGGAACTACCATGCCCGAGGTTCAGACCGTGGGGCTTCTGGCCATGGACGGGACCGTCCGAAGCGGGGTATATCACCGGGTCATGGAATCGATGGGAGTGCGTACCCTGCTTCCTGAATATACCTTTCAGAGCAAAGTCCAGACGGCAATCGCCCGGGTGAAAGCGGGAAAATGCGACCGGGTGACCCGGGAGCTGTTCGAGGCTGCGGCGATCCGGCTCGTCGATGCAGGATCGCAGGCAATCATACTCGGGTGCACGGAGATACCCCTGGCCTTCGATCCGGATGCCATTGACCGCCCCTGCCTGAACCCGGCCAGAATCCTTGCGCAGGCTGCCGTGGATTGGGCGCTCGGTGCGGGATAAGGAAGAGCTTTCCTCGGCAGCGGATCCCACCAGCGGTACGGCCTAGCCGCCCGATATCGCGAATACAATCGAAAGCGTATCGTTTCCCGATACCGGAGTGTCCACACCGTCGAGGGAACGAATGTCCTGGTCGTTGAGGTACAGGATCATAAACCTTGATGCCTTCGATGAAAAAACGCGGCTGTCTGCTTCCGGGAAACGCTTTTTGAAGTTTTCGATAACCTCCCCGACAGTCCGGCCCTCCAGGTTGATTTCCGCCATCTGTTCGGTGTACTGCCTGAGTGTCGACGCGACGCGAACGGTAATGCCCATGGGGAATCCTCCTGCCCGACTACTATAGCGCACGGGTCTTCGATGGAGAAGGGATTTATTCCTGATTGAGCCCCGGACTGTAATTATATTAGACGGTTTCTATCGCTATTCCTGTATAAATATCAGGCAATTGTGGCGCACTTGATTTACAATGTACCTGCAGCGGTCAGAATAGCCCTATTCCAGGGCCGGTATGCGCATTGCGGATGGAGATATGGGTAAGACGGACAGGCCGAATTTCTGGAAACCTCGTTTTGCCGTGTTTCACAGCATCAGGAACAAGCTGCTGATTCTGATGATCCTGCTGTCGCTTCTGCCCCTGGTTGGCATGGCCGCTTTCTCTTACTGTGTCGGACGGAACCAGATCCAGCGGAGAATCCGCCTGTCGCTGAGCAAGATGGCCCAGGACACTGCGGACAAGGTAGATCTCCTGTTGCGGGGGAAAAAGGAAGAAATCCATTTGATGGCGACCACCTTCCCTTTGATCTACGACCGGCTGCGCGAAGAGGACCGCGACAGTATCCTGCCGCTTCTGAACAACTACTGTTTTCAGCAAGAGGTGTACGACCTGCTGCTCGTCATCGACAGTCAGGGAACAATCCTCGGGATGAACACGTCGGACCGGAACGGCATTCCCCTCCCCGAAGAGGGTGTTTCGGCCATACTGGGGGAAAACATCGCCAAGTTCCCGCAGGAGCACCAGGTTTTCCAGGCCTCAATCTCGGGCTTAAACAGCCGCCACGACTGGTACCGGTCCAGCCTTGTCGGGTCCGTGTACGATTACGGGGCCAACGACATAAGTTACGCGTACACCATCGCTCTTTCCGAGCCGATTCTGGATGGTGCAACCCATGAAATCATCGGCGTCTGGATGAATATTCTCAACTGGTCCTATTTCCAGAACATACTGGACCCGGTGGAAGCGGACCTGTCGAACCTGGAACTCAGCACGGGCTACGCCTTCATGACGGCGGCGGATGCCGATACCGTCATAGGGCACAGGTTCCGCCGGAATCGGAATACGGCGGCAGGCGAATCCGGCGCGCAGGGACGGAATTTCTACAGCACACAGCTTGTCGGCAACCACAAACTGCAGGTCCTGCATCGGGCGATCGCAGACCGGGACAGGAATTCCGTCTATGACCTGCCGGACGGCCGTGGGAAGATAGCGGGCCTTGCCGCGATCGAAGATACCTCGTTCGGATGGATCGTCGGCGTCGAGATCGATGAAAACGAGGTCTACCGCTATACCGGGATTCTCGCGTATTGGTTGCTGGGGGCCTCCCTTGTTCTGGGCCTTCTGGTTGTCGCGTTCACCTACCTCATTGCGAAAGGAATTACCGTTCCGCTCAATACCCTCATCCACTCCGCAACAATCATTTCCAAGGGAAATTTCAACGAGCGCGTACCCATTCAGTCTGCCGACGAAGTCGGAGTTCTGGCGACGACTTTCAATGAGATGGCGCGGACCATCCGAACCAGGGAGGAACAGCTTCAGGAATTGAACCGGAACCTGGAAGATATCGTCCGGGACCGTACCATGGAGCTCGAAAATTCCCACGAGGCGCTCAAAAGAGCCTACTACGATCTTCAGAGTGCTCAGGAGCAGCTGATACAGACGGAAAAAATGGCTTCGTTGGGGCAGCTCGTCGCCGGGATAGCGCACGAAATCAAGAATCCGCTGAATTTCATTTATGGCAACACGGGTTTTCTTTCAGACTACACGCAAAGAATTCAGGACCTGCTGGAAGCCATCGAGAACCTGCCGAGCATTTCCTCCGAGGACAGGATGCAGATCGAGCGCATGAAGGAGGAGATCCACTACTCTTTCATCAAGCAGGATCTGAAGATCCTTATCGACAATTTTGCAGACGGTTCCGGCCGGATCAACGCCATCGTTTCCGACCTGCGGGCGTTTTCAAGAATGGACTCCGGCGCAGTTACCGAGGTCGATCTGCATTCTTTGATCGAGATGGCGCTGAACCTTCTGCGGAATCAGTACAAGGACCGCATCGAGATCCACAAGGAATACGGAGATATCCCCAAAATTCAGGGATATCCCGGCAAGTTGAACCAGGTGTTCCTGAACCTGCTTTCGAACGCATTCCATGCCGTCGAGGCTCAAGGGGACCTCTGGATAAAGACGCGTTCCGTCGGCAGACACGTGGAGATCGAGATCACCGACAACGGTACGGGGATCCCACAGGAAAATATCAAGCGGATTTTCGAACCTTTTTTCACCACCAAGCCCGTCGGGAAGGGAACCGGGCTGGGGTTGAGCATAAGCTACGGCATTATTGAGCAGCATCGTGGAAAGATCCAGGTAGCCAGCTCTCCCGGGAAGGGGAGCACCTTTACCGTTCTCCTGCCGATCGACACAAATAGGGTGCTTTGATGGATACGAAGTACGGAGTTCTGATCGTTGACGACGAGACGGCGAACCTGCAGAAGCTCCAGCGTGCGCTGATGGGGCGGTATGCGATTCGTTCGGCGGTCTCCGCCGAGGACGCGCTCAAGATCCTGGATGCCGGCGGGATCGATGCGATCATAACCGACCAGAAGATGCCGGACATGACCGGCATCGAACTGCTGGAGATCTCGCAGAAATCGCATCCCGATCTCGTCAGGATCATTTTGACCGGGTACGCCGACGTCGAAGATCTTATCGCGGCGATCAACACGGGCAAGGTCCACAAGTACATCACCAAGCCCTGGGAGCCCGACACCCTGCTCCTTGCGCTTCAGGACGCCCTGGAGAAAATGGAGCTGGTGCGTGAAAACGAACGTCTGGCCCGGGAGCTCCAGGCGGCCAACGAAACATTGCGCACCGAAAATGTCCTTTTGCGCCGCGAGGTCGAAAAGCAGGTGTATCCCCGGGAGATTATCTACGGAAGCCCTGAAATGGAGAACATCCTGCAGCTTCTCAGCCGGGTGACGGCCACGGAAACCACCGTCCTTATCCAGGGGGAGACGGGGACGGGCAAGGAGCTGGTTGCCCGATTCATCCACAGCGAGAGCAACCGCCGCGATAAGGTTTTTATCCCGGTCAACTGCGGCGCCATCCCGAGAGATCTGGTCGAAAGCGAATTTTTCGGACACGCGCGGGGGGCCTTTACCGGCGCGACCCAGGAGAAAAAGGGGTATTTTGAAATGGCCAACGGAGGGACCATTTTCCTCGATGAAATCGGGGAAGCTCCTCCGGAACTCCAGGTCAAGTTGTTGCGCGTCATCCAGGAAGGCGAAATCATGCCGGTGGGGTACCATCAACCGAAAAAAGTGGATGTCCGCATCGTCGCATCCACGAACCGGGATCTTAAGGCGGAAGTTGCCGCCAACCGCTTCCGTCAGGATCTTTTTTTCAGGATCAATGTTTTTTCGGTGACAATCCCCCCTTTGAGGGAACGCAAGAAAGATATCCTGCCGCTGGCAGAATATTTCTTCCGGCAGTTTGCCCTGAAGCTCAACCGAAAACCGGGAACATGGAGTGACGCAATCGGGGAACGTCTTCTGGCGTACTCCTGGCCGGGAAATGTGCGCGAGCTGCAGAATGAAATCGAGCGCATGGTCCTGCTGTCCGAACCGGGAGGCGTTATCGGTCCCGAGCTGCTGTCGGAGCATATCCACCAGCGTTCCCGTTTTCCGGTGCCGCCGGGTGGAAACCTGAAATCCGCTGTCCGCAACCTGGAAGATGAGCTGATCCGGGAGACTTTCCGACGATTGGATCTCAACAAATCCCGCACTGCGCGCGCCCTCGGTATAAGCCGGCAATCCCTGATAGACAAACTGCGCAGGATGGACGAGTCCGTGGGGACTGAAGACTGAAGGGACGCCCTGCCGAGATTCGCCCCCAACCGCTTCGCCGCCGTACAGGGAACTTTTCCCCTGTACGCACAGAAGTGTCTAAAAATTAGACACATTCAATGTATTGCCAAACAAGAACTTACAGCATGTCTATTGCGACATGTCTATAAAATGGACAGTTTCTTCGAGCCCGGCCATCGGGGCTACTTTGTAAATAGTTGAAATATAACAACTTGTGGTATTCGGTAGGTTTGGCATCCAAATTGCAACAATAGGGGCGGAACTCATTCAATAGGGGCCGTAAACCGAAAACGAGGTGCGTGATGGCGGCAACCGAAACCCTGAAATCGGAAGAACAGAACGTGGCGGTCATCGAGCGATCTATGCCACAGGGTCCTGATGTGTGCGATCAGCTGTATGCGCAGTACTATCGCAGAATATTCAACACGGCCTACCGCATACTGGGCGAAGAGTCGTCGGCCGAAGACGCCCTGCAGGAAACGATGCTGAATGTGTATCGCGGGATCGCCACTTTCCGGGGCGATGCCAAGATTTCCACCTGGATCAGCAGGATCACGATCAATGTCTGCCTGGGAATGTTGCGCAAGGGGAAACGGTTCAGGGTTCTCGCCCTGGACGACGAATCCATGGAAGAGCCGGCTGCGGAGCCGACATACTTTTCCGACCCGCTCGCCTACACCGCGAGGGAAGAGCTTAAAACCCATATCCGGGAAATTTTCAAACACATGACGGGAAAGCAGGCCCAGGTGGTCCGGTTGCATGACATGGAGGGAAATACGATTGAGGAAATAGCCGAGATCCTCGACTGCCCCGTCGGTACGGTCAAATCCCGCCTGTTCTACGGCCGGCAGGAGTTCAAGTCCCTGTTCCATTCCCTGCGGTACGGGGATTTCAAGAGCGCGCCCGTATCGGTCAACTAGGCCAGGTTTCGGCGCCTGGCGATCACCCGATCCTGGATCCGGTTGTCTTACAGCCCCCTCCAGGGGCATGCACTCCCGATCTTCCCGGGATGCGATCTGCAATTGTGGTACCCTTCCGCCGCGTGATACAATTCCAACCTTATGTATCCGAACAATTTGTGAGCGGCCAAAACGAGATGTTGCAACCCGTCGAAAATATACAGAGCCTGTTCCGGATACCGGAATCAACCCCGGGACACGACATGGAGTACGTGCCCCATCTGTTGCTGGAAGCCAAGATAGACTTCAGCGACGTTCGAACCGGGTTCCGGGAATCCTATGAAATATTCAAAATTCTGGCCATCCCCGAAAAGCATCTGGAGCCCCTGTGGGACGAAGCCGCGGCGCTCGATGTCGCTTTGCAGGAGCTGCAGCCGGACCCTCCCGAAAGCGCCCGGTTCAGACAACTTCCGGGGCATGTTGACGGCCCCTTCCTGTCGCGGATAGAGATCGGTTTCATCCAGTATCTGCTTCATGCGTTTTCGGTGACACTTTTCAGGAATTACAGCCTCGGGATGTATTCCTCATCCGGGGAGTCACGCAAAGACTTCATAATCCGCTGTATCGAACAGCACCAGGGCCCCATGTGCCGTGAATTCGATTCCATGCACGAGATATTCAAGCGGAAGCTTGAACAGCTGCGGCAAAAGTACCTGGGGGAAGAAAGCTCCGAAGACATCGCCAGATTGCGGTGGGAATCCCGGAACAGGGAACTGTTTGCCTGGACTTCCGACCGGATTTCCGCGCTTTTCCTGCGCACCGAATTCAGCATCCAGCGCCTCACGCCCCCGTTGGCGGGATCTTCCCGCGTGCACGAACTGGAGGAGAGGCTCCATGCCCTTCATTTCGAGGCACAGGATGCGGTCACACGCATTCTCGACGCCTACGAGGACAAGGCAAAATCTGTGGATGCATACATTCTCCACCCGACAATGAAGGATATCCATTGTACGCGCATTTATGTCCTCTGGATGCCCGTGGGGACGGTCTAGATGGCCGGAAGAATAATCGCTGTTGCCATGAGCGGCGGGGTGGACAGTTCGGCCGCGGCTTTGATCCTGAAGGAAGGCGGCTGGGATCCGGTTGGCTTCTCCATGCGACTATGGGACCCGATCCCCAACCGGCCGGGATCGTTCGCCGGCCGGGGGGATATCTGCCCTTCGCGGGACGAATTTCACGATGCGAGGGAGACTGCCGCCCTGCTCGGTATTCCGTACCACGTGGCGGACTTTCGCAGGGAGTTTGAAGCTGAGATCGTGCGTCCTTTCGTCCTGGAGTACCTCAGCGGCCAGACTCCATCTCCATGCGTGCTCTGCAATGTGCGCATGAAATTCGACCGACTGGCCCGACTGGCTGAAGAGGTCGGAGCGTCCCACGTCGCAACCGGCCATTACGCGCGGGTTTCCCGCGACGAAACCACAGGGCGTCATCTTCTGCTGCGTGCCCGGGACGCGGGTAAGGATCAGGCGTATTTTTTGTTCGGCCTCGACCAGGCGCAACTCGAAAAAGCCGTGTTCCCGCTCGGGGATTGGACCAAGGATCAGGTCCGGGCCTTGGCGCGTAGCCACGGACTTCCCGTCGCCGAAAAATCCGAAAGCCAGGAGATCTGCTTCATACCCGACGGTGACTACGCGGCATTTGTAGAGCGGCATCATGCGGGGACAGCCGGGTCGGCGAATCCGTTTTCCCCGGGACAGATCGTCGACACCGAGGGGTGTGTCCTGGGCAGACACCGGGGAGTACACCGCTTTACCGTGGGGCAGCGCCGCGGTCTGGGGATCGCCTACCGTTCGCCTCTGTATGTCCTTGAAATAGATGCCGAAGGGAACCGAGTCGTCGTAGGGGAACGGTCGCAGCTCGAACGCAGGCGCTGCCGCGTCGTCCGGCCCAACTGGATTTCCGTCCCGGATCTGACGGGACCGCTCAGGGTTCATGCCAAGATTCGTTCGCGTCATCCTTTAGCTCCGGCCCTGATCGCCCCTGCGGGGGACGGCGGGGTGGACGTGCTTTTTGACGATCCCCAGCCGGCCGTCTGTCCCGGCCAGGCGTGCGTTTTTTACCAGGGTGATATTGTGGTCGGCGGCGGTTGGATAGCCCGGGGGTGCAACCGTAGGCGGCCGTCGCATGGCCGTCTCCGGGAGGCCGCGAACGAAACGGCCAGCGGCGCATGACCGCGGAGCACGCCGCACGTGGGGAGGCCGTCGACGCCTGCGGCTGATAGCGGCCGGGGATGGAACATTTCCAGCTTGGGGCGACGCCGGAGGTCAGGCTTCCACCTGCCCGGATTTCCTGCCTCGGACATCGCAAACATTATGCCGGATTTCCGAAAAACTATCCTTATTGTTGCGGGGGAGGCCTCCGCGGACCGGTACGGGGCGCGTCTGGTCGAGCGGCTCCGTTCGCTCTACGGCCCGGGGTCCCTGGAATTTTTCGGAACGGGCGGGGACGCCATGGCCGGAGCCGGGGTCCGTCTTCTGGGACATATCCGCGATCTTGCCCACATCGGTGTCCGGGAAGCTCTGACTGGCATGCACGTCTACCACAGGGTGTTCCGCAGTCTGGTGAGGGCTTCTGTGGAAACGCCCCCTGCACTGGCCATCCTTCTCGATTTTCCCGATTTCAACCTGAGGGTGGCAAAAAAACTGAAACGGCTCGGAATCCGGGTCGTCTACTACATCAGCCCCCAGATATGGGCCTGGCGGAGCGGGCGCATACGCGCTATCCGAAGGTATGTTGACACAATGCTGGTGATTCTTCCCTTCGAGGAGGAATATTATACCAACAGAGGCGTAGCGGCGGAGTTTGTCGGGCATCCTCTGCTGGAGGATTTCTCTCCCGATTTCAACCGCGAGTCTTTCCTGAAGGGACTGGGCCTGGATCCGGAACGGAAGACCGTTGCGATACTTCCGGGGAGCCGCAGGAAAGAGGTTGATCATATCCTGCCGACGCTTCTCGAGGCGGCCGCTCGTATTCGCGCGTGCATCCCCGCCCAATTTTTGATCTCGGCGGCGCCATCGGTCGGTTTGGAACATGTCCGGAATGTCGTGCGGCGCACCCCGGGAGCAGCCTTGGATGAGGCGGCATGCCGCATTCTGACCGGAGACTCGCGGAATATCCTGGCCAACGCCGATTTTGCTTTCGTCAAAAGCGGGACCAGTTCCCTTGAAGCCGCACTGGTGGGAACGCCATTTGTCATAACCTATAAAATATCCCCGCTGAGCTGGTTCGTCGGGAAACTTTTGATTCGCAGCCCCATGCTGGGACTGGTAAATTTGATCGCCCGTGAGGAAATCGTGCCGGAATTCTACCAGGACCGGGCGACCCCGGAAGCGTTGGCCCGTGTGGCCATCGACTATATCGAGAATCCCGCACAAGGGGAAGCGATGCGCGTGCGGCTGTCCGGGATACGCGACCGATTGAGCGTTCGCTGCGCTTCGGAAACAGTGGCTGCCATCGTGAGCCGCTATCTGTAGAAACGGAAGGATGGAGGATGCCGATGAAGCACGCCCTGGTCCAAGTATGGGTACTGTGTGCAGCCCTTGCCGCCGCTATCCCCCTGGCTCCGGCCCAGACCGGAGATAGAGCGCCTGCGGGTCCGGAGATCGAGATCCGGAACTGCAACGTCGAAGCGACACTGGCCCCCGATACGCATGAAATCGAAGCGGCTGCGACGATCACGTTTTTGCCCCGTGAACCAACCGATTATGTGGTGTTGAGCCTCCATGAGAATCTCTGGATTCGTAAAGTGCTCAGTGCCGAAGGCCTCGAACTGGATTTCGAACACGCGGCTTTGGGGCCCGGAATCGTATCCGTGTTCTTCCCCAAGCCTCTTGACCCGGCACGGGAGGTCGTGATCCGGATCGAGTACAAGGGGGGATTTGACAGGGACCGGTTCAGCCGGCTCTACGTCCAGGACGAGAGCCTTGCCTTCATAGGCACGGAGGGGACCTATCTGATGCACGCCGCGAAATGGATCCCGGCGGGCCGGTTTTCGGGACACAAGGTTACGACAAGAATGGAGGTGACGGTCCCTCTGGGGATGACCGTCATCGGGCCGGGAACGCCCGAACCCGTTATAACCAAGGGCATTAGCGAGACCTTTGTGTGGAAGGCCGACGTGCCCATTCCGGCTGCTACGATGGTGGCGGGACGGTACTTCAAAAGGGAATGGGCGTTCGATGGATTCGTCCTGGAATGTTTCACCAAAGCGGAGGATCTGGTATTTCCGCAGGACCTGGCGCGTGAGGTTGCGGGCATCCTGGCCCATTATCGGGACGCCTACGGGCCTTCCGCTTCGGGAGAGCGGTATCGCCTGGTGGAGGTTGACGACAGGCTTGCCCACCAGCACGGTATGCTGGGAACCGTCTTCTTTACACGGCGGGAATTGGAGCAGCCGGCCTCTTCGGCGCGCCCACTTGCCCGGCGCATCGCCTGCCAATGGTGGGGAGAGACCGTCGGGGTCGGCCAAGCCGGCGATCTCTGGCTGGAGGACGGGTGGGCGTACTATTCCGCGGCCGGATATCTCGCCAAAAGCGGGGGTGAGGACGCGTTCAGGGCGGAGATGGAGGCTCTCGCGATCCTGGCCCTGAAGTTTGAGAATACGGCTCCGGTTCGAAACGGCCTCGACTTGGGATACAGGACCGATCGATACGAGTCGGTGGTTGCGGGGAAGGGCGCGTGGATTCTGCATATGCTGCGCGGGCTTTTGGGAGAATCGAAATTCGACGATCTGGCCCGGGCATATTTCCGCGAGGGTCAAAAGGGCAACGGCGGCATGGCCTTGTTCCGACCTCTGGCGGAGGAGCGCTACGGAGACTCCCTCGGCTGGTATTTCGCCGAATGGGTAGACACCACCGGCATTCCGTCTCTTCAGACGGACTATGTCGTCTACAAGACCCTGGACGGGTTCAGGGTATCCGGAGCCGTGAGTCAGGACCGCGATCTTTTCAGAATGCCGCTGGAAATCGCATTGGCCGGGAAGGGGGAGAAGACCCTGGCGGAAATCGAGCTGAGCGGCCGGTCCACTCTTTTTGATATTGTCGCGTTCTCAAAGCCCGACAGTGTTGTGCTGGATCCGAATCACAGGCTGCTGCAGAACTCCACGGGGCTCCAGGCCTCGGTCCATCTGGCCCTGGGCAATGACCGCAAGGACCAGGGGGATTTCGTCGGGGCCATTCAGTCCTACGGAAGTGCCCTGAAACTGAGTCCGCAGAGGTCCCTGGCCCATTTCCGAATGGCGGAGGTGTACTACGAGCAATTCAATCTCCAGTCGGCGGCTGACTCTTTCAGGAATGCGCTCAACGGGGACCTGGACCCCGGTTGGATCGAGGTGTGGAGCTACCTATATCTGGGGAAG
The DNA here is from genome assembly GCA_964651155.1 of uncultured Acidobacteriota bacterium. Classification (GTDB taxonomy): domain Bacteria; phylum Acidobacteriota; class UBA6911; order UBA6911; family UBA6911; genus UBA6911. The sequence goes on along the minus strand of CAZYXB010000022.1, from coordinate 30,364 downwards.
ATTTACGATATCCTGGGGCAGCGGCAGCGGGCGATGGCCGAATACACCAAAGCGGTCAATACAAAGGACGATACGAACGGGGCGCAGGCCGAGGCGGAAAAGTGGCTCCAGGCCCCCTTTGTCAGAAAACGCACGATCATGGGGGAATAGGACGCTCCCGGAGCCCGGTGAACCATGAAGAGCTGGAAGCAAAGAGCGCAGAGACTGCGCGTGCCCGTCGGAACCGTGCTGGGGATCGTTTTCCTTTTGCTGATGCATCCTTCCTTGCGGTCGCTCCTGGTAGGCGGCACGATAGCGCTGGCCGGGGCCCTGCTGCGCCTCTGGGCTGCGGGGCATATCGTGAAGGGGCGCACCCTGACACGGAGCGGGCCCTACGCGTTTTCACGGAATCCCCTCTACCTCGGGTCTTTGCTCATGGCGCTGGGGGTTGTCCTGGGCGGCCAGGGATACTGGCTGCTTCCGGTATTGGCCCTGTTCTATCTTGCATTCTACCTTCCCGTGATGCGGGCCGAGGAGCAGGAGCTGCTGCACGGGTACGGTGACGAATTCCTGGAGTATTCGAAGACGGTTCCCCTGTTCTTCCCCTGTTTGCGCCCGGGGGGGTGCCCCGTTTCGGGTTTCCTCTGGGCCCGAGTCGCCCGGAACCGTGAACTCCGCACCCTCATCGGCCTAGTGATGGCCGAAGCCGTTCTTATCCTGGAATATTTCCTGCGGTAGGCAGGGGGGCATCCCGGCACAGTTGCCCGGGGATGCGCCGATACGATAGCAGCGCAGGTTCGGGACCCGGGGCTTTCCCGTACTCGATGATACGAAGCTCCGCATAGGGCAACGGGGATCGATGAATGCTCATCGACGAGATCCGGCGGACGTGGTGTCCTTGGATGCCGGGGCCCTCCCGGGCGCCCCTTCAGGCAAGGGTGATTCATCGGATGAGGAGTGGTCGATGAGCCCGCAGACAGTTTCTACGCCAACGGCCGCCGCAAGGGAACGCCCCTATGCCTGGGTCATACTGCTGGCGGTGTATCTGGTCAGCCTTGCGGCGCCGCTGAACCAGCTGAAAGTGCCGCCGATCATGCTGAAGATGTGCGAAGCATTCGACATGGACCTCGGCGATGGGGGGCTCTTCATGTCGGTTTTTTCCATCGCCGGGTGCCTGCTGGCGATCCCTTCCGGCCTGATCATCCAGCGATTCGGGCTGAAGGCCACGGGACTCCTCGCGGCGGGTTCTGTCTTCGCCGGTGCCCTCGTGGGAGCGCTGGCCGGCACGACGGCCATGCTCTTTTTAGGCCGTTTGATTGAAGGCACAGGCATGGTCCTGGTCATGGTAATGGCGCCGGCGGCAATCGCCCTGTGGTTTCCGGCGAACCGGAGGGGCATCCCCATGGGCCTGTGGGCCACCTGCGTGGGGATTGCCACCATCACCATGTATAACCTGGCTCCGGCGCTGACGGCATCCTGCGGCCTGAAATCGGTCTGGTGGCTGGGAACGGTCGTCGCAGGCGCCGCCTGCCTCCTTTTCGCCCTGCTGTTCCGCTCGCCGGGGCCGGAAGAAAGGATGGGGGAACCGCCGCCGGCGAGAGCCGGCGGCACGGAAGTTTCCCTCATGGCCGTGATGGCCAATCAACGGTTGTGGATGATCAGCCTGCAGTTTCTGTGCTTTAACCTGATCTTTATGGCCTTCAGTACCTTTTATCCGGCATTCCTGCAGGAGGTCCGGCACTATTCGGAGGCGCGAGCCGCTTTCATGGCCAGCCTGATCATGATCCTGTCGATTTTCGCCGGGCCGCTGGCCGGGTTTATGACGGATCGCTATTGGAAGCGCCGGTACTGGATGCTTTCGGCCTGGGCCGTCGCCGCCGTCCTCTATGCCTTCCCGTTCAGCGTGACGGGCTGGATGGTCCCCGCGCTCATGGCCGCCATCGGGATAGCGACCGCTCCCATCGTGCCTGCAAGCTTCGCTTCAATCCCCGAGATCGTCGGCTCGCCGGGGTTGTCCGGTATGGGGATGGCCGTCATGGCCCTGGGACAGAACGCCGGCATGTTGATCGGGCCCTGGGCTTTCGGGATCTCCGTGGAAAACCTGGATTGGTGGCTGTCGGGCTGCATGCTGATTCCATGTTTCATCGTAGCCTTTATCGCAACATGGATCGTCAAGGTACGATAGGAACTATCCGATCGGACACGGAGCGGCGCGGGGCGCTTCCTTCCCGAATAGCCTTGTGCGGCAACAAGGCAGCGTCCTGCGGAAGGCTGGGAAATGAAGGCCGGCCCTAACTTTTCGCCGGCACCGTTTCTTCGGTGAACATCCGGATTCGATGGATGCTTTTCGTTCCCGCCTCTGCCGATCGGGCGTCGGCCGGCACCCAGAATTGAATGGACGGCAATACCAATTATTGATACTTTATAGCCTTGAATGATGCCGGCCCCGGGCGGCTGCGTCTGGCGGGACGCCCAGGGGAAGCATCCATCCGTGAGTCGTATGAGCCATATCGGTGTTTCAATACTGTCGGGCCTGGCCAACCTTGCCTGGAAAGCGTTCCAATCCGTGAATGCCCGTATCCCGGAGGGGGATCTGCCGCACCCGAAATGGGCGCCCGGGAAAATAGCGAAGAGTCGCGAGCGCTCCCATCCCCCGCTCGGCTTCCCGCGGGAAACCGATTCCCTGTGCCCGCGCTGTGTCCCCGAGATCCGTGACAAGGCCGTTCGGGGAGACATGGACCTCCCATCCCTTCTGGGCGGCCGACCCGGCGAGATCAAGGCGCGGCTCGTTGAGGAAGACGGCAGGATCCTCATCCGGAAAACCTGCAAGCAACACGGATATTTCGAGGATGTTCTCTCGATCAATCCCGGGTTCACCCGGCGGATTGAACGCCTGTTTTTCGGCAGGGATTTTGAATCGGTGCAGGATCAGGACATTCACCGTCATGGATCGTCTTCCATCAAGTTCGGCCGCGGATCGGTGCTGACAGTTGACCTGACCAACCGGTGCAACATGATGTGTAATCCCTGTTTTACCAATGCCAACCAGGTCGGCTATGTCCACGAGCCCGACCTCGCGCAAATCAAGGCCATACTCGACCGTGCCGTTTCCTTCAAGCCGCGCCGCCAGATCATCATCCTGTTTTCGGGAGGCGAACCTACCCTTTCCCCCCACTTCCTGGAGGCGGTCGCCTACGCCCGCAAGACAGGCTTCTACCGTATTCTCGCGGCTACCAACGGCATCCGTTTCGCGCAGAGCAAGGAGTTTACGCGCCAGGCCAGGGAAGCCGGGCTGCATGGCGCCTACCTGCAGTTTGACGGCCTGAGCAACGAGAAGAACCGGCATCGGGGAGTGAACAACCTGTTTGACGTCAAGGCGCAGGCCATCGAGAACATGGCCGAAGCGGGGATGAAGACGACCCTGGTCACCACCGTCATCAACACGGTCAATCAGGATGGGGTCGGCCCGATAGTGGATTTTGCCGTCCGGAATATCGACAAGGTCCAAACGGTCGTATTCCAGCCGGTTTCCTTTACGGGCCGGGACGAGGCGATCGATGATGCGACCCGCTCGGCACAGCGCTACACCCTGTCGCACCTGGTGGCCGATTTGCACGCCCAGTCCGGCGGGCGTCTGGAGCCGATGCGCGACTGGTTTCCCCTGTCCACCTACAGCGCCTTCACCGGCATCATGGATATCCTCCAGGGGCCGGACGCACCATGGGGTTGGAGCGCCTGCAACTGCCACCCTGACTGCGGCGTTTTCACCCTGCTGGTCGTCAACCGGCGGACCGGCGCATGGGCCCCTCTGTTCAAGATGTTCGATTACGAGCAGTTTTTAAGGGATGCCGCGGTGATTGCGGACACAGCCCGGGGAAAACGGCTGACGGAAGCCCAGCTCGCCCTGGCCATCCTGCGCAACTTCAGGCCGCAAGCCGCCCCGACCGGATTCCCCATATCCCAGGTCGTCAACCTGTTCCGGCCCAGTTCGGAAAAGGCCGACAGCGACAGAAACGACCGCATGCAAACGCGCTCCGAGCAGGACGCATGGCGCGTTCTGTGCGTCGAGGGCATGTGGTTCCAGGACCTGTGGACCTACGATTTCCGCCGCACCGAAATGTGCGTGATCCCCTATGGAACCGAGGAAGGCGAGATCTCCTTCTGCGCCTACAATACGGGCATCGGCTGGCGGTGGATTGTCGAAAGCAGACACCGTAATGCCGATGTTGCGGAATGGTACAGGACCAGGGGAAGACACGAGGTCTATGCCGGGGGAAAAGAGGTGGCCTTGCCCACAGTCGCGCACGGCCTTGCGGTCCCCGTGGCGGAATGCCTTGATACCGCTTTCGGCGATCCGCCTGCGGATTCTGCGGATCCCCGCGTCGGCGCCGCCGTAGAGCAAGCCGAATAAACCGACCGTCTGCGGTACCCTATGAGCTACAGACTACGACAGATCGCCGCGCTTCTTGGACTCGAATACCGGGGAGACGGAGACCGGACGCTTTGTCGGGTCTCCAGCCTGGAGACGGCCGGCGCCGATTCCCTCGTGTTCCTGGACAAGAGCGCGTTTAAGGAATTCAAGCCGGAGTCCCTCGGGGCGGGATGTGTCATCATCCCCGAGGATATGGCCGTGGAGGGGGTGAATGTCCTCAGATCCCCGCGGCCCAAATTTGATTTTGCCCGAGCGGCGGCCTACCTGCATCCGCAGCCGGAAAGCAGCGGAATCCGGCACCCCACCGCCCTGGTTGCCGACGATGCGAAACTCGGGAGCAATGTGGAGCTGGGGCCGTACACGGTCGTGGGGCCCGGCGTCGAAATCGGGCAGGACTCTATCGTCGGGGCCGGTGTGGTGGTCGGGGAGGGCTGCCGCCTCGGCAGGAGATGTATCCTGCACCACGGCGTTGTCCTGTACCCGGGAGTCCGCATCGGCAATCGCGTGATCCTGCATGCCGGCGTGATCGCCGGGGCGGAAGGTTTCGGGTACGTGTCCGACGGGGGGACCCGTGTGCCGTTCCCCCAGGTCGGTTCGGTTGTCCTCGGGGATGATGTTGAAATAGGCTGCAATACGACTATCGACCGGGGATCCCTCGGGACCACCAGAATCGGTGACGGCACGAAGATAGACAACCTGGTCCAGATCGCCCACAATGTTGAGATAGGGCGTAATGTGGTCATCGCCGCGCAGACGGGCATTTCCGGAAGCACGATCATCGAGGACGACGTTGTCATCGGGGGGCAGGTCGGTTTCGGCGATCACGCCCGCGTCCAAAAGGGCGCGGTGATCGGATCGAAAGCGGGGGTGCTGCCGGGCAAAATCGTGCGGGGAGGGGAAACATACTGGGGCGTCCCGGTGCGGCCGCTCGGGGAATACAAGCGGCTGCACGCGTATTTCGGACGGCTCCCCGATATGAAGGCGGAGATAGATTCACTCCGGAAGGATATTCTAAATCTACAGAACATGCTGGGCAAGCGCCAATCCTAGACGGCCCGGTTGTCGAGCGGTTTCCAATGCAAAAGACAGTAGTGCGCAGAGCCCCTGTCCTAGGGCGGGTCAACCAAGAAGGCTGGAATGCCGAAGAGCTAGAGGCGATCTGCCGCTCGATCCTGCAGTCGGCGTTCCCCGCGTTTCGGGGCGTGGATATCGCAGTGCACTTCCATCCCTACGTCGGACTGACACACACCCTGCGCCGCAGCGATGCAGGGTGGGCGCTGCGGATCAGCGACCATTGCCGCCATGCCCCATCCGAGGTTCTCGAGTCTATTGCGCTGATCCTGGGGTGCAAGGTGATGCGCAGGAAACCTCCGCGCCAATCACTGGAAATCTACCAACGCTTCCGCCTCGATCCAGCCGTTGCGTCGGCGGTCCGCAGCCGCCGAAAGAGGAAGGGACGCAAGCAGTTCTCGAACGGAGCGGGTACGTACCATTCTCCGGAAAAGATCTACGACGAAATGAACGGCCGATACTTCAACGGGCAGATCGAAGTCAGCAGGATCGGCTGGGGCCTTCGCAGGAGCATGGGTCGCCTGGGGCATTACGATCCTGTCCATCATACCATTACCCTGAGCCCCGTACTGGATTCCCCCTCCGTACCTTCCTTTGTCGTCCGGTATATCGTGTACCACGAGATGCTGCATGCGCTGATCGGAGACAGGCCGGTTCAAGAGCCCCGGAGGCACCATCCCCCGGAATTTCGACGCATGGAACGCGCCTATCCGGATTATGCCGAGGCCAGGGAATTTCTCGGAAAGTTCTGTGCTGGGGCCGGGATGGAGCCCTAGAGGGCGGACAGCCACGCCTGCGATCGCGGCGTTCCCTGTGAATCAGCGTGCGGGCCTGCAATGGGAGTATGGTATAAAACCATGGGCACCGCGTGCCGTCAATGGAAGGTCGAACACCTATGAAATGTGTGTTGTGCGACAATAGAAAAGCCAAAAGGGCATGCCCCGCCAAAGGCCAACCCATCTGCCCCCTGTGTTGCGGGGAAAAGCGCGTTCTTGAACTGGACTGCCCGGAAACCTGCGCATTTCTCAAGGCCGGGCGCGAGCGGGATTCGGAGGAATACGCGAAGCTGATGCGCAGCCAGGACCCGCTGCTGCAGGAAAAACACAGACGGATCCTCTCGGAGAACCAGGACGTGATGGCGCATCTGGAGTACACGATTGCCCAGTATCGGCTGGTATCCCGGGATCTTACGGACCGGGACCTTCGCGGAGCGGTGGACATCTTGCTCGAAGCCTACAGGCTCGAGGATAAGGGGATCCTGTACGAACAGGAGGCCGGGGATCTGCGAGTGGAACCCCTCCGGCGGGAATTGCGCGAGGTTCTGGAATCCTACCGGAATCCCGGCGGCGAAGGCGCCAAGGGCACCGTGGATCCAAGGTATACGCGCCTGCATCTGCAGAGCGCGATCGAATGCCTGGAGCTGTTGCAGGCAATGATCGTCCTATATTCCGGAAACCATCATTCCGGCAGCAGCTATGTGGACTTCCTGGCCCGTATGATTCCCAGGAAGGAATCGGCGTCCTCCATTATTGTGCCATAGGATGTGTGTATGGTAGTCCATAGCAGGGTATGCGATCCCGAGGTTCTGATCCGTGCGGTCAGAAAGTTCCGCGGGAAAAAAGTGCTGGTGCTGGGAGACATGATTCTCGACCGGTTCATATGGGGATCGGTGTCCCGTATATGCCCGGAAGCCCCGGTCCCGGTGGTCGAAATACGAAAGGAAAGCACGCGGCCAGGCGGGGCCGCGAATGTGGCCGCCAACATCTGCAGCCTCGGGGGAGCGCCGGTGCCGGTAGGGGTCATCGGCGACGACCCGGAAGGGAAGGAGCTGCGGGCGGTCTTCCGGTCGATCCGCGCTGCAACGGGCGGACTGGTAGTGGACAGGAAACGGCCAACAAGCGTCAAAACGCGGATCATCGCCCACCACCAGCAGGTGTGCCGCACCGATCGGGAGGATCGGTCCCCGATCTCCCAGGCGGTTCAGGCCAGAGTCATCGAGAAATACAGCAGGTTGCTCCGTGCCATGGATGCCGTGATCATTTCCGACTATGCGAAGGGGTTTGTTTCCCCCCCCCTGCTCAGGAAGGTTTTGTCTGAAGCCAAGAATGCCGGAAAGGTCGTCTGTGTCGATCCCAAGATGACGGATTTTTCCGTCTACAGCCCCGCGACTGTCGTTACTCCGAATGTCTCCGAGATCGTGAGGGCTGCCGGCCTTCAGGTATCCGGGAGACGCAACCTGTCCCGGGCCGTGACCAGGATCCTTCGACTTTCCGGTATCCGGTATATGCTGGTAACCCGAGGGGAGGAAGGGATGGCGTTGTTCGGCAACGGGCACCGGCCGGCCTATATCCCGACTGTGGCCCGCGAGGTGTTTGATGTCACCGGCGCCGGGGACACCGTGATTTCCACCCTCGCCCTGGGTCTGGTTTCCGGCCTCTCGGTCCTGGAGTCGGCTGTCCTTTCCAATGTCGCGGCCGGTATTGTCGTCGGTAAACTGGGGACGGCATCCGTGACTACGGAGGAATTGGTCGACGGCATCCGCGCCCTGTAGCCGGGAGTTGTGCAATGCGGGGGATTCCCTGGGGGAGGGGGGTGTTCTCGCAGGGTTCGTATCAAGCGCAGCGGCCTCCGAACATGGACGCATTTGTATTGCGGTCACTCCGAAGGAAAACTTCTATAGCAGGAGGATGCATCATGAAGTCTCTCGTAAGATGCCTCGTATGGCTGACTGTCGGTGCAGCGGCGCTAGAAGGAACGGGTACCGCCCAGAGCCTGGAGGATTCCGTCTGTGGATTGGGTATCTACGACGAAAATTCTGAACTGGAGGATTCCAGGATTGCTGTTGATCGTTCCAGATCACGCTATGAGGCCTATGAAAAAATATTCAGAATGATTGAAGGGCTGTGGGACGGGAGAGCCATCCCCCGGATGGAATATATCAAGGCCAAATACGACCAGGATGCTGCAAGGCTGGACCTCGAACGCAACAGTTTTATGCTGGAAAGGCAGGCGGCGCTGGTGGAGCAGTACCGCCTGATCTGCCGGCGTTTGCAGGGATCCGGCTCCGGCCTGGAGCAGGAATTGCGGGATGCCCATCTCCGGTACCGCAAGGCGGACTGTGATGCCCTGGCGAAGGGGATTGAGGTGGCCGCGGCGAATCTTGAATACAACCGTGAGTACCTGGCCAATATTCTCAGGCTGCGCAAGGAGAATTTCGCCACGGACGTCCAGGTCGTGCTGGCGGAACTTGACGTGGAGCTCGAGGAGAAGAGCCTTGCGGACGCAGAACGGCGTGCTTCGGTTTGCCGCGCCGACCTTGCCGAAATGAAACAAGGCGCCTCTGCATCCGTCCCGTCCCATCCGTAGCCGCAGCCGTAGCCTCATCCGATTCCGCTTGTTTCCCAGGACAGGAATGTTGAGAATGAGGCAGTTGCGCATCGGATTCTGTCATTCGATCCGCACCCATGATACCCGCGGAGGCCATGGTTGCCGCCTATAACGTTCAGACTGCGAGGAGGGAATGTCTTATGAAAAATTCTTTTGTGATCAGCCTGGTACTTGTATGCACCCTGACGGCGTCGCTGTGGGCGTCCGATATTTCGGGAAAATGGAAAGTGGAGGCGCCCAGCCAGCAGGGGAATGTCGAATTAACCTTAACCTTCAAGGCTGACGGCAGCACATTGACCGGAACCCTGGATAATCCCGATGTCGGCTCGGCGGACATCAAAGAGGGGAAGATAGAAGGTACAAAGGTGTCTTTCCACGTGGTGCGTGATTTTAACGGAATGGAAATGAAAATCATCTGGAAAGGTACGATCACAGGGGACGATGCGATCACCTTCAAACGCACGGTCGAGATGAGCGGCGGCGGTATGGCCGGCGGCATGGGCGGCGGCCAGGGACAGGGAGCCCCGGCCGAGGCTGATCTTGTCGCGAAGAGAGTGAAGTAGAAAGACGTGGCAATCCGGCAACCCGGATTTTTCTCCGGATTGCCGGAGCGTCCATCACCGTAGCCCTCCTGTCCCCTGCAGGGGGAATTCCCGGGTACCTTCGACGGATCGAGGACACCTTGCCGTCCCGCGCCCGAGCCGCAATGGCACGGCCATGCCCGTTCAGCCCCGATAGTAGCGGCAAAGGCGCAGCAGGGTCATCGCCCGAGGAGAGGGCGCCCATGATTTTCGACACTCACTGTCATGCCTACTGGCGGGGACTTGGAAACCAATGGGAAAATGTCCGCGCCAGGATGGCGTCTGAAAATGTTGTGCGGTCGGTCCAGATCGGCACGGACTGGGAAACGAGCCTCGAGGCGCTTTCTCTGGCCCGCAGATGGGGGGATCAGACATGGTGCGCCGTCGCATTGCACCCGACATCCTGCCAGGATCTGCCCGAGGATGCGGCCAAGGAATGGGCGGACCGCCTGCGCCCACTTATTGAAGACAACCGCGACAAGGTGGTGGCGGTAGGGGAAACCGGTCTGGACTACCACCATCTGACGAGGGCAAGGGGGGCGGCCCAGAAGCGGTCCCAGCACGCATTTTTCATCGCACATGCGAAACTGGCAGAGGTTCTCGATCTGCCTCTGGTCATCCACACGCGCGACGCGGCTTCCGATACGGTATGCCTCATGAAGGATTGCGGAATTCGAAGAGCCGTGATCCACTGCTACAGCGAAGAAAGGGAATTTGCCCGGACCCTGCTTTCCTGGTCGGACGGCATGTATTTTTCCTTTTCGGGCCTTTTAACCTATGCAAAGGCCGCGCCGGTACAGGATGCGGCACGATTCCTTCCCTTGGACCGGATCCTTGTTGAAACCGACGCGCCCTTTCTGGTTCCGGAAGCCGTACAAGGTCGGTTCCGTCTGAACGAGCCGGCCTGTGCACGGCATGTGATGGACTGCCTTAAGAAGCTGCGTTCCGAATCCGGCGATATCGTCGAAAACACCGTGTGGGAGAATTCCTGCCGGTTTTTCAGAATACCCTGCACGCAGACAGCGGTGACACATAGCCCGCCATCGGGCTAGAGGGCAAAATAGCCGTTTTCCGGCTGCGGTGGCCGGGCAAACAGGCGGTCCACTCTGCCGGGGCTTCCCGCGGCTACTCGAATGCGCCGTGCATCGCTTTTTTCGCGAACTCGCCCGAAGGGGTAAGGGTGTAGTTCCAGTCGCTGATGAGCGTTGGGCCCCACTCCGGATCGAAGCACCACACCAGCCAGCTGATCCCCCTGCCCTCGAGGTAGCGCAGGATGGACGGCCCGTATGCCGGGCCGACGACGTTCGGCGACGCGGCCTGGGCGCCCCCGAATTCAGTGGCGACCACGGGATATTCCTCGGCGGCGAAACCGAAGTCCATCTCCCATTTTGGTTCCCACGGCTGGGGTCTTTTGTTGGAATACGGGTGGGTGACGTACCCGATATTATCCGCATTGATCGGAGCTTCCCGGATCGGCGTCAAATCGTACGCCCAGTCAAACCCGGCTACCAGCACGACCGCCTGGGGATTGTAGGCCCGGATGATCATGATTTCGGTCTCACAGATTCTTTTCCATTCCGACCACAAAACGGGGCCCAGTTGGCCGCGGTAGGTTGTCGGTTCGTTGAACAGTTCCCAGAATGCGACGGTGTTGTGCCCGGCATAGTGCCGAGCCATAATACGCCAGAAGCTGTAGGTCTCCTGGAGGGTCGTTTCGTACATCGGATCCTGGAACAGACCCGTGGTCAGGTTCCCGATGGAATGCCAGTCCAGCATGATGTGCATGTTCAGGTCCGTGCACCACTCGACGGCCTGGTCGAGCAGCTTGATGTAGTCAACCGGGGTGCGTCCTCTCCACGCCACGGGATGAACCGGAATCCGGACGACCTTGGCTCCCATTTCCTGGACCTGAATAAAATGTTCCTTGTTCCAGTGCCCCTGTGATTCCAGCTTGTCGGGATCGGAGATGGACAGGCCTCGAAACAGGATAGGGTTGCCTTCGGGATCGACGAACCTGTTGCCTTTGACGGAAATGAGCGGCAGTTTTTTCGCGTCCTTCCTGTAGGGGAAGGCACCAGGCGCGACCTGGCGCCACCAGGATCCTGTTTCCTGCCGAGGGCCGGTTTGGGCCAGGACCCCGCCGCTGGACGCCATGATGAAACACAGGAGCCAACAGAGGATTGTCTGTATCATAGAGAGCCTCCATATCTGTATCCGGACGCCGGATTGCCCTGGCTGTAGTGCCATACGGGATAGGCCGCGGTGCACGGTCCCGGGCGGTTGGCTGACGGAAGGCAGCACTTCGCAACACCCTTTCGCGGTAGAAGATCCATAGCCCCGGCCCGCGGCAATCCCGGGCCGGGAATGTCCCGGTCCCCAAGCGGGCGCAGCGCATTCTTGTCGATACCGTGTTTGAATGCCGGAACGGGGTTATCCGGGCACATCGAAGTCTCCGTGACCGGGGACCGAGAGGGATCAACCCAGGCCCTTGGCCCGTTCCGCGATCTGGTTGTTTCCATTGCAGGCGGAAGGCTGTACTATACAGCAATACCAGGCAAAAAGACAATCCCCGGAGGCTGCAATGGAAGAACTGAAGAAACGTTCCTGCGAACCGTGTCGCTCAGGCGCACACGCGATGTCCGACGGGGAGATTGAAACATTCAAACCCGCTGTTTCAAACTGGGAGATCCTGGACATGGACGGCGTCAAACGGCTGGTGCGGATGTTCAAGTTTAAAAACTTCAAGGAAGCGCTCGATTTTACGGTTCAAGTCGGGACGGTCGCCGAGCAGGAAGGCCATCATCCTTCCATTCTGACGGAATGGGGGAAGGTGACGGTGTCGTGGTGGACGCATTCCATCGGGGGGCTTCACGCCAATGATTTCATCATGGCCGTGAAAACGGACGCGCTCTACTAGCGTCCATTCGGGGACGATCGCGCGGGCGTTGTCCGGCGGCGGAACCTGCAACCGCCGGCCGTCCTCCCGGTGCGAGCCTGCGGTCAGTGGTCAACCTTATAGCCAGATTGAGGTCGAGTCGTTATGGGACAGATGTTGAAGGGGAGAGTGGCGGTTGTGACTGGGGCGGGCAATGGCCTGGGACGGGCCGACGCCATCAGTTTTGCGGTACAGGGAGCATCGGTTGTGGTGAATGATCTGGGGACGTCCTACGACGGTTGCGGATCCTCGCGCGAGGATGCGGACCGGGTGGTAGAAAAGATCCGGTCCGATGGGGGCGTTGCCGTCGCGAATCATGCGAGTGTTGCCAGCGAAGAAGGCGCGCGGTCCATTATCGAGCAGGCCGTCGACACGTTCGGGCGCATCGATATACTGGTGAATAATGCCGGAATTATCCGCAACCAGGAGATCGATTCCATCCTGACCGGGGATTGGGACCTGATGATTCATACCCATCTGTACGGGACGATGTATTGCACGCGCGCTGCCGCAGCCTACATGAAGAAACAGAATTACGGCAGGATCCTGTGCACATCGTCGCACATCGGATTCGGTTTCCCGGGCCAGGCCACCTATGCGACGGTCAAGGAGGGCATCGTTGGATTCGCGCGATCGGTCGCCAGGGAAATGGCCCCCTTCGGAACAACCTGCAATATTTTACGCCCTATCGCCGCATGGCGCGGTGTCGGGCCGAAATTCAGGAATCCCCAGGTCGAGGTCCACCAGCCGGAAGATGTGGCCGCATTGGCCACCTACCTGGTCAGCCAGGCGGCCGATCCCGTTAACGGGTGCATTTTCGAGGTCTTCCACGGTCATGTCGGTATCTTTGCGGAACCGCCGCAGATTGAACGGGTCCTGGAAAAGGAAGGGCGGTGGACGCCGGAGGAACTTGCGGAGGTTCTGCCGGAAAAGCTCATCGCCGGAAGGTCCCGTCAGGTGTTCCCCGAGACCCTTCCCGCCATGTTTCGAGCGAGATCCGAGTAACGGAACCGTGTGGATTCAGGAATCTTTTTCGACGATCGCCTCTTCAACGAGCATGACGGGGATATCGTCGCGAATGGGATAGATTCGGCGGCATTGTATGCATTGGAGCCCCTTGCCGTCGGGTGTCGGTCGAACCTCCTCCTTGCATATCGGGCATGCCAGAATTTCTAGGAGCTCTTTGCTGATTGTCATGGTTCCTCCTGCGGTGGTCGGTGCGGCTTCAAGATTCCCGGCGATCCGGGTTGTCGGGCTACGATGGGGTCTTGATCATGAATTTAGTTTCCGTCCCCGACAGCAGCCGACGAATGTTCTGATGGTGCCTGACAACGATCAGGAGCGCTCCCGCCGCTCCCCAGAGGAGGGCGGGTGTCTCCAGACCGTAGAGATAGGCCAAGAAGGGGAATAGGGCCGTGGCCGCAATGGATGCGGCTGAAATGTACCGCGTCAGGATCGAAACAAGGACGAACAGAACAAGGGTGGTCCCCACGGCAGCCGGGCACAGAACCAGGAATGCGCCGCATCCTGTCGAGACTCCCTTGCCCCCCCTGAACTTGAGCCAGAGCGGGAACACGTGCCCCACGATTGCGGCGAAGGCCGCAATCGCCTGCCAGGAGGCGTCTCCCCCCATCCACCCGGCCGCGAAGACCGCCAGGGCGCCTTTGCCTGCGTCGAGCAAAAACGTGCAGGCGCCCGTGAGGCGGCTTGTACGGAAAACATTCGTCGCGCCGATATTGCCGCTGCCGACGGCGCGGATATCTCTCCTTTGGAAGACCCGTATCAGAATGTAGCCGAATGGGATGGATCCGAGGAGGTAGGACAGAACGGGGATTGCGGCGGTACAATGCAACATGGTCTATGATCCTCTGGCGCCTAGTGGAGCGCGATGGTTTCCAGCACAGTATATACGGCGCCCTGAGGCTTCAGGACACTTTTATAGATATTGAAGCCGTCGACGCCGAAGCTGCATTCCAGCCCCGATCCGGATGCAATCCTGTCGGCCAGGGCCTGCAGGCCTCTCCCGCTTTGCACCCTTCCCAAGGTCAGGTGGGGGCGAAAAGGTCGGTCTTCCGGCTGGAAGCCGAATGCAGTGCAGGCGGTTTCAACGGTCTTCTGCAGGGAAGAGAGCGTGTCGGTGTCCCCCTCGACTCCGCACCAGACGACGCGCGGGGACTTGAGATGGGGAAAACAGCCCAGGCCGGCGAGGCGGAGACGGAACCGGTTCGTCCGACTGGAGGCGGAACGCAGCGATTCGGCCATCGGCGGAATAATTCCGGAGTCGGTTTCTCCAAGAAATTTCAAGGTCAGATGGATGGAGGCGACAGGGGTCCATCGTACATCCTTCGTCCCCGTCTGCAGGTGGCTCTGCATCCGGGTAAGGGCATCCCTGCAGGGGGCGGGGATGGGGATGGCAATGAAGATTCTCATGGTGTACGGTCCGTGTCCGCGCCGGTTCCGGCATCGGATACTCATGTTCCAGTCTTCCCTTGACCAACGGGCCAGGGCCCGTCCCGTGTGACCGGCAAGGGCGGACGCGACGGCGGAGGGGGTTCACAGATTGCGGATCGAGCCGGATTCCGCGGAACCCGGCAGCTGAAGCGGCCCGCGGCCTGATCCGGCCGGATCCCCGCGCCGAACCGCGGTGGTTACCCCAGGTCCCTCATCATCCGTCGGCGCAGCCAGGATAGCGCGAGATAGGCTGAGCGTTCCCGAACGGACTCCCTGTCTCCGGGTATGATCCGGTGTCTGTTTTCCGTATGCGCGCCGTCGGCCATGCCGACATACACCAACCCTACGGGTTTTTCCGGGGAGCCTCCGCCGGGTCCGGCGATCCCGGTGATGGACAGGCCGATGGAAGCATGCAGGGCTTCTCGGACTCCGGAGGCCATGGCTTCCGCCACCTCCGCGCTTACCGCGCCGTATTTCTGGATCAACCCGGCCGGAACTCCGCACAGTTCGCTTTTGGCGGCGTTGGTATAGCACAGAATGCCGCCTAAAAAATAGTCCGAGCTCCCCGGCATCCGCGTCAGGCGCATTCCAAGCATCCCGGCTGTGCAGGATTCCGCTACGGCTATTGTCTTCCCGGCGTTCCGGAGCATGCGGCCGACGACTTCCTCCATCGGCTCATTCTGTGTGGAGAAGATGGCATCCCCGAGTCTCTCCTCAATCCTGGCCGCGAGCTCATCAATCTCCCAAATGTCCGGGCTCTCTTGGGTGCATCGATACAGGTGTATCGCGATATGCCCGGTTCCCGCCAGGATGGTGGTGCGTATCGACGGATAGAGAGTGTAGATCGGGGCGAGTTGCGCGTCCAGTTCCGATTCGGTCATTCCCGTAATAGAGAACGACCTGTGCGCCAGCGGTGTATCTCCAAAAAGCTTGCGGATGCGCGGGACGGCATGATTTTCGAAAATGGCACGAAGCTCCCGGGGGGGGCCGGGGAGCAGGATAATATGTCGGCCCGCTTTCTCTATCCACATTCCTGGCGCGGTCCCCCACGGGTTGTCGAGCAGGTCCGCGCCCTGGATTATTTCGGCCTGCCGTTCGTTGTTGGGCGACATCGGGAAGCCGCGCAATGCGAATTTCCCGCGCAGCTCCTCCAGAAACTTCTCGTTGCGGACAAGCGGCTGTTCCAGAACGCTGGAAACGGCCGTGCGCGTCAGGTCATCCATGGTCGGGCCCAAGCCGCCGCTGAAAATAATCAGGTCGGAACGTTCGAGAGCCTGCCGTAGAACTCCCTCGATATTCTGTTGATCGTCCCCGACGATGGTCTTCAGGTGCACATCGCATCCGGATGCATTCAGTGTCCGGGTCAGGTAAAGGGAATTCGTGTCGATGCTGTCCGGGGTCAGCAGCTCAGAGCCGATTGCAATGATTTCAGCCTTCATCCTTTGTGCCCTCGGTAAAATAATATAGGATGATAGTTTACCTATAGTATATTAAAGTATTAGATTAACTATCTGCAGCAAAATGTTGGCGTAAACGCCTGCGAGAATATCATCGGCCATCACACCGACACCTTTGCCCAGCTGCTCCAGTTTGCGAATGGGAAAGGGCTTCCAGATATCGAAGACCCGGAAAGCAATGACTCCCAGAATGATATTCCAGCCGGTTACCGGAAGGAAAAGAAAAGTGAGCAGCTGTCCTGCAACTTCGTCGATGATTATGAAGGACGGATCCTCGACTCCGGTCCGCCGGCCGATCTCCGCAGAGGCCGCGATACCGACCGCGATGATCAGGGCAAGCACCCCCAGATGCGACGCGGGGGGGACGCGGCCCGCCCCAGAGTGAAGGCTCCAGACAGCCAGGGCTGTAATGATGGACCCGTAGGTCCCGGGCATCCCCGGGACGAATCCCAGGTAGAACAGGCTCGCAAGTATGCGGGACACATGCAGCATCATTCTTCCTCCGGGTCGGGGGGCGCTTCGAGGTCATCCCCGTTTCCTTCATCCGTTTCCACCGCGGCAATGCGATACTCCCCGGAGATCCATTTCCCGAGATCGATGAGCTTGCACCGGTCGCTGCAGAACGGCTTGCAGGCTTGGTTCGTTTCTTTGATTTCTTTTCCGCATTGAGGGCATTGCATACAGGCAAACCTCTGGTTGTGCTGCCGGGTGGGTATGCACGGCTATTTCTTCCGCACAATCCTTCCTAAAAGATCGTGCCCCAGAACGCGGGTGATCTCAAGGGTGTACAATCCGCCGCTCCGGACCTTCGCGATTTCAGAATCGTTGATCAGGCAGATGCCGTCGATTTCGGGGGCCTGCGATTCCAGGCGTCCTTCGAGAAGGAGATCGCTTTCCTGGGACAGGCCGTCGACCAGGACGGGCAGTGTATGCCCGATCAGGGCACGGTTTTTCCTGGCCGCAATGGATGTCTGTTGTTTCATCAAAACCTTGCGGCGGCCTTCCGCGGTCCGTGCCGGTATTTTGGAGGGCAACTCGAAGCCTCGGGTATCCTCCTCGTCCGAATAGGTGAAGACCCCCAGCCGGTCGAATTCCATTTCACGGCAGAAATGCTTCAGCTCGTTGAAATCGTCTTCGGTTTCTCCGGGGAATCCGACGATCATGGTGGTTCGGAATGTCACCCCCGGTATCCGTCTCCGGATATGCTCTACCATCCGGGTAAGGGTTTTCCGGGTACCGCCCCGGTTCATGGACTTCAGAACGCGTGCGCTTGCATGCTGCAGAGGCATGTCGATGTACCTGCAGATTTTCGGGCTGGAATTCATGACGTCGATCAGCCTGTCGCTGAGGAGGTTCGGGTACATGTACAGAACCCGGATCCAGCGCAGGGGCTCGATGCGCTGGAGCGCATCGAGGAGAGAAGCAAGGCCGTCTGTCATCCCGAGATCGGTGCCGTAACTGGTCGTATCCTGGGAGACCAGCAGGATTTCCTTCACGCCCTCCGAGGCCAGCCGCACGGCTTCCTTGACCATTGACGGGATGGTGCGGCTTCGATACCGGCCCCGGATTTTCGGAATGACGCAGAAGGCACACGTATGATCGCACCCCTCGGAGATTTTGATATAGGCCGTGTGTTTGGGCCCTATATGGGACCTCGGTGTCCGATGGTCGTAGAGATAAAGGTCCGCGTCGACGCGCCCGTAGGAATCCGGAAGATCGACGGGTCTGCCGGAAACAGCCCGGACGATCTTCTCGACCTGGTTGACTCCCACGATGGCGTCCACTTCAGAAAGCTCCGAACGTATCTCGCCGGGGTAGCGTTCGGCCAGACATCCCGCAACGATCAGTCTTTTGCAGGCGCCGGTATTCTTGAGCCGCGCCGCTTCCAGGATCGCATCAATGGATTCTTTTTTGGACGATTCGATGAAACTGCAGGTATTGACGACGAGGACCTCCGCCTCCTTCGGATCGGCCGTTATTGTATGCCCCCGTTTCTGCAGCAGGCCGATCATGACCTCGCTGTCCACAAGGTTTTTGGGACATCCCAGACTGACGAACCCGATCTTGGCCACGCACTCTCCTTTGGATTTTGAATAGTAAAGTCAACCCCCCTTGGGTATCAAGAACAGAAATCGGAAGGCCTTCCCCCTCTCGGTGCCGGACCGACCTGCGACGAACGATGCTCGCAGGGGATGCCCGGGACAAAGCCGCAGGCGTGAGCCTGCAGGAAGGGGGCCTGCTTCAGGCAGGAGGCGCCTGACCGTGGCTTTTTGGTTTCCTGGACGGATCCCGCACAATCCCGGTCATCCCCTCATGGATCTGCTGAGGGCCCGAAGAAGGATCGCGGCTTCCGTGCCGCCGGGATCCGCATCCGGAGGCCCGAAGCGGATGCGGTTGTACAGGCGCGTCAGGGCGTACAAAGGATCCGCTGCCGGGTGATGCCCGATGCTTCGAGCGAACTCCAAGGGCGTCTGTCCGGGCGGGCGCACCATCCCATGCTTCGAAAGCAATTCCAGAGCTTCCGCGTAGAAGCTCCCGGCAAATTGCCGGGGTCGATTGCGGTAAAGAAACGGGCGAGACCATGACCGTATTTTCCTCCGAACGGGGCGGACCAGCAGAAGGATCGCAACAATCGCTGGACCCTTCCAGTACCATCCTCCAGCCAAGGAACGAAGAGGGCCTGGGGACAGGACCTCCCGCATGGAATGTCGGCTTCGGTCCCGGATGCGTTGTGCCATGCTGGATGCAACGGTGCGCACCCTTGCCGGTATGGAACGTAAGGATATGACCAGGGTATTTTGACCGGCGGCGTCGTAATGCACCACCCGCTCCCACCACCAGAGGTCGAAGGTATCGGCGATATCCGACCACAACCGCGCCCCGGCTGTCGATGGGGACGATGCCTCGAAAGGCGTGGGATCGAATTCCTTCCAGCCGTAATGGGGAAGATAGGCTTCCGTCCAGCTGTGGGCATGATATTGCCTCACGATCCAGTTGCCGCCGAGCCGGTTGTAGTCCCCGGTGCGGTATCCGTTAACCAGACGCGAGGGGATCCCGAGGTAGCGGAGCATGATCGCCATTGCCGAGGAGAAGTATTCGCAGTGTCCCCTGCGTGTTTGAAAAAGGAACATGGATACTGGATCTTCGGATTCCGGTGTGTCCGCCAATTCCATGCTGTAGGCGTAATGGCTGCGGAGATAGTGTTCCAGAGCGGCGGCTTTTGCATGCGCGCCGACGGCATAGGCGGTTGCCTGGTCTGCGAGGCGCTGGATGTCCGCATCCACGGTCGGCAACTGGAGGCAGGTTGCGCGGATGTCCGGCGGTATGGGGACGGCGTCGGAAATAAAGGAGGGATTCGGGAGGCTCAGATCGGATAGCGCGACGTACCGCAGTTTCTCGTGTTTCCGCCGGTATGCATACAGGTTGTCCAAGGAGTCCCGGGTCAGAAATCCCGCCTCCCTGGAAATGGCCAGCGGCTTATGTGCGGCGAACAGTACGTTTGTCGAAAGAGCCTCGAGAAAAAAGGTCTGATGGATCCAATCGGTTCCGATGGAGGAGTCCTCGAGCTTGAAATGTCCCTCCCGGATGGGAACCGGATCCTGAACACGGTTGCTGCGACTCCAGCCCCGGCCGTCATACCGGTCGAATGCCAGGCCGCGCCACTTGACCCCTTCCGGCAGTCGAGACGGAGGGATGGACGTCCGGACCCTCATAACCACGGCTTTGGACGGGCGGATGCTCCCCCCCTTCCCGAGCTCCACCTTCTCTGAAAAACCGCTGATGAACTGGGTATCCCCCGAAGGCGGGCTTTGATGGATGGCGGCGCTCCGCGGCAGCAGAAGGAACAGGGGGACCGCCAGCAGAAGAATCAACAGCGATGTGGCGGAGGAGATACCCAGCAGCATCAGGTTCGGGAAGCCGTGCCCCGGTTTCCCGTCAGGCCTGCCCCAGGCACTGGAATTGCTGTGACGCATTTCGAACAGAATGAAGGTATGGACCGCGGAAAATAGAAAGATCAAAAAATAGACCACGAACGCCAGGTTGACGGCGATTGCTGAAGATGCCAGAAGAGCGGTACAACTCGCCAGATAGAGGAAACCGTAATCCCGGTCCCTTGCGCGTACCAGCAGCTTCGTGCCGACAGCAAAGAATAGGAGGCGCGCCAGGGCAATCAGAACGGAGCGGGACAGCACCTGGATATCGAGTATGAAAAGCAGCACGAATAGGACGCCGGCGCCATTTTGAATCCATACGGGTACGGATTCCCGTATCCGCTCTGTGTCCGCGAACCAGCTGATGATCATCGCCGCGGCGACCATGGAAACGGGGGTCCATCCGATCAGGCCGGTGGTGGCCAACGCCAGGAACCCGGAACCGATCAGGACATAGGAAGATATTTTAAAATTCAGATCAAACGTCATAGATCACGAAAGAAGAGTATATGGGATGACCGGAGGACCGACGGTGGGAAGGCATCCCTGCTCTTCGGTGTGAGAATGATTTTGAACACCTTGCCGGAAAGAATCCGGTTCAGGGCATGCCTGTCCGGGATTCCGGGGAAGAACCGCTCCATCCAGGAGGATGCCCCTGCATCGGGATCCGCGTGGGTGCATTCCACCGTGGCCAGCAGGCGCAGGATGCCGTACAGATGCTCCCTTCCCGTGCCGTGGCCTATGCGGGCATGGGGGGTGAGACATTCCACACACTCTCCCTGTTCGATGCAATGGACGGCAATGGAGGCGGCCAGGGAGACGGCTTTCTCGAATTGCTCCCGCTGGGTGTCCTCCGCTACTGCTTCGGCCTGCGTATCCAGAATCAAACAGAGTCGGCGCTCTTCTTCTAGGGAAAACTCTCGGCCCATCAGCTCCATGGTCTTCGCGGTGGCTTTCCAGTCGATTCCGCGGGCGCTTTCTCCCTCCATGTACGGGCGTATGGCGAAAAGATCCTCCCCATGGCCTTTGTGCAGGCTTTCGAGCGCCCCCGGAAGAAAGGGGGCGCAGTGCTGCACCTCAGAAACCTCCTGTATACGGGGTAAGACGAGCACCTCACCGTGGACCTGGATCCGTTCGGTATGGCGGAAAAGGCCGAAGGGGAAACGGGTGGACAGGCGGAAGTTGCCAGGACTGTGGAGCCCCCTGCGGGGAAAGGACTGAACGGTGAGTTCCCAAAGGCTTTCCCCCGGACGGAGAATCGAAAAATAGACGTACGGATGAACTCCGTCGGTTGTCCCGGGGCCGATGCTGTCCGGGGTCCTCGGTTTCCGGCCGATGGCTCGCTGGAGGAAGCGGGCGAACGGGGAAGAGGCGGCCCCCTCGAGAGTGTTGACCCGGACCGACAGAACGGGGAACACGCGTTTGGAGTTTCTGGCCATGATTTTTATGGGAACCCGCTCTCCCGCGAATATGTTTTCCGGGACCTGGACGCGCAGCGAAACCCCCTTCAGGCTGTTGCGTGCGATGACGCTCGAGATGACGAATGCCGAGATCATGGTTGCGAGCAGGACATAAAGCAGGTTGTTCGACGTGCGGACTATGGCCATGGATACAAGGAGGACCGCCAGCAGGTAGAGGAGGCCCGGCCCCGTGATGGCGAAGGAAAGGGGGAACATGGAATACGGGGGTTTGGCGTTCATAGGATCGCGTCTTTGGATGCCTTCTAGATGGGCACCGGAATGTCGTCCAGCATCTCCTGGAGGATATCCTGCGCTTCTTCGCTCTGCCTGTAGGGGGACGCATGCCTGGAGCTGACGATGACCCGGTGCGCACAAACGGGGATAACCAGGCGTTTGATATCGTCCGGGATGCAGTACTCGCGGTTTTCGTAATAGGCGAGAGCTTGGGCTGCGCGACGAAGCGAGAGGGATCCTCTTGGGCTCACTCCCGCATGAAGGAATTCTGATCGGCGTGTCGCCTCCACGATGGTCATAATATAGTCGATCAGGGAATCGTCAACATGCACCTCTTCGACATGGGATTGCGCTTGCAGGATATCCTCCACCTGCAGTACACGGGGGAGGTCTTCGGGTTCCCGAATAGGGTAGCGGCTTTTGAGGATTTCCTTTTCCGCGTCGTTTTCGGGGTACCCCATTCGGATGCGCAGCAGAAATCGGTCCAGCTGGGACTCGGGCAGGGGATACGTGCCGTGATGTTCCATAGGATTCTGGGTTGCCACAACCATGAAAGGCCGCGGAAGGGTGTGGGTGTGGTTGTCGACGCTGATGCTTCCTTCGCTCATCGCTTCCAGAAGTGCGCTCTGGGTTTTGGGGGTCGTGCGGTTCAGCTCGTCGGCAAGGATGATGTTGTTGAAAATCGGGCCTTTTCGGAAATCGAAGGACTGGGTTGCGGCGTTAAAAATGGAGACTCCAAGAATGTCCGAGGGGAGCAGGTCGCTGGTGAACTGGATCCTGCGGAAGGTGCAGTCGAGGGACCGCGCCAGCGTGCGCGCCAGGGTGGTCTTGCCGACGCCCGGGACGTCTTCGATCAGAAGATGCCCCCGTGCGAGCATGCATACCAGGCAAAGCTTGACTGCCTCCGATTTCCCCCGCACAACCGTTTCGATTGCCTGGTGGAGATCCATCAGTTTGGAGTCACGGTCTACGGTTTTCGCCATAGTTTCCAAAGTATACTACCCTTCGGACCGGCCCGAAACGGCTGTTTCCAGCAGGGGCCGCACCGGACGCAATAGTCGAGACCCGCCACAGCCCCGGTTCCGAATCGAAAACCCATGATCATCGATGGATTCCCGGACGGGTGGCCCGGGCGCAATGGCGCCGCGGCGGACCTTCGGCCGGGTGCGGGCTAGAACATTTTCTTCTGATTCGAGGGGAGGGAAACCTTGAAGTGTTCAAATGCCCTGCGGGTGGCCATTCTGCCCCGAGGCGTTCTGTCGATGAAACCGATCTGTATCAGATACGGTTCGTAGATATCCTCGATGGCGCCCGGATCTTCACTGATCGCTGCAGACAACGACCCTATCCCCACGGGGCCGCCGTTGTATTTTTCGATAATGGTCAGCATCAGTTTTCGGTCCATTTCATCAAACCCGTAGGTGTCCACATCCATCATTTCCAGCGCATCCATGGCGACCTGCCGGTTGATGCGCCCATTGGCTTTCACTTCAGCGTAATCGCGCACGCGCCGGAGCAGCCTGTTGGCGATTCGGGGAGTCCCGCGGCTTCTCGACCCGATTTCGAACGCCCCCTCCTCGTCGATATCCACCCCCAGTGTCTGAGCGGACTGGCGGACAATTACCTGGAGATCCCTGCTGTCGTAGAATTCCAGGCGGTGGATGATGCCGAACCGGCCGCGCAGAGGGGCCGTGAGAAGTCCTGCTCTCGTGGTGGCCCCAATCAGTGTGAAATGCGGGAGCGGCATCTTGATGTTTCGTGCTCCGGGCCCCTCGCCGATGATGATGTCTATGTAGAAGTCCTCCATCGCGGGATACAGTATCTCCTCTATGGACGGGTGCAGCCGGTGGATCTCGTCGATGAAGAGTATGTCGTTCGGTTTGAGGTTCGTCAGAATGGCAGCCAGATCGCCCCGTTTTTCGATGACGGGCCCGCTTGTGGTACGGATGCTCACGTTCATTTCGTTGGCGATGATGGTGGCCAGCGTCGTCTTCCCAAGTCCCGGCGGGCCATACAGGAGCACGTGGTCGAGTGCCTCCTGGCGATTGAGGGCTGCGCGGATGCTGATATGGATATTGTCCTTGACCTTTTGCTGGCCGATGTACTGTTTCAGCGACTGGGGGCGCAGGCTCTGTTCGAAGGAGGCCTCCCCTGTCTGGGGGGCGGGATTCAGAATCGTCTGGTTCGGTGTGTTTTGTGTCATGGTCCGCTATAAAGGTGGATGCATCACCCGGCCAGGCGTTGCAGTGTATTTCTCAGTACATCTTCGAACCTGTGTTCACCCCCGCCCGAACGCAGAGTGGCCTTCAGTGCTTTTTCCGCCATTGTGCGGGGATACCCCAGATTAACGAGTGCAGAAAGAACATCTTCCTCGGTGGCGCCAAAGGCTTTTTCCCCGGCGGCCGCGCCTGTATGTTCGGGGAGAAGAAACGGCGTCAGGTGGCTCTTGAGCTCCAGCACCATTCTTTCCGCGGTTTTGCGCCCGACTCCCGGGATGGCTGTCAGCCGGCTGAGGTTGCCTTCGGCAATGAACGCAGCCAGGTCCTCCACCTGTGCCCCGGAGAGAATGATGACGGCCAGCTTGGGCCCGATGCCGCCTATCGAGATCAGCTTCAGGAAGAAATCCTTTTCCCGTTGTGTGTGGAACCCGAACAGCATCAGGGCGTCCTCGCGCACATGGGTGTGGATGTTTAAAGAAATCTCGTTTCCTTCGCCCGGAAGTTGGTAAAAGGTTGTTAGCGGAATGGTGATTTCATAACCCACACCGTTGACGTCCAGAATAATCGTATTCGGCTTCTTGTGAACGAGCCGCCCCTTCAAGTACCCAATCATAATGCTACCTGATTATCGTGGTGTTGCATCGGGCAGTCCGCCGTCCACCGGCAGGGTGGCCCCTGTTGTAGGCGTTTGGCGTGTGACGAAAAAAAGGACTGCTTTGGACACATGCCGTGCTGTGATTCTGGCCTTCAGTAGATTCCGGTTCCGGTAGTAGTCCTCGAGTCCCTCGGCGCTCAGCCCTCTTGCCGCCATTCTGTCGGGGCCGATCTTGCTCCACAAGCCGGACTTGCGATCCCCGTGAGAGAAAACCGCATCGGGGGCAACCATGTTCACCCGAACACCGAATGCCGCAAATTCTTGGCTGGCGATGCGCGCCAGCTGATGGGCCGCCGTTTTCGTAGCGCTGTAGGCGCCAAAACGCGCCCCTGGCGCAAATACGTTCTTCGTCGATAGTAGCACGATATCGCCGCCCGTACCCTGGCACTTGAAATGCCGCGCGGATTCCGAAAGCATGTGGAGCACTCCTTCCACGTTGACCCTTTCAAGCTTCCGGAAGGTTTCCATGTCCATATTCTCGAGCGCTGACACGTGGGCCAGCCCGGCATTGAGGATCACGATATCCACTCCCCCCCAGGCTCGGATGACGGTCCGAAAACCTTCGGCAACGGAACGCGCATCGCTGATATCCAGTACAACGCCCAGGACCCGAGGGCCGAAACGACCTCGAAGCTCCCCCGCGAGCTCTGCAAGCGCCGTGGCATCCAGGTCCGAAAGCGCGACATGGCATCCTTGTTCCAGCAGCTCCTCGGCGATACCGGCGCCGATGGCGCCTGCGGCTCCGGTGATCAGGGCTGTTTGCCGTTCCAGCGGCAGGGATACGGTTTTCTTCAATTTGGAATGTTGAAGGATTTTATACTCCATGTCGAACAGATCGCCCTCATCCAGCCCCCGGTATGCGCCCATCGCCTCAATCTGTTGTTTCACGTCGAGGGTATGCGCCGTGATGTCCCGGACAATCGTCGAGTTGATGATATCCCTGCCAGCGCAAACCGCACCGAGGCCGGGCATAAGGAGAACCCTGGGCAGTGCATCCATCCGGTCTACGCCTGCGGGCATTCTGTCCGCATGCCTGTCGACGTAGGCGTTGTAGGCTTCTGCAAAGCTGCCGACGGCTCCGGAGATCTGTTGCCGCAGCTTGTCCAGATCGTCGTAAGCGGGCTCTTCTACCCAGAGATAGGATGCCTTGGTGCGGATGAGATGATCTGAAGTGAGAGGCCCCGACGCGGCGATCTCGCGGCCGGTTTCCGTATCCAGCAAGCCGAGGATTTCCTTGGTTATGAGGGGCTGGATTATGGATGTCAGCCAGGGGCGGTCCTGGTTGCCCGTCTGCAGGGCGAGGGCGCCGCGCAGGATGGGCGCGATTTGCGCGTACCTCTCTTCGGCCAGGGAGACGGGCGTTGCGGAATCGGGTATGCTGAAGGAACGGGTATGCTTCAGGATGTACTTTTCCGCTTTATTTACGAGTTCGATGGTTGTGTCGTAGGAGTCCCTGGCCGTTTCTCCCCAGGTCGCAAGTCCGTGCTGCATCAGGACAATCGCATTCGCGGTCGGACCCGAGTCCAGCATTTCGGCCACTGCTTTCGCCAGTTTGAATCCTGAAGGAAAATACCGGGCTATCGGGACGGTGTCTCCGAGTGCGTCCCTTAATCGCTCTTGCCCCCCCGCCTGGTTGGAAATCGCCAGGATGGCATCGGGATGCGTATGGTCCGCGAACTTGCCGGGAATGAAAGCATGCAGGAGGGTTTCGATCGACGGTACGCCCGTGTTAGGGCCTAGTAAATGAGAACGGAACTCGGCCGCCATTTCTTCATCGGTGAGCCCGGGAACGGATCGAAGCTTCTTCAGGTATGCTAGGTCCAGCCCGGTATAGCTTCCGGGGGCGATAGAGGCCATGTCATACCCGGAAGCTTTTACATAAATGGCTTCAACCGGATTTCCCCAGAGGTCGGTGTGCAGGGTTTTGACCGATGCGTTGCCCCCCCCGTGCAGTACCAGGTTTACTTCGGAACCGATCAGATACGAAGTGTACAGGCGTATAGCCAGATCCCTTCCCCAGTCTGCCCCGAATTTTTCGATGAACTGGGCTGCCTTGTCTTCTGACCAGCGGTTTTCCATGCGGCTTCCTTGGCCTGGAGGTTTATTGAAGAGGAGACTTCGATCGTTTTTTCATGTCCTCGTACAACGCCAATGCTTCTTCCGGTGGCACGTTTTCGTGCACGACCTTCCGAACGGCCGTGATCATGGCTCGTGGATCGTCTGACTGGAAGATATTGCGTCCCATATCCACCCCTGCGGCTCCCTGCTCGACAGCCCGGTAGGCCATAGTCAAGGCATCCAGTTCCGGCAGCTTCTTGCCTCCAGCCATGATGACCGGCACGGGACAGGATGCGGTGACCGTTTCGAAGCCCTCGGCGACATAATATGTTTTGACGAAATGGGCGCCCAGTTCGGCGCAGATCCTGCACGCCAGGCGGAAATACCGGGCATCCCGCGTCATGTTTTTACCGACGGCCGTAACCCCCAGCACCGGGATCCCGTACCGGTTTCCGGCGTCCACGAGGCGGGTCAGGTTGTGAATCGATTGGGTTTCGAATTCGCCGCCGATGAAGACCTGTACCGCCAGTGCCGATGCGTTCAATCGGATGGCGTCTTCGACGTCGAGGGCGATCTGTTCATTGGAAAGTTCCTTCAGGATGCTGGGGCCGCCGCTGGCGCGCAACACCGTGCTTCTGGGTGATGACGGAGGTATCGTCGACCGGAGCATGCCGCGGGTCAGCATGAGGGCATCGGCCAGTGGCAGCAGCGGGACGATGTTGACGTCCACCCTCTCCAGACCGGTTGTCGGCCCCTGAAAATATCCGTGATCGATGGCAAGCATCACGGTTTTCCCTGATGACGGCACGAATATTCGGGCCAGGCGGCTCTGCATCCCCCAGCCCAGCGCCTGGGACCCTTTCAGGAAAAAGGGCTTGTTTTCAGCCGGGATTCCTAAGTGAAAAGTATTGGTTTCGCGTACATCATCTATGTCGGCCATCTCTATACTCCCTGTTCCCGTCTGTGTTTGTGCACCAGTTTCTTATGGTATAACAATGCAGGGCATCATACGAAGAAAAATGCTGGCAAAAGGCCATTGTTTTTGAACAATTCATCATTTCCGCCCCGCGGACGGGCCGTCGAGGATTTCTTAGGGATGGTCCGCTGCCGTATTGTATACTATCTGGTTCGGTAGATCGGGAATGATATTGTTCTTGAGGCGCCGCATCCCCGGTTGAAACTGTAGAATAGTCTCTGCATGTCAGGCCGGCGCTCCGGACAGGGCAGTCGGAATAGTACGCAACCGTACCTGGAAATAAACCCAATGGAGTCATCAAATACACTAGGGGAAGAATGCGGCATATTCAGCATTGTCGCCCATCCCGAAGCATCAAAATTGGCCTATCTCGGACTCTATGCGCTGCAACACCGGGGGCAGGAATCTGCCGGTATTGTAAGCTCTGATCACAGGAAATTGTTCATAGAGAAAGGGATGGGGTACGTGGCCGATCTTTTCAACGAAAGCCGGTTGGCCAATCTCCCCGGCGACTCCGCCCTGGGGCATGTTCGCTATTCGACTTCCGGGGAAAGCGCTGAATGGAACGCGCAGCCTATTCTGATCAACTGCTGGCGGGGACCTATGGCGCTTGCCCACAACGGGAACCTGACCAATGCAGCGCAGTTGAAACGTGAGCTGGAAAGGGAAGGCGCCATTTTTCACACCACCAGCGACAGCGAGGTGGTCCTGCACCTGATATCGAGGTCCAGAAGGCGCACACTGCAGGAAGCCTTTGTGGAAGCGCTCCGTTTGATCCAGGGGGCCTACTGCATGGCTCTTTTAACGCCTCAATACCTGCTTGTTGCCAGGGATCCCCATGGGTTCCGCCCTCTGGTTCTCGGGCGGATCAGGCAATCCTATGTGATTTCGTCCGAAACGTGCGCCCTGGACCTGATCAATGCGGAGTATGTCCGGGAGATCACGCCCGGGGAAGTGCTGATGATTGAAGAGAACAGTATGGAATCCCAGTTCCCGCTGCCGAAGGAACAACCATCCTTCTGTGTCTTCGAGCACATTTACTTTAGCAGGCCCGACAGCCTTGTATTCGGCCGGACTGTGAGTACCAGCCGCCGGGAAATGGGAAGAAGCCTGGCGCGTGAACACTCCGCTGCTGCGGATGTGGTCGTGCCCGTTCCCGATTCAGGCCTATCGGCGGCCATAGGTTATGCGCAGGAGAGCGGGGTCCCCCTGGAATTCGGATTGATACGCAATCACTATGTCGGCCGCACGTTTATTGAACCGAAGCAATCCATCCGTAACTTCGGGGTGAAGATTAAGCTCAATCCGGTTCGGGACATATTGCAGGGCAAGCGCATCGTCCTGGTGGACGATTCTATCGTGCGCGGGACTACGAGCAGAAAGATCGTGCAGATAGTGCGTGCGGCCGGAGCACGCGAGGTCCATCTGCGCGTGACAGCTCCACCTCTGATCGCTCCCTGCTATTACGGTATTGACATTCCAACGAAACGCGAGCTGATAGCGGCCTCCAAGTCTGTCCTAGAGATATGCGAGTTTCTGGGCGCCGATTCCCTCGGTTTCCTGAGCCTGGAGTCCATGCTGCAGTCGGTGGAGGATAAAAACCAGTACTGTTCCGCGTGCTTTACTGGCGGGTATCCCACGGAGGTGTCTTCCGACGACAGGCAGCGCAAACTCTTCGACGATTCGGAGGATCCGCCTCCCTTCGCATCGTCCTGACCGGCCAGGGTTGCAGGCTCCAGAACCATTAAAGACAGGGAAGCCTCAGACAGCGCTGGCCGTTTGAAAACCTGTTGGGAAGGATATACGATGCAAATGCGTTGCGCCCGCGGGGAGGCGGGGTTCCCCGGGGCTCCAGGGCAAATGCCGGCCCAGACCTTTGCCTACTCCCCGGCGTGCCTCTGTCGCGGGTGAAACAGCTTTAGGGGGACCATGAACAATCGAAAGCTTGCCGTCCTGCTCTCCGGTCGCGGATCGAATTTCATCGCCATGTATGAAGCAATCCAGAGGGGGGATCTGGATGCATCGATCTGTTGCGTCATCAGCAACGTCCCCGAAGCGGCGGGACTCCGGAAGGCCCGTGAATTCGGTCTGGTCACCCACTGCATTCCATCGAAAAACCTGCAGCGGGAAGAGTATGACAGGAAGCTCGTGGCCACACTGCGACCACACGATCCGGCGCTGGTCTGTCTGGCTGGCTTTATGCGGATCCTAAGTCCTGTAATGATCCGGGCATTCCCTCGGCGCATACTCAACATCCACCCGGCGCTGCTGCCTTCCTTCCCGGGTTTGCACGCCCAGAGGCAAGCCCTGCAGTATGGGGTCAAGGTGACCGGTTGCACGGTGCATTTCGCCGATGAAGGCGTCGATACCGGGCCGGTTATTCTGCAGCGGACAGTCGAGGTGCTGGAAGGGGACGATGAGGGGTCTCTATCCGCACGGATCCTGGAACAGGAACATCAGGCCTACTGGCGCGCCATTGCGTCCGTGCTTGATGCCATGGGATCGGCAGCCTGCGGCACAAGATGATGGGGACAATT
>CAZYXB010000021.1:31282-57170 GCA_964651155.1 uncultured Acidobacteriota bacterium | reverse complement strand
CCCTTGAGGAAAAGCCTGGATCGTGTGCAACAGCAATCCCGGTGGCTCAGCCAATCAGGCTCGCGTTGGCAACGGATGCGGCACGGTCCCTACTTTGATGCCTGCATCTGTTCGATGAAGGAGTTCGCCTCTGCGATGGAAGCCTCCATTTCCTTCACGAGGCGAGCTACATCGTTCTGGATCTGGCCGGCGCTCTGCTGCAGAGACGAGATTGCACGCGCATTGAGGTTGTGCTTGAGGAACAGCACCTGGTCCCTGAATGCTGCCAGTACCGGAGGCATGCGCGCCTCAGCGGCCTTCATTACATCAATGAGGCGGTCATACTGTCGGCGGGTGGATTCGAGCTGCTGTTCGCTGCTCCGGCGCAGGCTCTGATTCGTATACTGCGCGAGTTCCTCGCGCCATTCCTTAAACAGTGCGTCGGCCACCTGCTGGACGTTCCGGATACGTTCGTGTACTTCTTCCGCACGGCTTTCGCTCCGCTCGTATTCGCCATTGAGCTTGTCATAGCGTGACTCCAGATCACGAAGTTCCGTGCCGGAGACATTGGTCACGGCCAGGAACTGCTTGAGAGCCGATTCGAACTGCTGTTTGGCGTCGACCTGACCGTCGCGCGCGTCCTGGACCCGGTCAACGAGCTGCTCCCTCTTGGCATATCCGAACTTTTCCTTGATGGCGATGCGCTGCCCGGCGCATGCGATCGTCAACAAAAGGAAAAGCCCCGTTGCTGTGATTTTCCAAAGCCTGACGGGCAGCATATGGGTGCCTCCAAGTGCATGGATTGTAGCACATGGTCTCTCCCCGGTCCAAGGTCACATCTGAGGGGAATCCGTCCGTTGCTGGTTGTACATGACCATTTTTGAGATGGTTCGGGCGGGAACGCAATTGCCGGTGGTGGGATGGCCCCGCTCAGGCCGCCATCGGCCGGGATTGTTCTCCCGTACCCTCTTGCTCGCTGCCATCCGCCTCTAGGCCCGCATGTGCGCCGCAGGCGCGCACGGCCACGGAGCCGTCGAACACCTGTCCCCTTCCGATGAAAAAGAAATCCCGGAACGTCGGGATAAACGATACGAATGGACCCAGTCAGACATACATACCGCATTTTCCGACGTCGCATTGAGATCCCCTTGCCCAAAATACTGGTCGTACCAGGAGGCAATCCCCTAAATGAGGCGGCGAGCCCTTTCATACTCTCCGCCTCCGACCCCCCAAAAGCGTCCAATCAGGCCCTTGAATGCACACGGGTAACAATCCGATCCGAAGGGTGCCGCTGGAACATTTCGGTTGCATTGCCCCATGCGGATGGGCCAAAATCACAGGGGCTTGGTACTGTTTTCTCTTGTCTATAAGCAATCCTATATGCTCGCCCCGTCGCGGTTTTCCCTGCAGGGGCACCTGCCCGGAGGAGAATAAGCAAAGCATGCGTTCGAAAACCCCGGCTGTGTATATCGTTGTCGTAATCCTGGCAGCACTGGCAGCAGCGTGCGGCTTGTCCGGGGACCCGCAAAAAGACGGGGGCACACCCCGTTCGGACAGCCCCACCGTTCTGCCCCGCAAGGAAACCCTGTATTTCAACGGCCTGCAGTTCGGACCGGTTGTCGGCTGGAATCCCTACTCGAACAGCAACAACAACGCGATGGCCCATGCCCTGCAGGACAACGCCCGCGTCATCATGTTCGAAACGCCGTATCTGTACAATATGCTCGACGGCAGGGTGTACCCGCTGCTGGCCGACGGGGACTTTCAGTGGAATGATGCACGGACGGAGATACGGTTCAAGGTCAAGGGAATCGCGCACTGGAGCGACGGGACTCCCGTGACCGCGGAGGATGTCGCCTATACCTGGTCGAGCCACGTCCGATACAACACTCCCGTGGGCGCGGGCAACAAGGAGTACATCGACGCGATCGAGGCGGTCGACGACCGTACGGTTGTAGTCCAGGCCAAATGCGACGCCCACGGCAAGGCGGTCAATCCCCTTCTCGTCGCCTCCTACCTGAGTACCTGCTATGTCATTCAGAAAGCCTGGACCCAGAAGCTGGAAGAGCGCTCAGGCGGAGAGGCCTCGAAATTCCTTTCCGACACCGCTGAAGATGTCATCCATTCGGGCCCGTATCACAAATTTTTCGCCGACGAGTCGAAGGTTGTCTACGTGCGCGACGACGCCTACTGGGGCCAGCATCCCGGCATGTGGGGCAAGCTGCCCGCCCCGAAGTATCTGGCGCATACAATTTTTAAGGACAACGCCGCCGGTGCCGTTGCCTTCAAGAAAGGCGAGGTCGACGTCAGCCAGCAGTTCAACCCCAACGTCGAGTTGATGTGGATCAAGGACAGGCTGCCCGTCTCCACCTACCTGCCCGAGGCTCCCTACCACATCGGCGCCAACCTGCCCACGGCCTTCTACAACCTGAACGCCCGCGGCCTGGACCAGGTTGCGGTCCGCAGGGCCATCGCCATTGCGGTGGACTATTCCACGGTGATTGCCAATGCCGTGACCTACCAGTCGGCCACTTTTGAACAGGTCCCGCGGTCGCTGATGAACCCGACTTCCAGCGAACAGGCTCTCTATGACCACGATGCGGTCAGGCACCTGCAGTGGATGGGCAACGACATCGAAGGCGCCAAGCTACTGCTCGACAACGCGGGCATCGTCGACTCCAACGGCGACGGATGGCGGGAGTTCATGGGCCGGAAGCTCAGTTATACCGCCGCCTGCCCAGGCGGCTGGTCCGACTGGCAGGCGGCGATAGAGGTGGTGGCAGCAGCCGGGAAAAAGATCGGCATTGAAATCACGACCAACTTCCCGGAATGGTCCGTATACCAGACCGTGGTCACCAAGTCGGATTCTCCCCTGCCCCCTGGATACGATATCTTCATGATGTATACGACCGGCGCCGGACCCGCCCAGCCCTATACGCGGATCCGCAACCTGCTCAGTTCCGAATGGGTGGGCATGCCGAGCAACTGGAACGGCAACTGGGGACAGTACCGGAACCCCCGGGCGGACGCCCTGATCCGCGCGGTTCCCGGGGAGACCGATCCCGCGAAACTGAAAGAGATCTACACGGAATTGGTCCGGATCTACCTGACCGACGTTCCCTCCTTCGCCCTCATGTACCGGCCTCAGGCGTTTCACACGGTTAACGAAACCATATGGACGAACTTCCCGCATATGAACGATGGGACAGATCCGCCCGTTCCTCCGCTCGTCTGCACCGAAGGCTGGGGAATCGCCTGCCTCTACAACCTGTCGCTGGTCGATCCCTAGGAAATCGGTGAAACAAGAACGCCGGAACAGCGCAGAACCCGCGGACCCGAGGAGAGTTTGCAGTGCAAGGATACTGGAAGTATTTCCGGAACAAGATTGGATGGTTCCTCATAACCCTTGCCTGCGCATTCGTCCTTAATTTCATCCTGCCCCGCCTGATGCCGGGGGATCCCGTTGCCGCAATCGTGTCCCGCCTCGCGCAGGGCATGAGCGATGCCACCGGCGTTCAGGCGATCTACAAGCAGTACGCGGATCTGTTCGGCACCGGCAGGCCCCTGTACGAACAGTTCTTCGTCTACGTGGGCAATGTAATCCGGGGGGATTTCGGCTTCTCCTTCAGCCAATACCCCAGAACCGTCATGGACGTCATCGCCTCCTCGGTCTGGTGGACGGTTCTGCTGCAACTGCCCGCGATCGTCGTCGGCTGGCTGGTCGGCAATCTCCTGGGCGCGTTGGCGGCCTTCCGCAAAAAGGGCTTTGACAAGGTCCTGATGCCCGTCAGCATTTTCGCGAGCAGCCTTCCGGCTTTCGGTATGGCCGTTCTCCTGCTCGTCGTCTTCGCTCTGACATTGGGCTGGTTCCCCACCTCGGGCGGCTACGGATACGACATGATCCCCAGCTTCAGCTGGACCTTCATCCTGTCGGTGCTCCACCATTACCAACTTCCGTTCTGGTCGATCGTCCTCATCACCATCGGAGGCCAGGCGATCGGCATGCGCTCCATGGCCATCTACGAGCTGAACGCGGACTATGTCCAATACAGCCGTTTCATGGGGATCAGTGACCGGAAAATACTCCGCTACGTATTCCGCAATGCCATGCTGCCTCAGGTCACCGGCCTGGCGCTGGCGATCGGCACCATGGTCAGCGGCGCGCTGGTGGCCGAGATCATCTTCAGCTACCCGGGTCTCGGGTCCACGATTCTCAAGGCCGTCCTTGGGCAGGATTATCCGGTGATCTCCGCGGCGACACTCATCATCACGCTGATGGTCCTGATCACGACGTTCGCCATCGAAATCCTGTACGGTCTCATCGACCCTCGCATCAAATCGGCGCAGTCTGAAGGTTAGGTGGAAGACGGGAATGAAACAAACACTGAGACAGGTTTTCCGTTCCGGCAAGTTCGTGGGCGGTTTCTGTCTTTTTGCCGCCGTTCTGCTCGTCGTCATCCTGTACCCCGTCTTCGTGCCTTCCCCGCCTCTGGATGTGATCGGACAGGGCACTTTTTTCCCCCCCGGAATTTACGTGAACCTCTACGATGCCGTCCGAGCCACCCCGTATTACGGCCTGAACACGCCCGACGCCGCAGCCAGGCGGGTCACCGACCAGCTTAACGAAAAAGACCGCTTGGCCATGAAGAAGTGGCTCCTTGAATCGGGCTTCGGTGAGGGCGAGATCGACATCTCCGACACACGAAAACTGCTGGCCCAGTGGGCGGCCAACTACGATCCAGGCCGCAGCCTCCCCGGGATGACCAATGCAGAGAGAAATCACTACATCCGGCTCAACGCCTCCCTCGAGGGGATTCTTTCATCCGAAGGGCTGGTCCTCGCAGCGGAGAAACAGGCTTCGGGCGGACTGGAAACGAGAGGCGCCATCGGGCAATCCGACTACGTGAACATCGGCCGGATCGCAAACGTGAGAGTGCTGCCGCTCGGAACCGACAACTTCGGCAGGGATGTCCTGACGGAGCTGGTCAAGGCCACTGCCGTGTCCCTCCTGATCGGGTTAATTGCCGGGATCATCGCGACCGTGATCGGATTGACCCTCGGGCTTCTGGCCGGCTACCTGGGCGGCCTGACGGACGACGCCATCATGTTCTTCACGAACCTCTTTACCGTCATCCCCTCCTTCGTTCTTTTGATACTGATCTCCTTCAGCATCGGGCAGGAGCGGCGGGGGGCGGTTCTCATCGCGGTTGTAATCGGCCTCACCTCCTGGGTGTGGACGGCAAGGGCCGTGCGGTCGCAGGTGCTGTCGCTGCGCGGCCGCGACCACGTCAATCTGTCGAAACTGTCCGGCCACTCGGTCCCGCACATCATCCTGCGCGACATCCTGCCCTATATCGCATCCTACGTTGTCATGGCCCTCATCCTGCAGATCTCCTCGGGCATTCTGGCCGAAGCCGGATTGTCGATCCTGGGCCTGGGTCCCAAAACCACGGAGGTGCCGACTCTCGGGCTCATGATGAACTGGGCCATGATCTACAACGCGCACCTGAACGGGCAGTGGTGGGCCTACGTGCCCGTGATCCTCGCCATCGCACTGGTCTCCTTTTCCCTGAACCTGATGAACACGGGTCTCGACCAGGTTTTCAATCCCACGCTGAGGGACTAGGCACATGCAATGTCCAATGTAATCCTGGAGGTCCGAGATTTAACGACGAAATACATCACCCGGTTCCGGGAGAATGTCTATGCCGTCGACCGGGTCTCTCTCATGATCGAACGGGGGAAATCACTCGGGATTGCAGGAGAGAGCGGTTGCGGGAAATCGACACTGGCGCTCAGCTTGACGGGGTATTACGCGCCCCCTCTCCACTACACGGCGGGCGACATCATCATCGGCGGGCGGAACATATCCGGTAGGACCGCCGATGATGTCCGCAAATCGATACTGGGGAGGGAGATCTCCTACATCCCCCAGTCGGCCATGAACGCGCTCAACCCTACGCAGAAGGTCCTCGGCTTCATAGAGGATGTCCTCGAGGCGCACGATTCCGGGAGAACCCGGAAGGAGATCCGGGAATTCGCGGAGGAGACCTTTCATACGCTGGGATTGCCGGCAGACGTTCTGCGGAAATATCCGGTGGAGCTTTCCGGGGGAATGCGGCAACGGACCGTAATCGCCGTATCCGTGCTTCTCCGGCCGAAGGTGCTTATTGCCGACGAGCCTTCTTCGGCCCTGGACGTCACTTCGCAGAAGATGGTTGTGAAGATGCTGAAAGATCTGATGGAGAAACAATTCATACAGGCCATGATCTTCATCACGCACGAACTCCCTCTCCTGTACAACGTCACCGACGACATCATGATCATGTACGCCGGCCAGATCGTGGAGAAGGCCAGCGCCCGGGATGCTGTCCTCAATCCGCTCCATCCCTACGCCAAAGGCCTGATGGGCTCCATCATCGTGCCTGAGCGCGGCTTGCGGGGCGCCAAGCTCGCGTCCATACCCGGCGTGCCCCCGAACCTGAAAAATCCCCCCAAGGGCTGCCGGTTCGCCCCGCGGTGCAGCTACGTGCAGCCCGAATGCAGGGAAACCTCCGTTCCGTTACGCGCGGTGGGCGGGGGGCGCGCCTACCGCTGCATCCTGCCCGAAGCCATCCTATGGGAGGATTCCAGGAATGCCCGCTGAAAAAAAATCGTGCCTGAGCGGGAGAGGGCTCACCAGGGAGTTCGGATTCGGCGGCAGCAAGACCGCAGCCGTCGATCACGTGGATTTCGACTTCTACGAGGGCGAGATCGCCTCCATCGTAGGGGAGTCCGGAAGCGGAAAAACCACCCTGGCCAAGATGCTTCTGGGATTGATCCGTCCCACCGGGGGAGAAATCTGGTTTCAGGGGGGAAAACGAGACATCGGCACCCGGAAAAAGAAGAAGGAGTACTGGAGAAACATTCAGGCTATTTTCCAGGACCCTTTCTCCTCCTTCAACATATTCAGCAAGATCGACACCGTGCTGCTCGACTGCATTCGCATGCGGGGCGGGCGCGGCATTTCCAAGGCGGAGAAAACCAGGCGGATGGTCGACGCATGCAGCTTCGTCAACCTGAAGTTCGAGGAATTGACCCGGAAATACCCATTCGAGCTTTCCGGCGGCCAGCAGCAGCGCCTGATGATCGCCCGGATCTTTCTGCTCGAGCCGAAGATCCTTCTGGCCGATGAGCCGACCTCCATGGTCGACGCGTGCTCCCGCGCGACTATCCTGGACATGCTTCTGCAGCTGCACGACAAAACCGGGATGACGATTTTGTTCATCACCCATGACATCGGCCTGGCCTACTACGTATCCGACAGCGTCCACATCATGGAGCGCGGTAAAATCGTCGAGCGCGGATCCGCCGACGAGGTGATCCTGCATCCGAAGCAGGCCTATACCCGGCGCCTTATCCGGGATGTACCCAAAATACACGAGAGGTGGGATCTTTCCGCCGGCTAGACGGTTGCCGGCAGCATGGCCGATCCCGCACGGGAATATCTATGGTTCAAATCCAGTCTTTGACAGGTGCCTGGATGTTTCGCCAGGCAGGCACGGGACCCTGGCTGGCAGCCACCGTCCCCGGCTGCGCGTATACGGACCTTGTGGCCCGGGGTCGGATTCCGGATCCGTTTGCGGGCGACAACGAGCGCCGGCTGCGCTGGGTGGCCGAAGCGGACTGGGAATACCGCCGCAGTTTCGCCGTCACCCCCGGGATTCTCGGCCGGCAGCAGGTGTTTCTGGTCTGCGACGGGCTCGACACGCTCGCCACCGTCATCCTCAACGGCCGGGAACTGGGCCGGGCGGCGAACATGTTCCGCAGCTACCGATGGGACGTGACCCCGCTGCTTTGCGAGGAAGGAAACGAGCTGCGCATTCTCTTTGAGTCCGTCCTTGGGCATGCCAGAAGCCGCCAGAAGGTCCGCAGCCTGCCCGGCGCCTCCCAAGCAGTCCCCGGAAGCCCTTACATCCGCAAGGCGCCCTGCCATTTCGGCTGGGATTGGGGGCCGGTGCTCCCGCCAGTCGGCATCTGGAAGGACATCCGGCTGGAGGCTTCCGATTCCGCCCGATTCTCAGACGTCCACCTGCGTCAGTCCCACGACGGTGGCGCCGTGAGGATCGAAGCGCGCCTTGCGGTAAAAGACCCGTCCCCCGGGCTCAACGCCCTCCTGAAGGTGACCGCACCCGACGGTGCGGTCCAGACGGCCGGCGCCGCATTGGAATCCGGCACCGACGAGACTCTCTCGCTGGAAATAGACAACCCGCGGCTCTGGTGGCCGAACGGGTGGGGAGATCAACCCCTGTATCGGGTCCAGGTGCAGCTGGGAGCCTCCGGCGGGATCCTGGACGAGAAAACCTTCCAGATCGGCCTGCGCACGATCGAGCTGAGGCAGGAGCCGGACGGATGGGGGCGCTCGTTCACTTTCATCGTCAACGGGCTTCCTCTTTTCGCCAAAGGGTCCAACTGGATTCCGGCCGATTCCTTCCCCACCCGCCAGACCGAAGTTTCACTGGAACGCCTGATACGTTCGGCGGCCGAAACGCACCAGAACATGCTGCGCGTCTGGGGCGGAGGCTTCTACGAGGACGATCGCTTCTACGATCTGTGCGACCGCTACGGCATTCTCGTCTGGCAGGATTTCATATTTTCCTGCAGCGTGTATCCGCTGGACGACCCCGAATTTGTCGAGAACATCCGCGCCGAGGCGATCGAGAACATCCGGCGCCTGCGGCACCGGGCCAGCCTTGCCCTGTGGTGCGGCAACAATGAAATGGAGTGGGGATGGGTCGCATGGGGCTGGGACCAGCCGGAGCGGCAAGATCTGAAAAACGCCTACGACCGGTTCTTCCACCACACGCTTGCGCAGTGGTGCGCTGCCGAGGACCCGGACCACGCCTACTGGCCCAGTTCACCCTCTTCCATTACCCCCTTCGAGGATCCGAACGGACAAAGTTGCGGGGACGCGCACTACTGGGACGTATGGCACGGGCGGAAGCCCCTTACCGCCTACCGCAGCCAGTACCCGCGCTTCATGAGCGAATTCGGTTTCCAGGCCCTGCCGCCCCTGGAAACCATCCGCACCTACGCGGCGGAGCCGGACTGGAACATGACTTCCTACATCATGGAGCAGCATCAGAAGAATCCGAGCGGCAACGCCCTGA
Source organism: uncultured Acidobacteriota bacterium (assembly GCA_964651155.1). Taxonomy (GTDB): domain Bacteria; phylum Acidobacteriota; class UBA6911; order UBA6911; family UBA6911; genus UBA6911. The sequence goes on along the minus strand of CAZYXB010000021.1, from coordinate 48,042 downwards.
TGGTCAGCCAGATGCTGGAAACCTTCCGCCTGCCGAAAGATTTCGACTCGCTCGTATATCTCAGTATGGTCCTGCAGGCCGAGGGGATCCGCTATGGAGTCGAGCACTGGCGCCGGCACACCGGGCGCGTATCGGGAACGCTCTACTGGCAGCTGGACGACTGCTGGCCTGTAGCCTCCTGGTCCAGCCTGGATTACTTCGGGCGATGGAAAGCCCTGCACTACGCCGCCCGCCGGTTCTATGCTCCGCTGCTGCTTTCGGTCGAAGATGCCCCTCCCCGCCAGTCCGTCTTCCTCAGCAGCGACCTGCTGGAACCGTGGCTGGGATCGGTGCGCTGGGCCCTGACAACACTGGGAGGCGACGTGCGGGCTGCGGGCGGGAAACAGGTGCAGGCGGATCCGTCGAGGGTAACGGCCGTCGAAACGCTCGACTTCTCCGAATACGTGGACGAGGACACGTGCCGGGACCTGGTGTTCGTCGCCGAGCTTTGGGACCAGGACCGGTGCCGGAGCCGTCAGTTGGCCTTTTTCGCCCCGACCAAGCACCTGGCTCTGGTCGATCCGCAGCTCGAGGTCCGGGTGTCCCTCCAGGGGGGCCTGCTTGCAGTGGATCTGTCCGCACGCTCGCTGGCCCGTCTTGTGGAATGCAGCCTGACTGGCGCCGATGTTGTCTTCAGCGACAACTACTTCGATCTGCCGGCTTCAGAGGTTGTCCGAATCACGGCGCCGGCGCCTGCCGGATGGGACCTGGATACGATCCGGAAGGTGCTCAAGGTTCGTTCCGTCTACGACACCTACGATTAGGGGAAGACGCGTGCACGGCTTCCCTGCGCCAAACAGGCCGGGCGGCATCCTCCGGGGATGGAAGGAAGCTGGTTGTTCCTTGTCCATGGCACGCGCATGTGCAACCCCGGTCAGAGTTTGCGTCGCATCTCTCCGGCCGATGCCGCGGTCCATCCTGGAGCAAACGTCTGGTATAGGTCACAAGCGCCGGGGATTCGCCCTGCAGGAGCACCATGCATTTGGCTGTTCCCGAAAATCCCGGCTTCCCCTTCAGGCACTCTTTTGGTTTCTGCAAATACCGCCGTCGTACTACAATGCTAGCTCTTACTTGACGGTGCTGGATCGTGATGGTTCCGGTTTCCCCTGCGCGACCTTGGGACGAAAACCATGGTAAGGGCCTGGTTCCGTTGCCGCAAAGCGGAAACGGCCAGTGTATACCCGTTGCATTCGATGCGGGGTATTTCAACCGGTCCGTTGTTCCGGCACACCGAAAACCTTTTCATGGTGACGGCTATGAAATTCATGATGTCCCAGCTGGCCGCTTTCATGCATCGGCGCAGCCGCATGAACAATGTTCAGCTGCTGGTGCGGTTCCTTCTTCTCCTGATCTGCATCATCTCCATCTACACCCTGCTGTTCCACTTTCTGATGCAGTACGAGGGGCGCGAGTATTCCTGGATCACGGGAATCTACTGGACCCTGACCGTGATGTCGACCCTCGGTTTCGGAGATATCACCTTTGCGAGCGACCTGGGCCGCCTTTTTTCCATAGTCGTACTGTTGAGCGGCGTCGTCTTCCTGCTTGTAGTCCTGCCGTTCACCTTCATTCAGTTTTTTTATGCACCCTGGCTCGAAGCCCAGAACCGGGCAAGGGCACCGCGCGTTCTGCCGGCCGGAATCCGCGGGCATGTGATCCTGACCCATTTCAACAACATCGCCACCAACCTGATAGCCCGGCTCGAACAGATGGGCATCCCGAGCGTTGTGCTGATGCCCGACCTGGCAGGGGCGCTCGATCTGTACGACCGCGGCTACCGCGTGATGGTCGGCGAGTTGAACCATCCGGAAACTTATCGGAACCTGCGGGTGCATCAGGCGAAGATGGTCGTCGTCCTGAACGATGACCTCACCAGCACCAACATTATCTACACGATCCGGGAAACCTGCGACCACGTAACGACCGTGACCAATGCCGATATGGATGATTCCCTGGATATTCTGCAACTTGCCGGCAGCACGCACGTCTTTCAGTTCCACAAGCTGCTCGGCCAGGCGTTGGCGCGGCGGGTCCTCGGAATCGACATGCATGCGAATGTGATCGGCCGGTTCGGCGACCTGGAAATCGCAGAGGTGCCCGCGATGGCCACTACGTTGGCAGGTCAGACGCTGGTCGAGAGCCGGATACGCGCGCGGGCAGGGGTCAATGTTGTCGGAGTGTGGGAGCAGGGCGAGTTCCGGCTGCCAACGGCGCAGACCCGCATCGGGGCATCGACCGTGCTTGTGCTGGCGGGAACGGCGGCGCAATTACACCGCTTCGAACAGATCGTTCGTCCACCCACGCTGCCCGACCTCCAGCAAGGGCCGGTGCTGATCCTCGGGGGCGGGCGCGTGGGAGAAGCGGTAGCCGAGGCGCTCGATAAGCGGGGTATCGACTACCGCATGGTTGAAAAACGCAGCAGCCTCAAGAAGAATAACTCCAGGATGATCACCGGCAGCGCCGCAGATTACGACACCTTGATCGCCGCCGGCATCGAACGAACGCCTTCGATCATCATCACCACCCATGAAGACGCCCTCAACATCTACCTCGCCATCTACTGCCGGCGGCTGCGGCCCGATGCGCAGATCATCAGCCGAGCCAGCCTGAACCGGAACACCAGAACGCTGCTCCACGCCGGCGCCAATCTGGTCATGTCCTACGACTCGATCACCACGGCCACGATCACGAACATCCTCCGCCCCGGCAGCCTTCTCATGCTCTCAGAAAGCCTGAGCGTCTTCACGGCTGACGTGGACGAAAAATTGCTCGGGCGTTCCCTTCTCCAATTGAAGATCCGCGAGGGAACGGGCTGCAGTGTCGTCGCGGTCAAGCGTAACGGCGTCACAATCGCCAATCCCGATCCCGGTAATATCCTCGACGCGGACGAGCAATTGGTCCTCGTGGGGGACATCGAGGCGATCAACCGCTTCACCGCGCGGTTTGGATCGGCATGAATGGGGAACGGAAAGCCGGAGGCGGAAGCAGGGGGCCACCCGGCACGCCCGGACTCCCCCGGCGCCCTATCTGCCCGACCTCGGCGGTACGGAACACGATTCTGGCCATAGCGTCCTCCTGGGTTGGATCCCCGTTGAGATCGCAGACCCCCTGCCCCGGGGGCGGGCAAACCCGTACGATTCCACGATGTCCCCTGCCGCATCGCGGCACGTGACCGCAACCATCGCGTTGCGCCGCACCATCCTGGAAATCCCCGGGGCACGAAAGTGAACCGCTGCAGGCCGGCGATAGTCGGGGACGGCGTGGTCCCGATGCCGCCGGTCCGTTCACACGCGCCAATCCGGTCCCATCATCGATGGTGCGGGCGTGAGCTGGATCCATTTCCCGGAACTTTGTGCGCTGCCTTCGATACAAGGCGCTTTTTCTAGGAGATCGACGGGTTCGAGGCCGCTGCAGTTTGATGAAGGCGGATCCGCGGATGGATGTTTTCCCGGGACAAGGAGGATGGGGTGAGCGAGGGGATTTGAACCCCCGGCCGCTGGAGCCACAATCCAGAGCTCTGCCAACTGAGCTACGCTCACCACATAAAATGCAGAAAGCATCATAGCATGAGACGAGCCGGTTGCGAAGAGAACAAAAAGGAAAGGGTGCGCGAAACCCTTTTGGATTCAAAGAGGCTTTCTTTTATGGGACGTAAACCTGCCTGTTTTTAAAACTACAGACATCGTAGCAGGCCCCGACAACGGATGGGACAGTCGAGAACCTCAGGGAATTCTGATGGACGCGGCTACAGAAGCAGCGGCCGGATGGGCATGTAGCGAGCCTCGTGTATCAGGCTTCGATTTCCCCCATGTACGGCCGCAAAACCCGGCGCGGCGTGGAATCGACGTTGCCCTCGAGTGCCTGGTGCCGTCGATGCGGGTTTTCCTTCATCGACACTTCCGGGACGAATTCTCCGCCGGGCGCCATGCCGGTTTCTTGGATCCTCTTTGGGGAAGTTTTTCTCTGCCGAATGCGCAAGAACCTCGACATGGTTCGCCTGTCCTGCCATCCCCCGTTCCCTGTGCGGCACGACCGTATCGGAAAATGGCGTTTCTAGCCCTCTTTTCAGTCCGATTTTGTCAGCAAATCTCAATTTGCCGACAAAAGACGTCCTGGTATTGGACCCGCAGAGCGATGAAACCACCGGACTCGGCTGCGCCACGCCGGATCCGGTGATGTCTGGATTCAGGCGGAAACCGGAATATCGAACGGCTCCTGCTCCGTGCAGCCGGATGCCGGCTTTCGGACAAGCCCCATTCCCGTTTTCCCTGGTGCTTTAAAATTTATGTAATTTTCCAGAAAAGAAAAAGGGGGAATATGCCGAATAGGGTACAGAAGCTGAAATTTTCACTTGAAACCGTTCTGGCCACCTAAGGAAGCACGCTAGGATTGGAAGCGCTTCGCGGAATAGACGGAGGAACGGGACAGGTTCTGTGCCGGGGCGGCGGGGGATGGATTGCGCTGCTGCAGCCGGATCTGTCGCGGGAATGGCGTGGGAAGACAGTACTGCGTTGGCGTCCTATGGGTCTCTGGGCATCACGCTTTAGGCACACGCGCCCCCGGGACAATTCTTCTGCCCTTTTGGGGCGGCTGCAGGGATTGCATTAAATTGATTCCCCAAAAGCGGGGGCTTAAAAGCGATAGTATTGTACCAGGAGGCCGTTTGGATATGAAATACCCTAAGACATCGAAGCATTGTGTAATCATCGTGCTCCTTGCAGGGGCCGTGGCTCTTTTCTCTTCCCTTGATTCGGGTTTTGCGGCGGATAAGAACGAACGCGCCTTCTTTTGGGTCCCTCTTGGGGAGGTGATCGAGGCAGCGGAACAGGGTAATGCCGACGCTCAGTACAGTCTGGGAAGGATGTACGCTCACGGCAAGGGGGTTACACAGAACTACGTCGTGGCTCATATGTGGTTTGATCTGTGCGCCGCGTGCTCGAAGGGAGATTTGCAGAAGACGGTTGCAGTTGCGCGGAATCAGGTCGCTGCAAAAATGTCCGCCCAACAAATAGCCGAAGCACAGCGTATGGCGCGCGAATGGAAGCCTAGGGCGGCGCGGTAAAACGATACGTTCCAGGGACTTCCGCGGGAAGCCCTTTTGACTGGCCGGATCCTTAGGGCCAGGCGCCCTCAGGATCCGGCAGTAGGCACAGCATGCGCGTACAGAAATCTCCAATCGATGATACAGGGGATATCTGGTACGCCCAGCAGGGCTCGAACCTGCGGCCCTATGCGTAAAACCCAGCTAGTCCTAAACTTTTTTAAACGCACGTAAACGCGTCAACCTTCTTCATTACATCGATTTAGCCTTTGTTTATCGGCACTCTCCTGTTTGAATCTGTTCGCTCCTTTTGGGTCTCTTTCGCATGCTTTTTGTTAACCACATGGTAACCGGTGGACTCGATGATGCCCATAGGTGTCGCCCACTCAAAACCCGGAAGCGCCGAAAAATTTATCTGTAAACTGAGTCTTTAATTTTCGGATGGGATTCTACTAAAGTTTCACGCAGGTTTGGTCGGGAATTGTAAATTTTCCACACAATCCCATTTTTCAGCGGAATGCCGACCTGTGATTGGAATTAGAATTCAAATATGGGCTCCTCGTTCCTTTTCCTCCGCGGGGACAAACGGCACAATCTGCGATCTCCAGCGTGAGGCTGGACCGAATAATCCCATGCTACCGAAAAATTGCACAAAACCACTCATAACCGGCTTTCTGTTGTGCCAGCATGTCTTACGCCCTATGCATAGGCGAGACGACCTCTTGGCGCAGGGATCGATCGACCGACCTCCTGCGCCGTCGCGATCCATTCCTGAATGATCTGTTCGGCGTTGGCGAGCGCCTCACCGTATGTACTTCCATCAGCCATGCAGCCAGGGAGCTCTGGCACCTCAGCTACAAACGCATCGTCTTCGGCACTCCAAAAGATGATGATCTCATATCTTGAATCCATGATCAGTCCTCGATGTTCAGAGTGTACCGCAAAATCACGTCTCTTACCTGCTTGACTTGGTACGGCTTCCCTTTCTCATTTCTGGGTTGCAGATTCAGGATTTCCTCAACGCCGCTCATCGTGAAGATGTGGTGGTCTCCTCTAATTCGCTCATCGAATCCAATTCGCTTGAGAAGCGCACACAGACCGTCGAACGGTACATTGGCGTCCGATCGACGCATCAAAATGTGCTCGTATAGCTTCTCGTGCTTTCCCATTCCTGTAAGATAGCACTCGTCAGCTATTCTCGTCTATCCCCTTCTCCGGCACAATGGCGAGCGTGACCCGCGTTGAGCAAACGACCCCGATGGATGGGTCCTGAAGTCCGTATCCGCTCCCAAAAAATAGATTGTAGATCAGACTTCAAAAGAACCGGGCTTTCCGGCATGCTCCGCCGGTTCCAAGTCGAATCCAGGCATGTACGAACGCCGTTATGCCGGGGCTGAGCTTTTAAAACGTGTCTATTCGGTCGACTCTCCTTTACCGTGGCGCCAGATGCCACTATGGCACCACATGCTACAGTGGCGCCACGTACCACCAATTAATATGATGATGATATTGAAATTGGTTCTTCCAGGTTTTGAGTGGGTAGCTACTACATGTTGGGGTCAATATCCTCCAGGAGAGCTGTTAGTGAAAGTCCGATCCGAGGCGATTGTACCTCGACGGTTGCCTTCGCCCTATGGAAGCTGCCGAGCCTGCCGCACCTGTGGATCCCGCTTTCCGGACCCCACAGGTGTCTGGAATTCCGCTGGAATTCCACCGTCTCTTGGAAATCGCTGCGCGATTCCCACAGCTCCCACAGGGCCTGAAGCAATGCTTTTCTTCAATGTTGATATGGACTTATCCCATAACCACAACATATAGGTGTCGCCCACTCAAAACCCGGAAGCGCCAAAAACCTACCTGCGTTATCAATCCATGATGGGGCCAAGAGATAGAATTGAGGTTGATATTAATTTCATTCACCGGGTTCCGATCGATGAGATTGAAAGGAGACTCCTTTGGCAGCCCGGCGGTATCAATCAACCGATGGTAAATGCCGTTGGCCAGTCTGAACTTGTGATAGGGAAACTAAACGCTTTTATCGAACGTGCTGCCCCGCGAGACGCCTGGGATGTAATTCATTTACCAGAGCCGTCAGCGGCACTGATAACAACCCCCGAATTTCGAGCCCGATTTATTGCCATGTCTGCTGCATTCGAGCAGCCTCTCCAAACCTATACATATGCCCGGCTCCGGGGCCTCCTCAGAGATCAATTTGTTACCGAGCAGCTAACACCTGTATTGCCTAAAAACACAGCTATGAAAGCCGCGGATCTTGCCGACAAATCCTGGTCACGAGTTGAATCCTTCATGTCTCTTCAAAGCCATGAAAGAGAATATATTGATGCTATCCAGCGCGGAGAATTGCGGTTAGATCTTTTATTTCACAACAATGAGAAAGAAATTGCCCTACTTGGTCAACACCCTGCAATTTTATGGAAGTTGGAAAATGTCCGCATGCATCGCTTGGATCATGAAATGAGTTAACGCTATCCCGAAGTAGCCGAAACGATCCGCAGTGGCTTCTCAGTTTCCCAGAAGCGCGTTTAGACATAGCCGCTATGCGGCGGACGCTTCGTGTGAGATTTCGTACAGGGTAGAGCGGAATCGACGTATCGTGAGTCATAAGGAGGATTACTATGACTCACTTAAGAAAGATAATTCTCGAGGAACTCGGGCGTCGAAACTACAGTGACGAAAGCCACTAAAGAATGCTACATAAGAGCGGTTGAAGAGTGTACCCGCCATTTCAACTGTACGTCCGACAAGCTTGGCCGAAACATATCCGGCAATACCAATCCCATCTTTTTACCGACAGGAAAATCTCTCCGAACACGGTTTGCCAGTGGCTTGCCGCACTGCGATTCTTCTACGTCAGAACGCTCCGCCGACCGTGAATATGGATAAAACTCCTAAATGACAGAAGCCGCTTGGTAACCTCTTGTTAACTTAAAGGATTTTGGGGATTTTGTTTGTTTCTGTAAGTCTTTTGTTTTGTGGTACGCCCAGCAGGACTCGAACCTGCGACCCTCTGCTTAGAAGGCAGATGCTCTATCCACCTGAGCTATGGGCGCACACTTCCGTTTTTTCAGTATAGCAGATCCATTCCGATGTTTGCCAGATCCCTCAGGGGCGCATCGCTCATTCATCCCCCATGCTCGTTCCGACAAGGCGGGCGCTTTGGATCCAGTCGTGGTCGAGCGGGACCTGTTTCACCTTCCCGACGACCTGTCCCAGGGGCACCGGCTCCGCTCTTTCTCCCCGGGAAGCCAGCATGATTCCGTAATGCTGCCTCCGGATGGCGGCCGCACAGGCCGCCCCCAGCCGCGAGGCGAGAATTCTGTCCTGGGCCGACGGCGTACCGCCGCGCTGCAGATAGCCCAGAATAGTGACGCGGGATTCCAGCCCCGTGAGCGATTCCAGCTTTTTTGCCAGCTGTATGGTCTGTTTCCCGCTGGAGAATCGGTCCTCCGGCCGCCGGGACCTTTTCTTCTCCCCCCCTTTCTTCGTGCTCTTCTTTTGGGGCACGGACGCATGCCCCGCATCCTGATGCTGCGACACGGCGCCTTCGGCCACCGCCACGATGCTGAAATGCTTCCCCCCGCCGCTGCGGTTCAGGATGGCCTTCGCGATACTTTCCACCCGGTAGGGGATTTCGGGGATCAGAATGACGTCGGCGCCGCCGGCCAGTCCCGCTCCCAGGGCCAGCCATCCCGCCCTGTGCCCCATGGTTTCAACGAGGATGATGCGATGGTGGCTGTGCGCCGTGCTGTGCAGACGGTCGACCGCCTCGGTCGCAATACCGAGCGCCGTGGGGAAGCCGAAAGAGACATCGGTCAGGACGATGTCGTTGTCTATCGTCTTCGGAAGGGTGAGGATGTTCAGCCCCTTCTGCATCAGCCTGTAGGCATTCTTCTGGGTCCCGCCGCCGCCTATGCAGATCAACACGTCCAGGTGATTCCGGCGATAGGTTTCGACAATAGCGTCGGTCATGTCCACCTGCCTGCCGCCGATGGGCATGCGGTGCGGCTTGTCTCGGCTGGTGCCTAGTATCGTCCCTCCCACGGTAAGGATGCCGGAAAGGACCTCTTCGTCCAGTTGTACCGTCCGGTTTTCCATCAGTCCCCGAAACCCGTCCCGGAACCCTATAACATCGATGCCTTCAACCTGCCGCACCGCCCTCCCGATGCCTCGGAGCACGGCGTTGAGGCCGGGGCTGTCTCCGCCGGCGGTCAATACCCCAACATGTCTGGTCATCGGAAAACCCTCCGGGTCGGGTCCAAATCCCGTGAAAACCGCGGGATCCAGTATCCCATATTTCCTGTTCGGGAGCCACGGAACTGTCGTCCAGGGACCGAATCGGGGGAAAGTGGCCCAACGGCGCATCCGGCCGGACCGACGACCGGTGGATCCCCGTCCTCCAGTTCTGTGGCATTTCAGGCATGTTGTCTTTTATACATGACATCCGGTCCTTCCGACCGGTATTATAATCCATGAACGAACATTCTCCACGGGGATGGCCCGATGCGCATAGAAAACAAACTGGCCGAGATTCGAAAACTTCGCGGGATTTCCGCGGCGAAGCTGGCGAGCGAAGTCGGGGTGACCCGGCAAACGATCTACGCGATCGAGGCACAGAAATACATCCCGAATACGCTCGTTGCCCTCCGCCTTTCCGAGACTCTGGAAGTCCCGGTCGAGGAAATTTTTTCCATGCAGCGGGAAGACAAGCTCCCCAGGGAGCAGACGACCGTGGAACTGATCGAAGACCCGTCGGCCGCGTACCAGCCGAACCAGCCGCTGAAACTCTGCATGGTGGGCAACAAGAAAATCGGGGTGCCGGCGAATCCGCTCCAGGGAGAGATCCCGGATGCCGATGCCGTCATCCTGCATCCTGGGAAGGCGGGGTCCGCCCTCACCCGGATCATCCGGGAGGATGCGATACCCGAAAACAGGCTGCTTCTGGCCGGCTGCGATCCGGCAATCCCCGCCCTGGCCCGCTACCTGCTCCGACGCGAAAATATTGAAGTCGTCACCATGGGGTGTTCCAGCACCCGTGCCCTGAACCTGCTTAAGGAGCGGAAGATCCACATCGGGGGCACCCACCTGAAAGGCACATCGAACCCGGCCAACAGCCTGGAGGTTGTCCAGCAGTTCTTCCCCAAGGGCGATTGCCGCGTGGCGAACTTTGCGTCGTGGGCCGAAGGGTTCGTCGTAGCCCAGGGGAATCCCCTGAAGATTTCCGGGGTGGAGGATCTCGCCAGAGGGGACGTCTCGGTGATCAACCGGGAAGTCGGCGCGGGAAGCCGCATCCTTCTCGACTCGCTTCTGAAAAGGAGCGGGATTCCGCCGAAGAACGTCCGCGGATACCAGCGGATCGCCAAGGGGCACATCCTGGCGGCCTGGCACGTCTTCAGCGGCGTGGCCGACTGCTGCATCGCCACGGAGGCCTCCGCGCGCGTCTTCGGCCTCGATTTCATCCCCCTGGTCAGCGAACGGTTCGACCTGGTCATCCCGGACCGCTTCTGGGACCTGCCGTCGGTACAGGTCTTAATGGACGCGCTCAACCGCTCCGCCCTGCGACGGGAGCTGGCGGCGCTGGGAGGCTACGACACCAGCCAGACGGGCAGCCTGATCCATTGAATTTAGAGCACCGCGGCCGGCGCCGCGCGTTCGTGTGCCGCCGTGCACCATCCATGCACGGAAGCGCCCGTCCGACGCTTGGCGTGCCTGCGCTACGGCCCGTCGCCCGGCATGGAGGATGCGCTCGTTGAAGGGATGCTCTATAAAAGCAGCCGTGTGCGGATGTTGATGTCGAGCGATTCGATTTGATCCCGGATGTTCCGGGGCAGGCTCTTCTCCACGTCCATCATCAGGTACCCGACGCCGTCTTTGGTCGCATAGGACTGTGCCTTGATGTTGACGTCCTTGCCTCCAACGAGGCCGTTGATCCGGCTGAGAACCCCGGGCATGTCCTTGTGGATGTTCAGCACGCGGTAGCTGTCCCCGAGCGGAGGCATCTGCACCTCCGGCAGGTTGGCGCATCCGGCCGTGCTTCCGGTCCTGATGTAATCCGACAGCGCTTCGGACACCTCCATCCCGATATTGCGCTGGGCTTCCTCGGTGCTCCCCCCGATATGCGGCGTAAGGATTACATTTTCCAGCCCGCGCATTTCGGAAATAAACGGATCGGCGCCCGAGTGCGGCTCTTTGGGGAAGACATCGAGCGCCGCACCGGCCAGGTGCCCGCCAACAAGGCTCCGGCGGAGGGATTGGATGTCGACGACCGAACCTCGGCTCAGGTTGAGCAGGAAACTCCCTTCATGCATCCATGCCAGTTCGCTGCGTCCGATCATGCCGCGCGTCAGCGGCGTGTCCGGAACGTGGAGGGTCACGAAATCCGAAGCCTTCAGCAGTTCCTTCAGGCTGGGGAGCTGCCGTGCGTTGCCGAGCGGCAGTTTTTTCACGATATCGTAGAACACCACCCGCATTCCCATGGCTTCGGCGAGAACGCCGACCTGCTGGCCGATGTGGCCGTATCCGATGATGCCGATCGTCTTGCGCCGCACCTCCATGCACCCTTTGGCGGACTTCTCCCACTGGCCGCTGTGCAGCTGCATGGACCGGAGCACGGCCCGGCGGGCAAGCATGACGACTTCGGCGATGACCAGTTCCGCCACACTGCGGGTGTTGCTAAATGGGGCGTTGAAGACGGCGATACCGCGTTTCGTCGCGGCGCCCAGATCGACCTGGTCCGTTCCGATGCAGAAGCAGCCGACGGCAAGCAGCTGGGGAGACGCTTCCATGATGCGGCGCGTGATCCTCGTCTTGGAACGTATCCCGACGACATGCACATCCCGGATCATCCCCAGCAGCTGCTCCTCGGAAAATGAGGCGGCATCCGTTGCGATATCCTTCAGCCCGTTTTTCTGGAAATTATCCTCGGCAGCCGGGTGGATCCCCTCAAGCAGCAGGATCCGGATTGAATCTTTCCTGGAACCCGCCGCGCCGCGCCGCGCCGCAGGGGTGGCCGATTCCGCCCTGGCTTCTATCGTCTTCCGCATAATGAATCCTCGCCCCTGATCGTAATACGCCAATGCATTCCGTGGAATTCTATATGCCGGCCGATACCCTGGCAAGGGGAATTGGGGAGATGGAGGCCGGCGATTATTGTTGGTAAATCAGGGGATAGATCCGGACCCGGAAGCGGAAGGCCCCGGGTGCAACTGCGTCTGCATGCACTGGTTCATGGCGGGAGTCACCTCGCGGAATACAGCCAGCATCGATTCGACCAGATCGATCCCGGTGGACCGGGACACCTCTTTCGGCCCCATGGGATAGTAGACCTGGAATCCGGCCCACCTGTCTCCCGGAGATTCCCGAAGCACCTTCCTCAGCATTGCCGGCTCGGGCAGACCGCCCTTTTTGTAGGAGGCCCGATGGTCCCAGCATCCCGCATCGATGGCGAATCCCTCACTCCGCACGAGGCGCGTCAGTTCCCGGTACAGGGCACTGTCTTGCCTGCACTGCTCTAGCAGCCGGTTCCAGTCCCAGTCCGGTTTCAGTTCGCACCCGGGCGAATGCTCCGGGGGCCGGATAAATCCGCGTTCGACCGAAAAGCCGCATTTGAACAGGCCGTCCATGCCGTCGATGGTGATGAAAAATTTGGAGCAGCCGAAACTGACGCCCGAGGACACGGGCTTGGCGGACCGATTGGCCCGGGACAAAAATCCTATCCACTGCCAGTATACGCCCCTGCCGAAGCGCTCGGTCACAAACGACTCCCGGTAGGCATCCTCGATCGCCAGCTTGAGAATCCGGGTGATGCGCTGGTTGTCCTCGAGGTTCCCGACGCGGATCCCCCGGCTGAAATCCAGGTATTCGGGCCGGAAGCCGATGGCCGCCCGCGGCAACGCGCTGCCGATTTTGTGTATCGTTCCCATGCGAACCCCGTCGAATGCCCGCACCGGATCCGGCCGTTGCCCCATGCGTCGCCGTTACGGTGCCGGATGACGCCAGACCGATTCTAGCATTCAGACCATTCTTCCATCAACGAACCGCTTCATCGCTTCCTGGACATCCCGCGGCAGCAGTTCCTGCGGCCGTGCACCGGCGCGGTCCGCTCCGAGCGCATACACGAAGCCGTTCTCGTGCCGCCACCACCCGTAATGCGTCGCGGACGTATCCACGCACCGTCCGGTCCAGGCGCGCCATGCGCCTTCCCCGGCCGGGAATTCCGCCTCGATCTCGATGCTTCGTGTATCCCGGCGCAGGCCTTCGCGCAGAATCTTCAGCGATGCTTCCTTGGCGCTCCAGACCAGGTAGCAGGCTACGGGATAGTCGTCCGGTCGGGCACGGCGGCAGAAGGAGATTTCCCGGGGTGTAAAGTAGTCGTTGAAAAAATCGAGCGATTTCCTTTCGATCCGTTCGAGATCGCACCCGACGGCACACTTCCCGGGAGCCACGGCGCACAAGCCGCGCCCGTGGCTGTGACTGATCGACAGCGAGACGTCCACGGCCCCCCCGCAGGATGCGTAGGCCTCGGGGCCGCCGTCCTCGGCGGCCAGGATGTCCAGCGCGGGCATTGCAGGGAAATCGTCGGGCCGGAACGCGAGGAGGGCGCATTTTGCCGTCCAGCGCCCCAGCCTCCAGTCGCTGCGGCGTTTCGAGAATCGCAGTCGGGAGAGGATCGCCCGTTCGCGTGCGCCGAGCCAGGCATCCCCTTCAGGAATATCCGCCAGAGTGCGGGCGAGCCAGTGGAGGCGCAGATCCATTGCCGGTTGCCTTTCGGGCCCGCTGTCGCTGTGGCCCGTGTCCGGGGGCGCCGCCGTTTTCCGTCTGTCGCCTTCCGGCCGGAGGCCGCCCCTGGATTTGAACGTTGAGGTTCAGCCTTTGAGCGCCTCCTGTATCGGTGCCAGGAGGCCGGGTTCGACGGGATCGGGAAGCTCCATGACCCGGTACCCTTCCAGCAGCAAGGTGACATTGCCCTTGTCGTCGACAAGCGCCGCATTGTAGGTCGCGTCCTCGTTGGGCGTAATCACGGCATAGAAGACCTCTCCCGCCCCCTTCTGCGGACGGGACGAGATCCGCAGCCTGCGGAATGCATACGGCAGGCCGAGGAGGTCCTGCCGGGCGAGAATGGACAGGCTGACCGTCTGGAAGCAGAGCTCAACAGACCGGGGGGCCACAATCACCGGCGCTTCCGCCGGCTTGTGGTTTTCCGGCAGGCTTTTCGCGTACATGCCGACAACCGAATCACCCCACCGCCAGGCGCTGTCGAGAACCTGGTATGCGGGCCCGTGGAAGAAGATGCTGTAGATATTCGGCGCTTCGACCCTGGGGCCTCCCGTTCCGGGGACCTCCCCTCGGGCTGCTTTCGGCTTCTCCGCCACAAGCCGGACACGCCCCCTGAAGTGCGTCGTCGCTTCCGCCTCCGCCTGCTGGTGAAGCGTCCGCGATCCGATGAGCCGGCAGTCGGCAACGATGTCGTCGCCGTCGGCGGCGAATTCGGCCGAGACTGTAACCGTCCTGGGTTGATTGCGGTAGAACTTGAACGGCGCCAGAAACTCCACATCCTCAACCGCGCCGACGAAGCGTTCGGGGAAAAGCGCCACTGCAGCTTCCGCCATCGCTTCGACACCCATGACCCCTGGCAGTACCGGCATCCCGTTGATCTGGTGATCGGCCAAAAACGGCTGCTCCGTGGGATCGAGCTTCGTTTCAACCGTCAGGCCGCCGTAGAGGCCCATCCCCCTGATCTGCCCGGTCATGACACCGCGGCCGCCGAGCAGTTCGGACAGGGGCCCGTCGCTGCTCGTGTCGAGCCCGCCCTGGGGATCGAACTCGTCGAGCAGAATCCCGAGCTTGTTCCCGATGACGACCTCCCCGGACATGCCGGTGGTCAGTTCCCTCCGGACGACGGGGATTCCGGCTTCCGGCGACAGCATGTCGATCCCCGCCTGCTTCATGATGGCCGGGATGGAGCCGCGCGCCGCCATGCCGATGCCGCTCCATGCGGTCCAGTCGATGGCGATGCCCCTGGTCGAAGACCCCCTGTGGGGGAAATGCGCCATGCACTTGCACAGCAGATCGTTGGCCGCGCTGTAGTCGGTCTGTCCGTTGTTGCCGAAGCGCCCTGCGACGGAACTGAAAACGACCGCCGCGCCCAGGGGCATGTTCCCGATGCCGGACATCAGGTTGAACCAGCCGTCGCTTTTGACGTCGAAAACCAGGTCAAACTCCTCCGGCTTCTTGTCCGGAAGCCCGTGGCTGATCTCAATCCCCGCCGCGTGCAGCAGTACATCGACGTGCCCGCAGGTGTCGGAGATCTCCCTGCAGACTGCGGCCACGGCGGCGGTGTCGAGCAGGTTCAGGCTGCGGTACCGTGCGATGCCGCCTGCGTTCGTTACTGCCTCGATGGCGTCCATGGCGGCCCGGGAACGTTCCAGGGCAGCCAGCTCCCGGTCCACCATGACCGGGGTGACCCGCTTGCCGCCCTCCTTCAGTCTCTCGAACAGATCCCGCTTCAGGCTGTCCTTGTCCGAAACCAGACGCTGGAGATCCGGATTCCGGGGATCCGGCTCGGGGGTCAGATCGAGAAGATAGAAGGTGCCGCCCGACGCAGCCGCCAGGTCCGCCGTAATGGCCGAGACGATGCTGCCGGCGGCTCCGGTAATGACAAATACCGTCTCACGACCGAGCGACAACCCGGCACCTTCGGCGCCGGCGGGCCTCTCCGCCAAACCGACGGTCCAGCGCTGCCCGTCCCGGTAACCGATCTCCACGGCTCCCGGATCGAAAAGCGTTTCTTCGATCAGAATGTCGGCCAGGGCGCTGGTCTTGCGGCTGGGTTCGAAATCCACGGCCTTGACCGTGGCAGGGCCGCGCTCCCGTTTGTAGGCCTTGGTGAATCCGGTGACCATGCCGCCGAACGGATCCGCCGAGCCGCCGGGGCCGTAGCCGTGCTGCCCGCCCATCCGCGTGGCCGATACCAGGAACGTGCCTGCACCGCCCACCTGGTCGTACAGGGCCCGCATCGTTGCATACAGCAGCTTCACGCGGATTCGGGTCGCCTCCCGCCACTGGGCGTAGCTCAACCCGGGGATATCCCCTCCTGCGTCGAGCGCCGGCAGCCAGTACACTCCGCTGACAGCCCCCTCGGCTTTCCATTTTTCGATCTGGTTGACGAGCATACCCGCATCGGCTGCGCTGTCGGCCACCAGGGGCTGGATCCCCTGCTTTTCAAGCCTGGCGATCAGCGCCTTCCCGATTCCGCCCTGGTCCGCCATGACGACAACCCGCATGCCCGGCTTCAGTTCGATCCCGGTGGGCTTGCAGTAGCGGAGCGCCGGACGGATCCGGGGCACCGGGATGCGCCTTGGAACTGCATTGGCGGCCTCCATGCTCGCTGCCGCCGGGCGTGTTCCGGCGGGCTCCGTACCGGCACCGGGGGAGGCCGCGGGCGATTCCCCTGCCGCCCGGGCCCCGGCCGAAAGCTTCAGTTCTGGCTTGCGGTCGTAGACGAACTGCACGACATGGGCCAGCGTCGGGAAGTCCCGCATCTTCAGGTTCTCCTCCCGCGGGATGTCGTAGGCCGCACGGATCGCCGCGAACATCTCCGCCTGCTTGACGGTGTCGATCCCGAGGTCCGCCTCGAGATCCAGGTCCATGTCCAGCATGTCGG
>CAZYXB010000021.1:0-31182 GCA_964651155.1 uncultured Acidobacteriota bacterium | reverse complement strand
ACGGTGTCGATCCCGAGGTCCGCCTCGAGATCCAGGTCCATGTCCAGCATGTCGGACGGGTACCCGGTCTTGTCGGCGATGATTCCGAGCACCATGTCCTTCACAGTATCGCCCTGCTGTCCCCCGGCCGTTTCCTGCGGCGCTGCCGCGGCTGGCGACGGCACAGCCGGCACCGCCGTCCGGTCCGCGGTCGCAGGTTTCAGATCAGGCTTGCGGTCGTAGACGAACTGCACGACATGGGCCAGCGTCGGGAAGTCCCGCATCTTCAGGTTCTCCTCCCGCGGGATGTCGTAGGCCGCACGGATCGCCGCGAACATCTCCGCCTGCTTGACGGTGTCGATCCCGAGGTCCGCCTCGAGATCCAGGTCCATGTCCAGCATGTCGGGCGGGTACCCGGTCTTCTCGGCGATGATCTTGAGAACCTCCGCCCGGACCGGGTCCGCGGCGGCGGCCGGAGCTGCCGGGGCCGGCGCGTGGGCCGTCACGGGTTTCTCGAGTTCTGGCTTGCGGTCGTAGACGAACTGCACGACATGGGCCAGCGTCGGGAAGTCCCGCATCTTCAGGTTCTCCTCCCGCGGGATGTCGTAGGCCGCACGGATCGCCGCGAACATCTCCGCCTGCTTGACGGTGTCGATCCCGAGGTCCGCCTCGAGATCCAGGTCCATGTCCAGCATGTCGGGCGGGTACCCGGTCTTCTCAGCGATGATCTTCATGACATCTTCCTGGACCGAATCCTTCGCGGCGGCAGCCGGTGCAGCCGGGACCGAAGGCGCAGCGGCCAAAGCTGCCGGGGCCGGAGCGGGCGGCGGCGGGGCGCTTGCCGCCTCGGTCTTCCCGCCGTCGGCCTGCAGAGCGGAGAACGTGGTCGTGCCGTTTTCTATCCTCGCGGTCGGCCCCTGGTCTTTGATCCGCAGCGTTCGCTGCACAATCTCGACTTCAGGGGCTTCGTACCCGGTCAGCCGCTTCAGCCACGCATTCCAGGCGCCTGGGTCTTCGATACGGTACCGGTACCCGAGATCCGACGGGGCCGGCCGGGTCCCGTCCGGAGTCGGCTCCCACCTCAGGAGCGCCATGCTGATCTGCGAACCGAACCCCGCACCCAGCCGCAGTACGTACCGCACCGGGTAGGGCCCGCCCTTGGACAGGTTCAACGGGCCGAGTTCCGGGTCCACCTCCTTGAAGTTGGCGACCGGAGGCACTATCCCGGTTTCCAGGATCTTGGCCGATACGACATCCTCGACCCCCACGGCCATGGGATGCCCGGTCGCCCCCTTGGTGTTGGCGATCAGGATCCGGCCGGCATCGTCCCCGAATACATGGCGCAGGGCGAAGATTTCCGCCGACGCACTCCCGCCGCGCGCAGGGGTATAGGTCTCATGGGAAACGAAAACGGTCTCGGGAACAATCGCGCGCCGTTCGATCCCCCACTGGGCCTCGGCTTCGGAGACCAGCCGTTCCATGATGTGGCGGATATGCGTGACGTCGAGCCTGGATCCGTGGAAGGCGCTGTTGGCCACGATGGAATTCAGAACAGTGCAGAGGGGCCGGACCCCGCGCTCCCGCGCCGACTCCCGGCTTTCGAGCACGACGGCCGAAGCCCCCATCCCGATGATCAGGCCGTGCCGCCTGCGGTCGAACGGCGTGGCCGCGTCCTCGACGATATCGTCGGTCGCGGCACTGCCGGAGGCGAGGAAACCCGAACCGAACCATCCCATCAGGTTTTCCGACGTGATGTCGTCGGCGGAAATGATGATGACGCGCTTGCACCGCCCCATCCGGATCCAGTCATGGGCCAGCCCGAGGGCCTGCGTACCGCTCGAACACGCGCCGTTGGTGGATGTGTTCGGCCCGCGTGCCCCGATGTACTCGGCGAACTGCGAGTGGCCCATCGACAGGACGCGGAACAGGAAGCGGCGGTCGAACTTGTAGGGATTGGCGTCTATGTCCTCGCGCAGCGCATCCATCCGCTGCCGGATGTCCCCAGCGACGCCGTCGACCGACCTTTCGGCTGCTTCATAGAGGGACTCGAGCTCTTTGAGGCGCTCGCGCTTGATGCGGTCCCGGTAATACCCCTCGATGATCTCGGTCAGGGAATCGTACCCCGGGAAAGCGGACGTGAACAGAATCCCGGTGTCGTCCCGGATGGCGTCGGGAAGCATCCACCGGTCGGGCAGCTTCGTCCCCTTCGTCGTCGTCTTGTAGCGCATGACCAGCGGAATGCCGGCATCGCGGAGCGCGTCGATCCCGGCGGCGATCGCGAGCTTCGTCACGCGGTCAAGTGCGGCGATGCGGTCTTCCGGGAATCCAAATTCGCTCCGGATGTCGAAATCCCCGGCGCGGGCGGCAAGTTTGATGACATCGTCGAGGCTGTTGATCGTCTCAAAACGCCCCTCCCCGGCCTCGGTCTTGACCAGGCGCGTGATGTTCTTGTCCATCATCGCCTTCCGAAGATGCATCGGGATCTGCCGGATGAATCCGTCCCCTCGCAGGATCCGCTCGATATTGGAGTCGTCGAAAACCTTCGCGGTTCCGGGCAGGCCGAGGGCGGCACCCGTGACGCAGACTTCGACCGGGGCTGCGGCTGCGGGGCGGCCTCCGCCGGAGTAGATCTCCAGCCCCCGTTCCATGAATTCGGCGAAGAGCCGCCCGAGTTCCGCATAGCGGTCCGCTCCCGGGGCGGCTGCGGGGCGGCCCGACGCCGCTTTGGCGCCGCCCGTGGCAAACGAAGGCAGCGCGGGCGAGGGCGCCGGGATCGAAGCCCGGTTCCGCTGCGGCTCCGCAGCCGGAGCCATGGCCGGTTTCTCCGGGGATACTCTTGGGGCCGCCTTCCGGTCCGCCGCCCCGAATCCCAGGCCGGAAGCATACAAGCCGCAGAGGGCGAGGTTGAGAGATTCCGCCTCACCGATCCGGGGGTGGTTCGTGAACAGGGAGACCACGTCCTCGCGGTCGCCCAGCACGTCCTCGACGAACCCGTACAGGATGCGTTTGGGGCCGATTTCGACAAAAACGCGGGCGCCGGCGTCGTAGAGCGTGTTGAGCCCCTTGATGAACTGCACGGGGGAGGACACCTGCCTGCCCAGCAGCTCGATCATCTCCGGCACGACTCCGGGGCCCATGGGATAGAATTCGCCTGTCACGTTCGTCACGACCGGGATCTCGGGCGGATTCAGGCTCATCCGGCTGAGGATCATCGACAGGGATTCCCCGGCGGGCGCCACGATCCTGGTATGGAAAGCGTGGCTCACCTGCAGCGCGCGCACGGTGAAGCCTGCCGCGCCGATGGCCTCCATGGCTTTTTTCACACCGTTGGTGGTTCCTCCGATGACGGCTTCCTTCGAACTGTTGATGTTGGCAATGACGACATCGTCGCCCACCCCGTCGAGTATTTCCTGGATCTTTTCGATCGGCCCGAACGCGGCCGCCATCATTCCGTTGTCCTCGAGCGCGCACCGGGTCATCTCTTTGCCGCGCGCGCTGACGGCCTTCAGCGCCTCGTCGAAGGAGATGGCCCCCGCGGCAACCAGCGCTCCGTATTCGCCCAGGCTGTGCCCCATGACCATGTCGGGCACCATCCCGTAGGCGCCGAGCATGTGCAGGATCGCGTTCTCCGTCGCCAGGACGGCGGGCTGGGTGATGGCCGTCTGCTTCAGGTTCTCTTCGGCCTCCCTGAGCGCGGCCTCGTCGGATTTGTCGAGGTAGATGCATTCGGTCAGCGGCCTGCCGAGCAGAGGCGTCATGGTGCGGTCCGCTTCCTCGAACACCCGGGCAACGATCGGCTCGGTCTCCCGGAGCTTCTGGAGCATGTTGACGTACTGGGACCCTTGCCCCGTGAAGAGAAACGCCGTCTTGGGCGCCGGGCCGGAACCCCGGTAGATGCCTTTCGCCCGCAGCGCTTTCCACCGGCCCGGCTGGTTCTCCCGGAAGGCCTTCAGGGCGCGGTCGGCCTTGTCAGCCAGCTCCGCCGCATTTCCGTAGTCGATGGCGACGCGGAACGGAGCCCGCAGATCGGACTCCAGGGGCGGGGCGGGGGCCGGGGCGATGCCGGACGCGGCCTCCTTCTGGAGCGCCTCGAGGCGCCCGACCAGTTCGGCTTCCGTACCGGCCCCCAGGACGGCGGCGCCGCGCAGCGGTGCCTTCAGCCCGGTATCGGCGTCCCTGCCCGCGACCGACACAATCGGCTTCCTCTCGCCGGCGATTTTTCCGGGAATGTACTCCTCCATCACCATGTGGAAATTGGTCCCGCCGAATCCGAAGGCGCTGACGGCCGCCCTGCGCGCTTTGCCTTCCGCAACATCCCACGGCCTCAGCTCGGTATTGACCCGGAACGACGCCTTGGCAAAATCGACGATGGGATTCGGCTTGCCGAAATTGAGGCTCGGCGGCAGGACTTTCTCGTGGAGGGCCAATGCCGCCTTGACGATTCCCGCCGCGCCGGCGGCGCCCTTGAGATGCCCGATATTCGACTTGACCGACCCCAGAGCGACGGAGCCCACGGGCAGGTCGTAGTGTTCGAAAAACTTCACGAGGCTTTCGAGCTCGCCCGCATCCCCGACCGGAGTCGAGGTGCCGTGCCCCTCGATCAGGTCGCCGGGCTCGGGGACGAGGCCCGCTTTCGCCCAGGCGCGCCGGACACAGAGGACCTGCCCGACGGGATTCGGCGCCGTAATGCCCTTCCCCCTGCCGTCGCTGGATCCTCCCACCCCACGGATGACGGCATAAATCTTGTCCCCGTCGCGTTCGGCGTCCTCGAGCCGCTTGAGGAGGATGATGGCCCCGCCTTCCCCCATCACGAAACCGTCGGCCCCATCGGCGTAGGGCCGCGAGCCGGTTGCGGAGAGCGCGCCGAGCTTGCAGAACTTCACAAAGGTCGAGGGGCTCATGTTGGCATCGACGCCGCCGGTAAGAACGGCGTCGTAATCATGGTCGTTCAAGCCGACGATGGCGGCGCTGATGGCGGCCATTGCGGAGGCGCAGGCTGCATCGGCGGTGTAGTTCGGCCCTTTAAAATCGAACAGGGCCGCGATGCGCCCGGCGAGGATGTTCGACAGTTCGCCCGGCATCGTGTCTTCCGATACGGCCGGAAGCCATTCGTGGAAGTTCTCCCGGAGCTGGTCCATGATCTCCCTGCGGATGTCCGCAGAGAGCGCGGCATAGCCTCTGGAGCCGGCCAGCTTGTCGACGAACTCGGGCAAAAAGACTCGGGCTGCAGAATACAGGTGCGCGTCCCCCCCCATGGCGTTGCCCAGAATAACGGCGACCCTTTCCGGGTTCAGGGGACGGGAAGGATAGCCGTAGTCGTTCAAGGCCTCCCGCGCCGTCACAACGCCCCATTTCTGGGTAAGATCCATGGCCATGCTGACCTTCGGAGGTATCGGCAGGCGCCATTTCAGGGGATCCCATTCCCAGTCGCGCACCCAGCCTCCGATCTTGGTGTAGGATTTGTCGAGCGCCTTCGGGTCCGGATCGTAGTAGAAAGCCGGGTCCCATCGGTCGGGCGTCACCTCGGTGATGCTGTACCGGCCGTCCTTGATGTTCTGCCAGAACTTCGGAGCGTTGGGAGCATCCGGCATTATGGCGCCTATGCCTACGATCGCAACAGCCTTCTCTGCCGCAGATATGTTCATTATTTCAGTGCCTCCAGACTACACAGGCTGCAGTAACTGCAGATTGCACATTTCAGGGATCGTACGGGGGTGCTATGCAGAGGTCCTTTCATAGAGGACGTCCGCCACATAATCCATGTCCTGGATCAATCCCGCCTGAGCGCTGAGAATCTCAGGCACCCGCAGTTTCTGATGCAGGCCGCCCAGTTCGGATTCCGGCAGCAGTCCTCCAATCCATCGGGATCCTTCGGATACCATTTTCATCGCCGCTTCCCTGGCGTAGACCCGGCTGATGGATGCAAGACTGTCGGCGCCGAAGCGCATATGCGCTTTGGCGTTCAGTTCGCCCTTGGATGCGCGCGCGGCGCGCCGGGCAAGACTGGCGGACCCTTCGGCAAAGGCTATCAGTTCGCCGAGGCGGAAAAGAATATGCTGGTGGCGCGTGAGCCGGTTGGACCTGGCCATCTCGAGAAGTTCGGCCAAACCGTGCAGGCACAGGGCAGCCACCTGGGCCCCTACCTGGTTGTTCTGTCTGTGCAGCGCTTCCATCTGCCCGGCCATTTCATGGTAGTACTGCCCCTTGGTCTTCAGGTGCAGCTGCCAGCGGTCGCGGCAGATGGTCATTTCCATTATTTCGGAAGTTCCTTCATAAATTTGCGTTATCCGTGCATCCCTTTTAATTTTTTCGACAAAATACTCGCGGGTGTACCCGTAGCCGCCCAAGGCCTGAATCGAAGCGTCGGCGGCGGCGTTGCCCGCTTCGGTCGCCAGGTATTTGGCAATCGCCCCTTCGGTGTTCAGCGTGCCTTCGTCCGAATCGATGCGTTCGGCTGTTTCTTCAATGTAGGCACGGCTGGCCTCGAGGCGCACGGCATGGGTAACGATCAGCTTATGGGTGTATCCCTGC
Organism: uncultured Acidobacteriota bacterium; assembly: GCA_964651155.1. Classification (GTDB taxonomy): domain Bacteria; phylum Acidobacteriota; class UBA6911; order UBA6911; family UBA6911; genus UBA6911. The sequence goes on along the minus strand of CAZYXB010000021.1, from coordinate 24,672 downwards.
TTTTCGCTCAGGGGCGCCCCGCCCTGGATGCGCCCGGTGGAATAGGGAATGGCCCGATCAAGGGCGGCCCACCCGGCGCCCAGCCCGAAGGCGGCGACCATGAGCCGCGTGTAGCCGAACACGATCTGTGCCTGCAGCAGTCCCTGCCCCTCCTTCCCGCCGATCAGGCGGTCGACATCGACATGGACGTTCTCAAGGGATACCGTCGCCGTATTGCTGGCGCGGATGCCGTGTTTGTCTTCCGGCTTCCCGTGGCTCAGTCCGGGAGCGTCCTTTTCGACGATAAACCAGGTCGGACCGCCCGGAGCTTTGGCCAGAACGGAGTAGAGGTCGGCGTAGCCGCCGTTGCTGATCCACTGCTTGTTTCCCGTGATCCGGTACCCGACGACCTCGCCGTCCTTGAGCTCGGGAACGGCCGTCGTGCGCAGAGCCCCCAGGTCGCTGCCGGCTTCCGGCTCCGTGGCGCCATAGGCCATCAGGAGCCCCTCCTGCCCTATCCGGGTCATCCAGAGTTTCTTCTGCTCGTAGGTCCCCCCGAAAATGATGGGATCGCTACCGAGGAATGTGGCCAGAACGCCGGTGGCCACCCCCAGATCCACCCGGGCCAGCTCCTCGCAGACCCGGTAAACATCGAAAGCGCCCCCTCCCATGCCTTCGAATTCCTCGGGGATGAACAGAAGCTGAATGCCCAGTTCGGGGCCGCACATGTCCCGTATGATATCGATGGGAAACTCTTCGGTCGCATCGAGTTCCAGGATTTTTTTCTCCGGAAGCCTGGCGGCGGTAAAATCCCGCGTCGCCTCGAGGATCATGTCGAGGGTTTCCTTGTCCAGTCCTTTACTATTCATAATGACGCCCTTGTAAAATGGGGTGTATCAGAAATCAATATTCTGCCCGCAAACGGCTGTTGAGGCAGCCGAAACAATCCGGTCCCCTGGTACCGGAATCAGATAAAATACAAAAGATCCGGCCCTGTCAAGCTTTTAATAGCAGGGCGCCCCAGTGCATCCCGGCCCCGAAAGCGACCATCAGGACCAGGTCCCCGGGACGGATTTTGTCGCACCGGACGCATTCGTCCCAGAGCAGCGGAATGGTTGCGGCGGTTGTATTCCCGTACTTCTGGATGTTATGCGCCATCTTGCTTTCCGGGATCTTCAGCATCTTCTGCACTTTCTCGTTGATCCGCCGGTTGGCCTGATGCATCAGGACCATGGACAGATCCTCGATCGCGAGGCCGTTGCGCTCGAGAATCTCATTGGCAACGTCGGTCATGCATTGCGTCGCGTGTCGGTATACGCTCATGCCCTGCATCACGGGAATATGCTCGCCGTTGCGGATTTGCTCACTGTCGACGTAGGGCCGGCGCGTGAACCCGACCCCCGGAACGTAGATTTTATCGAAGCCGCTCCCATCGCTGCGCAGGATGCAATCGAGCACGCCGCGGTCGCCGCTGCCGGCCTGGATCACCACGGCCGCCCCCGCGTCCCCGAAAAGCACGGTCAGGTTCCGGAACCGGGTATTCCAGGCGTATTCTTCCGCTGTAGGAGGGTTGGCGCTTCTGCCGTACAGGTACCGGTAATTGTCCGGCGTCCACGGCATAAAACCCGTATGCGTTTCCGCCCCGACCAGCAGGATGTTCCGTGCGAGCCCGGCGCGAATCTGCGCGTCGGCCATCTGCATGCCGTAGAGAAACCCGGCGCACTGCTGGCGGATATCGAAACTCGGAATGGGCCGCAGCCCAAGTTTGGATTGAAGCAGTCCCCCGCAGCCCGGGAGAAAATAATCGGGCGTCATGGTGGCGAAAATGATCATGTCCAGGTCATTTTTGTCCAGGGACGCCATCCTGAGCGCTTCCTCGGACGCAGCCATGGCAAGATCCGATGTGGCGGTCCCCTCTTCCACGTAGTGACGGTTCTCCACCCCGGAACGGTCACGGATCCAGGAATCGCTGACATCCATTATCCTCGACAGCATATCGTTCGAAACGCTGTTGCTGGGAATGCAGGACCCGCTGCCTGCAATGACGGCCCGGTTCATAGAAATCCTCTCGTGCTTTGAATCAAGCGGTGATTGTACCATGCCGATTGAGCGAACCACACGCATTATTGCCGCACCCCCTTCGGGCTTTCCCGGGCCGCGACCGGAGCCTGGACCCGGACGGTTGGATTTCTCGCTTGGATACGGGCACCCGGGCGGTTATCCCCCCCGGCTGCACGGTTTTCCGGCCGATAGGAGAATCGAACGCAGCGGGGGAAGCCTCCTTGTGGGCGCCGCTTCCATCTATCTTCCGTATTAAATCCAATACTTTAGCGCCGGACGGGGGTCCGGGAACCCCACCCGGACGGGGGTCCGGGAACCCCACCCGGACGGGGGTCCGGGAACCCCACCCGGACGGGGGTCCGGGAACCGTGCAGGGCCTAGATCACGGGATAGGAACCGAGGATCTTCAGGTACGGTGCCAATTCGCGAATGTGCCGGAGCGCGCGGCGGCATTCGAGGCTCCGGATGTCGCTGTTGAGATCCATGTAGAAGAGATACTCCCAGGGCTTGCCCCGGTTCGGGCGCGATTCGATCTTCGCCAGGTCGATGTTCCGCAGGGCGAAAACCGACAGCGCTTTGAAAAGCGCTCCGGGCTGGTTTTCAAGACCGAAGACAACGCTGGTCTTCTGGCCCCCCATCGGCAGGACGCCCCTTCGGGCCAGCACGAGAAAACGGGTGTAGTTCTCCGGCTCGTCCTCGATCCCCCCCTTCAGTATCGCCATACGGTAGATGCGGGCGGCATCGGCGGACGCAATGGCCGCGGCATGCTTCAGGCCGTGATCGCGTATGTGCTTGACACTTCCGGCCGTGTTGTAAAAAGGAACCTTCTCGAGCGTCCGGTGCCGGCGCAAAAACCGGCTGCACTGCTCCAAGGCCGCCGGGTGGGAATAGACCTGCCGGATGTCCCGGAGATCCGCCCCCTTGTGGGCAATCAGGTTGTGGGCGATCCGGAGGGAGGTTTCAGCCACCACCGCCAGCGAATGGCGCGCGAGAAGGTCGTAGTTCTGGTAGATGCTCCCGGCCAGAGTGTTTTCAATCGGGATCACGGCAAATGCGGCTTTCCCGCCCGTCACCTCCTCGAAGACGGCTTCGGCGCAAAGGCAGGGGACCCCGATCATCCAGGAGCCGAAGACCTTTTTCGCGGCAGCCTGGCTGAAGGCTCCGGGCTCACCCAGGTAGGCCACCGTGCGATCTTCCGTGACTGCAAGCAGGCGCTTCCTCATGGTTTCCTATCCCGACCGGGACGACGCCCGCCCGCGGAGACGGGCCAAAAACGGTGCGAACCGTCAGGCCGTCCCCGATATCTACTTTGTTGCGGATTTGGGCTTCCGGACGTTCTTTTTCTCCCCGGCGCCGCCCGAAACGGGCTTTGCCCTGTGCTTTTTGCCGTTCTGGCTGTCAAGCGTCATCCTGTAGTGAATCATCTTGTTAACGGCGTCGAGATAGGCCCGTGCGCTGGCATCGACGATATCGAGGCTGGCGGCTTTGCCGATAAAGGACGCTTTGCCGAAATCCACCTTCATGAACACCTCCCCGACCGCGTCCCGGCCCCCGGTCACGCTGTGCACCGAGTATTCGATCAGCTTCCCCTCGACGCCCGTGATCCGGTCGATCGCTTTCAGGGCGGAGTCCACAGGGCCGGAACCGATCGACGAATCCGTCATCTGGGCCCCCTCCCTTTCGAGGACGACCGTTGCGGTGGCGATCACCTGGTTTCCGGCGGTGGACTGAATATTCTTCAGCTTGTAGACGGGAGGGGAGATTCTGAGAGCATCGCGGACCGTCACGATCAGGTCCTCGTCGAACACCTCCTTTTTCTTGTCGGCCACCTTCTTGAACAGGATATAGGCCTTCTCAAGTTCCGACTCGCTCAGTTTGAAGCCCAGCTCCAGGTATTTCTTCCGGAGGGCATGCCGCCCGGAATGCTTCCCCATGACCAGGGTGCTTTCCTTGATCCCCACCGTTTCCGGGCGCATGATTTCATAGGTGAGCTTCTCCTTGATCATCCCGTCCTGATGAATACCCGCTTCATGCGCGAAGGCGTTTTTTCCGACAATCGCCTTGTTGGCCTGCACCTTCATGCCGGTCAGATTCGTCACCATGCTGCTCGAGGGAAACAGTTCCCTTGAATTGACCCGGGTGTCGATGCCGAAGATATCCCGGCGCGTCCGCAGGGCCATTACGATCTCCTCGAGCGATGCGTTGCCCGCACGCTCGCCGATCCCGTTGACGGTACATTCCACCTGCCGGGCTCCGTTCTGAATCGCGCTGAGCGAATTGGCCACGGCAAGGCCCAGGTCGTTGTGACAGTGCACGCTGATGATGGCTTTGTGGATATTCGGCACATGCTCCCGGATGTACCGGATCGTCTCCCCGTATTCCGAAGGGAAGGTATACCCGACCGTGTCGGGGATGTTGACCACGTCGGCGCCCTCGGCGATGACGGCCGCCACGACCTCGCACAGGTAGTCGAGATCCGAGCGGGTCGCGTCCTCGGCCGAAAACTCCACGTTGGGGCACAGGGATTTAGCATAAGCCACCGCAGTGCGTGCCGATTGGAGGACCTCTTTTCTTGATTTTTTCAACTTGTACTTTAAATGGATGTCTGATGTGGCGATGAATACATGGATTCTTGGCTTGGACGCTTCGCGTACCGCCTCCCAGCAGCGGTCGATGTCCCCCTTGTTGGCCCGCGCCAGACCCGCGATGGACACCGAGCGTATTTCTTGGGCGATTTTCCGTACCGATTCGAAATCCCCTTCGGAAGAGATCGGGAAACCGGCTTCGATGACATCCACCTTCAGGCGCTCGAGCTGGTGCGCCAGCATCAATTTGTCGTTGATGGTCATGCTGGCTCCGGGAGATTGTTCGCCGTCTCTTAACGTTGTGTCAAATACCAGTACTCGATCTGTCATGACTGGGTCCTTTCATGGTTGCGTTTGATTTCTTTCGGGATATCCGGAGGAATTTCGGGTTCCGGACCTGGCCGATGAAAGACACTAAAGGAGGAGATATCGTAGGTGAAAAAACGCGTCGCACCGGATCGGTTTATGGATTTTCATAAGCGCCCTTAAGACGGCAACCGCGATGCCCGTGCATCGTATCTGTCTCTATCGGAATATGATAGCCCGGCGCATGTCAATGTCAAGGCAAAAACATATCCCGGCGCCGTACGGCCTGCCCCCGCCAGACGGCACGCTCAGGTTATGTAGCTGCCGTTGATGTCGACGTATTCATGGCTCAGGTCGCAGGTCCATACCCGGGCCTGGCGGCTTCCGGTCCCAAGATCCACCTCGATCAGGAGATCGTGCGCCTTCATCTCCCTCTCCGCCCGTTTCAGGGTGGAACTGACGGGTGCCCCGTCGCGGAAAACCGGGATCCCGTTGAGGGAGAGCGCGATCCGCGAGGGCGAAAACGCCACCCCGCTGTACCCGGCCGCGCACAGAATGCGCCCCCAGTTGAACTCCTCGCCGTAGAGGGCGGTCTTGACCAGGGAGGAGTTCGCGATGGCCTTGGCCACGGTCCTGGCAGAATGGAAATCCCGCGCGCCGCGCACGAGCACCTCGACGAATTTCGTGGCGCCCTCGCCGTCACGGGCGATGCTTTGGGCCAGCTCCCCGCACAGCATCTCGAGCCCCTGCTGAAAAAAAGCGGCGGTTCGGCCGTCGGTGGCCGCTACCTGGGATGCACCGTTGGCCAGGATGAACACCGTATCGTTCGTCGAGGAGTCGCCGTCGACCGTCAGGCAGTTGAACGTCCGGTCGACGACCGAACACAGGGCGGCATGCAAGGGCCCGGGCGCAATACGGATGTCGGTGGTGACGGTCGAAAGCATTGTCGCCATGTTGGGATGGATCATCCCCGCCCCTTTCGCCATGCCCCCGATGCGGACGGTCTTTCCGTCGATGCGCGATTCGACGGCGAAGGATTTTTCCCGGGTATCGGTGGTCATGATCGCCTGCGCCGCGGCGCTGCCCCCCTGGGAGTTCAGAGAGGAAACCGCCGTGGAGATGCCCTTGAGCATTTTCTTCACGGGAAGAAAACGGCCGATGACGCCGGTGCTCGCCAGCAGGATCCGGTCGGGATCCACTTCGAGGTGGGAGGCCAGGCACTGGGCGCAGAGGACGGAATCCTGCATGCCGCGGTCCCCCGTGCAGGCATTGGCGCACCCTGAATTGATCAGGACGGCCCGGGCGCGTCCCCGCGAATGCTTCAGGTTGTCCCGGCTGAGCACGACCGGCGCGGCTTGCACCTGGTTGCGTGTGAACACCCCGGCGGCCGATGCGGGCTGGGAGGAGCAGACGACGGCGAGGTCCAACCCCTTTTTCTTCAAACCCGCCGGGACCCCGGCGGCGAGATACCCTTCCGGGGCCGTCACGCCCCCTTCGATGATGCGCCAGTGACGGCCGCTTCGCTGTTTCGTTCCGGTAACCTGTCGGGAGTTCATAGGTCGAGCACCATGGCGATCTCGTCGCATGCATTGAATTTAGGACAGTGAAAACACTCGTTGTACACCTTCAGGGGCAGGACCCGGTGTTCGACCTCGACAAAACCGAACCGTCCGAAAAACCGGGGTTCGTAGGTGAAGACGAACACCCGCGCGATCTTCCATGCGCGCGCTTCCTCGAGAAGGCTTTCGATCAACGCGGCGCCCAGGTGCCTGCGGGCCATTTCGGGAGCCACGGCAATGGCCCTGACTTCGGCCAGGTTGTTCCAGTACAGGTGCAGGGCGCCGCAGGCGAGCACGTCGCCGGGCGACGCCCTGTCGGTCACGACGCTGTAATCGCGCAGGTTTTCGTAGAGCTGCAGCTCCGTTTTGGGCAGCATCCGCTGTTTCTCGGCATAGTAATTGATGATGCGGTACATGGCGGCCACATCCGTCAACCGCGCCTTTCGCACGCTGGGATCGAGCCCGCCCAGCGGCGCCGCACAAAGCTGCGTGAGTGCATTTTCGGCCATCGCAGACTCCTCCTACGCTGCAGATTCTATTTCTCCCAGCACCGCATCCAGGGAGGCCAGAAACTCGTCGATGTTTGTTTTCTCGATCGTAAACGGCGGCAGCAGCCTCAGAACCGTCTCATGCGCGGCATTGGCGATAATCCCCCGGGACAGCAGCCGGCGGACAACCTCCTTGGCGGCATCCCCCATCTCGACGCCGACCATCAATCCCAGGCCGCGGACTTCCCTGATAGTCGGGTGAACCGCCGCCATGCGCCTGAGGGCGCCGATCATGTACCCTCCCAGGGAATTCACCCGGGCGATCAACCCTTCGTCTTCGATGATGCGAAGGACCTCCAGGGCAAGCCGGCACGCCAGCGGTCCCCCGCCGAATGTGGTCCCGTGGTCCCCGGGCCGGAGGGTCTCCGCGACGCGATCGTTGCCCAGCACGGCGCCCAGGGGGTAGCCGGCGGCCAGCGATTTCGCCAGCGTCACGACGTCGGGCTTCACGCCGTAGTGTTCGTAGGCAAAATACCGGCCCGTCCGGCCGAGGCCGCACTGGATCTCATCGGCGACCAGCAGCGCATCGTACCGGTCGCAGAGATCCCGTCCGGCGCGCACGAAGTCCTTCGGAAGGGGCTGGACGCCCCCCTCCCCCTGCACCGGCTCGATCACCAGGGCGCAGACCCGGCCGGAAAACGCATTCTCCAGGGCTTGCGGCGTGAACTCCTCGACGGTTGCGATGTCGGGGATGAGAGGCCGGAACGGCGCCTGGTATTTTTCCTGGGTCGTAATGCTGAGCGCTCCCAGGGTCCTGCCGTGGAAGGAATTCTTCAGGGTCAGGATCACGGACTTTCCCTGCCCCGCCCGGGCGTAGCCGTAGGCCCGCGCGATTTTCATGGCCCCTTCGACGGCCTCGGTCCCGCTGTTGGCGAAAAATGCCCGGGACATGCCGGACACTTCGACGAGCTTTTGTGCCAGAAGCCCCTGGTAGGGGTGGTAGAACAGATTCGAGCAGTGGATGAGCCTCTGGCCCTGCTCCGCCATGATCCGGGCCAGGCGCGGGTGTCCGTACCCGAGGGAGTTGACGGAAATGCCTCCCAGAAAATCGAGATACCGTTCCCCCGCCAGGTCGTAGAGGTAGACCCCGGACCCGTGCGAACAGAACAGCTCGGATCTCTTATAGGTGGAGAAAAGATACTTTTCTTCCAGTGCCCGGATATCTTCCGGCTTCATGCTGACTGCGCTAGCGTGTTCCATGGATGTGCGTTCCTTCCGTGCGCTTTCCTTCGATGAAATTTGTGAGAATGCCCGGGGTGGACCCGGGCAGGATGAAAACGTCCCCGACGCCCCCGCGCAGCGCTTCGAGGCAGGAGGACGTCTTCGGCAGCATGCCTCCCTTGAGGACGCCCTGCGCGCGCAGGTTGTCGATGTCCGACTCGCAGAGACGGCCGAGCACCGTGCCCCGGGCGTCCAGGACCCCGGCGACATCGGTCAGGTAGACCAGCGATGTGCAGCCGGCCCCCGATGCGCAGGCCGAGGCCATCTGATCGGCATTGACGTTGTAGAGGCTCCCGTCGGGCCCGAGGGCGATGCTGGAAACCACCGGGATCCAGCCCGCGGCGAAGGCCCGGTCGAAAAAGGACCGGCTGACCTCCGAGGGCTTCCCCACAAACCCGATCCCGGGCGGGCTCCCCGGCATGTCCGAAAGCCTCGCGCAACGGACGGCGCAGGCATCGGCGCCGCACAGGCCAAGGGCGCAGGCACCGGAATGGTTGATCTCCGATACGATCTTCTTGTTCACTTCCCCGGCCAGCACCATGACGGCGGCTGCGAGCGTTTCCGCGTCCGTGACACGGAGGCCTTCCACGAAATGGGACTCGATCCCCAGTTGGGACAACCGCCGGTTGAGGCTTTTGCCGCCCCCGTGCACCAGGAGGACCTCGTGCCCGCGGGCGCTGGCGCCGGCGACATCCGAAAGGATGCCCGCGCGAACGGCGGCATTCTCCAGGATGCTGCCGCCGAGTTTCACTGTGATGCGCATTGGGGTTCCCTCCCCTTTCCGTTCCAATTTTCGGGACCGCCGGGACGGCCGGTCCCCCGGTCACCCGTGGATTGCAGGGGCAAACTCACGGATCCTCTTGAACACCTTTTCGCCGGAGCGGCTGTCGCGGGCCAGTACGAATATCGTGTCGTCTCCGGCCACCGTCCCCAGCACCTCCGCCCAGCGCGCCGCATCGAGAACGACGCCGACCGAGTGCGCGTTTCCCGGGGAGGTCTTGACGACGACCATGTTCCCGGAAATCCCCGCGCCGAGAACATACTGCTCGAGCGTCCTGCTCAGGAGCCCGCTCGAGGCATCCGGCTGCGCCTCCCCGGCAGGCTGGTACCTGCCCCGGACCTTGATCAGCCCGAGGTCGCGGATGTCCCTGGACAGCGTGGCCTGGGTCACAGGGATGTTGTCCGCCCTCAGGCATGCGGAAAGCGCCTCCTGGCTCCGGATCGCCTGGGACCGGACGATCTCCAGTATTTTCCACTGCCTCGCTTGTTTCGTGACCATGAGGCCCCCGGGCTGGATTACATAATTATGCACAAAAAGTAATAATTATACATACCCGTGCGCGCAATGCAACCCCCAATACGCTTGCCCCGCGCACTTCCAGCCTCCTGGCCCCTGACGGCGGCGCCGGGGCTGGACGCGGGCAACAAGAACGTGCGGACCGGCACCGGTTTCTGATACCCTGTAGGCCTATGGAGAGGATCCGCAGAGTGCACGCGCCATTGTTCTTTGTCCCGGGGTTGGCCTTGGAGGCGGCCGTGCGCGTGCGGAATGCCTTCCACGACCGCGGGGCCCTGGGCAGAAACCGCCTCGGGAGCCCGACCATCAGCATCGGGAACCTGACGGTGGGGGGGACCGGAAAAACGCCGCTGGTCATACACACGGCCCGGATCATCGCCCGCACCGGCGCCGTTCCCGTTGTCCTGACCCGGGGGTACGGCAGGCCGTCCCCCCGCAAATCGATCCTGGTCGGCCCCGCGACGGAGTTCCGGGAACCCGCGCGGGACATGGGGGACGAAGCGGCGCTCATCCGCCGCCATATCCCGGAAGCCTGGTTCGGCATAGCGAAAGACCGTTTCCATGCCGGGAGCAGGATCGGCCCTTCTGCCGGCACAAGGGCGTTTGTCCTCGACGACGGTTTTCAGCACCGGAAGCTTCACCGGGACCTCGACATCGTCGTCATCGACGCCTCCCGCCCCCTGCTGTCCGACCGCATGTTCCCCCGCGGGACACTGAGGGAACCGGTCTCCGGGCTGCGCCGGTGTCATGCCGTCGTGATCAACGGGAAGACCGGACCGGATGCCGACACCGACCGGGTGGCGTCGGAAATCCGCGCCCTCGGATTGACGGCCGACGTTTTTCTCTGCGAGCAGTCCATCGAGAGGCTGGTCCCGTTCGAAGCCTGGGCCCGTGGCGCGCATCATGCACGGTTGGAGGGCCCCATGCCGCCGGTGTTTCTGGTCGCGGCCCTGGGCAACCCCCAGCGCTTCCAGAACGACGTCCGGAAGCACGGCGCCCGGGTGCTCGGCGCCCGTTTCTTCAGGGACCACCACAGGCTCGATTCCGATGACTGGGAGGCCTGCGTCCGGCTGGCCAGGGGAAGCGGCGCCCGCGCTTTCGTTACCTCGGAAAAAGACGCGATGAAGATCTCCGTCCCGCCCTCCTTTCCCCTGCTCGTGTCCCTGCAGACAACACGGATACAGGGCGAGGACGCCTATGCGGACCTCATACGTAGGACGCTGGAGATCTGATTGTTCCGGGAAGCACGCCGTCGGGCCGCAATCCCTCCGGCGATGCTGTGTGAGCCGCAGCCGGTCCGCTCGATATCCGGGCATCCCCCGATTCCCGGATTCCGCCCGTCCGGCTGCGGGAAGGTACGGTTATGAATGAACGCCAGTATAGCCCCCCCTCCCTGCCGGGTATGTGACGCCGGTCACCAATCGTTTGAAAAGCGCCCCGCGGGCGCGGGTTTCCGTTGCCGGCCTGGCCGGGACTCCGGCGGTTTAGGCTGTCATTTCCGGGGAATTTCTGCTACATATAGCCACCGGGCATGCGAAAACACCTTCTGAAACTTCTGAACAAATTTTCGAAAAGCTCGCTCGTCGTCGTCGGCGATCTTATCGCCGACGAATTTCTCTACGGGCAGGTGGCCCGGATCTCCAGGGAGGCCCCGGTGCTGGTCCTGGATTGCCAGCACACGGTCCGTCTGCCGGGGGGGGCGGCCAACGCGGCCAACAACCTGCTGGCGCTCGGCGCGGGCGTCACGATTGCCGGTTGCGTCGGGCGTGACCTGCCGGGGAACGAGATCGTCTCGGCCCTCGAATCGCGTGGGGCCAACGTCCTGCCGGTGCGCCGGGTCCGCTCCTATGCCACCCCGATAAAGACGCGGATCCTCGCGGGCGCGCACCATATGGCGCCCCACCAGATCGTCCGCGTGGACCGCTGCCGCGCCCTGGACTCTTCCCCGCGTTTCTCCCGGAGCATGCTCGAACGGGCCGTGCAGGGTGCCGACGGCATCCTGCTGAGCGATTACGGATACGGGACGCTCTCGGGGCGCCTGCTGTCGGATCTCCGCCGGATGGCCGCGGCAAAGGGCATTCCCATCGTCGCGGACTCGAGATTCGCTATGGCTGCGTACTCGGGAATTACAGCCATGACGCCCAACATCACGGAGCTCGAGGCCTCGACGGGCGTCGCCATCGGATCGGACGCGGCCCTGCTTTACGAAACGGCACGCGAGGTCCTCGCCCGGCAGCGGCTGCAGTTTCTTCTGGTCACCCAGGGCCGCTTCGGTATGACGCTTTTTGAATCCGGGAAGCCGCCGCTGCATATCCCCATATACGGAACCGACGAGGTGGCCGATGTCACGGGCGCCGGCGACACGGTCATCGCGGTATGCACCCTGGCGCTGGCGTGCGGGGCGCCCCCGCCGCATGCGGCCCGGCTGGCCAATTATGCCGGGGGCATCGTGGTCATGAAGCGGGGCACGGCCACTGTCTCCCCCGCCGAACTGGAGAATGCCTTGAAATAAGGCCGGGCGACGCCGGCACGGGGCGCGCAACGGCGGTTCACGCAACCATGAATCCGAAATCGAAGATCAAAAACGTCACGGAGCTCAAGGGGATCACCCGGGGACTGCAGTCTGGCGGCCGGAAAGTCGTCGTCGCCAACGGCTGCTTCGACCTGCTGCATGTCGGGCACATCCGCTACCTGCAGCATGCGCGGTCTCTGGGCGACGTCCTGGTGCTCGCCATCAACGGGGACGCCGGCGTCCGGGCGCTCAAGGGAGAGGGACGGCCGCTTCAGGCGGCCGTGGACCGGGCCGAGATCCTGGCGTCGCTCGAATGCGTGGACTACGTCCTGGTGTTCGACGATCCGACCGTGGACGGCATCCTGGATGCGCTCCGGCCGGATATCCACGCGAAAGGATCGGACTATACGGAAGAGAGCGTCCCGGAAAGGGGCACCGTCCTTTCCTATGGAGGAACGGTCGCCATCGCCGGCGATCCCAAGGACCATTCCAGCCGGGACATCATCCAAACCATCCTGAGCCGGTTCGGTTCATGAACGCCCCGCTGAAGATACTGGTCATCCGCCTCAGTTCCCTGGGGGACATCCTGCACGCGCTCCCCGCCTTTTTCGACTTGAGAACTTCCTTCCCGGATGCGCGGATCGACTGGCTGGCGGGGCACGGGGCGGCCCCGCTGCTCTCAGCCGTCCGGGGAATCGGCACGGTTCACATTTTCGACAAAACCGCGGCATTCGCCCTCCCGTCTTCCCGCGCCGGGAGGCATTCCCTCCTCCGCGTGGTGCGGACGCTGCGCGGGCAGCAATACGGCTGCTGCATCGATTTCCAGGGGCTGCTCAAAACGGCGCTGCTGTCGTCGCTCTCCGGGGCCGGCACGAGGATCGGGTTCCCGGCGGGCCAGGTGCGGGAGTGGCCCGCCCACTGGTTCTACAACCGCTCCCCCGCCCGGCTGCGGCAGCCGCTGCACGTGGTCGAGCTCAACCGCCTGCTGGCCCGGTGCGCCGGGGCGCGCCCCCATTCCGTTCCGTTCGATTTCGCCGTTTCAAGGGAGGACAGGGATCATGTCGATTCCCTGATCTCCGGCGCGGGGCTCGAGGACTTCGTCGTCATCAACCCGGGAGGAGGGTGGGAGAGCAAGACCTGGAAACCGGAGTACTACGGGGAACTCTGCATAAGGATCCGGGATGAATGGAACCTTCCCGTCGTGGTAACGACGGGCCCCGGGGAACACCCTCTGTACCAGAGGATCGCCGCGACCTGCGGCGGCGCTCCCCCGGCTCATTTCCGGGTCTCCTTTCTCCAGCTGATCCCCCTATTGGAAAAGGCCCGGCTGCTGGTCGGCGGCGACACCGGCCCTTTCCACCTGGCCTGCGCCCTGCAAACCCCGGTCGTGGGGATCTTCGGCCCGACCTCCCCGGTCCGGAACGGCCCCTGGCGGGATGCCGACGAAGCCGTCACGCGGGGCGCCGCCTGCAGCGGCTGCTACAAGAGGAAATGCCCGACAGACGGCGGCTGCATGGATATCCCGGTCGACGCCGTGTTTTCGGCGGTCACGCGAAGGCTGTTGAGCTCCGGCCAGAAGCCGCTATAATGGCCCGAAGGTTCTACGGCCAAAAGAGAAACGAGGCACCGGTGCCAGGGAACATGCGGAATCGGCGTTGGCCAATCACGCGGGGTCTATTGGGGCGCGCCGTTGTGCTCGCCGCGCTCGCCGCGCTCGCCGCGTCGGCAGCGGCGGGACAGGGCGCACCGGAAACCGCCGGAGGCGGCCACGAAAACCCCGTCGGCGAAAGGCTGCATTTCCGCATCGACTGGGATCCGCCCTGGTACCTGTTCTTCTTTCCCAACATGCACGCGGGCGACGCCGAGATCTTCCTGGAGGGGGAAACGCCCTACAGGGGGCGCAAAGCCCTCAAAATCCTGTTCCGGGTCCATTCGAGCGGCACGCTGTCGAAACTTTCGGGGATGGAAATCAACGACGAGTTCGTCTACCTGTCCGATCCCGAAACGCTCTGCACGCTGAGCGCGACCAAGACAGTGCGGGAGGGGAAACGCAAGCGGCGGATTGAGATCGAGTATGCTCCCGACGGCCGGCGGCTTCATTTCCGGGAATACGACGAATCGGTCACTCCGGCCGAGCTGATGAAAGACGTCGTCAAGGAGGGGATCCCGCCCTGCGTCCGGGATCCGCTTTCGGCACTGTACGACCTGCGCAGGGACCCGTTCGATGCCGGGTCCGCGCGGACATGCGTGGTTGGCGACAACGACGCCTTCAGGGAAGTGGAGACCCGGGTGGAAAAACAGGTCCTGCTCGACACCGCGGCCGGCAAGATTCCCGCATGGAAAATCCGCACGGCCTCGCTCATGGGAGGGCTCTTCAGAAAAGGGGGCGATTTCACCCTGTGGCTGTCGGCCGACGACCGGCAGGTGCCGCTGCGGTTCGAGGCCAAGGTCTCGCTCGGACATGTCCTCGGCAGGCTCGAGGAAACTGCCAGTCGGCCGGCGGCCGACGCGCGGTAGCCGCGCCGCCGTTTTGCGCGCCATGCACCCGCGCGTTAGTATTAAGACAGTAGTACTTCGCCCGGATTTGTTTACTTTTTCCAGGATTTGTGTATTCTACTTTGTATATAAAGGAGGATTGATATGAAAGTTTTTGTTCTTGTAGTGAGTTGCATGCTGCTGGCAGGTTTGGCCGTGGCTGCGGATATCGACGGGAAGTGGGCGGGCGAATATGCCGGCGGCATGGGCGGCGAACCCATGCAGATGGAATTCACGTTCAAGGCCGACGGGGACAAACTGACGGGGACCACCATCGGCGGTCCGGATCAGCAGATCCCGATCAAGGACGGAAAGATCGACGGCGACAAGATCTCCTTCACGGTTCAGCCTGACTTCCAGGGAACGACGCTGACCTTCAAGTACAAGGGGGAGGTCAAGGGCGACGAGATCAAGCTGAGCTTTGAGATGGATATGGGCGGCATGGGCGGCGGCGGCGGCATGGGCGGTCCCGGAGGGGCGGCCCCCGCGCAGGAATTCACCGTCAAAAAAGTGAAGTAAACCGCCCTTCATCCCTGAAGGGCCATTCTTCAACATTCAGTCACGCGCCGGAGGCCGGTCCCCGGCGCGTGATCCGGCGCGCACCATAGCACGCGCACCCGCCATGCCCGGGCGCAACCCGCCCTGCGATATCCCCCCGTACCGGCGCAGAAAGGCCATCGGCCTGCGGCGCGATCATCCCCCGCCCGCAACCGGTCCCGGGCGACCCCGGGCTGTTGTTCACGGCCGAGCCTTTTCGAGATACTCCAGGATGACGGGAACCGCCGGGGGGACCCTTTCCGCACTCTCTCGGACATTTCTTATGATGGACAGATGGCTGCCCTGAACGATATGCAGGGGGTATCCGTCGAGCGTTGCCGAGTCGACCGATACCAGGCCGTCCCCCAGCCCGCGAACCATCGCGGTCAGGAAATCCCCGACCGCGGCTGCCGCATCATGCATATTCCCGGGCAGCCTTTCGGTCATCCCCGCCACGAACCGCCGGATATCGTCCTCGGCCGAAGCGTCCATGACGCCCGCAATCACGGCCATATTCAGGGATCCTGGGTGCGGGCGGCTGTTGAGCGCATCCAGGAAGGGGCTGCCGGGAAGCATGTCCACGCCGGCCTCGCCCGCCCCGTCTACAAAACCCTCAATCCACGCGTAATCCCCCTTGAGGAGGTTGGCAAGCTGATCGCGGAACTCTCCGAAAATGCGGAAGTGGGCCATTTCGGACCCGTGGTTCGGCGTGCCGACCATGATCAGGCGGTCGACCTCGGGCACCCGGCCCTCGGCCACGGCCGCGGGATAGGATAACCCGGGTTGCGTCAGCATTTCCCGGGCCACCAGGCCCCCCATGCTATGGGCCACGATCGATACCGTAACCTCCCCCCGCTTGCGCACCGACTGCATCTGCTCGAAAAAAAAGCGGGCGGATTCAAAAATCGGCTGGTCGTTCGGGTAGGAGAGGATCCAGACACGGAAGCCATTGTCGGCGAGCCGCGGCTGCAGGTACATCCAGACCTTGCCCGGATCGTCCATGCCGTGAACGAGAATGACGGCGCGCCCGACTGTGTGCCGGGACGGCCCGAACGCGGGCTCGAGCCCGTAGCGGGACTCCGTTTCCCGGACCTTCCCCGGGAACTCCGCCTTCACTTTTTCGCGGATCTGGGTTCGGATCTGCTTCGCTTCATCGGGATGAAGGCGGTAGAGTGCCTGGTGGCCCAGCACTGCCAGGAGTATGGCGGCGCACAGTACGACCCATCGGTTAGGGAATCTGCGTCTCAAGGGCCCTCACAGTGGCCGGGGCTGCGGCGCCGATGGCGCGACCATCCCCGCCGGAGCCCGAACACCCCGGGAAATGCCGAACCGTGCGCGGGCCGCCTCCGGTTCAACGGAGCCAGCTCTGGATGTTCTTGAAGCTGTCGGTGCCCGCGCGCCCGGCCATTTCGAACAACAGCATCTCGGCCGACGTCGGGATGGCGCCGGCCTGCGCCATCCGCCCCATCGCCAGGATTCTGTTCCGCGGGTCCCGCGAACCGACGGCGTCCCACGGCACCCAGATGCGGTAGCCGGCGTGGAGCATGTCGCACACCGTCTGATGCACGCAGACATGGGCCTCGATCCCGCAGACGACGAACGATCCTGCCCCGAGCGCTTCGACCCTGTCGGCAAAGCGCGGCTCCTGCATAGCGGAAAAGGTGATTTTCTCGACGCGCTCCGGCGCCTGCAGGCATTCGGCGATCCGGGGGACCGTGTGGCCGAGGCCCCGGGGGTACTGCTCGGTGACCACGATCGGAAGGCCATACTGGCCGAATCCCCTGATAAGCGCGGCGATGGTGCGGACGATCCTGTCGAAACCGGGTATCGCGCGGGCAAACCGCTCCTGCACATCGATCACGACCAGGCCGGTATCGACCGGGTTCGCCAGCACGGGATGGCGCGCCGCAGGCGCATTTTTGGAGGATGCTGTTCCGCTCACGCCCCCCTCCCGGGGGCTCGGGCCGTACCCCGTGCGCCGCTGGCATCGCGGCCCGCCACGGTTGGCGACCGGGCCCTCTAATAGGTCTTGTCCGCGAAGTCCACCCAGCCCCCCGCCCTGACGAGGGTCTCGTCGAACGCGTTCAGCGAAAAAGGGACCTCCAGCCGTTTCCCCCCGGCTGATCGGAAGGCCAGGGTCTTGCGGTCGATATCCACCGAACAGGCGACCGCAGCCCCCTTCCCCAGGGCAAAAATGGCATCGATCGTTCGGGCGTCTAGTTCGATCGCCAGCATGCCGCCGTTGAACATGTTCTGGCGGAATATCCGGGCGAAGCTTTCCGCGATCACCGTGTGAATCCCGTTGACCTCGAGCGCCCAGGGCGCATGCTCCCGGGACGACCCGCACCCGAAATTCCTGCGGGTCACGATAACCCGCGCGCCGGCGAGCGCCTCCGCGGGGTTGGGGAACCCCTCGAGGATCAGGTCCTCGAGCAGATGCGGCTTCAGGGACTCCTTGTCGATTTCCGTGAGATATTTCGCGGGGATGATCTCGTCGGTGTTGATATCCGACCTGTCCAGGAATACTACCGGTCCTTTGAACGCTTTCATCTTGATTCCCCTAGTGTCCTTTCATTGGTTCTTGCGCAGAAACGCGCGCGGGTCCGCGAGGCGCCCCGCTATCCCGCTTGCGGCGGCCGAGGCAGGGCTCATAAGGTGCACCATCCCTCCCTTGCCCATCCGGCCGTTGAAGTTCCTGTTGGTCGTGGACGCGCACGCCTCGCCTTCGGCCAGCACGCCGTTGGACATGCCAAGGCAGGCGCCGCAGGTCGGGTTCGTGATGCAGTAGCCCGCGTCCATGAACACCCGGATCAGGCCTTCCTTCAGAGCGCGCCGATAGACATCGGGCGTTGCGGGGCAGAGAATCCCGCGCACCCCGCGGGCAAGGGGCTTGATCTTCGCGATCCTGGCGGCCTCGCGCAGATCTGAAATCCTTCCGTTGGTGCAGCTTCCTATGTAGACCTGGTCGATCCTCACGTCGCCCATCTCCTCGATCGGTTTGACCTGATCCGGCTTGTACCCGTAGGTCGCAACCGGCCCAAGGTCGCTGACGTCCACCTCGAGGACCCTCTCGTAGGCGGCATCGGGATCGGAATGCCACCGGCTGAAAGCGTCGAGGGCTTTCTTTCTGGACGCGTATTCCTTGCGGATGAAGGGCCAGAGGTACTCGACGGTCACGGCGTCGGGCATGCAGATGCCGGAGGTGCCTCCGGCTTCGATGGCCATGTTGGAGAGGGTCATGCGCTCTTCCATGCTCATTCGGCTGACGACCCCGCCGTGAAACTCCATGACGCAGTCGGTGGCCCCGTTGACGGTCAGGCGGCGGATGATCTCCAGGATCACGTCCTTGGCATAGACGCCCTTCCGCAGGCGCCCCCGCACGTCGATCCTGATGCTCCGGGACCGGCGGAACGCGCACACCCCCTTGAGGATCCCGACCTCAAGGTCGGTGGTCCCCACGCCCGCGGCGAACGCACCGAACGCGCCGTGCGTGCAGGTGTGGCTGTCCCCCATGATGACCGTATAGCCGGGGCGGATGAAGCCCTTCTCGGGGAAGAGGGCGTGGCACACGCCGTTGGCGCCGATATCGAAGAAATCCCGGATCTTGTGGCGGGCGGCCCAGTCCCGGAGTATCTTCCCCTGCTCCGCGGTTTTGCTGTCCTTGGCCGGCGAAACGTGATCGATCACCGCCTTGATCCGGGTCCGGTCGAAAACCCGGTCCTTGCCGCGCGCCACGAGGTCCGTTATGGCCATGGGCGTCGTGATCTCGTGGCAGAGGACGAGATCGAGCGCAAGCACCATGGTCTCAGGGAACGGTTCGTCGCGCAGATGGGCCTTGAATATCTTTTCCGTTATGTTCATTCCTTTGCACTGCCTCCGAATAGTCGCCCCCGCATTATTTTTCCTTCGGCCTCTCATGGGCGGGAGCTTCCGGCTTCAGGACCATTCCCATCGCCTCCCTCAGTTTCCCGTCCAGCTCGCCGGCGGTCTCCGGGTGCTCCCGGAGAAACTGTTTCGCGTTCTCCCGTCCCTGCCCCAGCCGCTCCCCCTTGTAGGAGAACCAGGCGCCGCTCTTGTCGATCAGTTTGTGCTCGACGGCCAGGTCCAGCAGGTCGCCCTCATAGGAAATACCCTGGTTGAAAAGGATGTCGAATTCGGCGCTCTTGAAGGGGGGCGCAAGCTTGTTCTTGACGATCTTCACCCGTGTGCGGTTGCCGACGACGGTATCGCCCTCCTTGATGGATCCGACCCTGCGGATATCGACCCGGATCGATGCGTAGAACTTCAGAGCCCTGCCGCCCGTCGTCGTTTCCGGGTTCCCGAACATGACGCCTATCTTCTCTCGGATCTGGTTGATGAAGATCAGGCAGGTGTTCGATTTATAGACAATCGCCGTCAGCTTGCGCATGGCCTGCGACATCAGCCGCGCCTGCAGTCCCGGCAGGGAATCCCCCATCTCCCCGTCAAGCTCCGCCCTGGGCACGAGCGCGGCGACGGAATCGATGACGAGGATGTCGAGGGCGCCGCTGCGGACGAGCACTTCCGTGATCTCCAGCGCCTGTTCCCCGTTGTCGGGCTGCGACACGAGCAGGTCTTCGGTTTGAACGCCGAGCTTCTTCGCATACCCGGGGTCGAGGGCGTGTTCGGCGTCTATGAACGCAGCCGCGCCGCCGGCTTTCTGCGCCTGCGCCACGGCGTGCAGCGCGATCGTCGTTTTCCCGCCCGATTCGGGGCCGTAAATTTCCACGACCCTCCCCCTGGGGAATCCGCCGACGCCCAGCGCCGCGTCGAAGGAGAGCGAGCCCGTGGAAATGGTCTGGATCCCCGTCAGGACGGCGCTGCCGCCCAGGCGCATGATGGATCCCTTGCCGAACTGCTTTTCGATCTGGGTCAGAGCCACATCGATTGCCTTGCTTCTGTTGATCCGCTCGTCTGCCATCACCCGCTGCCTCCTGGTGGGAATGTGTTCGAAGCCGTGTATGCATACTAACAACCGGTATCCGTACCGTTGAGCCGGAATTTTTTGAACGGATCCCGCGTTCGCATGGGAATCGTATTATCCTACCATGATCCCCACCCCCGTCCAAGATGGAAGGCTCCCGCGGGCCGCCGGCATCGCCGGGACGCCGGCGGGTTTCATTTCTTTGGTGCGCGGCGCGCGCGTTTGAGGTTAGGATACACTGCGGGAGGGGCAGCAGGATGGAACCATCGCGATGGGCGCTGATACTTGGGGCGAGCAGCGGCTTCGGCGCCGCCGCGGCCCTAGGGCTGGCACGGGCCGGATTCCACGTCGCAGGAGTGCACCTGGACCGGAGAAGCACTCTTGCCAACGTCGCGAGGATCGTCGACGCCATCGAAGCGCAGGGCCGGCAGGCGCGTTTCTTCAACGTCAACGCGTCCGATGCGCTCCGCCGGGCCGAGGTCATCCGGGCCTGCGGAGAATGCGTCGGGGCCCGGGAGGGCACCGGCATCCGGACAGTCCTGCATTCGCTCGCCTTCGGCACGCTGAAGCCCTACATCGGGACGCGGGACAGCATCAGGCCGGCCGACATGCACATGACCCTCGATGTCATGGCGCACAGCCTCGTCTATTGGGTCCAGGACCTTCGGGCCGCCGGCCTCATCGGTCGCGGATCCAAAATTTTCGCCATGACCAGCGCGGGCTCCCACCGCGTCTGGCCGGCCTACGGGGCGGTTTCAGCCGCCAAAGCATCCCTTGAAGCGCATGTGCGGCAGCTGGCTGTGGAGCTGGCCCCCTCGGGCATATCGGTCAATGCGATCCAGGCCGGGGTCACCGACACCCCCGCCGCGCGCAGAATTCCCGGCAGCGACCGGATGCTCGCCCGGGCGCTCGAACACAATCCGGGAGGGCGGCTGACCTCTCCCGAGGACGTAGCCGAACTGATAACGGCCCTGAGCCTCAGCGACTCCAGCTGGATGACCGGGAACGTGATCCGCGTCGACGGGGGTGAGGACCTCCTGGCCTGATCGCGGGCGGCGGCGGCGCCCATGTTAGTATTGACTTCGGCTCCGGGGGCTGGTACCATGTGCCGCTTTGATAGGAGTGAACACGATGCCAATGCAGTGCTATGTCTGTGCGAAGAAGCCCACGTTCGGTCACACGGTCTCCCATGCGCATAACGTCCGTTCCAGAAAGTTCTACCCGAACCTCCAGAACGTCAAGATCATTGAAAACGGGACGATCAAAAGGGTGAAAGTCTGCACCCGGTGCCTCCGTTCCGGCAAGGTCCGGAAAGCCGTCTAAAAAACGGGGACGTAATACTTCATTCAGGCCCCAATCTGAATCGGGTATTATGCCCCCGTTTTTCTTTGCCCGCTCCCCTGCAGGCCGACCGCGCCGTCCCAGCCGAGGTGGTGCGCGATCTCCTCTAGCTTCTGCCGGATGACCCGCATATTCTCCGGCCCCATCCGGAGAAAGTGCTTCTGGGCAGAGCTGAGGCCTTCCAGTTCGGGATCGGTCATCGTGTAGGTCAGAATGCCCCGTTCCAGGGCGATCCCGCTCTCCACGACGGGGGTCTCCAGCAGGTCGGACAGGGCCTTTCTCAGCGTCGCGTCGAAGGCCTCCACGGGGTATCCCATCTCCCTGTACGCCTGTTCGATGGGCAGCCGCAGCTTCCGGTAGAGCGTCGCGCTCCCTCGTGCATCCAAAGAAGCGATGACCCCGGCAACCGTGTCGTACCGCCTGTACCCGGCGGAATCGATCAGCGCCTGATCGCCGGACTTCCGGGCGCGAAACTCTCCTTCGATATCGATGAAGTCGAGCGGCCTGCGCGGGCTGTCCCCCTTGGCGACGAGGTCCACGGCGGACACGAACCTCCGTATCAGATGGTCGGAGGCCAGCCAGCGGGCCAGCGTCGGCCGGGAGGATAGTTCGGCGACGAGCCTGCGGACCAGCGCGTCGCTCGTGTTCAGGTCCACCTCGATCGGCTCTATGGCTTCCGCCGGATCCGGGACGGCGACGGCGGCAGCCTCGGTCGGCCCGCCCTCTCCGGTGTCGACAGGCGCCGGGCGGATGGACCGGAAATAATAGACACCCGCAGCCAAAAGCAGAACCCCGATGCCCGCCCAAAGAACTGTCATCTTCTTTCGCATAGCCGCCTCCTCCCTCCATTGTAGCGCATCGCCGCCCAAACCTCCCGGGAAACGCGTCCCGGGCGCATTTCAGGGGAGCTGGTTGATGCGCTCGATGTCCTGAATCCCCGGGATGGTCTTGAGGCTCCGGATGACCCGCTGAAGATGCTCCAGGTCGGGGATATCGACGGTGATCTCCACCGTTCCCTGGCCCGAATCGTGGTCGGCCGAGGACCGGGATTCCCGGATATTGGTTTTCAGGTTGGTGATAGCGGACGCGATGTCGGCAAGCAGCCCCTGACGGTCCTCGATCGTGATCGCCAGGCGTACGCTGAAAAGCTCCGCTTCCTTCGTGTCCGCCCAATCCACCTCCGTCAGCCGGTCCGACCCGAGGAAATTGACCACGTTGGGGCAGCTCGTCGTATGCACCGAGATCCCCTTCCCCCGGGTGATGTACCCCACGATTTCATCCCCCCGTATGGGGTTGCAGCATTTGCTGCGGTACACCAACAGCCCGTCCTGTCCCTGGACCGTGATCGCGGAGTGGGTCCGGGCCCTGTCCCGGCGGACAACGGCCGGCGGTTGCAGCTTCTGCTGGGGGGGTTCGGCCTGGGGCGCCTGTTCCGGGAACAGGGGTGACAGGACCTGGCGCGGTGATATCCTCCCGAAACCGACGGCCGGGTACAGGTCCTCGGGCTTGGCCAGCCCAAACTGGGCCAGGACATCGGGGAACGCCTTCATGCCCGTCACTTTTTTCCAGGAAGCCTTGAACTTGCGCACCTCCTTCTCCATCAGCTTCTTGCCGAGTTCGGCCGCGTCTTTGCGCTCCTGCTTGTTGATCCAGTGATTGATTTTGCTGCGTGCGCGAACCGTGTGGACGTAGGAAAGCCAGTCACGGCTGGGAACGGCATCCTTGGAGGTAAGAATCTCTATGACCTCCCCGTTTTTCACCTTGTGGCGAAGAGGCACGATCCTGTTGTTCGATCGAGCCGACGTGCAGTGATGACCGATTTCCGTATGAATGGCATACGCGAAGTCGATGGCCGTCGCCCCGCGCGGAAGCGTGATGACCTCCCCGCGCGGGGTGAAGCAGTACACCTCGTCCGGGTACAGGTCGACTTTAAGGTTGCTCAGAAACTCCCGCGGATCACTGATCTCGTTCTGGGATTCGATCAGTTGTCGCAGCCAGCGGAACTGCTCCTCCCCCTCGACGGCCCCGAGCTTCCCCTCCTTGTACTTCCAGTGCGCCGCAACCCCTTCCTCGGCGATCCGGTGCATCTCGTGGGTGCGGATCTGAATCTCGAACGGCTGGCCGTTGCGGCCGATCACGGACGTGTGCAGGGACTGGTAGAGGTTGGGCCTCGGAATGGCGATGTAATCCTTGATGCGGCCCGGCACCGGCTTCCACAGGTTATGCAGCGTTCCCAGGATGGTGTAGCAGTTGCGGACCGTGTCGGTGATGACCCGGATGGCGATGAAGTCGAAGACCTCGTCGATGCTGATTTTTTGCCGCTTCATCTTGGAATATATTCCGTAGATCCCCTTGATGCGGCTTTCGATTTGTGCCGGGATCCCGTGTTCGGCGAGCTCCTTCTCGATGATCTGCTCGGCTTCCAGGATGAACCCCCGATCCACGGCGCGCCGGGATTCAATCAGCGCCACCGTCTTCTGATAGGCATCCGGGTCGAGGAAACTGAAGGCAAGGTCCTCGAGTTCCCCGCGGATCCGGCTCATCCCGAGCCTGTGCGCCAGCGGCGCGTAGACTTCCAGCGTCTCCCGGGAAATGCGTACGCGGCTTTCGGGGGACAGGTACTGCAGGGTCCGCATGTTGTGCAGTCGGTCCGCAAGCTTCACGAAGAGCACCCGGATGTCGCTGACCATGGCCAGCAGCATTTTCCTGAAATTATCCGCCTGCTTCTGGTGCTTGGAGGTGAACTGGACCTGGGAAATTTTTGTGACGCCGTCGACGAGCTGGTAGACCTCCTCCCCGAACTGCTTCCGGAGATCCTCCGGGGGCATCAGGGTGTCCTCGAGAACATCGTGCAGGAGTCCTGCGGTTACGGTGACGGCGTCGAGCTTGAGCCCGGCGAGGATGTTGGCGACCTCGATCGGGTGCGTCAGGTAGGGCTCGCCGTTCATCCGGAGCTGCCCCTTGTGATATTTCGCGGACACGACATACCCGCGCTGTATCATTTCTATGGAGGCGTCGGGGTGCCACTGCCTCACCTTGTCCACAAGATCTTCGTAGCGTATCATCTGCATACAGCCATTATTATAGGATATCGTGGAAGGCGTACGAAGGGCGTATTCGGCCGGCGGGCGAAGAAACTTCAGGGACGCGTCCCTGCTCCGGGGATGGCGTCGCTGAAACCGGCGGGCGGGGCGATCGGGTAGGAGGGGGCCTCACAGCCCCCGTCCTCCCACACCACCGGACGTACGG
>CAZYXB010000020.1:0-58445 GCA_964651155.1 uncultured Acidobacteriota bacterium | reverse complement strand
CACTGCTGACATCCCGGCAAAGAGCCGGCGGCCGTGGCCCGTGCGCACGAAAAAAAGCCGCGATGGCTCGAAACGGCCATCGCGGCTGGTGGGCATGATGAGATGGGAGTTGCGGGTTAGAACTTGTGCCTCAGGTTGAAGTACCAGTTGCGGCCGGCTTCCGGGTACCCGGGATTGTAGTGGTAGTCGGTGTCGAACAGGTTCTGGATCCCCGCCTGCACCGACACGCCCGCGGCGATGGGGGCCACGGTCCCGATATCGACCACGTGGTGGGATTCCGCGTAAGGCCGCAGCAGGGCGAGGTATTCGGGATCGACGCTGCCCAGGTCGAAGTTCCTGGAATCGTAGGACGTGTCCTGCAGCTGCAGGCCTGCGGCGTACCGGTAGGTCAGCAGCGCCAGGATGGCGTGCGGCAGCTGTGCGGTCGCGTTGAAGACGACCTTGTTGCGGGGGAGCGGGTACAGGATCAGGTATTCCGGGTTCAGCCGCAGCACTTCGGGATCGTAGTCGACCGTGCGGTTGATGTAGCTGTAGCTGGCGTCGAGCGTCAGCGGCTGCACGGGCGTGCTGCGGACGCTGATTTCAAACCCATGGTGCACCTCTTCGGTGACGTTGGCGAATTTTTCGCAGTAGCCCGGCGCGTCGCTCTCCTCGCACACGGGGTTGTCGGGCCATCCGGGGTCGGGGACGAACACGTCGTTGATGGCGTCCCGGATGGTATTGTGGAAGTATTCGATCTGGCCCACGGTTTTCGACGAGAATGCGTGGGTGTACCCGACGTTCCAGTTCCGGCTCCGTTCCGCTTCGAGGTCCGGGCTCGGCATGCGCTGGCCCAGCCCCGAGGTGTACATCTCCTTCATCAGGGGGAAGCGGCCGCGGTCGGCTAAGGTGACGAACAGGGTGCCCGGGTCCGTCAGCTGGTAGGAGACGGAGATCTGGGGGTTGTAGGTCCACTGGTTGGGCGTACAGCCGGTGTAGCTCGCGTTGTCCGGGTCGTCCTGGCACTGCAGGGGGACGATCGCGTCCTTGTCGTCGTTGAGCTGCTGCGTCTGCACCCCGATGAGGTGGTCGGCGCTGAAGCCGAAGGTGGCCCGCAGCTTCTCGGTGAGGGTGATGATGTCCTGGAACCCGATCGACAGGGTCTTGACCTCGTCGGCGGTTTCGGGGGGCACCTGGGTTTCGTACCACGGATTCAGGCCTCCGGACTTGTGGACGTCGTCCTTGTAGAAGAACGAGAAGCTGAGCGTGTTGTGCGCAAGCGCCCGGGTCGTGATCTCCATGGACATGCCGCTGGTGTGGTCGTCGTAGTAGCTGTAGAAAGCGGACCGCTTCGTCATCGAGTCATAGCCGTCGTTGTCGAAGCTGCTGAGGCCGTTCTTGAACTGGTCGTAGAACAGGCGCAGCTTCAGCGACGTCGTTTCGTCAAGCTCCGTGCTGGAATTGAAGTAGTAGCTGTACTTGTTCCAGAACGGCCAGTCCCAGTACCGGTTTCTGGCGTCGACGTTCTCCCCCGCGTAGAGCGGCTGGCCCTTTTCCCCCTTCTGGTTGGTGTAGGAGAACACGTACTGGTCCCGCCCCTTGGGCGTGTAGGCGATGCGGCCGGTGTACTTGGCGTCGCGCGAGTTGGAATGGTTCAGCTCGTAGTTGGTCTGGTTGGGGTGGTGGTCCACGTCGAAATCGCCCGACAGGGGAACGAACTCCTTCTGCAGCCACTCGGCCGAGCCCTGGAAGTAGAAGCTGTCCCATTTCGTGCCGAGCTGCAGGGCGGTCTGGAACTTCTCCCCCGACCCGGTCCCGATCATGAAATCCGATTCGAATTTCCTGGCCGGCTCCCGGGAGACGAGGTTGATCGACCCGCCCAGGTTGTTGGCCCCCATCAGGGGGGATGAGTAGCCCTTGGCCACCTGGATTTCCGCGATGTCGCCCGTCAGAAAGCGTTTGAGGTCCAGTGTGCCGTCATAGGGGACCTGGATCGGGATGCCGTCCAGGTACAGGGGGACCTGGCCGAGGTTGTTGAACCCGCGCAGGAAAATCCGCGTCTCGTTCCGCTGCGCCGAGATGTCCTGAGACAAACCGGGCAGGTAGTCCAGGGCCGCGGCGACGCTGTTGGCGTTGCGGTTCTGGATTTCCGTCCGGGTGAAGGAATCCGTTTTGGGGCTCAGCGGAGACGCTTCGGAGGTCACGCTGATGGCCACGCTCCCGAGATTGAAAGGCTGGCTCGGATCTTCGAGCAGAATGGCGTCAACAGCCCCTGCCAGAGCGGTCACCTGGTTTCTGAGTTCCGGTGCGCCCCAGGGTTTCTGCGGCGCCGCGGCCAGTTCGACCGCCGTCGACGGGTGCATGTCGATCCAGAGTTCGACCCCTTTTCGTATCTGCTCGATTTTGGCCGTCTGGGACGCCAGGTCCCCGTCGGCGAGATTCTGGAGATAGTCGAGATCCGCTTGCCAGGTCAAAAACTGTTTGGTCTGCGCATGCAGCGAAAGGCTTCCCGCCGTCAGCACCAGCACAAGAACGAGCGCCCCGGCGGTGCCGAAGCGAAGATTGCGGTTGCAGTGCATTATTCCAACCTCCTCAAAAGAGAAAACCCTGAAACCCCGTCCAGCCGTCTGGGCCGGCATCGGGCGGCAATGCCGGATGGGCACCTGGGCCGGGTGTTCCATGTCCAGGATTCGATAGATACAAAAGACTACAAAAAGTAACAAAATATCGCTAAAAGTCAATAAATAACTTCAGTCGAATCCATCCGGCGGAAATGAAACAATGCACGGGAGAGGCCGGCGGGCCGCCGTGCGGGGTCAGGGCGGATTCTCCGGGCGGACGGTTCTCAGGGCGCGATGCCGGCGCCGAACAGGACGATTTCCCGGGCATCGACCAGCGGCCAGCCGTTTTTCCAGTCGTACTCCTCGAATCCTTCCGGCATCGGGTTGATGCGGATGGCCGAGGCCCCGCGGACACAGTTGCCCGCGTTATGGTCGATGTCGGCCCCGAAGTCCCAGCCGTCGCCGCGGCGCTCGGACCCTGCGGCCCGGTCGGGCCTTCCCGGCCTGAGGGCGTCCCCCAGCAGGTGGGCCTGGGGCTTGACCAGCCGGTAGGGGCCGTCGCCGGACAGCCGTCCGCCGTCGGCCTCGTAGCGCGCCGCCCGGAGGGGGGCGCCGTCCTGTTCGTAGGCCAGCAGCAGCCACAGCGTGTCGGGAATCTCCCGGCCGTCTTCGACGCCGGGGGGGAGCGTTCCCGGGTGAAGGACCAGGCGCCGCCCATCGGCGGCCGGGACGGGCCCGGCATAGAAACGGCCTTTCGGAAACGGTTCGAGCACCTCGCCCAGGGCATAGTCGATGCTGAAGCCGTCCGGGGCGAATACGGTGATGCCGGTCGCCTGGCCGAGATCGACCCCGGCCCCCTCCAGCAGGTCCCGCACCCGGACGCCCGTGTAGCCGAGGTACAGGTCCGGATCCTCCGTCGTCCTGTTCAGCAGCAGGAACTGGGTATGCGACGGAAGGCTTCGGATGTCCTCCCAGCCGTAAGTGACGGCCGGGGCCAGGGGCTGCCCGGGCCGGCTGGCGGCGTCCCCGGGGCGGCGCCCCTGCAGTATTTCCACGGCGTTCGGGAACCCGTCGCCGTCCGAATCGTGGTCCGCGATCCGGCGGAGCGCCCCGGCGTTCCGGCCGTTTTCCTTGTAGGCGAGGCCGTAGGCGTTCAGCGTGTCCTCGTACCCGGACGGAACGCCGGTGGCGTATTTCGGTTTGGGAAACTCAAGGAGATGGCAGTAGCCGCACGGGCTGTATTCGCGCTCCGTGTCCGTTTGGGCCACCCCGCCGCGGTGGCATGTCTGGCAGTCGTCGAGGCGCGTTCCGGCCGCCTCCGGGTACTGGCTGACGAAACGGCCCACATCCCGGTCGTTTTCATGGCCGGCGTAGGCCCTGGATTGGACCCCGGCCCGCGGCTGCCCGACCGGCGGCCGGCAGCCGGAGATTGCCAGAGCGAGTGTGAGGGCGCCCATGATGAAACGGTCGTGCATTGCGGTGTCTCCCTGCAAGGCCCCGCCGGGCGGAACCATGGTTGTCCATGGTAACCTACGGTAACAATCCGAGACAATAGGTAACGTACGGTTGGTTCGGGGGAGCTGATTGCCGGAGCAGGCGGACGCGCTGCGCCCGCAGCCGGGGCGGCAGGTTCCGATTGTGGGGGACGGGGCGGGCCGGAGGGGCGCCGCTATCGCGGGACCTGGGACTCCTGCTGTTGACGGATCCGGGCCTGCATCTCCTCCTGCAGCCTCTGGATCTGCTGCCGGGCCAACTCCCACTGGATCATCTGCTCTAGCCGGCTGTTTTCGAGCTGCCTCCGGAATCTTTCCTGCGCGCGGAGGTGCTTGACCGGGCCGTAGACCACGGCCGACCTTTGCAGCGTCCAGTCGTAGAAGGCGTCGGTGCGCTCCGGCTCAAACCTGGAGGCCTCGATGTTGCCGAGATCGACCATCATGCCGCCCTTGGCGGTGCAGGCCGTGCGGTTAGCCTCGGCCGCGGCTTTCCCCCGGAAGACGTACAACCGCGGCGGGGTGCGGCTGATCCGATACAGCCCCGCCTCCCGCAGCTTGACCGTGGCGGTGTCGAGATGCACGCGTATCCGGCCCTCTTCGCAGTCTTCGATGACCTCGACCATCGCCGATCCCTTTTCGAGGCGGAGCTCGATGTCCGTCAATGGCGGGTGGACCATCCGGAGGCTGCCCTGTTCGTCGAGCCACAGCGAGCCGTAGGGGCCGAGCTGGATCTCCGCCCTCCCCGCGCCCGTCTGCAGGCTCTGTCCCGCGCCCAGCTCTTTCTTCATGTCGGGGCTGTACCGGAAGGATTCGCCGTCGAGCGACAGGGCGCCTTCCGCGTGCGTGATCCAGCCGGCCCGCACGCTGATCAGGTACTGGCACCAGGCAACCGGGGCAAGTAGGCATATCAGGAGGGTGTGGAAGGCCAAACGCATGGTTTCCCCCTGGGAGTACGTTCCATGCTAGCACAACGCCTCGCGCGAAGAAATAGGGAATCGGGCGCGGTCCCATGCCGGGCGACGCCCGGCGGGTATTTTTGAGGTGGCGTTTATGGAGAACGCCTCTATAATCGGAGGATCAGGGCCCGTATGGGAAACCCCGGCCCGCGGCGGTTGCCGCCAGAGGCTACGGGGTAGGCTACGGACGTATGAATCTGGAGACGACATGGAAAAATACAGGATGTGGATCGACGGCGAGTGGGTGGATGCCGCCTCGGGAAAGACCTTTTGTACGCACAACCCGGCAACGGAGGAGGTAGTTGCGGAAGTCCCCCTGGCGGGGAGACCGGATGTCGACAAGGCCGTGGCGGCCGCCCGGAGAGCGTTCCCGTCATGGTCGGCCAAGACCCAGGAAGAGCGCTCGGACGCCGTGGCGCGGCTGGCCGCGGCCCTGAGGGCGCACAAGGACGAGCTGGTGCGCCTGGAGATCCTCGAGCACGGGGCCACGGCCCGTCACGCGCCCATCATGATTGACTTCGCCGCCAAGAACATGGATTTCGCGGCGTCCTCCTCGCGCGTGCTCATGGGGAAGGTGCTGCCGGCGACTCCCAGCAAGGGGGCGCCCGCGGGGGTGTCGACCACCATCAGCTACCTGAAGTACGAGCCCATCGGCGTCTGCGCCCTGATCACGCCCTGGAACGTCCCCTCCCTGCTGCTGTCGACCAAGATCGGCCCCTGCATCGCCACGGGCAACACCTGTGTCATCAAGCCCCCCAGCATCAACTCCGGAATCGGCCTGAAATTCGCCGAGATCATGAGCGAACTGGGCCTGCCTCCGGGGGTGGTCAACGTCGTCACGGGGCCCGGAAGCACGATAGGCAACGACCTGTCCTCCCACCCGGGCGTGGACTTCATCAGCTTCACCGGCAGCAGCGAAGTCGGCAAGGCCATCATCGCCAACTCCAGCCAGACGGTGAAGACGCTGATGATGGAGCTCGGGGGCAAGAACCCGGCGATCATCCTCGAGGATGCCGACGTCGAGGAGGCCGCTGCGGAGCTCTGTTCGATCACGTTCGAGAACGTCGGCCAGAACTGCGCGCAGCCCTCGAGGTTCTACGTCCACGAAAAGGTCCATGACCGGTTCGTGGAAACGTTCGTCGAGACGGCAAGAAAGATCAGGGTGGGGGTTCCCTCGGATCCGGACACCGTCATGGGCCCTGTGGTCAGCAGGGAGCAGAGGGACACGATCGAGCGCTACATCCGGTCCGCGATCGACGAAGGCGCCACGCTCGTCTGCGGCGGCGCAAGGCCCGAAGGGCCGCCTTTCGACACAGGGTACTACCTGGAGCCGACCGTCTTTGCCGATCTGACCCGGGACATGACCATCGCGCGCGAGGAAGTATTCGGGCCGGTCGTGGGATTCTTCCGGTTTGCCTCCGACGAGGATGTGCTCGAACAGGCCAACGACAGCGTATTCGGCCTGTGCGCCTCGGTCTGGACCAGAGACGTCGCCCGGGGGCTGCGCCTGGTGAACCGGCTGCAGGCGGGAACCGTCTGGATCAACCAGCACATGAACCTCGTCCCGGAATTCCCCTGGGGCGGATTCAAGGAGAGCGGGCTGGCCAAGGAGGGGGGCGTCCTGGGCCCGGAAGGGTATGCCCAGGTGAAGCTCGTCTGCATCAAATACAAATAGCCGACACCGGCGGGGAAACCGCCAACCGGTACCGGCCTGCCGGCCGTCCGGCGGCACGGGAGTTGCCCAGCGAGCAACGGGCGCATCGGGCCCCGCGCCTGCCGGGACCGGTTGAACGGCCGCCTTCCCGGCAGGGCCGGCTGCATGCCGGGATGGACGACTACCGGAGTGCATCGTGGACAAACACACGGAACGCCTGGGCAGCGCCCCCCTGCCGTCACTGCTTCTCCGCCTGAGTGTGCCCGGCATGGCCGCCATGGTCGCGACCAGTGTCTACAATATCGTGGACACCTTCTGGGTCGCCCGCCTGGGCCACGAGGCCATCGCCGCCCTCACGATCGTCTTCCCCTACCAGATACTGACGGTCGCCGTGGGCATAGGCACGGGCATCGGGATCAGCGCGCTCGTCTCCCGGCGGTTCGGGGAAGGGGATGGCGAAACCACCAACCACATCGCGGGGCAGATCTTTTCCCTCAGCCTGTTCTGGGGGCTGCTGTTCGCATCGATCCCCCTGCTCTTCTCCCGGCCTATCCTCCTGGCCTTCGGTGCCACGGCCGACATCATGGAATTCGGGACGCGCTACCTGGTGATCATCGCCTGGGGGGCGCCCGTCTTTATCTTCTCGCTGATTGCCAGCAACCTCATCCGCGGCTCGGGCGACCCGGTCCGGCCGATGGTCATCGTGGTCAGTTCCAGCGTGCTCAATGTCGCCCTGGACCCGTTGCTCATACTGGGCATCGGCCCGTTCCCGGAGATGGGGATCCGGGGAGCGGCCCTGGCCACCGTGATCGCCCAGTCCTGCGGCGCCCTTCTGGCTTTGGTCTACCTGCTGGGGCACCGGACGTCCTACCGCATACGCCTCCGGCACCTTCCCCCCGAGTGGACGCTGCTGGGGGACATCTACCGCGTGGGCACTCCCGCCTCGATCCAGGAGATGACCGAAAGCTTCGCTTTCATCATCTTCAACAACCTTGTTTCCGGGTACGGGTCGGTGGCCATCGCGGCCGTGGGGCTGACCCTGCGGGTATCCGACCTGTTCTTCATGCCCATCATCGGCGTCTCCCAGGCGCTGCTTCCCGTCGTGGGCTACAATTTCGGCGCGGGCAACCGGAGGCGCCTGTGGCGGGCGGTGCGGCAGAGCTCTTTGGGCCTGATGGGATTGCTCGCTTTCTGCACCATCCTCGTCGAGATTTTCGCCCCGCAGATCGTCGGCGTCTTCAGCCAGGACCCCGAGGTGCTGGCGACGACGGTCCCCGCCATGCGCATCATGCTCGCCACCCTGGTTTTCATCGGCCCGGGCGTTCTGGCGGTTGCGACCTTCCAGGGGCTTTCGAAAGGGGGCGTGGCGCTGTTTCTGTCCCTGGCGCGCCAGTTTCTGCTGTTCGTGCCGCTGGTTGTGGCGCTCGGCCGCTTCTTCGGCCTGACGGGCATGTGGTTTGCCCTCCCCTGCTCGGACGTGCTCAGTTTCGCGGTGTCGCTTGCGTTTCTGCACCGGGAATACCGCAGGCAGGGGCCGGGGAACGCCCCGCCGCCCGCGCCCCGGGCGGGGGCGTAGCCTTGCGGCGCAGGCAGCTGCGGCAGGATGGAGTCCTTTGGCCGGGGGGGGCGCCAAGCGGCCAGGCGTGGGAGTGCCGCTGTGGGCCCCGCGGCGGGTCCCAGGGGGCCGGGGCCCGCAGCGGAACCCCAGACGGCGGATTAATGGGGATTCTCGTGGCAGTTGTCGCAGGACATGCCCGCAGCGACATTGGCCACGCTCTGCCCGGGCCCGTGGCAGGATAGGCACCCCTCGGAAAACTCGTTCAGTTTTTCCTTGAACGCGAAGGTCCCTTCGGCGTACTGGTTGAGCACCGTGACGAGCTTCACGGCCGCGTCGACGACGAGGCGGTTGCAGCGCTCGAAATGCTCGTTGGTCAGCAGTTTCATGCCCGAGGCGTTGGCCCATTGCGTCGAGGAAACATGGCAGAGGTTCGATCCGGCCACCGACTGGATGTCGGGAATTTCGAATTTCGGGTTCTGGGGCTTGTAGACCGGCAGGCTGGCCTTTTCGTACCAGAGGGACATTTCCGAACAGAGGGCGAACATGTCGTTCTGGTCCGCGACGAAGAGGTTGAAGAGCAGGCCGGAGGCGTTGATGGTGCCGCAGACCGACCCCAGGCCGCCGATGCCCCCGGATCCGTAGACGGTGGCCGCGACGGGGAACGTGTCGTAGGGGGCGCCGTACCGGTCGGCCAGCGTGCCGAGTATGGCTTCGCAGACGCCGTACATGCAGCCGATCTTGTCCCAGGCGGACTGGTAGGCGCGTTCCTTGATTTCTTCCGGATTGATGGTTTTCCACGGCCAGGGGAGGGTGGCGGCGGGCACCGGCACCGGCGCCTTGGTGCACCCTAAAAAGGCGCCGCCGACGGCGGCGCATCCTGCAACGGACCCAACTCCCAGCAGTGTACGGCGTGAGATTTCATGTGTCATAGCAGTAGCCTCGTAAGGATTCTGATCCGGCAGGCCATCCGTCGCGGATGCCCTGTCCGAGTGCAGCGGGAAACGTTTCCGCTATTGACTCTAGATTTGATGGCGGTATCGTGTCAAGAGAAGTGTGCGGCCGCTTTCGGGACGCCGAGGCGGCGCCCGGCGAGGCGGCGGCGCCCGGCGAAGCGGCGGCGCGGACCGGGAGGAGGCAGCGGCGGCTGGAACATGCGCGAGACAAACCAGGATCCATTCCAATTCGTATTCGGGCCCGTCCCGTCGAGAAGGCTCGGGCGGTCTCTCGGCGTCGACACGGTCCCCTACAAGACCTGCACCTACGACTGCGTCTACTGCCAGCTGGGCCCGACGACGGCCAAAACGATGCGGCGGGAGGCCTTCGTGCCCGTCGAGACGCTTCTCGGGGAGGTCCGCCGCAGGCTGAAGCAGCGGCCCGGGGTCGACTGCATCACCCTGTCCGGGTCGGGCGAACCCACGCTGTATTCCGAACTGGAGCCCCTGATCCGGGGGATCCGCAAGCAGACCAACATCCCCGTAGCCGTCCTGACCAACGGGTCCCTGCTGTGGGACGGCCAGGTGCGGCGCGCCATCGGGCGGGCCGACCTGGTCATCCCCTCCCTCGACGCGGGCAACAGCCGGGATTTCCTGCGCGTCAACCGGCCGGTCGAAGGCATCGGCTTCGACGCAATGGTCGACGGCCTGCGCCGGTTCCGGGAGTCCTACAGGGGACGGCTGTGGCTGGAGGTTTTCCTCCTGGAGGGCCTCACGGCCAACCAGGAGAGCGTGCGCGCCATGGCGGCCCTTGCGCGCGCAATCGGACCGGACAAGGTCCAGCTCAACACGGTTGCGCGGCCGCCGGTCGAAGCCTGCGCGCTCGCGGTGCCCAGAGCGAGAATGCTCGAGCTGGCGGGACTGTTTGCGGGCGGGGCCGAGGTGATCGCCGAGTACGCGCCGCCCGCCTGCGGGGCCGATTCCGCCGGCTCGCAGGGGGACGTCCTCGGACTGCTCCGGCGCCGGCCCTGCACGCTCGAGGGTGTCGCCGCGGGCCTCGCGATGCACCGCAACGAGGCGGTCAAGCATCTGGAGCACCTCGCGGCCGACGGGCTTGTCACGATCCAGGAGAATGAGGGGGGCATTTTTTACGTGGCGAAGGATCCGGCGCCCGACGAAGCCGGCGGCCGGCCCGGGAAAGGGGAACGCGGCCTATGAACGGGCCGACACAGCTTTTCATCGGCGGCCGATTCCGGGATGCCCATTCGGGCGGGACGTTCGCCACCGTCAATCCCGCGACCGAGGAGATCCTGGCGCATGTCGCCATGGCCGACGCCGCCGACGTCGACGCGGCGGTGCGGGCCGCCCGCCTGGCGTTCAACCGGGAGAGCTGGCGCGCCATGGACGCCAGGGACCGGGCGAAACTCCTCTGGAAGGTCGGGGACCTGATCCGGGACAATGCCGATGAGCTTGCCCGGACCGAAACGCTCGACAACGGCAAGCCGATCTCCGAATCCCTCCACGTGGACCTGCCGTTCGCGGCCGAAACGTTTTCCTACTACGCGGGATGGTGCACCAAGATCGAGGGGGAGACCATCCCGGTCCCGGGGAATTTCCTGAACTACACCCTGCGCGAGCCCTACGGCGTGTGCGGCATCATCACCCCCTGGAACTTCCCCCTCCTCATGGTCGCGTGGAAGCTCGCCCCCGCCCTGGCCTGCGGGAATACGGTCGTCGTCAAGCCCGCCGAGGACACCCCGCTGACCGCCCTTCGCCTGGCCGAGCTCTGCCGTCAGGCCGGGATCCCCGACGGGGTCGTCAACGTGGTGCCGGGGTTCGGGGAAACGGCCGGCCGGGCGCTCGTCGCGCACCCGGACGTGGACAAGATCTCCTTCACGGGGAGCACGGAGGTGGGGAAGGAAATCATGCGGACCGCGGCCGACACGCTCAAGAAGGTGTCGCTCGAGCTCGGGGGAAAATCCCCGAACATCATTTTCGCCGACGCGGACATCGACAGCGCCGTCGACGGCGCCTTCAACGCCATCTTCTACGGCAAAGGGGAGGTGTGCGTCGCCGGTTCCCGGCTGTATGTCGAGGAGCCGGTCCACGACCGGGTGCTCGGGCAGCTGCTGGCCCGGGCCGAGAAGCTGCGGCCCGCGGACCCGCTCGAGCCCGGGACCCGCCTGGGGCCGCTCGTGTCCAGAACCCAGATGGAGCGCGTGCTCGGCTACATCGAAGCCGGCAGGAGCGAGGGCGCCCGGGCCGTTCTCCCCGGCGGCCGGGTGGGCACCAGGGGCTTCTACGTCGCGCCCGCGATATTCGATGCCGTCGACGATTCGATGCGCATCGCGCAGGAGGAGATCTTCGGCCCCGTCCTCTCAGTCCTCACCTTCCGGGACGCCGACGACCTGGTGGCCAGGGCCAACGGGACGGTCTACGGCCTGGCCGCGGCCGTGTGGACGCGCGACGTGGGCCGCGCCCACCGGATCGCGCGCCGGCTGCGGGCCGGCACGGTCTGGATCAACGCCTATCTGGCTCTTTCGGCGGAGTCCCCCTTCGGCGGGTTCGGCCAGTCCGGGTTCGGGCGCGAGCTGGGGCGCCAGGGGACGGAGCTGTACACGCAGGTGAAATCCGTCTGGGTCCACCTCGGCTAGCGTCCGGCCCGCGCCCGATGGCGCGGCGTGTAGCGCCCTCTTGCCCCCGGGCAAAGGATATGGGAAGGTAGTCCGGGAGAACAGGGGTGCGGATGCCCGACGGGCGGGGCCGCGGGCGCCGCAGGACTGGAAGTGGAGGATGCCGATGAGCACCATACCCAAGCGCTTCACCGAGTACATGCGATCCTATCCGGAGATAGCCGACGCCTACGAGAACCTTTCCGAAGCCTGCCGAGCGGCCGGGCCGCTCGGCCGCAAAGAACGCATCCTCGTCAAGCTGGGGATGGCCATCGGCACCGGGGTGGAGGGATCCCTCCGGTCCCAGGTCCGCAAGGGGCTCGAAGCCGGATTGACCCGGGAGGAGATCCTGCAGGCGTTTCACCTGTCGATCGTGACGATCGGGTTCCCGAAAATGATGGCGGCCCTGACCACGGTGGAGGATATCCTCGACGGCGCCTAGGCGCCATTGCGCGCCGTCCCATCCGGAGGCCGGAGGGCCCCCGCGCGGGGAAGAGCTGGCTCCGGCCTCCGCGGTATTCCCTTGCGCCGCCGGAAGGTATAGTATGGGGCGCGCGGACTCGGGACATTCCAGGAACGGCCTATGCGCATAGTCATCAAACTCGGCACGTCGACGCTGACCAACGGCACCCGGCATCCCTCGACCCCGCTGTTCATCGATCTCGCCAGGCAGATTTCCCAGCTGCACGCCGCCGGGCACCAGGCCCTGCTGGTTTCCTCCGGCGCGATCGCCATGGGCCGGGAACGGCTCGGATTCCCGAAGCTGCCCAAGGACATACCGGCCAAGCAGATGCTGGCCGCCGTCGGCCAGCCGCGCCTGATGGCGATGTACGAACAGATTTTCGGGTACTACGGCCTGACGGTGGCCCAGGTCCTGCTGACCCGCGCCGACCTCGACGGGAGGCTGAGCTACCTGAACGCCCGCAACACGCTGCTCGCCCTGGTCCGGGGGAAGGTCGTCCCGGTGGTCAATGAGAACGACACGGTGGCGACCGACGAGATCCGTTTCGGGGACAACGAC
This sequence comes from uncultured Acidobacteriota bacterium, assembly GCA_964651155.1. Classification (GTDB taxonomy): domain Bacteria; phylum Acidobacteriota; class UBA6911; order UBA6911; family UBA6911; genus UBA6911. The sequence goes on along the minus strand of CAZYXB010000020.1, from coordinate 45,619 downwards.
AGCCTCTCGGCGCTGGTTTCGAACCTCGTCGATGCCGGCCTGCTCATCTTCCTCACGGACCAGCCGGGGCTGTATGCGTCCGACCCGAGGACCGATCCCGAAGCCCGGCTCGTCGGCGAGGTGTCCGACAGGGAGATACCCCGGGAACTCTGGGACGCCGCCGGGAGCACCGACTCGGGGCTGGGCACGGGGGGCATGGCCACGAAACTGCAGGCGGCCGATCTCGCGCGCCGCTCCGGGACCGCCTGCGTCATCGCCTCCGGCGGCGAGCACGACGTCCTCGTGCGCATCGCCGGGGGGGAGCCGCTCGGGACGCGTTTCACGCCGGTGGTGACCTCCCTGGAAAGCCGCAAGCGGTACATCCTTTCCGCCCGGCGCCCCCCGGGATCCCTGCAGGTCGACGACGGGGCCTGCCGGGCGCTGTGCCGGGGGGGGAGCCTGCTGGCGGTCGGCATCGTCGACGCCGCCGGGGATTTCGAGCGCGGGGATACCGTCCGGATCGTCGACCGGGACGGGAAGGAGATCGCCCGCGGGATTGTCAACTACGGCGGACGGGATCTGGGCAGGATCTGTGGGCGGTCCTCGGAGGAGATCGAACCGATCCTCGGGTACCATTTCGGGGACGAGGTCGTGCACCACAACGACATGGTCGTGATCTGATTCCGCCCTGCTGCGGACATCGGGAGATGATTGCTATGCTATCGGGAATGGGACGGGCGGCCCGCGCGGCGTTTGGCCGGATCTCCAGGGCCTCGAGCGACGCCAGGAACCGGGTGCTCGTCGACATGGCGGACCTCCTCGGGGCCCGCCGGGCGGAGATCCTGGGCGCGAACGCCCGGGACGTGGAGTCGGCGCGCTCCTCGGGCATGGCCGATGCGCTCGTCGATCGCCTGATCCTCGACGAAAAACGGCTTCTCGGGCTGGCAAAGGACTGCCGGAACCTGGCCGACCTGCCGGACCCGGTCGGAGAGCGGTACGACGAATGCGTGCGGCCCAACGGCCTGAGACTCTGCCGGCAGCGCGTACCGCTCGGCGTCGTCGGCGTCATCTACGAATCCCGCCCCAACGTGACCATCGACGTCTCCGGCCTCGCCGTCAAGACCGGCAACGCCGTCCTGCTGCGCGGGGGGAAGGAAACCCTCCATTCCAACAGCCTTCTGGCCGGGCTGGCCCGCAGCGCCCTGGAGCGGAACGGGCTCCCGGCCGACGCCGTGCAGTTTCTGGACAATCCCGACCGGGCCATGGTCCTCGAACTGCTCCGACTCCACGCCTACGTGGATGTCATCGTGCCCCGGGGGGGCGAGGGGCTGCACCGTTTCTGCCGGGAAAACAGCCGGATCCCGGTGATCACGGGGGGGGTCGGCGTCTGCCACATTTTCGTGGACGCCTCCGCCGACGTCGCCAGGGCCCTCGAGGTCATCCACAACGCCAAGACGCAGCGCCCGACCGTCTGCAACGCCCTCGACACCGTGCTGGTCGACCGGGCCGCGGCCGGTGACGTGCTCCCGCGCCTGGTCCGGCGCCTGGCCCCGGCGGGGGTGCGCTTCAGGGCGCACGAGTCGGCGGTCCCTTTCCTGACGCGGGGGGGGACGGCCCCGCTCCCCGCGCCGGTCGAGCCCGCCGGGCCCGAGGACTTCGACACCGAATGGATGTCGCTCGTGCTGGGGGTGAAAGTCGTCGACGGGATCGACGCCGCGATCGAACACACCAACGCCCACAGCATGGGGCATTCCGACGCGATCCTGACCGGGGACCGGGCCAACGCCGACCGCTGGATCCGCGAGGTGGATTCCGCCGCCGTCTATGTCAACGCCTCGACGCGGTTCACCGACGGCGGGCAGTTCGGCCTCGGCGCCGAGGTCGCGATCTCGACCCAGCGCCTGCACGCGCGCGGGCCGATGGGCCTGCGCGAGCTGACCACCTACAAGTGGGTGGGCGAAGGGGACTACCTCTGCCGGGAATAGGCGCCCCCGCTACACCCGGTCGGCGGCCTCGATGGCCTGTTTCACCTCGTTCCGGCGCCACTGCTCGAATTCAAGGCGCTTCTGCGGGACGGCCTCGTCCGGGAGCGAGCCGAGCACGATGTCGAACAGGTCCTGCAGCTCGTCCTTGAACTCGGGGTGGCTGAAGATGTACATCCTGTTCTGCCGGATGCCCTCGAGCACCTTGTCCCCCACCTCCTCGGGCGCCATGCCCGCCCGGTGTATCTCCGGAAGCCGGTCCATGGTCTCCTGGCTTTTGGCGGCGTTCTCCGGCGAGCTGAGCCGGGCCGGCCGGACCTTTTCGCTCTCGTAGATGCCGCTGTTGATCAGGCCGGGGCAGAAGACGCTGACGCCGATACCGTAGCGGTACAGGCTGAGCCGGAGCGCTTCGCTGAGGCCGCGGACAGCGAACTTGGAGGCCGTGTAGATGCCGGCGGCAGGACTGGGCACGAACGCGGCCATGGAGGCGGTGTTGACGATGTGCCCGCCCTGGCCGTGGCGCCGGATGCGGGGCACAAACGTCTGGATGCCGTTGACGACGCCGCCGAAATTGACGCCCATGACCCAGTCCCAGTCGTTGTAGGTGCACTCCTCGATCGGGACGAAAAGGTTGATCCCGGCATTGTTGCACAGGATGTGGACGGGGCCGAACACCTCCTCGGCCTCGTCGGCGGCACGGGCGAACGCCGCCCGGTCCGCGACGTCCAGCGTCAAGGCATGGACATCGGGGCTGTGGCCGAAGTACTCCGCCGCCCGGGTGAGGCTGTCCCTGCGGATGTCGGCCAGGACCACCTTCATCCCGTTTTTCAGAAATGCCGCGGCCATGCCGAGGCCCGCGCCGCTGGCTCCTCCGGTGATAAACGCCGTCTTCCCCTCTACGTGCTGCATGGCATCCCTCCCTCCCCTGGTGGACCGTGGACGGTTTGGCCGGCCGCGGCGCGCGCGCCGCAGCCGGCATGTCCCATGATACCCCGGAATGGGGCCGCCGCAACCCCGTATCCGGCGCGGCACTCCCCGGCGGGAAGTTTCTTGCTCGCGGCCGCCCCCCTGAGTATGATGAATGCCGCACCCGTACCGAAACGCGCAACCACAAAAGGAGGCATCCCATGAGGATGAGGATGAGACACACGACCCTTGCCGCAATCACGATTGTGCTGACGCTGGCTGCGGCCTGCCGGACTCCGGAGCCCGCCCCGACCGATGCCGAGGCTTTCTGCGACCGGGAGTGCCTGCAAGACTACGTCGACCGCTACATGGACGCGATGCTGTCGCACGAGCCGGATGCGGCGCTGTTCTCCGGGGACTGCCGGTTCACGGAAAACGGCGTCCAGCTGCCTCTCGGGGAGGGGCTCTGGGCCTCCATGGCGGGGAAGGGGACCTACATGTTCTACGTCCCCGATGTCGAGACCCGGCAGGTGGCCTTTTTCGGGACCGCCAGGGAAGAGGCCCAGGAACCGGGGGACGAGCCGAGGCCCGTGGCCCTGGCGCTGCGCCTGAAGATCGCCAACGGGAAGATCTCCGAGGCCGAGCAGATCGTCGTGCGCCCGGAAAGCAACCTGCTCAACCCCGGCGCCGGGCCCGCGGGGCCCTCGGCCGCGGAGAGCATCGAAAGGATGGGCAGGGAACTGGGCACGCCGCATCCGATATTCACGGCCGGTATCCCCGAGCAGAACCGGCCCTCCAGGGAGAAGATGATCGAAACGGCCAACTACTATTTCTCGGGGATGCAGAAGAACGACGGCAAGGGCTACTACCCTTTCACCGACGACTGCGAGCGGTACGAGAACGGGGGCCGCTCCACGAACGTGCCCCTGGCCCCCGGCCAGGAAATGCCCGACCCGCTCAAGGTGAAGGTCTATTCGACCCACTGGGGGTGCAAGGAGCAGTTCGAGTCCGGGCTGATCTATTTCGTGAGCCGGATCCGCGACCGCCGCTTCGTCGCCGTAGACCGCGAGCGCGGGATCGTGTTCAGCTTCTGCTTCTTCGACCATGCCGCCGGGAAGTCCCGCCATTTCACGACGCCCGACGGGCGCCAGGTGATTTCCGGGCCCGCGGAGCCCTGGACCTGGCAGGTGGCCGAGCTGTTCAAGGTGGAGAACGGCCAGATCCGCCGCATCGAAGCCGTGCTGCAGCGCTGCCCCTACGGGATGAATTCCGGGTGGAGCAGCTACGAAGACGGAATGTCGGACAAAATCCAGATCGTCCGGTAGCTCCGGCGGCAGGCCCGGCGCGCGCGGGAATGCCGCCGGGCGGATCGGGGATGTGGTCGGGGCGCCCGGATTTGAACCGGGGACTTCCTGCGCCCAAGGCAGGCGCGCTACCAGGCTGCGCTACGCCCCGACAGGGCAGAAGAGCGTGTATTGTAGCGCAATTCCGCACGGGCCGCCAGTGCATTGGCGGCCCGTGCCGGGCGGGCGCCCTCTCCCGGTCATGGGCGGGCCAGGATCTCCAGCAGGCGGCCGAGCGCGCGGCTGCGGTGGCTGTAGGCGTTTTTCTCCTCCGCGCTGAGTTCGGCGAACGTCCTGCCGAGTTCGGGAAGCAAAAATATCGGATCGTACCCGAACCCGCTGGCTCCGCGCATGGAGGGCGCGATGACGCCCCGGCACTCCCCCTCCGTTTCCAGGACGACGGCGCCCCGGTGCGCCACGGCCAGCGCGCAGACGAAGCGGGCTTCGCGGCCGGCGCCGGCGCGCGCCAGCTCCTCGAGGAGTTTCCGGTTGCGGTCCGCGTCCGAAGCGCCGGAGGCGCCGTAGCGGGCCGAACGGACTCCGGGCCGGCCTCCCAGCGCCGCGACTTCCAGCCCGGAATCGTCGGCCAGGACGGGGAAGGGGGAGAGCCTCGAATACGCCACGGCCTTCATCCGGGCGTTGTCGGCGAAGCTCCGCCCCGATTCCTCGACGGTGCGGTCGATGCCGGCCGCGGGAAGGCTCAGAAGCCGGCATCGGAGCGGCCGCAGCAGCGCCCGGAATTCCTCGAGCTTTCCGCTGTTGCGGGTCGCGACCACGATAGTGTCGAAGTTGGGGTCGGACATGGGGCCGGAGGATTCCTCCCGTGACAGGGGCTACCCGGGGAAAAGCGTCCGGAGAACGTCCCGGGATTTCAGGACCGCCCTCTGCATCCGGACGAGCTGCTCGATGCCTGTGGCGCCCAGGCGCTGGAGATCCCCGAGCTGCTCGGGGGAGAAGGGCGTCTTTTCGGCCGTGCCCTGAATCTCGACGTACCGGCCCTGGCCGGTCATGACGAGGTTCATGTCCACCTCGGCGCCGGAGTCCTCGCCGTAATCCAGGTCGAGGCAGGCCCGGCCCTGGATGAGGCCGACGCTTGTGGCCGCGACGAAGTCCTTTATCGGGGAGGCGGGGAGGAGTTTCCGGTTGATGAGCTTCGAGACGGCCAGGGCCAGCGCAAGAAATCCGCCGGTGATGGCGGCCGTGCGGGTGCCGCCGTCGGCTTCGATCACGTCGCAGTCGACGAGCAGGGTGCGGGAGCCGAGCAGCGAGAGGTTCGCCACGGAGCGCAGGGAGCGGCCGATCAGCCTCTGGATTTCCACCGTGCGGCCCGACTGCCTGCCGCGGGCCGCCTCCCGCGCCGTCCGCGTCGTGGTCGCCCCGGGGAGCATGCCGTATTCGGCGGTGATCCATCCCTGGTTCTTGTTGTAGAGAAACGGCGGGACCCTGTCCTCGACCGAGCAGGTGCAGAGCACGCGGGTGTCCCCGACGGCGATGTACACCGATCCGGCGGCGTGCTTGGTGTAATCGGGCTCCATCCGCACTTGTCGCATCTCATCGCTTTGCCGGCCGCCAGGTCTCATCCCGATCCCCCCCTTGTTGGTCGAAAGCCGCATTCTAGCAGTATTGTCGCGGGAAGGGAAATCCCGATTGCGGGAAACGGGTCAAGCCGGTTGCATTTGCCCCCCGATTCCCATAGCATGGACCGCATGCAGATGGTCACCTTCGGAGGCCCCGCGACGCGGGCCGTTACAGGCATCCTCGTCGCCAACGTCGCCGTATTCGTGCTCCAGGTTTTCGCCGGGATGGTGGCGCCGGGGATGCTGGAGTCCACCTTCGGGCTGCGGCCCGCACTGGTCACCCACAAGCTCATGGTCTGGCAGCTGGCGACCTACATGTTCCTGCACGGCGGGATCTTCCACGTCCTGTTCAACATGCTCATGCTCTACATGTTCGGCAGCGATCTGGAGCGGCTCTGGGGAACCCGGAGGTTCGCCCGCTACTACTTCGTCACCGGCATCGGGGCGGGCGTCTGTTCCTGGGCCGTCGGCATCAACAGCCCCGCGGTCACCATCGGCGCGTCGGGCGCCATCTACGGCATCCTGCTGGCCTACGGCCTGGCCTTTCCCGACCGCACGGTCTATGTCTTCCTCCTGTTCCCGGTCCGGGTCCGGTGGATGGTGCTGATTATGGGCGCGGCGGCATTTCTGTCCTCCATCGGCGGGTCCGGCGACGGCATCGCGCACGTGGCGCACCTGGGGGGCATGCTGGTCGGCTACGCCTATCTCAGGGGAAAAAGCTGGCGCGGCCTCTACGGCGACCTGCATTCCAGGCGCCGGCACGAGCGCCTGAAGCGGCAGTTCGAGGCCTATTACGGGGAAATGCGGCGCAAGATCGACGAGGATGCCAAAAAGGGGCCGACCATTCACTGACGCCCCGGCCGGCCCGGATCGAATCCAGGTAACAATCCGCCCCCCGGCCGCGTAATGCATCACACAAGAACGTAGGCGTTTCAGGTTTCTAATGAAGGAGGGATCGTAAAGGGTATGAAAAAGATCATTGCATTGACATGCGCCATCGTCCTGCTGGGGTTGTGCGCGCCCCTAATCGCCGCTGACGTCGACGGCAAGTGGCAGTCGGAACGGGCAGGACGCCAGGGTGGGGATCCAGTGATAACCACCTATGTTTTCAAGGCGAACGGGAGCGAATTGACGGGCACCATCTCTTCGCCCTCACCTATGGGCGGGGGGGGGGACACCCCGATCACGGAAGGGAAAATTACCGGGGACACCATCACGTTCGCCGTCGTGCGCGAGTTCAACGGCAACGAGATGAAAACGAAGTACACGGGGAAGGTTGCCGGAGATACGATCACCTTCACGATTGAACGAGAAGGCGGATTCGGCGGCGGCATGGGCGCACCTCCTGCCGGCGGTCCCGGCGGCATGGGCGCACCTCCTGCCGGCGGTCCCGGCGGCATGGGCGCACCTCCTGCCGGCGGTGGTCCCGGCGGCGGCCCCGGAGGAGGTCCGAGGGCCCCGAGGGAGATCATAGCGAAGAGAGTGAAGTAGGACGCCGGAGGCTCCCAGGGGACGCAGGGGGAGGGTGCAGACAGGTCCTGACGCCCCCTAAACGCCTCCGGGGGGCCGTACGCGTCGGCAATCCACATGAAGGGAGAAGGTTTATGAGGAAGCTTCTCGTAATCATCGCCCTCGCCTCCATGCTGCCTGTCGCCGGGATTAGGCTCCGTTCCGAGGACGGCGCCGGGGCCGGGGAGGTCTCGCTCGACTCCAGGGTCCGGAAGTTCCTCGACGATACGCGCAGCACCTGGCGCGACATGAACGTCCCGGAGGTGGACGGGCAGGCCCTGTACGACATCATCCTGGAACATAAGTGCAAGGATGCCCTGGAAATTGGGACATCCACCGGCTACTCGGGCATATGGATCGCCTGGGCCCTTTCGAAAACCGGGGGGAAGCTCGTCACCGTCGAGATCGACCCGCGGCGCCGCGACGAAGCCGTCGCCAACTTCCGCAGGGCGGGGCTTGACAAGTTCGTCGACGCCCGGCTGGGGGACGCCCACACGATCGTCCCCGCGCTGGAGGGCCCCTGGGATTTCGTCTTCTGCGACGCGGACAAGGAATGGTATACGCAGTACCTGAAGGCGACGGTCGACAAGATCCGGCCGGGCGGGTGTTTCGTCGCCCACAACGTCTTCGAAGGGTCCGCGTGGGGGTTCGGGGGGCGCGCGATGGGACGCGGCGGCATGACGGGCGACTACCTCGAGTTCGCCCGGAGCCTGCCGGAGCTCGAGACGAAGGTGCTCGACCTCCGGGGGTCCGGAGGCCTCGCGGTGAGCATCAAGAAGGCAGCGCCCTAGCGCCCGGGCGCGGCTGCTCCCGGGCCGGCATGCGCCCCTATTCGGCGCGCCGGCGCTGCAGGGCGGGCGCGTCGAGGTTCCCCCGGTTCAGGATGCTCGGGTAATCCGGGGACCGGTTCCCCTCGGCAGGGGCGATCGAAACCACCTTCCCCCCGGCCGGCGTGCGCTCCCTCAGCTCGGAAGACATTTCATTGGCCGACTGGTTGAATCCCGTCGCGATGACGGTCACCTTCAGGCTGTCGCCCATCGTTTCGTCGTAGACGGCTCCGAATATCGTGTCCTCGGCCCCGGCGACCTCCTCGATGATCTTCGCCGCGGAATAGACCTCCTGCAGCCGCAGGCTTTCACGGGCGGCCGTGATGTTGATCAGGACGCCGCTGGCGTCCCGGATCGAGGTTTCCTCCAGCAGCGGGCTGGATATCGCGCGCTGGGCGGCTTCGATCGCGCGGTTGTCCCCCTGGGCGATCCCCGTCCCCATCAGGGCAAGCCCCTTGCCGGACATGATGGTCACAACGTCGGCGAAATCGACATTGACGATTCCCGGAAGCGTGATGATGTCCGAGATGCCCTGCACGGCCTGGCAGAGGACGTCGTCGGCGTAGCGGAAGGAATCCTCCAGAAGAGCCTCGGCGCCCATGGCCTCGAGCAGCTTTTCATTCGGGATCGTGATCAGGGTGTCGACCACGGCCTTGAGCTCGTTGAGCCCCTGCTCGGCGTGCAGCATCCTTTTCTTGCCCTCGAAGGTGAAGGGCTTCGTCACGACGCCGACGGTGAGCGCCCCCATTTCCGCGGCCAGGCTGGCCACGATCGGCGCGGCGCCGGTGCCGGTGCCCCCGCCCATGCCGGCCGTGATGAAGACCATGTCGGCCCCGTTGAGGAGTTCGATGATCCGCTCGGTGTCCTCCAGTGCGGCCTGGCGCCCCTTCTCGGGAATGGCGCCGCAGCCGAGGCCGTTGGTGAGCTTCGAGCCGATCTGCAGTTTGTAGGAAGCCCTGGAGTTCTTCAGCGCCTGGATGTCGGTGTTGGCCGCGATGAACTCGACCCCGCCGATTCTGGCCTCGATCATCCGGTTGACCGCATTCCCGCCGGCGCCCCCTATCCCGATCACCTTGATGTTGGCTCCCAGGTGCTTGTCCTCCTCGAATCCGAATTTCATGGACTCCTCTTCGAACTGTAGTTTGTCTGTAATCATCGGTCCCCCCCGGCTAGTTGCCGACCAGTGATAGAATTTTATTGATGAACGAATTCGTGTTCCCCGATTTGTTCGGGTTCTTCCTGGACGCGTTCGACTCTTCCGCGGCGAATTTTGTCAGCCCGATGGCGGTCGCGTAGACCGGGTGCAGCATCCCCTCGGACAGCCCCCGCACGCCCAGGGGAACCCCCTGGCGCACCGGGATGTTCAGGACGTCCTCCATGAGCTCGGAGATGCCGTCGAGCATGCTGCCCCCACCGGTCAGGACCACCCCCGCCGCGAGGCGTTCGCTCTCCTTCGCCTTCCAGAGCTGCTCCTTGACGAGCTCCAGAAGCTCCATCCCTCGCGCCCGGAGGATGTCGCACAGGTAGCGGCGCGGAACCTGGCGCGACGCCTGGGTGCCGATCCCGGGCGCATCGACGGTTTCCTCCCCTGCGATCGTTTCGGTCTGGACCGTTCCGAAGTCTTTCTTGATGCGCTCGGCGTCGTCCATCGGCGTCTGCGTCATCACGGCGATGTCGCGCGTGAAATGGGCGCCCCCGACCGGAAGCACCGACGTGAAATGCACGGAGTTGCGCAGGAAAACGACGATGTCGGTGGTGCCTCCCCCGATGTCGATGACGGCCGTCCCCAGGTCCTTCTCGTCGCGGGTGAGGATCGCCTCGGCGCTTGCCAGCTGCTGCAGGTACACCTTTTTCACGCGCATCTCGGCCCGGTTGACGGCGCGGATCAGGTTCTGGTTCAGGGCGCTCTCGCACGTGACGACGTGGATGTGGACGTCGAGCCTCGATCCCGTGAGCCCGACCGGGTTGAGGATACCCCCGTGGTTGTCGAGCAAAAATTCCTGGGGCAGGACGTGGATGATCTCCCGTTCGGGCGCCACCGTTACGGATTTCGCCGCCTGGATCACCTTGTCCATGTCGCTCCGGGTCACTTCCTGGTTGCCCCCCTCGATCGAGACGGCGCCGTGGGAATTGAAGCTCTCGAAATGGTTCCCGGCCGCCCCGACGACGGCCCAGTCCACGCCGACCCCCGCCGCGGCCTCGGCTTCGTCGGCCGCCTTGCGGATGGAGGCCCCCGCCTGTTCGAGGTCGACGACCATCCCCCCCTTCAGCCCCGCGGAGGCCGCGTACCCGGTGCCGATGACGTCGATGCCCCCGTCAGCCTCCGCGCGCGCGATCATCATGCACACCTTCGTGGTCCCGACGTCCAGCCCGCAAACGATACGATCTTTCTTGCTCACCGGTGACTCCCAAACGTCTTGTCCCGCCTTGTGCCGGCCGATGGGGCCGTCAGTCGCCCCCCCCCGGGGAGGACACCGCCGTGGCGGGGCCGCTGCGGTAGACGATGCGGTCGTCAAAGCGCAGGTCCACCACGGCGATGCTCATGTTCCTGTCCTTCAGCTCCTGGTATTTGCCGCTCGTGAGGAACGCCTGCAGCCGGAGGGCGTAGTTGTTCCGGCCGAGGTAGATCTCCGCGGTGTCGTCGACGAGCAGGATCTTCATGTTGTTCCGGTCGGAGATGTCGACCTCGGATATCCTGTCCAGGGCCGCAGGCGCCCCCGCCCGGATTTCCGCCAGCATGCCCAGGGCAGAGCGGATGCGGGCCGAGTTCTCCTCCTGGAAGGAGCGGAACCCGTCGGGGTCCGTCCCCAGCACGCCCTTGAACACCGGCACGTCCAGGTGCCCGTACCGGGGGTCGTAGGCGTCGAGCAGGGTGCCGTCGTTGTCGGCGATCATCAGCCGGCCGCCGATCTCCAGGATGACCGTCGGGACGCGCTCGCGGATGATCAAAGTCAGCCCGGACGGCAGCACGCGCCGGATCTCCACGTGGCGGACCCAGTGCACCTGCTCGAGCCGCTCCCGCAACTCGTCGAGCTCGACGTCCAGGATGCTCCCCGGGATGCTGCTGCGGACGATCCCCTCGATCACCTTGGGATCGACCTCCTTGCACCCGTAGATGGCGATGTCGCGCACCCGGAACTTTTCGGAATGGTAGGCGCGGCTGACGACGAGGCCCAAGGCGGCGGCGATCAGCAGAATCCCCCCCCACCGCCCGAGGCGCCGGGCCGAGGCGAGGATCCGTACCGCGCCGAGCCGGGCGCGGCCGATTTTCTGGGGCGCCTTCTTCTGTGCGGGCGCCTTCCGGCGCACGGGCTTTCTGTCCCCGCCCCGGACTTCCCGGCTGTTGGTCGTGCTGATCCTCATCGCTCTACACCATGCAGGTTCCGCACCCGCAGTTCAAGTCCCTTTTCGGCGTTTTGGCGCCGATACCCCGGCGCGGCCCCCCTCATCGCAAAAACTCCTCGCCCACCTTCCAGACGTCGCCCGCTCCCAGGGTCAGCAACAGGTCCCCCTCCCGGAGCCTCGAGCGGAGCCACTGTGCGGCGCCCTCGAAATCGGGCGCGAAGCAGGCGTCCCGGTGCCCCTCCTCCCGGATCCGCCCGGCGAGCTTTTCGGCGCTGACCCCGGGGACTTCCTTTTCCCCGGCCGCGTAGATGGGCGTGACCAGGACGAGGTCCGCGTCGCCGAACGCCTGCGCGAAGTCCGCCTCCAGGGCATGGACCCGCGTGTACCGGTGCGGCTGGAACACGGCGACGATCCGCCGGCCGCAGGCCTGGCGGGCCGCCCGGAGCGTGGCGGCGATTTCGGTCGGGTGGTGCCCGTAGTCGTCGACGACCAGAACGCCGCCGGACTCCCCCTTGACCTGGAACCGCCGGTCCGCGTTCTGGAACGATTCGAGCGCCTCCGCGATCGCCTCGAACGGCATGCCGAGTTCGAGCCCCGTCGCAACGGCCGCCAGCGCGTTCAGAACCGCGTGCTCCCCGGGGACCTGCAGGCCGAGGGTGCCCAGGGGGCTCCCCCTGAGGACGATCCGGGAGACGGTCCCGAATCCGCGGGGCTCGATCCGCGACGCGACCAGGTCGGCGGAACCCTTGGCCCCGTAGGTGATCGTCCGGCGTTCGATGTGCGGCATGATCGCCTGGACGTTCGGGTTGTCGAGGCAGACGATGGCCGCGCCGTAGAAGGGGACCTTGTTCACGAAGGAGACGAAGGCCGCCCGGATGTCCTGCAGGCCGGCATAATGGTCCATGTGCTCCCGGTCGATGTTGGTGACGACGGCGATGGTCGGGCTCAGCTTCAGGAAGGAGCCGTCGCTCTCGTCGGCCTCGGCGACCAGGTACTCCCCCTTGCCGAGCTTGGCGTTGCTCCCGAAGGCGTTGAGCCGGCCGCCTATGACGGCGGTCGGGTCGAAACCGCCGTGGACCAGGACGGTGGCGATCATGGACGTCGCCGTCGTCTTGCCGTGCGCCCCGGCGACGGCCACGCCGTATTTGAGGCGCATGAGCTCGGCGAGCATTTCCGCCCTCGGTATCACGGGGATGTGCTGCCGGTGGGCTTCGAGGGCCTCCACGTTGCCCGGCCCGACGGCCGAGGATGTGACGACGACGTGGGCGCCCCGGACGTTGGCGGCATCATGCCCGATCGCGACGGCCCCCCCCAGGCCGGCCAGCCGGTCGGTCGCGGGGCTCCGCTTCAGGTCCGACCCGCTCACCTGGTAGCCGAGGTTCAGCAGCAGCTCCGCGATGCCGCTCATCCCTATGCCGCCGATCCCGATGAAATGGATTTTCTGTATCTTGCCGAACATACCCGCCTAAGTGTCCACCGCCAGCTGATTGCGGTAGGAAAGGTTCAGAAGTATCCCCGTAGCCACGAGGTTCAGCAGCAGGGAGCTCCCCCCCTGGCTGAGGAACGGAAGCGCGATCCCTTTCGTGGGGATCATGGCCAGCACCATGGAGATATTGATCAGCCCCTGCAATACCACCATCAGGGTGATGCCGAGCGCAAGGTAGAACCCGAACCGGTCCGAGGAACGGAGGACGATTTTCATGCCCCTGAAGAAATAGACCAGGAACCCGCACGTGATCGCGCAGGTGCCCAGAAACCCGAGCTCCTCGCCGATGACGGCGAAGATGAAATCGCTGCTCGCTTCCGGCAGAAAGAAGAGCTTCTGCCTCCCCGCGCCGATCCCGAGCCCCGTCAGGCCCCCGCTGCCCACGGCGGTCAGGGACTGGATGATGTGCCACCCGGACCCGAAGGGGTCCCGGTAGGGATCCCAGAACGTCAGGAATCTTTCCCACCGGTAGGGGGAGCACATGACCAGGAAGTAGAATCCGGGGATGGCCAGCACGAACGCCGCCGCGTAGAATTTCCACGAAAGGCCCGCCACGCCGAGCATGACGGCGGCGATGATGCCGATGGTGACCGCCTGCCCCAAATCGGGCTCGATCAGGATCACCGCTGCGAAGAACCCGATGGCGGCAAACGGCAGGACCAGGCGCCGGGACGGCTTCCGGACATCGCCCTCGTGCCTGTCGAGGAAGGCCGCCAGGAACACGATGATCGCGAGTTTGGTTATTTCCGACGGCTGGAGCGACAGGGGGCCGATGCGGATCCAGCGGCGGGCCCCGTTGACCTCGGGCCCGGTCAGGACGAGGATCAAAGCGAGCGCGCACACAGCGAGGATGCCCAGCAGCAGCTTCGGGTTCTGCCACTTGTGGTAATCGGTCTTCATCAGGCGGATGAGGCAGAAGAAGCCGAACAGGGCGTAGACGAGCTGTTTGAGGAAGACGTAGAAGGACATCCCGTGTTCGTTGGCCGCGACGACCGACGACGCGTTGTAGACCATCAGCAGACCGAAGATGGTGAGAAGCCCGGTGGTGAAAAACAGGATCTTGTCGCTTCCAGGTTTATAGGCCATGCGTGTCTACCTCAATGGCTCCGGGAGCCCGGCGCCGCGGACGGCGTCCTTGAACGCGCGGCCGCGGTGCTCGTAATCGGCGAACATGTCGAAACTCGCGCATGCCGGGGCCAGCAGCACGGTGTCGCCCGGCCCCGCGTATTGTCTGGACAGGGCCACGGCTTCGGGCATGCTGGAGGCGCCGGTGATCCCGACCTCCCGCCCGAGCGCCCGGCGGATGGCCCCCGCCGCCTCGCCGATGGCGACCAGGTGCTTCACGCGCCGCCGCACCGCGTCCCTGAGAAGGCTGAAGTCGCCCCCCTTGTCCCGGCCCCCGGCTATGAGGACGATGCCGCCCGGGAACGCCTCGAGCGACTTGATGGCGGCATCGACGTTGGTCGCCTTCGAATCGTTGTAGTAGCGCACCCCGTCGATTTCCGCGACGAACTCGATCCGGTGCTCGAGGCCCTCGAACCGCCCGACGCCCTCCTCGAGGCTTTCCGGGGGCGCCCCGGCCAGAATCGCCATCGCGGCCGCCGCCAGCACGTTCTCGAGGTTGTGGGCCCCCGGCAGCCCGATGGCTCCGGAGGAAAACAGCGCCGTCTCGCGCCCGCCGCCGCGAAAGATCACCCGGCCGCCGCGGAGGAAGACGCCGTGGCCGACCGGGCGGCTCCGGCTGAACAGCACCGTCGCCGCCGCCAGCTGGTCCGCCATGGCGGCGGTGCGGGCGTCGTCGGCGTTCAGGACCGCGTAGTCGTCCGGCCCCTGGTTCCGGAATATCCTCCGCTTGGCCGCCGCGTAGTCCTCGAAACTGCCGTAGCGGTCCAGGTGGTCGGGGGTGATGTTGAGAATCGAGCCGATCCACGGCCGGAAACCGGCGATCCCCTCCAGCTGGAAACTCGACAGCTCGACCACGTGGACGTCCTCGGGCGTCGACCGGGAAACCAGACCCGTCAGCGCCAGGCCGATGTTCCCGGCCGCCCAGGCGCGCATCCCGGCGTTTTGCAGCAGATGGGCCACCAGCGCCGTCGTCGTGGTCTTCCCGTTCGAGCCGGTGATGGCGACGATGCGCCCCCGCAGGTGCCGAAACGCCAGCTCCACCTCCGCGATGACGGGGATCCCGGCCCTGCGGCTCCGTTCGAATTCCGGCAGGGACAGGGGGACCCCGGGGCTCGCGACGACAAGGTCGCAGCGGGCGAAACTGTCGGCGCGATGCGCCCCGCACTCGAGCCGGAGCATCCCGCCCGAGGACTCGGCCAGGCCCCGGGCGGCGGCATCGAGCTGTTCGGCGGCCTTCGCGTCGGAGAGGATCACCCGGGCGCCCCGGCCGATCAAAAACTCCGCGGCGGCCAGCCCGCTTCTGCCGGCGCCCGCAACCAGAACCGTTTTCCCGCCGTAGCCCGTTTCATCCCGCATGATGCGTTCCCGCCTGGCAACACTCGAAAGCGGAGCGCAGGCTTTCGACGACGGCCTCCATGCGCGCTCCGCGCGAACCCTTGATAAGCACCAGATCCCCGCGCCGCAGCTCCCGGCCGAGGAGGGCCGCCGCCTCCCCGGTGCCTTCGACGAACCGGGCCCGGCAGTCGCCCATGCCGTGCTCGAGCGCGGCGCGGACGATTTCCCTGGAATCCCCCCCGACCCCGATGACGGCGTCCAGGCCCGCCTGGGCTGCGGAAACGCCGCACTCGTAGTGCAGCGCGGCCGATGCGCTCCCCAGTTCGAGCATCGGGCCCGCCACAAGGATACGCCGTCGGAACGACGGCAGTCGAGACAGAACGTCGATCATGCTTCGGAGCGCCTCGGGGTTGGAATTGTACGAGTCGTCGATCACGCTGAAGCCCTCGGCGAAGCGGAGCATGCGGCCGCGCATGGAGGCCGGCTGCAGGCGGCCCAGGGCGCCGGCGATCGCGTCCGGCCCGAGCCCGTACAGGTCCCCCAGCGCAACGGCCGGGAGGGCGTTCATGACGTAGTGCGCGCCTGCGAGCGGGATCGTCGCGATCCGTTCGGCGCCGCCCCAGCGGAGCCGGAAACGGGTCTGTTCGGGGCCCGTGATCTCGATTTGGTCCGCGCGGAAATCGGCGCCGGCGTCGAAGCCGAACGAGATCCTCCGCCCCCCGAAGCGGGCGGCGATGCGGCCGAGGCCCGGGCTTTGGCTGTTGTAGACCAGCACGCCGCCGTGCGGGAGCGCCTCGGCCAGTTCCCCCTTGGCGCGGGCGATGCCCTCGAGGGACCCGAAGAATTCGAGGTGCACGGGGGCGACGTTGGTGATGACGCCGACCGACGGCGAAACGATCCGGCACATCTCGGCGATCTCCCCCGGAGCGCTCATGCCCATTTCGAACACCCCGACCTGGTCGCCCTGCTCGAGGCCGAAGACGGCCAGCGGCAGGCCGTACAGGTTGTTGTAGTTGCCCGGGGACCGGCGCACTCGGAACGCGGGCTCGAGCATCTGGGAGACGAACTCCTTGGTCGTGGTCTTTCCCATGCTCCCGGTGATCCCGACTGCCGTTCCCCGCCACCGGCGCCGGACGGCGGCCGCCAGGTCCCTGAGCGCCCGGTGGGTGTCTTCGACCCGGATCAGGACCCGCCCCGGGGGGAAGTCCCCCGGGTGGCGGTAGGCGGAGTCGGCGACGACGCCGCGGGCGCCCGCGGCGATCGCCTTCGGGATGAAGGCGTGCCCGTCATGGCGCGGCCCGCGGATGGCGACAAACAGCGCCCCCTCCCCGAGGGTGCGGGTGTCGATCGACACGCCGGCAAAGGACGCCGCGCCCCCGCCGGCCGACAAGCGCCCCCGGGTGCACTCGGCGATCTGCTCCGCGCTCAGCTGGGATAGGATGGTTTCCATAGCGTTTCCATTGGCCCGATTGCGTACCCCGGGCTAGGCCCGGCCCCCCCGGAGCCCGCGGAGGAACTCCCCGGCAACCTGCCGGTCGTCGAACGGGAGCCTCTCCCCGCCGATGATCTGGTAGTTCTCGTGCCCCTTGCCCGCGATGACGACAATGTCCCCCTTGCGGGCCAGGGAGATCGCCCGCCCGATGGCCTCCCGGCGGTCGGGCACGACGCTGCAGCTCCCGGGGCCCTCGGGGACCCCCCCGAGGATTTCGCCGATGATATCCATGGGGTTCTCCGACCTCGGGTTGTCGGAGGTGACGATCGTGATGTCGCTCCGCCCGGCGGCGATCGATCCCATGACGGGGCGCTTGCGCCTGTCCCGGTCCCCGCCGCAGCCGAAGACGGTGATGATGCGCTCGTGCGGCAGCCCGGAAACCAGTTCCAGCAGGTTCTCCAGGGCGTCGGGCGAGTGCGCGTAGTCGACGATGACGGTAACATCCCGGCCCCCCTCCACGCGTTCGAAGCGCCCGGGGACCGTCCCCATCGACGCGACCCCCGCGGCGATGGCCTCCGGGGGGATGTCCAGGCAGAGGGCGGCGCCGGCGGCCGCCATGATGTTGTACGCGTTGTGCCTCCCGATCAGCCCCGTCCGCAGCGCCATGTCCCCCGCGGGGGTCGCCAGGCGGAGGTCCGTGCCGTCGGCGGCGATGGTGTTTTCAAGCACGCGGATGTCGGCGCCCGGGCCGAAGCCGAAGCGCACGACCCGCCCCCGGAAACCATCGGCCAGCCGCTTCCCGTAGGGGTCGTCGATGTTGAAAACGCCCGATTCGACCCGGTTCCCGTTCTCCGGATCGAAGAGTTTTTGCTTGGCGCCGAAGTAGTCCTCCATGGTGCCGTGGAAATCCATATGCTCCGGGGTGAGGTTGGTGAAGATCCCGACGGCGAACTTCATCCCGAAGACACGCTGGAGGGCCAGGGAGTGGGAGGACACCTCGAGCGCCCCGTGGGTGCAGCCCTCCTGCAGGGCCTGGCGGAGAAACTGCGACAGGTCGGGGGCCTCCGGCGTGGTGTGCCGGCTCTCGGACTGCCGGGAGACTGTCCTCATCGCGATCGTTCCCGCCAGGCAGCAGCGCATCCCGGCATGTGTGAGAATCGCCTCGGTCACATAGGCCGTGGTGGTCTTGCCGTTGGTCCCCGTGACGGCCGCCAGCCGCATCCTGGAGGCCGGGTCCCCGTAGAAGATGCGCGAGACCTCGGCCAGGAACCTGCGCGCGTCCGGGACGGTGAAACACGCGGCGTCCCCCCCGGGGTCGACGGGGCTCTCGGCGGCGACGGCCGCGGCCCCCCGGTCGGCCGCCTGCCGTGCGAAGCGGGCGCCGTCGGTCTTCTGCCCGCGGATGGCGACAAACAGGTCCCCCCGGCGCACCTGGCGCGAGTCGTAGCTGACGCCGTCGATCCGCACATCGGGTATCGCCGCCGGGTCCGTTCCGGGAATCTGTTCGAGGGCCGAGCGTAGGAACATGCGTCTCCTCTATGGCTGCGTGCGCCCGGAGGCGGGCGCACGGGCGGATGCGACGTGCTCGGGCAGGCCGGTTTTGGCGAAGGTCACGCTGCAGGCCGACCCCACGGAGATCCCGGCCCCCGGGGGGGGCGACTGGAAGATCGCCACCCCGGAGCCGGTCGACTGCAGGTGGATGCCCAGTTCGATGCATTTTTCCAGGACGTTTCTCTTCGACAGCCCCCGGAAGTCGGGCATGGCGACCCATGCGCCCTCGATGGCCACGGAGACGACGCCGGGCGGATCACCGCCGGGCGGATCACCGCCGGGCGGCTCCGGCCCGGGCGGGTACGAGCCGGATTCTTCCGGGGTCCCCGCCGGCAGGGCGTTGGGCACGAAATCCTCCGTGTCGCCGGCGGCGATGTCCGGGGAGAACCCGGGCAGGTCCAGGTCGGGATCGGGCGGAACCCTGAGCTGCAGCAGAACCTCCTGGGCGATATTCCTGAAATAGGGGGCGCACACGTCGCCGCCGTAGTACCCTTTCCGGGGTTCGTCGAGCAGCATCAGGATCGTGACCCGCGGATTGGGCAGGGGGGCGAATCCTACGAAGGAGGACAGGTACACGCCCTTGGCGTACACGCCGTTGACGATCTTCTGGGCCGTGCCCGTCTTCCCCGCGGCCCGGTAGCCCTCCATGGCCGCGCGTCTCCCGGTGCCCCGCAGCACGACGCCTTCGAAGGCTTCCGTGACGGTTTCGGCCGTTCTGGGGCTCATGATCTCGGTGCGCTCCGGGACGGTCTCTTCGATGACGGCGCCGTCGGCGCCGAGGATGCGGTCGACGACGGACGGGCGGACCCGGTACCCCCCGTTGGCGATCGCGTTGACGGCGGTCAGGATCTGCAGGGAGGTCACGCCTATCTCCTGGCCGAAGGAGATGGCCCCGATCGACAGGGCGGACCAGTCCTTCGGGTCGCGCACGAGCCCGACGATCTCCCCCGGCAGATCCACGCCGGTGCGGGCGCTGAAGCCGAAACGGAGCAGCGCCTGGTGCAGGCGCTGCTGCCCCAGTCTCAGCCCGAGCTTGACGGCGCCGACGTTCGAGGATCGCTCCAGGACCTGCTTGAAGGTCAGCAGCCCGTACCTTTCGTGGTCCCGGAATGCGTGCCCCCCCAGCGTGATCGACCCCATCTGGCAGTCGATGGTGTCCTCGGGGCCGACGAGCCCCGCTTCGAGCGCGGCGGTGGCCACGACGACCTTGAAGGTGGACCCCGGCTCGAACATGTCCGAGACGGCCCGGTTGCGCCACAGGTCCGGCTTGTAGGTGTTGTAGGTGTTGCAGTTGAACTGGGGGTGGTTGGCAAGGGCGAGGATGCGGCCCGTGTCGGATTCCATCACGATCGCGGTGCCGGCCTTGGCCCGGGAGTTCGCAACGGCCGCCCCCAGCTCCCGGTCGGCGATGTACTGGATCGACTTGTCTATGCTGAGGACCAGCGAGTACCCCTGCACGGGCGGCTTCTCCACGTTCACCCCGTAGGGCTGCCGATGCGCGTCGATGTCGAAGGAGAACAGCCCGTCCACCCCCTTGAGCACGTGGTCGTACTCGAGCTCCAGCCCCGCGCCCCCGTCCCCGTTCATGTTGACGAATCCGAGCGCATGCGACGCGAGCTCGCGGTTGGGGTAGACGCGCATGCTCTCCTTCAGGAAATAGAGACCCCGGACGCCGAGGGCCTGGATCCGTGCTTCGGCCGCGGGATCGATCCGTCGCTGGACGACCAGGTAGGATTTCCGGGCGGGGTCCGACATCCGTTCGAGCAGCTTCCGGGGATCCATCTTCAGGATGGCGGCCAGCTCGCGCGCCGTTTTGGGCTTGTCGTCGATTCTTTTCGGCTCGGCGACGACGGTTTTCACCGTCACGCTCGTGGCGAGCTCGTCCATGTGGCTGTCATAGATGATTCCGCGCGGGGCGGAAACCGGCTGGGTGTTCTGCT
Source organism: uncultured Acidobacteriota bacterium (assembly GCA_964651155.1). Lineage (GTDB taxonomy): Bacteria > Acidobacteriota > UBA6911 > UBA6911 > UBA6911 > UBA6911. The sequence goes on along the minus strand of CAZYXB010000020.1, from coordinate 25,282 downwards.
GTTTGATGCGGGCGCTGGAGGCGTATTTTTCGTGCTTGAGGATCTGGATATCGACCAGGCGAGCCAGGATGGCCAGGCTCCAGAGCGTGATGCCGAGCATGACGAGGACGATTTTGACCGACTGTGTCCTTCCCCTGCCTGTGGACATGAATGCCTGACCCGTGCACCGGGCGCCGGGGTAAAGGGCCGCCGGAACGTGCCGTGCATGGAATCGCCGGCCGCGCACGCGGGGCGCCCGGCCGATCCCGTCGGCCCGCCCGGCCGATCCCGTCGGCCCGCCCGGCCGATCCTGTCGGCCCGCCCCCGGTCGGAGCCGCATGGTTCCTACCCGTTCCCGTCCCGCATCCTCCCGGACCCGTTTAGTTTGTAAGATAGTTCACGAAGCGCCTGCCCTCCCCGGATTTTTTCAGGCCGCCGTTCTTGGCGCCGGCCAGGGCCAGCGAAGCGGGCATGCCGCGGTCCCCGGTCTCGGGCTGGGGCAGGATCAGCTGGCCGGGGCGCAGCCGGGCCATCCCGAGTTCGAGCGTCGCGAGTCGCTCGATGCGCTCGGGGTTCGTCAGCGTTTCCTCCTCCAGGACCAGTTTTTCCTCGATGCCGAGCAGGGCCTCCTCGGTTTCGAAGAGCCTCTGGCTTTCGTATCCCGTGTCGACGATCTGGCCGCGGACCCACGAGAAGAACAGGAGCGCGCCGCCGATCATCCCGAGCGACACGATGGTCCGCAGAAACTCCGACACGATGCGCGCGTCGATGACGCATTTGATGCCGTTGTTGCGCATTTCCGATCCGTCAGCCCAGTCCGTCATTGGCGTCTCCAGTCAAGAGGTTCCGATATGTGCCGGGTCGGGATGGCGCATCGTCGGTGCCGACCGCCTCATTTGCGGCCATCGCCCGCCCTATAGTTTCTCCAAAACCCGCAGCCTGGCGCTCCGGGCGCGCGGATTCGCAGCCAGCTCCTCGCGCTTCGGGGTTACGGGACGCGCATGGACGAGCCGGGCGACGGCCCGGCGCGGGCACTGGCACAGCTCCGGCGGGTGGTCGCACACGCACTGTCCCGCCAGTTTGCGGAATGTGGTTTTTACAATCCGGTCTTCCAGCGAATGGAACGCGATGGTCACGAGCCTCCCGCCGGGTTTTAAAAACTCCGCCGCCTCCTCGAGGAACGCGTCGAGCCCCTCGAGCTCCTCGTTGACGGCGATGCGCAGCGCCTGGAACGTCCGGGTCGCCGGGTGGATCGTCTGGCGCCCCCGTCCCCGGATGGTCCGGCTGACGATGTCGGCGAGCTGGGCGCAGCGCGTGATGGGGGCCCTGGCGCGTTCCCGCACGATGGCCGCCGCGATGCGGCGCGACAGCTTCTCCTCCCCGTACCGGTAGATCAAATCGGCCAGTTCGCCTTCGGGGGTGTTGTTGACGATGTCGGCGGCCGTCCCCCTCCGGCTCCTGTCCATGCGCATATCGAGCATGACGTCGGAGTGGAGGCTGAAGCCGCGCTCGGGCGACAGCAGCTGGTAGGAGGAAACCCCCAGGTCGACCAATATCCCGTCGGGGGGCTGAACCTTCAGGTTGTTTAAGATCAGGGCCAGGTTCTTGTAGTTGTCGTGCACCAGGCGGACGCTGTCGGCGTAGGATTGCAGCCGTGTTTCGGCCCTCTCGAGCGATTCCCGGTCCCGGTCGATCCCGATCAGCAGGCCGCCGGGCTCAATTCTCCGCAGGATGCCCTCGGCGTGCCCCCCCAGCCCGACGGTGGCATCGACGTAGACCCCCCCGGGCCTGCATCCGATAAGTTCGACGACCTCATGGAGCATGACCGGGTTGTGTTCGCAGTCTCGAGTGCCGATGCAATCTGTCATGTTTTTGCGGGCTGTTGCTTTCACGGGTCCCTGAACTTCCTGTCTGTATCCTGTGCGCGGCGCCGGGCGCCGGCGCGGCACGGCCGCCGCCTAAAATCCCTGATCCGCCAGTTTTTCACGTTCCTCGACCGTCAGGGGATTCTCCATGAGGCTCTTCCGGAATATCTCGTTGTTCCAGACCTCCATGTGGTCGGTCTTCCCGATCACGATCACGTCTCCGCTTATCCGGGCGTCCTCCCGGAGCGTCTGGGGTATCAGGACCCTCCCCTGGGGATCCATCTGCGTCAGGAGGCCGTAGTAGCTGGTAAACCGCTGCAGCTTCAGCTTGGCGGGGTCCATGCGCGGAGGTTCCTGGAGTTTCTGGGCGATCCGTTCCCACACCGCGATCGGGTAGATCTGGGCGCATCGCCCGTCGTCGCTGGTCACGTAGTAGGTTTTGCCGTCCGAATCGGGCATGTCGCGGCGGAACTTGGCGGGCAGGCGGAGCCGGGATTTTTCGTCGATCTTCGCCGCATAACTTCCAAGAAGCATGTCCACCCCGATCAGCCCAGGCGTTCTGTTTGTGATAGGTCTCTTTAAGAGATAAGCGGCCGCTTTTTTGGGATCATCCTCCACTCTCGTCCACTCTCGACCACTTGACAATAAGTCTTGTATTTCTTTTACTTCATTGTGTCAAGAAAAATAGTGCGGGAATATGTATTTTAAGTCCCCGAGAGAAATGCCGGAGGCCGCGTCCTGTGGTACCATACGTTTCTTTACGGAATGGGGGCGTGGTATGAAGATCGGAATCGTGGGGCTCCCGCAGGTGGGGAAAACGACTATTTTCAGCCTTTTAACGCAGGGGCGCATCGATACATCCTCCTGGGGGAACGTGCGGGAGGCCCATATCGGCGTCGCGCAGGTGCCGGATCCGCGCCTGGACCGGCTGGCCGGAATCGTCAAGCCCAAAAAAGTCACCTACGCCAGCATCGAGTACGTCGACCTGCCCGGTTTGTCGCGCGGGGAGGGCCGCGGGGCGCCCGACGGCGGCGGCCGGGACATGAGCACCTACCTGAGCAGCCTCAAGAACGTCGACAGCCTGCTGCACATCGTGCGCGCCTTCGAAGACCCCAGCATCGCCCACGTCGAAGGGTCGGTCGACCCGAAGCGCGACATCGAGCTGTTCGAGATGGAGATGATCTTTGCCGATCTGGCGGTCGTCGAAAAGCGCCTGGAGCGCCTCGGGCGCGACCTGAAAAAAACCGTGTCGCGGGAGCTGGAAATGGAGCAGGCGCTTCTTGTGCGCTTCCGGGAGACCCTGGAGTCGGAGCGGCCGCTGCGGGAGCTCGAGCTCGATCCGGAACAGGAGAAGCGCGTCAAGGGGTTCACGTTTCTTTCGGCAAAGCCGGTTCTGCAGGTTCTCAACGTCGCCGACCGGGACGCGGGCAGGATCGACGGCGCCGTGGAGGCATTCGGCCTCGAGACGCAGGCCGCGAAACCCAGGGTCGGGATCACGGCCGTCTGCGGCAGGATCGAGTCGGAGATCGCGGCCCTGCCTCCCGAGGACGCCGCCCTGTTCATCGACGATCTCGGGCTCGGGGGGAGCGCGATCGACCGCATCCTCCGCGGTTCCTACGATCTGCTCGGGGTGTTCTCCTTCTACACGGCCGGCGAGCCGGAGGCGCGCGCCTGGACGATCCCGCGCGGCACGACGGCGGCGAAAGCGGCCGGGGTGATTCACACGGATTTCGAGAAGGGCTTCATCAAGGCGGAGGTGGTTTCCTACCAGGACATGGTGGAGCTCGGATCGTTCCAGGCCGCGAAAGCCAGGGGCGTGCTGCGCCTCGAGGGGCGGGACTACATGGTGCGGGAGGGGGACGTCATCCTTTTCCGCTTCAATCTGTGACAGGGGTTTCGTAGAGGTATGCCATACGCGGCAGGCCTGAACCGGCCGAAACGGTGGGCGGAGTGCATCCGTCGGCGCCGTGCCACGCCCGCCCTCTGGGCCCTCTACGGCCTGCTCGCGCTTCCGTGGGCCCGCGCCGGGGAAGAGCCTGGCGGGGCGCATTTCGGGCGCACGGTCGCCAGGATCGAATACCGGGCCGATCCGCCCCTGGAGCGCGCCCACTACGACCCCCACATCGGGCTGCGGCCCGGGGACACGCTCACCCGCACCGCCCTGAAGGGGGCGATACAGTTTCTCCACGACAGCGGGCGGTTCTCCTCGATCGCGGCCGAGGCCTTTCCCGAGGGCGACGGCATCCTCCTGCGGTTCGTGCTCGGGCACAACTACTATTTCAACCGGTTCCTGCTCGAAGGCGATTTCGACCTGCGGGGGCGTTCCCTGGGGGAGTGGGTGCCCCTGCCCGTCGGGAAGCGCTATACCGGGGAGGAGCTGCGGAAATCCCGGGAGGCGGTCCTCGCATTTTTCAAGGGCCGGGGCCATTACCTCGCGCGGGTGGAGGCGCACACGGCATGGGACGGCGAGGCCCGCCAGGTCGACGTCGTCTACCGGGTCGAACCCGGAGAGCTCGCCCGGCTCCGCTCGGTGTCGCTCCGGGGGGTCCCGGAACAGGATGCGGCCGACGTGCTCGGCCTGTTCGGGTTCCGGGAGGGGAGCCGGTTCGAACGCAGCCAGCTGGCCGACAGGATGGAGACCCTCCGGAACCACTTCCTGGACCGGGGCCATCTTGCGGTCGTGACGGAGGCCTTCGAAAGGTTCGACCCGGAGACCAACACCGTCGCCCTGGAGCTGATCGTCTACAACTACGCCGCGATACGGGTCCTCGTCGACGGCTACCGGATCGACAGGAACCGGATGCAGGGCCTGATGGCGGTTCTCTCCCGGGCGGGCGACCGGGACGCGTTCCTCAGGGAAGGGGCCGACACTCTCCGGGAGTACCTCGAGGACCGGGGGTATCCCGAAGCAACCGTAACGGCGCTCGAAGGGGACGACGACGGCGTCTATCTCCTGCGCTACAGGATCGAGCCGGGGCGCCGGCGCACGGTCGCATCCGTCCGGTTTGAGGGATGCGGGGCCGTACCCGACCGGGAGAGGATCGAAGCGGTCCGCCTGCGGCCTTCCTCGTTTCTCGACAGCAGCGTCTTCAGCGACAGGCTCCTCGGCGAGGGGGCGGACGCGCTCGAGGCGCTCTACGCCTCCCGCGGGCACCTGGCGGCCGACGTCGTCTACCGGTACGAACCAAGCGGGAACCGGGGGCGGTACGACGTCGTCTACAGCTGCACCGAGGGCCCGCGGGCGCGCATCCATTCGGTTGCCTTCGACGGCAACGCCTCGCTCGGCACCGGCCTGCTGCTGCGCGCGACGGGCCTCGGGCCCGGGGAGCCCTACGCGCCCGCCATCGCCGAGCAGGGCCGCCAGGCGCTTCTGGCCGCCTACAGCGACGCCGGGCACCTGCAGGCCCGCGTCACCATGCGCGCCGACCGCGTCGACGCCCTCGACGCCTATTCGGTGCACTACCAGATCGACGAGGGGACGCGGTTTGTGGTGGACCGGATCGTCGTGCTCGGCAACGAGCACACGCGCCGGTCGGTCATCGACCGACGGCTCCGGATCCGGACGGGCGATCCGCTCAGCCTCGGGAAGCTGCTCGAAACCCAGCAGGCCCTCTACCGGCTGGGGATCTTCGACCAGGTCCGCGTGGGGCAGCAGAACCCCGAGAGCACGAACCCGCACCAGAACGTCGTGATCCGCCTGCGGGAATCCAAAAGGTTCACCGTCCGCTACGGGATCGGGTACGCGGAAGAGGAGAACCTGCGGGGGACCCTGGAGTTTGCCGATCTGAACATCCTGGGCACGGCGCGGCGGGCCGACATCCGGCTGCGGGGGAGCAGCCGGGAGCAGAAGGCGGTATTCAACCTGAGGCAGTCCCAGTTCCAGCCCCTGCCGGTGGATTCGTACCTCTCCCTTTCGGCCAGTTACGAGCAGGGCAATTTCGACATCCGGCGCCTGGGGGCGTCCTACCAGTTCAGCCAGCCGCTGAGCAGCCACAGCTGGGGGCTGCTGCGGTACAACTTCCAGAACGTGAAATCCCTGAACCTGAACGTCTCCGATCCCGAGTACGACCGGGAGGACACCCCGCGCAACCTTTCGACCTTCTCCGTGGGCTATGTCAACGATTCGCGCGACAACTACCTGGATCCGGCCGAGGGGTTTTTCTCGTCGACGGACCTCGGCCTGACGACCCGGCTGCTCGGGGACAACGATTACCTGTCCTTTTTCACGCAGAACAGCTACTATCGGAGGCTGCCGAAGTCCTTCCTGACGGCCGTGAGCCTCCGCTTGGGCGTCCTGCGGCCCTGGGGGGGATCGAACGTGCCGATCAGCGAGCGGTTCTTCGCCGGGGGCGCCTCGAGCCTGCGGGGATTCGACACCGATTTCGCGGGCCCGCTCGTCGCCAAGGAGAAGGTCTCCGAGGGGGATACGGCCTACACGCCCGTCGGCGGGAATGCGCTGGTCGTCGGATCGGTGGAGCTGCGCCGGCCGATTCTGTCCTACGTCCACCTGGCGGGGTTCTACGACGCCGGAAACGTGTTCCGGGATTTCGAGGATATCGCGCGGTCCGGTTTCAGCCACACCGTCGGGGCCGGCCTGAGGGTCAAGACGCCTTTCGGCCCCCTGCGTTTCGATTACGGCATCAATCTGAACCTCCCGCCGGAACTCCGGGCGGGAGGCCTTTCCCGGGGCCACCTGTTCATAACGGTCGGCCCCCCGTTCTAAAGGGTATGGCGGCATTCAGACGGGGACGGACGCACAACCTGCCGGGGATCCGGCCGGCGGCTTGGAGTGCCGGGCTCGCGCCGATTGTATTGGCGGCGTTGCTGGCCCCGGCCGCATCTGTGCCGGCCGAAGAGATCGACCGCCTGCTCGTTGCGGTCAACGGGGCGGTCGTCACCGAGGGGGATCTCCATGTCGCCCGCAGCCTCAACGCCCTGGTCTCCCCGGGTGGAGCCGCCGCCTCGCGCGAACAGGAGATCAGCCGCATGATCGACCTCGAGCTGATCCGCCAGGAGCTCGAGAACCTGCGCATCGAACCCGAGGTCGCCCCCGAAATCCAGGCCAGGATCCGCGAGCTGGGCGACCGCTATGCGGGCGACGGGGGCCTCGCGGCCCGCCTCGCGCGGCTCGGCATTACCGAAGCCGAGTTCGACGCCTTCCTCAGGACCGAGGTCCTGATCATGCGGTTTTTGGAGTTCCGGTTCCGGCCCTTCGTGCGGGTCCAGGCCGGGGAGATCGAGGCCTACTACCGCGGCCGGCTGGCGCCGCAGCTCGAGGGCGCCGCCGTCCCGGTGCCCCCCCTGGAGGAAGTTTCCGCCCCGATCGAGGCGGTGCTGGTCGAGGAGAAGATCAACGCAGAGCTGGAGCGGTGGATCGCCGATGCGCGCCGCAACGGCAGGATCGACTATTTTGACAACGACGGCCCGCCGCCGTCTGCGGAGTGACGTGCCGTGAATTCGCGAACGACATTGCTGGCCGGCGCCGTGGCGCTGTTTCTCCTTCTGACCGGCGCGGGGCTCGTCTATCTGAGGACGGAACACTTCCAGGAGTTCGTCCGGACGACGCTGGTCGCCGGGATCGAGCGGAACACGGGGCTCGACGGCCGCATGGAGAGTTTCCACCTGGACGTGTACACGGGGCGGCTGCGCATCGACGGCCTCGAGCTCGCCGCGCGGGATGCCCGGGCGGGGCTTTCCCTCCTGCGGATACGACGGATACGCGCCAGGTTCAGCCTGTCGTCGCTGTGGCATTTCCGCATGCGCCTGGCCGAGCTGCACCTGGCCGAGCCTGAGGTCGTACTGGCGACGGGGACCGGCGGCGGGGCCTCCTGGAACCCCGCAACGTTCCTGAAGACGCTGGACCTGTCGCTGACGCTCGAAACGGACCGGTTCACCGTCGCCGGCGGCCGGTTCACGGTCAACGAACGCAGCGCCCCGTTCAATCTTTCCCTCCGGGACCTGCAGTGCCGCATAGGGCACGAGGCCCGCCCGCCCGGCTACCGCATCGAGGTGGCCTACAAACAGAGCCGCCTTTTCTACGAGCGGAGGGACATCGTCCACGACCTGGAGGTGACGGCAACGCTCGGCATGCAGGGGGTCCGGATCGAACATCTCGAGTTTCGCCACGGCGAGTCCCGGCTGCGCGGCAGCGGGTCGGTGTCGGACTGGGATTCCCCCGTGCTGCTGCTCGACATGTCCGGCCCCCTGAGCGCCGGGGACCTGGCCCTGGCCGATGCGTCCCTGTACGAGGGGAAGGGGACCATCGATGCGCGCACCACCCTGCGCCTGGACAAAGACGGGCTGTATCTGAAAGGCAGCTTCTCGGCCGCCGGCGGCGCGTACCGGAAGATGGGGTACTCCGGCCTTTCCGGGGACTTCGAGATCCTTCGGGACGTTCTCTACCTGCGCAACGTCGCCGGCCGCGTCGGGACAGGGGCGTTCGCCGCCGGAGGGGAGATCCAGCTGCGGGCTTCGAACAACCGTCCCAACAGGCTGGCGATCGATGCCGGCAGGGTGCCCCTGTTCGAAGTGGGCAACCTGCTCCGCCTCGACGAGTTCGGGTACCGGAACGTCGCGGATTCCAGGACGGTCCTGATCTGGGGCGGCGGGCGGAAGATGACGGTCGAGTGTGACGCCCTCCTCTACGGGGAGGAGCCCGGGGGGGGCGCCGGGCCCAGGAGCACGCTGCTGGGGGGGCCGGTGCGGTTTACCTATTTCGAGGACGGCCGCGTCGATCTGGATTCGATGGACCTGAGGTCGGCCCGCACGCGCGTGCAGGCCAGCGGCGGGGACGGGGCCCTCTATCAGGTCCGGCTGCACACGCGCCGCCTGAGCGAGCCCTTCGGCCTGATCGCGGACTTGTCTCCGCCTCTGGAAAGGCTCATGGCGGGCCACCCGGACCTGGCGGCGGTCGAGGGGGATTTCCTGTTCGAAGGCGGCGTCCGGATCCTCTCCTCCTCCGACATCGGGTACGAGGGGCGCGTGTCGGTGAAAAACGGCCGCTGGCGGTCCCTGGAGGTGGATCTTCTGGATGCGGCCGCCCGTCTGGCGGGGTCGCGCCTGGAATTCAGGGGGCTGTCCGCACGCCGCGGGGGGGAGGTTGTCCGGGGGGACCTCGAGCTCGGTTTCGCCGACGAGCAGACGCTCTCCGAGTTCGGGTTCCGGGGCGAACTCCGGGGCATCGACCTGTCCCGGCTCGGGGATTTCGGGATCCAGGGGCCGCCGCTGTCGGGCGCCCTCGACGGGAGCGGGGACCTCCGCTTCGACGGCGCCGCCTGGGCGGGCGGCGGGCGGCTGTCGGTTGCTTCGGGACGCTTCCTGGGGCAGGCGTTCGATCGCCTCGAGGCCCGGGCGGCGCTTCGCGCCCGGCGCCTGGAATTGAGCGACGTGCGCGCGGTGCGCGGCGGGACCGACCTGGCCGGCGAAGGCTACGTGGATCTGGGCGACCTGCGGCTGAACTTCACGGCGCGGCTAGGGCAGATGCCCCTGGAGGAACTCGCCGGGCCGGGCCGGGCCGCCTTCCCGCTGGCGGGGCGCGCCAACGCCTCCGGGACCGTCCGGGGGACCCTGCGGGAGCCCGAACTGGACGGGACGTTCGAACTGCAGGGCCTGCGCTACGGGTCCTGGGACCTCGGGCGCGGGCTCGGCAGCCTGCAGTACCGGGCGGGCGCCGCGACGGGGCGACTGGAAGTCCACTCGGAGTTCGGCGATTTTTCCGCCCGGGCCAGGATCCCTGTCGGCGGCGGCGGGGACGGGACGATGGCCCTGGATTTTCAGAGGCTGAACATCCGGAAAATCGTCGCCGGCAAGGTTCCCCCCTACCTCGACATAGACGGCACGGAGCTCGGCGGGAGTATCCGGGGCGAAGGGGATTTCACCGACTGGGCCTCCGTGAGGTTCGCCGGGGAAATCGACGGCGCGCTGTTCGGCGTCAACGGGCACGAGCTCTACAACCACGGGACCGTCGACTTCTCGATCGCCCGCAACCGGCTGCTCTTTGAAAACGCTCGAATCCAGGGGGAAAGGACGGATCTCGTGCTGGGCGGCGCCGTGGCGCTCGACGACGGCAGCATCGACCTGCACCTGAGCGGCGGCCTCGACCTGGGGATCCTCTCCGGGCTGAAGGAGGGCCTCCTGGCGTCGGGCAACGCCGTCGTCGACATCCGGGCAAAGGGGCCGAAGCAGGACCCGGAGATCATAGGACGGCTGACGCTGGCCAACGCCGAACTGGCCGACCCCGACATCCCCGTCCCGGTGTCGAACATCTACGGGGACATGCTCTTCTCCACGAACGTGGTGCGGCTTGAGAACGTCCACGGCACGGCGGCCTCGGGGACGTTCGCCCTCTCGGGCGCCTACGAGCACCGCAACACGGTGATGGAGTCGATCAACCTGGAGGCGTCGCTCCAGGACATGCGGCTGCCGTACCCGGAGGATTTCAACTCCATCGTCGATGCCAGCCTGAGCCTCACCGGGGACAGGGATCTTCAGATCCTGTCCGGGGAGGTCGACATCATCCGGTCCGAGTACGTCCGGGATTTCAACCTGCTGGAGCGGTTCGCCGAGCAGGGCGCCGCGGCGGGCGGTCTGTTCGCCGCCGGGGAGGAACTCGAGAACCTGCGCCTGAACCTGGAGTTCCGCTCCAACAACGGGCTGGTCGTCGACAACGAGCTGGCCCGGGCGCGCGGCAGCCTGCGGCTGACCCTGAGGGGAACCCCCGCCTACCCCTCCCTGACGGGCCGCGTGGAGGCGGGGGAGGGGACCATCTTCTTCCGGGGGACCCGGTTTGAAATCTCCCACGCCTACGCCGATTTCCTGGACCGGAACCGGATCCGCCCCCTGGTGGAGATCAGGGCCGAGGCGGACGTCAAAACCTACCGTCTGATCCTGGACGCGACGGGGACGCTCGACAACCTGAGCGTCAACATAACCTCGGACCCGCCGCTGTCGACCGTCGATATCCTCTCGCTGCTCACCACGGGGATGGCCGAGCCGGAAGGCCAGACGTCCCTGCGCGAATCGCAGATGGCGGGCATGAGCGCGGCGAGCGTGCTGTCGGAGAATCTCACCGGCGCGATCGGCAGGCGGGTCCAGCGCATCCTGGGCCTGGAGAGTTTCCGCGTCGATCCCTTCCTGGCCGGCACCGGGAACGACCCCACCGCCCGCATCACGGTCAGCGAGCGCATATCCCGGGATATCGTGGTCACCTTTTCCCGGAACCTGTCGACGAACGAGGAGCAGGTCGTCGTCATCGAGTACGATATCGGGAGGGGCGTGTCGGTGACCGGCACGCGGGACGAGAACGGCCGGTTCGGCATCGACTTCCGCCTGCGCAGGCGGTTGCAGTAGGACGGCCCGCGGCCGAAGCCCGGCACCCCCCCTGCGGGTGTCTGGGCAGGTTTGCGCACATTTGGTATTGCCTTTTCCCCCGCTTCTTGGTTAAATCTCTTATTTCGCCCGGGAGGTGACATCGTGTACGCAGTGATCATGAGCGGCGGGAAGCAGTACCGGGTCTCCGAGGGGGACCTGGTGTGCGTCGAGAAGCTCGAAGCCGAAGCCGGCGCTCCGGTGGAGTTCAAGGAAGTGCTTCTGGTGAAAACCGACGCCAAGACCTACATCGGCGAGCCGCTGGTGGAGGGGGCTTCCGTGCAGGGCGTTCTGAATTCCCAGGGGAAGGAAGACAAGGTCCTGGTTTTCAAGTACAAGAAGAAAAAGCAGTACCGCCGCACGCGCGGGCATCGGCAGGCCTACTCGGAAATCCGTATCGAGAAAATTACCATCGCAGGCTAAAGAGGTTTCAGCATGGCACACAAAAAGGGAGTGGGGAGTTCCAGGAACGGCAGGGACAGCCAGGCCCAGAGGCTCGGCATCAAGCGTTTCTCCGGCCAGCTGGTCGCCGGCGGTACGATCATCGTGCGGCAGAGGGGGACACGGTACAAGCCGGGGCGGAACGTGGGGATCGGCAGCGACGATACTCTGTTTGCCAAGATCGAGGGCGTCGTCGAGTTCCAGGACCGCGGCCGATACGGCAAATTCGTCCACATTCAGGCCAAGGCCTGACAATCGGCCGGCATCCCGGTTGGATAAGGACCCCGGTGCGGGTCCTTTTTTTTTATACCACCCTCATACGGGGCCGCAAACGTGTTCATCGACCGCGCCGCAATCCATGTCGTTGCAGGGAAAGGGGGGAACGGCTGCGTCGCCTTCCGCAGGGAGAAGTTCGTCCCCCGCGGCGGGCCGAGCGGCGGCGACGGGGGCGACGGGGGCAGCGTCTACATCGAGTGCTCCGACCGCGTCAACACGCTGCTGCACTTCCAGTACAGAAGGATTTTCAAGGCCGGGCGCGGCCGGCACGGCGAGGGATCCCAGCGGCACGGGCGCAACGGCGAGGACGCCGCCATCCTCGTCCCCCCCGGGACCCAGGTGTTCCGGGAGCCGGAGCACGCGCTCGTCCAGGATTTCTCCGCCGTCGGGCAGCGGCTCATGGTCGCCCGGGGCGGCCGGGGGGGCAGGGGGAACGCGCGGTTCGCCACCTCGACCGACCAGGCCCCCCGCCGGTTCGAACCGGGGGAGCCGGGCGAGGAGACGGACCTGTCGCTCGACCTCAAGCTGATCGCCGATGTCGGCCTGGTCGGGCTCCCCAATGTCGGGAAATCGACGCTGATCTCGAGAATCAGCGCGGCCAGGCCCAAGGTCGCCGACTACCCGTTCACGACGCTCGAGCCGCATCTGGGCGTCGTCAGGCTCGACGAATTCCGCAGCTTCGTGGTGGCCGACATCCCGGGGCTGATCGAGGGCGCCCACGGGGGGCACGGGCTGGGAGACCGGTTTCTCAAGCATGTGGAGCGCACCAGGGTGCTGGTTCACATGGTCGACGTCTCGGGGACGGGGCGCGATCCGGTCGCCGATTACGAAACGGTGGCCCGGGAGCTGGCGCTGTACGGCCGCGGACTGGCCGACAGGGTCCAGCTGGTCGTCGCCTCGAAGACCGATGCACTGGACGATCCTTCGAGGCTGTCCCGGCTTCGGGGGATGTGCCGCCGCCGCGCGATCCCCTTCCTGGGCGTCTCGGCCGTGACGGGGGAGGGCATCCGGGAGCTCGTCGGCACGATAGGGCGCCTGCTGCCGGGGGAAACCGGAGTATAATGCCGTCAGAGGGAAGGGAGCGCCGATTGGGACATGTGAGGCTGGGCGTACTCGGAGGGACCTTCAACCCGATTCACCGGGGGCACCTGCACCTGGCCCGGTCGGTCCGCAGCCTTTTCTCCCTGTCCCGGGTCCTGTTCGTCGTGGCGGCCGCTCCGCCGCACAAGCCGCCGAAAAGCCTGATCGCCCTGGCCCACCGGTACGCGATGGTCTGCCTGGCGACGGCCGGGGATCCGTCGTTCGTCCCCTCCCTGGTGGAGCTCGAGGCCAAGGCCAGCCCCTATTCGGTGGACACGATGCGGAAAATCACCCGCGGGCCCGGGCGCGGCCTGGAGGTGTTCTTCATCGCCGGCGGGGATTCCCTGCGCGACGTGCACACCTGGCAGGAGAGCGGCAAGCTGCTTTCCCGCTACAACATCGTTTTCGTGAACCGCCCCGGGGTTGATGCCGGGGACTTCCGGGAGCATCTGCCCGAGAAGGTCTGGGACCGGGTGTGCGACTGCACCGGCATGGGCCCGGGCCGCGTCCGGCGCCGGATCGGGGAACCCCACCGGGGCAACCGGCTGTTTCTGGTCGAGTGCGACGCCCCGGACATTTCCGCGACCGCGATCCGGCGCCAGGCGGCTTCGGGGGGGGACTTCCGCGCGGCGGTCCCCGGGCCGGTCCACGACTACATCCAAAAACTGCGACTTTATGGGGACCGATGATGGATGCTCTGGAAATCGCCGTGAAAGCGGCCGACGACAAGAAGGCCCGTGACCTGCTGGCCCTGGACATCTCCAGGATCGCCTCGTTCGCCAGCTCCTTCCTGATCTGCTCGGGGGACTCCTCCCGCCAGAACCAGGCGATTGCCGATGAGATACAGGCGCGGCTGAAGAAATCCGGCTTCCGGGCGTCCCACGTCGAGGGCTACCAGAACGCGGAGTGGATCCTTCTGGATTATTTCGACCTCGTTGTCCACATCTTTTCCAGGGAGGCGCGCGCCTTCTACGACCTGGAGAGGCTCTGGCGGGACGGCCGGCGCCTGGACACGGACAAAATGATCCGCCAGGCGGGCGGCACAAAGGCCGGCGGCGGCCGGTGACGGCCGTCGATCTGCGGGGTAGGCTATGCGCCTGAGATTCCTCTGGGCGGGCAGGACCAGGAGCGCGCCCATCGACGCGCTCGTCGAGGACTATCTGGGCAGGATCCGGCACATGGTCCCCTGCGAGGTCATCGAGACGCGCGACCTGGCCAGGACGCGGTCTCTGAAGGCCGGGGCCCTGGTCCGCGCCGAGGCCGGGGAGTTCGCCCGGCACCTGGTCCCGGCCGGGACCCTGGTGGCCCTCGACGAGAACGGGAGGCAGTTCTCGTCGGCGGCTTTTTCCCGGTGGCTCGAATCGGCGATGCAGCGCGGCGGCCGGTCGATCACCTTCGTCATCGGGGGGGCCGAGGGGCTGAGCCCCGAGATTTCCCGCAAGGCGGACCTGGTGCTGTCGATGGGCGCCATGACCTGGACCCACGAAATGTCCCGGGTGCTGGTCGCCGAACAGGTCTACCGGGCGCTGTGCATTCAGCGCGGGATCCCCTATCACAAGGCCTGAAGCCCGGGGCCGGGCCGGGCGCGACGGGACTGATTGACGGGACTGAGTATGGATGCGCAACGACTGGGATACTATAGGGAGAGGCTTCTGGAGAAGCGGCTTTCGCTGGCCGCCATGGTCGAAAGGGCCGAGGGGTACGGACGCGAGAAGGACACGGCCACGCAGGACATCGGGGATCTGGCCGCCCAGTCCTACACCAGGGAATTCCTCTTCGGAAAGAGCGCGGGGGACCGCCAGGTGCTCCGGATGATCGACGAGGCGCTCGGGCGGATCGAGGACGCCACCTACGGCGACTGCGTCCGGTGCGGGAATCCGGTCCAGCCCAAGAGGCTGGAGGCGGTTCCCTGGGCCGAATGCTGCATCGAGTGCCAGGCGCTTGCCGAAAAGGGGATGTAGGGTTTCGGTCCCGACCCGCGCCGCCGCAGGCGCCGGCGGGGGAGCGCCGTCTGGGAGCGGACCGGGAGATCCCGGGCTTACGGTTGCGGGTACTCGGGCATGGGCGGGGCCTGGAACTGCTTCAGGAATTCCTCGTAGCGCACCCTCTGGTCGTCGCGCAGCATGTCCTTGATCTTCTGCTCGGTTCCCTTGTAGAGCGCCTGGTACTGCGGCCACACCTCCTGGGAGAGGGCGAAGCTGCGGTTGCGGCTTTCTTCGAAGATGGCCTTCAGGTTCTCGGTCTGCGCGGCATCCAGGTTCAGTTCCTTGGCGAGGCCGCCGACGATGTCGATGGGTTGGGAGCTGGCTTTTATGAAAGCGGCTTTCAGGTACTCCTGGTACAGCGAATGGGAAACGGCCCCGGCAATGCCCCCCAGCAGGAAAACCAGGATCCCCAGAAGTACGATGATGGCTTTGGACTTCATTGCATTCTTTCCGGCACTCCCCGCGGTCGCGGAGCTGTTATTTCAGTTCGTAGCCCGGATTCTGCCATGCTTTCCGGTTGGCGATCGCGCTGAGTATGCTGGCGTCGGTTATGGGCGTCTTCCCGGCGATCATGCTGGGCAGAGGGAGGTTTTCGCCCAAAAAGACCCGTTCGTACGCCGTGTGCAGATCGTCCTGCGGGCCGCTCAGCTGCAGGTAGGCGAAGACCGACACCAGAGCGAGGGTGATCGCCGCCATCGACGGGATGACTCTGCGGGCCAGCCCGAAAAACTGCTGCAGGACGGCAACGTTGCGCGCTTCGTTTTCAATGCTTCGTTCCAGCTTCCGGTAAAAATAGGGGGACGGCTCGACCGGGGCGATCCTCGAGGCCAATAGCCGCGGGACCCGCAGGAGCCCCCAGGCGCGCGCGCAGTCCGGGCACTGCCCCAGGTGCTCCCCGAGAGCACGGCTTTCGGCTTCGGAAAGTTCGCCGTCGATTCCCCTCGACATCAGCTTCCGTATGGCAGAGCACTTCACGATGAATTCCTCCGCATCCACTATCTAATTACGACGCGCTTTCAAAGGATATTTCACCAGGACGGCCTTTTTGCCCTGAATTTGCGAAATTGGCGCCGTCTCCGCTCCTGTTTAACACAGTCGCGGAAATCAATCAACATCAAGTTCGGCCCCCCGTCTCCATATCGGCCGCACCGGGTGAGAACCCCAGCAAATCCTTCGCCGGACGGCCCGGCGGCGCCTACAGGATGAGCATGCAGTCGCCGTAGCTGTAGAAGCGGTAGCCGCGCCCGATCGCTTCGCGGTAGCAGTCGAGCATCAGGTCGCGCCCGGCCAGGGCGCAGACGAGCAGGAACAGGGTCGAACGCGGGAGATGGAAATTGGTGACCATGCCGTCGACCGCGTGGAACCGGAACCCGGGGTAAATGAACAGGTTGCAGTCCCCCTCGGACGCGGTCTCCGGCAGGCGCCCGTCCCGGGCGAGGAATTCCAGGCACCGCGTCGTCGTCGTGCCGACGGCGATCAGACGGCGCCCCTCGGCCTTGTAGGCGCGGATCCGCGCCAGGTTCTCGGCGTCGGCATGATAGCGTTCCGGTTCCATCGTGTGCGCCTCGACGGTGTCGGAGCGCACGGGCTGGAATGTCCCGTACCCGACGTGCAGCAGGATGTCGCATACGGGCACCCCACGGCGCCGGAGGCGTCCGAGGACGTCCTCTGTGAAATGCAGGCCGGCCGTGGGGGCGGCGACCGATCCGGCCTTGCCGGCATAGACGGTCTGGTAGCGGTGCTTGTCCTCGGTGAAATCGTGCCCTCTGGGACGGCGGATGTAGGGGGGGAGCGGCGGCTCCCCGATTCTTTCGATATCCTGCATCAGATCCGGTCGGGGGGCGAACTCGAGGACCCGGCCGCCGAAGCCCGTGACGGCGGCGACGCTGGCGGTCAGCCCGTCAAAAAGCAGTTTCTGGCCCACGGGCGCCTTCCTCGCGGGCCTGACCAGGGCCTCCCACAGCCCGGGGCCCCGCTCCCGCGCGAGCAGGATCTCGATCTCCTCCTCCCTGCCCGGGCGCCTGGCCCTGAGGCGGGCGGGGAACACCCGCGAGGCGTTCATGACGAGGAAGTGGCCGGGGTCGAGGATGTCGGGAAGCTCCCTGAATATGCGGTGCTCCCTCCGCCCGTCGGGCCAGACCACCATCATCTTCGACGAGTCCCGCCTGTCGGCAGGGTGCTGCGCGATCAGGCGCTCCGGCAGCTCGAAATCGAATGCATCCAGTCTCATGGGTCCACGCTCGGGGCGGCCGCGGCCGGCGCCGAGCGCCGCGTGAGGCTGCCTATTGTACTTTTGTCACAGGCTGATAATATACATTGTTCCGGCCTCCGGGGCGCCCGGAAAATCGGGGGCCGATCCAGGGAGGTCTCACACAAACGTATCGAGTTTGCAGCCCGGTCTGGGGCTGTGCGGGGTAAGGCATGAAGGAATATGTTCGCAAGATCATCGAGGCGATAGGGGAGGATCCGCTCCGGGAGGGGTTGGTGCGGACGCCGGAGCGCGTGGACAAGGCTTTGCGGTTTCTGACGAGCGGCTACCAGGTGGACCCGAAGGAGCTGCTCAACAACGCGCTGTTCGACGTGCAGTACGACGAGATGGTGATCGTTTCCAACATCGACTTCTACAGCATGTGCGAGCACCACCTGCTGCCTTTCTTCGGGAAGTGCCACGTCGGGTACCTCCCGGACAAAAAGGTGATCGGTATCAGCAAAATCGTCCGGCTGGTCGAGATGTTCAGCCGCAGGCTCCAGGTCCAGGAGCGGCTGACGACCCAGATTGCCAAGACCATCCAGGACACCATCCACCCCCTGGGCGTCGGAGTCATCGTGGAGGCGCAGCATATGTGCATGCTGATGCGGGGGGTGGAGAAGCAGAATTCCCGGGCGACAACGAGCTCGATGCTCGGCAATTTCCGGCGGTCCGTGGAAACGAGAATGGAGTTCCTAGACCTGGTCTACAAACGCGGTGGCACCGCCTGACAGGACCCGCAGCCCGCTTGGGATCCCCGGGGCGGCGCGTGCTGCGTGCATGGCCTAATTTATTGAGCCATTTAATAATAGAGGTTCCGGGCTCCCGTGAATTCTCTTGACGGAAACCGGACCCCTGTGCTAGCATGACGCGTTCCGAAGGGCAGCCCCAAGGTCGGAGGAACATGCGCTTCCCCGAACTTCCGGAGGCGCCAGGGGAGGGGAAACCCCCGGGGCGGAATCGCAGGTGCCGGAAGTCTGCGGCTTTTTCCAATCCCTGAAACGAGTCTGAGAGGCAAACAGTGACGGTGTCCGCGATCCTGGGGCGCTACGCCCGGTCCCTGGCCGAAGTTGTTTTCGAGCAGAAACTGGAGCAGGAGGTGACCGAAGACCTGCGGACCTACGGCGCGGTGTTCGGGGAGGTCCCGGGACTGGTCGAGGCCCTCGACAGCCCCGGCATCCCGCGCCGGACCAAGGAGCGGCTGCTCGAAAACCTTCTCGAGATCCATCCGGTCCACCCGGTCACGCACAACTTCCTCAGGGTTCTTCTCGACAACGGCCGGATCCGCCACTATCGGCAGATCCACGAAATCTTCCAGGATCTGGTCGACGAGCATCTCGGCGTGGTCCGGGCCCAGGTGCGGAGCGCGGCGCCGCTCGATGCGGCCGACCTCGAGGCCATCCGGGACAGGCTTTCGGCCATGACGGGGAAGACGGTGCAGCTGGTGGCGGAGACCGACGCGGGCCTCCTCGGGGGGGTGGTCGTGCAGATCGGGGACACGGTCTACGACGGCTCGATCAGAACCAGGCTCGACAAAATGGGACGGAGGCTTGCGGGAGCCTAGCCCGCTTCCGGGGGCCTCCCGGTTCCAGGCCGTACACGGCAGCCCGGCAGGCAAAAACCCACAAAGGGAATGAGAGCATGCAGATCAAAGCGGATGAAATAAGCAAGGTCCTCAAGGAGCAGATCCGGGATTTCCAGTCCGGGATGGATGTGCGCGAGGTAGGGACGGTCATCTCCGTCGGGGACGGCATCGCACGCGTCCACGGTCTCGACAACGTCATGGCGGGCGAGATCCTGAACTTCCCGCACGACGTCAAGGGCATTGCCCTGAACCTGGAGGAGGACAACGTGGGGACGGTCCTGTTCGGCGAGTTCGCCAAAATCAGTGAGGGGGACCTGGTCGAGCGGTCCCAGCGCATCATGTCCGTGCCGGTCGGGGAGTCGATCCTCGGGCGCGTGGTGAACGCGCTGGGGGAGCCCATCGACGAGCGCGGCCCCGTCCAGTTCGAGGACTACGCTCCGATCGAGCGCCTGGCCCCCGGGGTGGTGGACCGGCAGCCGGTGAAAGAGCCGCTCAACACCGGGCTCAAGGCCATCGACTCCATGATCCCGATCGGGCGCGGCCAGCGCGAACTCATCATCGGCGACCGCCAGACGGGGAAGACGGCCATCGCCGTCGACGCCATCATCAACCAGAGGGATTCCGACGTCGTCTGCATTTACGTCGCGATCGGGCAGAAGCGGTCGACCGTCGCCCAGGTCGTCAAGACCCTGACCGACCACGGCGTCATGGACAAGACCGTCGTCGTTTCGGCATCGGCGTCCGATCCGGCGTCCATGCAGTATATCGCGCCCTACTCGGGCTGCACCTTCGGAGAGTATTTCATGGACCGGGGCCGGCACGCCCTGATCGTCTACGACGACCTGTCCAAGCACGCGGCCGCCTACCGCGAGATCTCGCTGCTTCTGCGGCGCCCCCCCGGGCGGGAGGCCTACCCCGGGGACGTTTTCTACCTGCATTCCCGCCTGCTCGAACGGGCTTCGAAGCTGAACGCGGAAAAGGGAGGGGGGAGCCTCACCGCCCTGCCGATCATCGAAACCCAGGCGGGGGACATTTCCGGGTACATACCCACCAACGTCATCTCCATCACCGACGGGCAGATCTTCCTGGAATCCGACCTGTTCCATGCGGGCATCCGGCCGGCCATCCACGTCGGGAACTCGGTCAGCCGCGTGGGCGGCAACGCCCAGATCAAGGCCATGCGCCAGGTGGCCGGGACGCTGCGCCTGGATCTGGCGCAGTACCGGGAGCTTGCCGCCTTCGCCCAGTTCGGTTCGGATCTGGACAAAGCCACCCAGGCGCAGCTGGCCCGCGGCGAGCGGCTGACGGAGATCCTCAAGCAAAGCCAGTACCAGCCTCTGGGCGTCATCGAGCAGGTGGTGTCGATCTTCGCCGGGACCAAAGGCTTCACCGATGACGTCGAGGTGCGGGAGGTGCAGGGGTTCCTCGGGGAGCTGCTCCGGTTCATGGGCGCGTCCAAGGCTGCACTGATCGAGAAACTCTCCGAAGAGAAGGCGCTGTCGGACGCTCTGGAGCAGGAGCTTCTCGATGCCCTGAAGCAGTTCAAGGCGCAATACATGGCCGGGCGGTCCGCCGCGTAAGCCCGGCCGGGGATCCAGATGGCGAACATTCGAGACATCCGGCGCCGCATCCAGAGCGCCAAAAACATCCAGCAGATCACCCGCGCCATGAAGTTCGTTTCGGCGGCCAGGCTGCGGAAGGCGCAGGACCGCGTCATCGCCGCGCGTCCCTACACGCGGCAGATGCTCGCGGTTCTCAACAGCCTGGCGTCCCGGGTCCCCGAACAGGCGCACCCTCTGCTGGCGCAGCGCGGTGGAGACCGGATCGAGCTGGTGGTGATCACGGCCGACCGCGGGCTGTGCGCCGCCTACAACACCAACATCATCCGGCAGGCTCTCGAGTTCCTCCACCAGCATTCGGACAAGCAGGTGGAACTGAACATCCTGGGGAAACGGGGCAGGGATTTCTTCCGGCGCCGCTCCTACCCGGTGCGGCACGAGGCCACGGGCATCCTCCAGCAGGTGACGTTTGCCGATGCCGCCGCCATAGCGAGAGACCTCATCGAGGAGTTCATCCGGGGCGAGAAGGACCGGATCTGCATCATCTACAACGAATTCAAGTCCGTCGTGCAGCAGCAGGTCGTCCTCGAGCCCGTGCTGCCGGTCGGGCGGCTCGAGGATGCCGACGCAGGCAGGCGGCTCGACTACATCTACGACCAGCCCCCGGAGGAGATCTTCGACCGGTTGCTCCCCCGGTACGTGGAGGCCCAGGTATTCAGGGCGCTCCTCGAAGCGGCCGCTTCGGAGCAGGGGGCGCGCATGGCGGCGATGGAATCGGCGACGAACAACGCGGGGGACATGATCGAAGACCTGACCCTGCATGCCAACAAGGTGCGCCAGGCCGGGATTACCACGGAACTGATCGAGGTCGTCAGCGGGGCGGTTTCGGGCCGCTGATCCGCGCGCCCGGGTCATTCCCCGCAGGACTGTGGGAGAGGGATCGATGACACAAACTGGAAAAGTCGTGCAGATAATCGGCCCGGTGGTCGACTGCGAATTCGAGGAAAACAAGCTCCCGGCGATCTTCAACTGCGTCATGATCGAGGGGGAGATCGAAGGCAAGCCTTTCAGCATCACGACCGAAGTGCAGCACCATCTCGGCGAGAACCGCGTCCGCTGCGTCAGCATGGAGCCCACCGACGGCATGGTGCGCGGGATGAAGGCGGTCGATGCCGGAGTGCCGATCAGCGTCCCGGTGGGGCGCGAAACCCTGGGGCGGGTCATCAACGTCATCGGCGAGCCGGTCGACCAGAAAGGGCCCATCCAGACCAGCAAGCGCTACCCGATCCACCGCCCCGCGCCCAGTTTCGAGGACCAGAGCACCGATACCAAGATGCTCGAGACCGGCATCAAGGTGATCGACCTGCTCGAGCCCTATGTGCTCGGAGGAAAGATCGGCCTGTTCGGCGGCGCCGGGGTCGGCAAGACCGTGCTGATCCAGGAAATGATCCACCGCATCGCCATGCACCACGGCGGCTTCAGCGTCTTCGCGGGGGTCGGGGAACGCACGCGCGAGGGGAACGACCTGTGGCTGGAAATGAAGGAGTCGGGGGTGATCGAGAAGGCGGTGCTCATCTACGGGCAGATGACCGAGCCCCCGGGGGCCCGGCTCCGCGTCGGCCTGACCGGCCTGACGGCAGCCGAGTACTTCCGGGACGAGGAGCACCAGGACGTGCTGCTGTTTATCGACAACATCTTCCGGTTCACCCAGGCGGGTTCCGAGGTGTCGGCGCTGCTCGGCCGCATGCCCTCGGCGGTGGGGTACCAGCCGAACCTGGCCACGGAAATGGGGGAGCTGCAGGAGCGGATCACCTCGACCAAACACGGGTCCATCACGTCGATCCAGGCCATCTACGTGCCGGCGGACGATTACACGGACCCGGCGCCGGCCACGACGTTCGCCCACCTGGACGCGACGACCAACCTGGAACGCAGGATCGTGGAGCTCGGGATCTACCCCGCGGTGGATCCGCTGGCCTCCACCTCGAGGATCCTGGACCCGCGGGTGATCGGCGAGGATCACTACAACGTCGCCCGCGAGGTCAAGCGGATTCTGCAGCGTTACAAGGACCTGCAGGACATCATCGCGATCCTGGGCATCGACGAGCTGAGCGAAGAGGACAAGCGGACGGTCAACCGGGCGCGGAAAATCCAGAAATTCCTGTCGCAGCCCTTCTTCGTCGCCGAGCAGTTCACGGGGATCCCCGGCAAGTACCTCTCGGTCAAGGAGAGCATCGACAGCTTCCGTGGGATCTGCGAAGGGAAGTACGACCACGTCCCGGAACAGGCGTTCTACATGGTCGGCGGGATCGAAGAGGTCCTGGAGAAGGCCAAGAAACTCGAAGCGGCCTAGGCCGCAATCCCGGGTCTGGGCGCGCCCATGTCCGATGGAACAGCTATGGCACTACCGGAGAAGATACATCTCGAAATCGTGACTCCCGAAAAGCATCTTTTCAGCGGAGACGTGGATTCCGTTACCGTTCCGGCCACCACCGGGTATCTGGGCATTCTGCCCGGCCACGCCCCGCTTCTGGCCGAACTGGGCATGGGCGAGATCGAATATGCGATCGGCGGCGGGACCGAATACCTGTTCTGCTCCTGGGGCTTTGTCGAGGTCCTTCCCGACCGGGTGGTTCTGCTCGCCCAGGAGGCCGAAGCCGCTTCGGACATCAACGTCAAGCGGGAGATGGAGGTCAAGTCCCGGGCGGAGAAGCTGTTGAACTCCAAAGACGGGGATGTCGATTTCGACCGCGCCCAGCTGGCCCTGATGCGCGCCATTTCAAGGCTCGGCGCGGCCAAACACAGGATCGGCCACCAGTAGAGCCCCGGGGATCGCCTCCGGTCGCCGCCCGGGCGCGCAAAAAAACGCGCATGGCCCCGGTCGGGACCATGCGCGCGGATGCGCCTGAGGCGCGGGACCGCTCAGATTTCGGCCAGCTCCGTCTCCTTCTGGCCGGCCGCGGAGTAGGTGTCGAGGATCTCCTGGGCCCTCTTATGGACCTTTTCGATGCCGATCAGGGTGTTGTTGTGCAGCGTCTTGTATAGGTCTTCCTTGTAGTCCTTGGATTTCTCAGTCAGGTTCCCCCCCAGCATCTCGGCCGCGGCAAAGTAGTCGTGGGCTTTCTCCGGGTCGCCGAGCCGCCAGTAGCACTGGGCGATGTAGTAGAGCCCGTCCTGGAACCTCTCGGCCTTGAGGGCGCAGTCGAAATACTTGATGGCCTCGCTGTAGTTCTGCTCTTCGTAGTGATGGACGGCGATGATGTGGTTGCACTCGCGGCGTATGGTCTGCATGGCCTTCTGGCCCGCGGCATCCGGTTTCGGGGCGCTGTCGAGGACCTCCAGCGTCTTGTGGGCGTAGTCGGTTGCCTTGGCTACGTCTCCGGCATCGGCGTACTTGGTGAGGATTTTGTAGCGCAGGGTATAGTCGACGCTGTATTCGGGGTAGGTGAAGGCGACGTTGCTCCATTCCAGGAATTTGTCGAAATCACCCTGCTGATCGTACAGTTCGGCGATCATGCGGGCTCCGCCGGCGGTCGGCTCCATCTCGTAGAGCACCAGCAGGTACTGGAGGTATTTCTCGTTGTGCTCGAGCTTGGCCGCCGCGGTTGCCGCGAAGCTGATCGTCTGCCGGTTGTCCGGGTAGATCGCCAGCCATTTTTCGGCCAGCGTTTCGAGCTCCTCGAATTTTTCGTTCTGGTAGCATTCGGCCATCAGGACCGTGTAGGCCGGTTTGATGTGGGATTCCACGAGGCTCGATTCCGGATATTTTTCAAGGAATCCGAGCAGCATGTCGCCGCGTTTCAGAGGGTCCGCTTCCTCGATGGCGGCCATGTAGGCATTGGACTGCTCGACATGGGCGTCGTACTCCTCCTGCGTGAGCACCTCTTCTTCCGCTTCCGGTTCCTGAAACAGAGCGGCCGCGGGTGCCTGGAAGCCCCAGGCGGTCAGCCATAGCGCCGCACATGCGACGATTGTGATGCATCTGGTTCCATAACGGTAGTTCATAGCCTTCCCGTTCCCCCCTTCGAAGGTTTCCTCCGACAACTAAATTTTAAGGATTACGGAGATCTAAATCAACAATATTAACGGATTTCGGAAAATTGCACCGGACGGGGCCGGCGCCATTATTCGAGCCGTTGCGGGTAAATCCTTGCATCTTTTCCGACAAAGACCTAAAATAGGATTCAACGCTGGGAGATCGTCTAATGGTAAGACGGGCGGCTCTGGACCGCCTGATCGGGGTTCGAGTCCCTGTCTCCCAGCCAATTCTGTTTCTGCACCCCTTCTGCCAGCAAATCAAACGGCTTATTATAAGTGGGATAAAGGTTTCCCCGCTCCTAGCCCAAAAAATTCAGTGCGCCCCAACGGCGCAGATCACGTGTGCCGAGCATGTACGGCAACTTGGAGGTGGAAGTCCTCTCCCAACCTGATGGAGGTGAAGGGTAGCGGAGCGCAAGGGCTTTATCGCGAGGTAAAGTCTGAAAGAAGCGCCGAGCAAAAGCGCGAGCGGATGAACAAGAACCGGATATGAGGCACTAACGCCGGACGAGCAAGCGTGAGGTTGCAAAGTCCATATCCATCAAAGGCGTAAAGTGTAAATTCGGCCGTTGTGCGCGGAAGGTGGTCGTACTTACCTCGGGAGATCTGACGTATGTCACGATATCGTGACTGAGGAAGGCGGGAGTTTTCCTGACCGTACGTCAGAAGTCAGCAGCGAGCATAGTGCCCATGAGAGTGGGGAAGGCTCAAGCGGTGCTTCCCGGGAGGGAAGATAAAAAGGAGAGACGAGTAGGCGGTCCAACTCATGAACGGAAAGCGGCAGAAAATCCAACTACAGTTGGCCTTTAGTACCTATATAAATAAATGCTATGCAAAACGGTCATGATTTTGCCCGAGAA
>CAZYXB010000019.1:5443-58604 GCA_964651155.1 uncultured Acidobacteriota bacterium | reverse complement strand
TGACAGCCTGAACCACTATATGTAGTGGGTACCCACTCGAAAGTCGGAAGAACCCATTAATATAACGGGAGCGAGGTGTCTCGGTATTTTGATGACACAGAGACGATGGAACGCATGGATATCGGATGCCTGGCCCGAGGCAGTGCTCGGTTGTCATCCCTGCACATGTTGTATGGGTTTTTGAAACCGTCCCTTGGGTTTGTATGAGATGTTCCCAACACAAGCGGCAAGGCTGAAGACATCGGCGTTTGGATCCGGCAGGACCTCGGGGGGCTGATTACTCCTGGCCCTAATCCATCTTTTCTAGTTTCCAGGCAAGGCCGGCACATCCCGCAGGTTGTACCGTTCCGGCGTGGCCTGTGACAGGGCCGTGTCCTCTCACGGACGTGCGCGAAACCATGGTCCGCTGCTATAGCCGCCCTGTCTGTCTTACGCAGATCAGGCGAAGGAAAAACACAATTTCTAAAAACCACCGGCTCCTCGCTATTATTCTCAATCATGCTATCGACACGGCTCGTAATGTCAACGCAAAAGGGACCCGGCCGAATTCACGCATGGAAAGGAATCCAGAGAGGTTTGGGGCCTCCCCCTGATTTCTAACCTTCCTGGCCCCGGCAAGGGGTGCAGTGGCGGCCACTGCGCGATGCACAGCTTTCCTAGAAAACCTTCCCGTCCGTTGCCCCGGCTCTCAGAAGGCTCTCCATGACGCTCCAGCGCGTGAGATCTCACTGCGTCGCGCCGAAGCCGAGTAGTCTGACCGGGCAAGCCGCATCGACACCGGAAAGCTCAAGAATCGCGCGGCGGTTCTCGATACGGCCCAAACTATCGTCCGCAGCCATCAATGCCGATCCTCCATCGCGCCGATGAGTTCGACGCGCCTGCATGACGGAGGACCTAGCGAAGGTATTCCGGGAACGTTCAGAAACCGGCAGAATTCAGGTTGGATGCATGACGGGCGCGGGTTGAGGCGGGGCCGAAATTGAACCGCCGGCACACGGGTTTTCGGGTATGATGGCCCCCGGGGAGCCCCCCGCATTCCCGGACCGTCCGGGTGCCGGAGCGCCCCCCCTAGCGCGGAGGGCGGACCCGTGGCAGGGCTGGACCCCGGAATCGTCGTTGTCGGCCCGACCGCTTCGGGCAAAAGCCGGCTGGGCATCGGCCTGGCCCGGCGCCACGGCGGCGAGATCCTGGGCTGCGACGCGCTGCAGCTCTACCGGGGGATGGACGTCGGGACCGCCAAGGCGACCGCCGCCGAAAGGCTGGGGGTCCCCCACCACATGATCGACATCCTGGACCCGACCGAGGAATTCTCCGCGGGTGCCTACTCGAGCCGCGCGCGGGCGGTCCTCGAGGACATCCGGGGCCGCCGCCGCATCCCCCTTGTCGTCGGCGGCACCGGGTTCTACCTCCGGGCCCTGCTCGAGGGGCTGTTCGCGGGCCCGTCGCGCGACGAGGCGCTGCGGGCGAGGATGCGCAGAATCATTGAAAGGGGGGGCCCGGGGAGGCTCCACCGGGCGCTCGGGCGGGTCGACCCGGCATCGGCGGCCAGGATAGCGGCCGCCGACGGCGAGCGCATCATCCGCGCCTACGAGATCTACCTGTCGAGCGGCCGGCCGATGTCCTGGTGGCAGGGGCGGCCGCGGGACGCCCTCGGCGGCTGGCGGTGGCTCAAAATCGGCATCCGCCTCCCCCGCGCGGTGCTCTACGCGCGCATCGACGCGCGCGTCGACGCCATGTTCCGCGCCGGCCTGCTCGAGGAGGTGCGGGGGCTGGTCGAACGGTTCGGCCACGGCGCCCCCGCGTTCAAGGGGATCGGCTACCGCCAGGCTGTCCGGCACCTCGACGGAGCGCTCTCGCTCGAGGAGGCCGTCGAGGAGACCAAGCGGGAAAGCCGCCGCTACGCCAAGAGGCAGTCGACCTGGTTCGGCCGCGACCCGGAGATCGCGTGGATCGACGACGACGGGGAATCCCTCGAGGAAAAGGCCGACCGGCTGGTCGCGCGCTTCCTCGACTCCGGCGCCTGAGCGCCGCCCGGAGGCGTCCCGCCCCTCTCTCGAATCCATCCCTTGCCCCAGGCGACAGGACCGCATTCGGTGCGGCGCTCGCATCGAAGGGGTGCACGTTGCGTGCCCGAACCGCGGCGTGCCGGCTCCCACAGGGGGCTTCCCCAACGTTTGAAAGGGCTTGCAGCCTCCGGCCTCCCGAGGACTGGCCGGCAGGAGGGCGCAAAGTGAGGCCGGGAGCTCACTTGTTTTCCTGCAGGTGCCGCACTTCGGCCGCCCAGCCGGTGCGCGGCGGAATAAATGCAATTCGCTCCGTGAAAATTCCCCGCCGTCCCTCTATAATACACGCATGGAATTGGAACCCGTTATCGGACTCGAGGTGCACGCGCAGCTGCGGACCCGGAGCAAGCTGTTCTGCCAGTGCAGCACCCGGTTCGGGGCGGCCCCGAACGCCAACACCTGCCCGACCTGCCTCGGGCTCCCCGGGGCCCTCCCCGTCCTGAACAGGGGCGCCGTCACCATGGCCGTCAAGGCCGCCATGGCGCTCGGGTGCCGGATCAACCCGGCGTCGGTCTTCGCCCGGAAAAATTACTTCTACCCCGATCTGCCCAAGGGATACCAGATATCGCAGTACGACCTCCCGCTCGGCGAGGACGGCTGCGTCCGCGTCCTGACCGGGGAGAGGTCCGAAACCGGGAAGATCGTCAACCGGAGGGAAAAGGCCTTCGGCATCACGCGCCTGCACATGGAGGACGACGCCGGCAAGTCGATCCATGAAGGCGCCGCCGTCGGCGCGGCCAAATCGAGGGTCGATCTCAACCGCAGCGGCGTCCCCCTGGTCGAAATCGTCAGCGAGCCCGATTTCCGCAGCAGCCAGGAGGCCTACGACTACCTGATCGAGCTGAGGAAGACGCTGCTGTACCTCGCCGTATGCGACGGCAACATGGAGGAGGGGAGCCTGCGCTGCGACGCCAACGTTTCCCTGCGCCCGGCCGGCGCCGCCGCCTTAGGCACCAAGGTGGAGATCAAGAACCTCAATTCCTTCCGCTTCCTGCAGCGGGCGCTCGACTACGAAATCGGGCGCCAGAAACGGGTCCTATCCGAGGGCGGGGCCGTCACGCAGGAAACCCGCCTGTGGGACGAGGCAAGCGGGCGGACGTACCCGATGCGCAGCAAGGAGGAGGCCCACGACTACCGCTATTTCCCGGAACCCGATCTGATGCCCGTGCGGCTCGACCCGGAATGGGTCGAACGGCTGCGGGAGGAACTCCCGGAGCTCCCTGGTCCGAAAATGCAGCGGTTCCTGCTCCAGTACGACCTGCCGGCCGACGATGCGCTGTTTCTGACCGGGTCGCCCGCCCTGGCGGACTTTTTCGAGGCGTGCGCCCGGGACTCGGCCAACCCGCGGGCCGCGGCCAACTGGATCATGGGGGACCTCGCCTACAGCCTCAAGACCTCCGGCAGGGACATCGCCGACTCCCCCGTGACGCCCCCGAAGCTCGCGTCGCTGATCCGCGCCGTCGACTCCGGCCGGATATCGGGCAAGATCGCCAAGGCGGTGTTCGAGGAGATGGCCCGCTCCGGCGAGGACCCCGGCCCGATCATCGAGCGCCGGGGGCTGGCCCAGGTCAGCGACGAGGCGAGCCTCGCCCCCGTCATCGACGCCGTCGTCGCGGACAACCCGAAGCAGGCGGAGGAGTTCCGGTCCGGCAAAACCAGGGTCCTCGGCTTCTTCGTCGGCAAGGTGATGCAGCAGACCAGGGGCCAGGCCAATCCGCAGCTCGTCAACGAGATGCTTCTCGAGCGGCTCCGGAGCGGCCGGCGGTGACCATCATGGGGAATTCCGAAACCAGGAGACAGGCCGCGGCGGCGCGCAGGGAGCGGATCCGTGCCAAAGCCCCCGGGGCGCTCCCCCCGGAGGGGGGCCCGCCCCGCTTCGTCGCCGACGTCATGCTCGGGAAGCTGGCGAAATGGCTCCGCATCGCCGGCTACGACGTCCTGTACTCGAACCGGTACGGCGACGAGGAACTCGTCGCCCTTTCCCGGGACCAGGGACGGATCCTGCTGACGATGGACACCGGGCTTCTGGTCCGCAGGTCGGTCGGACGCTTCCTGTATCTCGAGCGCCCGGACCCCGAGGGCCAGCTCCGGGAGGTTTTCGACGCCGTCGGCGCGGCCGGGATGCCCCGGCCGCTCTCCCGCTGCCTCGGGTGCAACGAGCCCCTGGCGGAGGCGCCGCGGGAATCGGTGCGGGGGCGGGTCCCCCCGTTCGTCTTCGCAACCCACGCGCGTTTCACCACCTGCCCGAAATGCGGGAAGGTCTACTGGTCCGGCACGCACTGCGGATCGGCCTGGAGAACCCTGGACCGGCTGCTGCCGCGACACCGGCGGCGGGCCGAACCCTAACGGCATGCTCTCACGCACCGACAAAGACAGAACCCTCCGCTACATCGAGTCGATCCGATCCGGCAGCTTCATGTTCCGGGACGTCGTGCGGTTTCTCGACCTGGACAGCGACGACCGGAGGAGCCTGCAGCGCTACCTGGACGAACTGGACGCCGACGGCATCATCCGGCGCGTCAGGCGGGGGACCTACGCCCTGCCCAAACGCGAAAACCTGGTCGCGGGTGTGCTCCACTGCCACCGCGACGGCTACGGCTTCCTGGTTCCGGAGGACCGGTCCCTCCACGGCGAGGACGTCTTCATCCCCGGCCGGAACATGGAGGGGGCCCTGCACGGGGACCGGGTCTATGTCCGGATCGAGCGGAAGAAGACGCCCGCACGGCGCCTCCGGGGCGGCCGCCGCGCCCTCCCGGAAAAAATCAGGGTCGAAGGCGCCGTGGTGCGTATCCTCGCCAGGGGGCACACGCGGATCGTCGGCCGCTACTGCGCGCACCCCCGCTTCCCCTTCGTCACCCCCCTGGACCCGCGCATGTTCCGCGACATACGGATCCCCTTCCACGAGAGCGGCGGCGCGCAGGATGGCCAGATCGTGGCCGTCGACATCACCCAGGAGCCGGGGCGGAACCGGCCGGCCCAGGGACGGGTGCGCGCGGTCCTCGGCCACCCGGGGGACCCCGGCATCGAGTACGCCATTCTGGAGCACAAGTACGGGCTGCCGACCGCATTCTCGCCCGAGGCCTCGCGGGAGGCCTCGGGGCTCCCCGACCACGTTCTCCCGCAGGAGTACGAGGGGCGCGAGGATTTCCGCGGCGAGGTCGCCGTGACCATCGACGGGGAAACGGCCCGCGACTTCGACGACGCGGTGAGCCTCAGGACGGCCCCCGGCGGGCATTTTCTGCTCGGCGTGCACATCGCCGACGTTTCCCACTACGTGCGCCCCGGCGGCGCCCTGGACCTGGACGCCTACGCGCGCGGCACGTCGGTCTACTACCCCGACCGCGCCATCCCGATGCTTCCCCCGAAGCTCTCGAGCGGGATCTCGAGCCTCCGGCCGGGCGTGGACCGGCTGGTGCTCTCGGCCATCCTGGAGATCGACGGCCGGGGGAACGTCCTCCGCAGCCGGTTCGCCCGGGGGGTGCTCCGCAGCCGGGCGCGCATGACCTACGCGGCCGTGGCGGGGATTCTCCGAGGGGGCGACTCCCCGGGGGAGGGCCTGGACCCGGGCATCGCGCCCATGCTCAGGATGATGCAGGAGCTCTCGACGATCCTCTACCGGAAGCGGTTCCGCCGCGGCGCCGTGGATTTCGACCTGCCGGAAGCGGACATCCGTATCGATGCCGGCGGCAGGGTCCTAAGCGTGCTGGCGGCCGAACGGAACGAGGCCCACCGCATCATCGAGGAGTTCATGCTCGCGGCCAACGAGTGCGCCGCCGGCCGCCTGCAGGCGGCCGGTGCCCCGGCGCTGTTCCGCATCCATGAAGACCCGGACCCGGCCAAGGTCGAGGAGTTCGCCCTTCTGGCCGCGGCACTGGGATACCCGCTCGAGCGCCGCGGGGAGCTATACGGGCCGAAGGACTTCCAGGACTTCGTCGGCCGCATGGAGGGGAAGCCGGAACAGAAATACCTCCTCTACCTGATGCTGCGCTCGTTCATGCAGGCGCGCTACTCGGAGGAGAATACGGGGCATTTCGGGCTGGCGACCGAGGCCTACACCCACTTCACGTCCCCCATTCGCCGCTACCCGGACCTGTGCGTGCACCGCCTGCTGAAGGCCTCCCTCGACGGGGGGGGCCGTTGCGGCGTCTGGGCGGACCGCCTTCCGGAAATCGCCCGGCACGTATCGGAGCGGGAGCGGGTGGCCGACGAGGCCGAAAGGGAGATGGAAAGGATCAAGAAGGCCCAGTTCATGGCCGGCCGGGTCGGCGGGGAGTTCGCGGGGATCGTCACGGCCGTCTCCCGCCAGGGGCTGCAGGTCGAGCTGCTCGACCACTACGTCGAGGGGTTCGTGCCGATGGCCTCTCTGGTCGGCGACGACTACCGCTACAGCGACAGGACCCGCTCCCTTCGCGGGAGCCGCCGAAGGAACCGCTATGCGCCCGGGTCCAGGGTCCGGGTCCGCCTCGACAACGTCGACATGGAATCGGCCCGCCTGCTGTTTTCCGTTCTCGGGCCGTAGGCGCCGCGCGGGGCCCGCTTGTTCAGACGGCCTCGATGGTCGACGGCGGCTTCGAGGCTATGTTGTAGGTGACGCTCACGACCCCGGGCACCTCGCCTACGATCTCGCCGGCAAGCCGTTCGAGAAGCTCGAACGGCAGACGGGTGGGCGTCGCCGTCCGCGCGTCCACGCTGTCCCAGCAGCGGATCTCGATCTGCTGGCCGAAATCGCGCCGGCCGTCCCGCATGCCGGTCACGCGGTCCTCGTGCAGCACCCCCAGGTACTGGAATGCGCCCGAGCCCCGGAGCAGCCGCTCGATCACCGCCGTGGCCCGGCGCACCGTTTCGACCCGCTCGGGCGTCGCCTCGCCGATCACCCGCGCCGCCAGCGCCGGGCCCGGGAACGGGATGCGGTCGAACAGGTCCGCCGGCAGCCCCAGCGCCCTGCCCAGCTTCCGCACGCCGTCCTTGCGCAGCTCGATCAGGGGTTCGAGGATGTGGTAGCCGAAAACCTCGTGCGGGTCGATGCCGAGCTGGGCGAACACGTTGTGCTGCCGCTTGATGCCCGCCACGGTCTCGTCCACGTCGGTGAGGATCGTCCCCTGCAGCAGGTGCCGGGCGCCGCTCTGGCGGACGATGCGCCCGAAAACCTGGCGGTAGAAGGCCTGGGTGATGGCCTCGCGCTTCTTTTCCGGGTCGGTGATTCCCGCCAGGGCGGCGAAGAACTCCCCGCGCGCGTCGACCACCTCCACCGCGACGCCCAGGTCCCGGAAGTACCCGACCACCTGCTCGGCCTCGCCCTGGCGCATGAGCCCGTTTTCAATGAAGACGGTCCGCAGCTTCGCCCCCAGGGCCCGGTGCCCCAGCATGGTGACCGTCGAGGAGTCCACGCCACCGCTGAGCGCGTTGATGGCCGTCCCTTCCCCGACCGCGTCCCGGATGTCCCGGACCTTCTCCGCGATAAAGCTTTTCGTATCGAGCGCCTCTGCCGCGATTTCCTTCCCCATCCCGGATCCTCCTCTGTGTAGTTGACGGGGTGATTTATAGCACGGTTCGGGGCAGTCGCGCAGGCGAAAATGAGCCGTCGGCCGCCCCGGTCCCGTCCGGGGCCCCCTGCGGGGCGCCCCGCGGCCGGCTCTCGGCCTTGCGGCGGAGCCGCCTGAGGATCTCCATGGCGCCGCAAAAATACGCGGCGCGCAGGCGGTCCCCGGCGCCGCAGGCCGCCCGGGCGCGGCAGGCCATGCCCGCGAACTTGCGGTACTCCCCGCGCATGTCCGCCGGCGCGCCGTTGTAGTCCCGGTGGAAGAGCAGGTAGCGGTACCGCATCACCCCGTACTCCATGGCGAGGACATCCGGGGCGGGGTTTTCGAGCACCCTCTCGAGAACGCCCTCGTAGGCGATCGCCTTGCCGAGCTCGGACGCGACGTACCCCGGGTCCCTCCCGCTGCCGCGGCCGATGTCGCCGGCCCGGGTCCGGAGCAGGGTTTCGAAGTGGCCCCGGGCGTATTCCCGGTACCGCGCCTTGCTCCCCAGGTAGGAGCGGAAGAAGCGGCCGGCCGCCTGCGCCGACCGGGTGGCCCCGAGCGCCTCCATGTACGGGTAGACGGTTCTGAACTCGAAGTTGCAGATGCAGGACCGTACAGGGTAATGCGGGTTGTCCGAAACGTTGTAGTCCTCCGACGCCCGCCCGGCTTCGGGGCCGTAGACCGCGCACGGGTCGGCCCGGCCGGCGAACTCGAAATCGATCAGCCCCGCCTCGGACCCGCACAGGAGGATGTTCGGGGCCTGCAGGTCGTAGTGAATGAACCCTTCCCTGTCGAGCAGAAACAGCTTCCAGACCAGGTCGTCGAGGCGCGCCCGGCTGAGCGGGTTCCGCAGCGGATCGGGGCAATCCCCGGCGACGAACGTCGCGATCAGGTAATGCGTCGCGCCATACCGGACCCTGGCGACCAGCCGCGGGATCCCCCGGGCGGCCAGCCCGGACAAAGTCGCCAGCATGCGCGCTTCGCCGGCGAAGGTGGCGTCCGGGTTGGTCCTGTACCCGTCGAGGGCCGGCTCCTTCAGCAGCACCTCCTCCCGGGCCCCGTGCTCGTTTTCGAGCGTGGTCCTGTAGCAGATCGAGTTCCTCCCCCGGTTGAGATAGCCGCCGCGGCCCGACAGGGCGTCCTCAAGCGTCCGGAGGATGCTGCCGGGCGCGATCCCCGGATGGCGCCGGTCGAGGATGCAGAGGCTTCCTCCCGGGGCGCGCCCGCGGCGGAGGCGCGCTCCGGAGGGGGCGGTGCCGGGCTCCGCGGCCGTCGGGAGGGGGGGCGCGGGGGCGCGGGCGGTCATCTCGGCCCCCCCTCGAACAGGTCCCGCGCCCGCTGGATGTCCGCGGCGCGGTCGATCTCGGCCCAGGCGTAGGGGGCCAGGTCGAAGGGGAGGAAACCGGCGCCATGATCCCGTATCATGGCGCGCAGGAACGCGAAGTAATAGGTCCCGGGATTGTTGAAGCCGCGCCGGACCCGCTCGTCGAGGAGGCGCCCGAAGAGCATCGCGTCGTTGCGGCAGAACCCCATGATTCCGGCATAGGCTCCGCTGTAGCCCTTGTAGTTCACCCCGAAGCGCAGGACCCGGCCTTCGGCGGCCTGGACGTTGATCTCCCCGGGGTCGAGGATGCGGCTGTCGTAGCCGATCAGCGACGCCGGGCGGCACGCCTGCAAAGCCGCCATCGCCCCGTCCGATACCGCCAGGTCGCCGTGGATCATGAGCAGGTCGTCGTCGAAGCAGGACCGGGCGAACCAGATGGAGGCGTTGATCCCCGTGACGTCGAAAAAGGGATTGACGACGACGGAGCATCCGGCCGCGGCCGCCGCGACCTTCTCGGCGCGGTACCCGGCCACGACGGTGACCTGCGCCCGGGGGTCGCCGGCGCGGATCTGCCGCAGGAGCCTCTCGAGGATGGATTCGCCGGCCAGCCGGATCAGGCACTTGGGCGCCCCGCCGGAGGCGCCGCCGAGCCTTTTCCCCATCCCCGCGGCCAGGATCAGGTATCTCAAAGGGCGAGCCTCCTCCGGGAAGCCTTGACCAGGCGCAGCGCGCGCACGATCTGTTCCCCGGCGTGGCCGCCTTCGCGGTGATCGTAGAAACCCAGGTACCCTTTCCGGTTGACCCGGAACAGGCCGTCGGTGTCGAACGGGTGGCGGTCGGCCCGCGCGTTCTTCGCCCGGACGAACGCCTCGAGGGAGGCGTGCAGACCGCAAAGGCTCGCCTCGATGTGGTCGAGGTTGGACCTGTTGTCGAGGAATATGTCCTTCAGGTGGTCGTTGGCACTCCCTTCATGGTCGAAGTGCAGCGTGCCGTCCCGCCACACCCTGAAAAGATGGAGAAGGTTGCAGCCGTTCGCCGGGTCGAGCTGGTGGTCGTAGAGCTCGAGCCCCCGGCTCGAAGCGACCAGGATGTGGGTGTCGTTGATGGCGGCGTAGGATTTGTAGATGCGCACGCGGTCGTCGTAGGCCTGGTTGGCGAGCAGGTTCTGCGCGAACACCACGCCGTTGCTGCCGCCGAGCAGGTCCAGGCCCGAGCCGGGGTGCTCCGGGCCGGCCGCCACGCCGAGCAGCCCCAGGACCGTGTTCCGTATGTCGACGGTCGACGCCAGGCGGGCGTACCGGAAGGGCGCGACCCCGGGCGCCCGGATAAACATGGGCGTCGCCAGCACGGACGTGTAGGGGCCGACGGCGTGGACGAAGCCGCTGTTGAACCCGTGGGCCCAGAAATCGTCCCCGTGGTCCCCGAAGACGGCCAGGACCGTGGAGTCCGCCAGCCCCTTCCGGCCGAGGATGGCGGCCATCTCGCCCAGAAGCGCGTCGGTCGCCCTGTATTTTCCCTCCTGCTGCCCCGACAGGCAGCCGGCGGCACGGGTGGCGTCGGTGTTGTTGGAGATGTGGGTCAGCAGGTTCCAGAAATACACGGCGAAGGGCGCGTTGTCGGTGACGGCGTCGAAACGCGCCAGGAGCGCGTCCGCGTCGTCGGTCCCCCAGACCGGCCGCAGTTCCCCGGGCCACAGGCTGATGTCCGATCCCGAGACCCGGTGGTTGGTGTTCAGGCACAGGGCGTGCGCCTGCCACCCCTTCCCGCCGAGGATGGAAAACATGTTCCGGTTCAGCCCCGCCGGCCTGACGGCGTCCAGGGTGGCGCCGTGGTCGAGCTCGAAGCTGTTGCCGTGCCACAGCGAGGCCAGGACCATGAGCGAAGACGTGGCCGAGGCGAAGAACCGGTCGAAGCGGACCGATTCGGCCGCCAGCGCCTCCGTCGCGGGGAAGGCGCGGCCGAAGGTGGCCATGGTCTGATTGGAAATGCTTTCCAGATGAATGACGACCAGATTGCGCATCGGGGGCACAGTCTAGCACGGCCGGGGGGCGGACGCCAAGGGGCGGCGCCGGCCGGCCCGGTCACCGGCCCTGCTCCGCCGCCCGCACGATCCCGTCGGCGAGCTCCGTCTCCTGCTCCGGGAACACCGTGCGCAAATCGACCAGGACCCTGTTGTCCTCCACCCGGACGATGATCGCCGGGTCCTGGAGCCGCAGCCGGGACTCGATCGTGCCCGGGCTGGGGGATCCGGATTCGATCGCGAGCAGGACCGTCTCCAGTCGGCAGTCGGGGCACGAACCGCCCCCGACGACCGAATACCCGTCCGAAAGCGCGGCGCGCACCCCTTCGGGAAGCCGGGGCGCCAGGCGGCGGCGGAACCGGGCGGTGCGCTGCCGGAGCTCCCCGGCCGTCAGGGCCATCATGCGCACGACGGGGATTTCCGAGGCAGCCCTCCCGGCCCGGTAGCTTGCCAGCGTCGCCTCGAGCGCCGCATACCGGAGCTTGTCGACCCGGTAGGTGCGCATGAGCGGGTTGCGGCGTATGGGTTCGACCAGGCGGCGCGCGCCGGCGATGATGCCCGCCTGCGGTCCGCCCAGGAGCTTGTCGCCGCTGTAGCAGACCAGGTCGGCCCCGGCGCCGAGGCTGTCGCGCACCAGGGGCTCGTCGGGTATCCCGTAGGGCCGGAGGTCCTCCAGGCAGCCGCTGCCGATATCCTCGGCCAGCGGCAGACCGGCGCCGTGCGCCAGGGCCGCCATCTCCTCCAGGGAAGGTTTCTCGGTGAAGCCGCGTATTCGGAAATTGCTCGTGTGCACCCGCAGCAGCATGGCGGTGGAGGGCCCGATCGCAGCCTCGTAGTCGCCGATGCGCGTCTTGTTCGTCGTGCCGACCTCCCGCAGCACGGCGCCGCTGCGGGCAAGGATTTCCGGAATGCGGAACGACCCGCCGATCTCCACCAGTTCCCCGCGGGAGACGACCACCTCTTTGCCCGCGGCCAGCGTGTTGAGGATCATGAAGACCGCGGCGGCGTTGTTGTTGACCACCACGGCCGCCTCGCACCCCGTGATCTCGCAGAGGATCGGCTCGATCAGCACATCCCGGTGCGACCGCTTTCCGGCGTCGATATCGTATTCGAGGTTAGTGTACCGGGCCGAATGTGCCGATACACTCTTCTGGGCCTTTTCCGAAAGCGGGGCCCGGCCGAGGTTGGTGTGCAGAATCACCCCGGTCGCGTTGACAACCCCGCGCAGTTTCGGGCGGAGGCGGAGGCGGATGGATTCAACGATGGCGTGTTCCAGGCTTGCGGGTTGCAGTTCAGCCGGGGCGAACCGGGTCCCGCCGCGGATGGCGCCGCGGATCCGATCGAGGTGCGCCTGGATCTCGGAGACGACAAATGCGTGGCCGGCCGATTGCACCCAGGACGCGATGGCGGTTCTTTCCAGCAGCTGATCGACCCCGGGGATCAGCCGGAAGCTGTCGTTGGCACTGGTTTCACTCATGGGTGCATTGGAGCACAGCGAACGGAAGGCTGTCAATCGGCGATTGAGACGGGACGATGAACAAAATAGAAGACGAACTGAAAGCCATGGAGGAGGGGCTCCGGCGCCTGAAGGTCGAGTACCAGATTTTTTTCAACGGGAACCGGAAGAAACCGCCCGAGGACCTGCGGCTGCGGCTCGAGAGGATATCCAAGCAGCTTTCGGACCGCTCCGATCTGAGCCACGCGCAACGCTTCCACTACAACACCCTGGTGACGCGCTACTACACGCTGCGGAACCTGTGGCACCGGATCCTGCAGGAGCGGGAAAAGGGGAATGAGCCCCCGGGGGCGCCCGCATCAGCCGCGGGGGAGCCGGGAGGGGGCGCGCCGGGGTCCGAATCCCCGAAGGAGGCGATCCGGGTCTCCCTGTCCGATCCCGAAACGGAGAAGGACAAGGTGAGGGACCTCTACGAGGCGCTCCTGCGCCACAAGATCAGGTTCGGGAGCCGGCCGGAGGCCACCTACCGGCAATTCGCCGAATACATCGCCGGCCGGACGCAGACGATCCGGGCGCAGTACGCGTGCCGGACGGTCGTCTACACCATTGCCCCCGACGGCGACACGATCCGCTTTACCGCCGCAGCGGGAAAATCCTGACGCCCCGTGGATAGAGGGACGCGGCGGCGCCGGGACGCGCCCGCGGGCGGCCCTGCCGGGAGGCCGCGCCGGTCCCTAGACTCCAAGTGCCGGTGAAAGGCCCGTCAACCTGCCGCCGGAGCCGGCGCTTCCAGGCGGATCACGTGTTCGGCCTGCGGGCCGCGGGGCCCCTGCTTCACGTCGAATTCGACCTGCTCCCCTTCCCGGAGCGTCCGGTAGCCTTTTTCCTGGATCGAACTGTAATGCACGAAAACGTCCGATCCCGCCGGCTGTGAAATGAACCCGTATCCCTTGGTGTTGTTGAACCACTTGACGGTGCCCGTAATTTTACTCATAGTGTCCCTTGGCAAAGCCTGAATCATCTCTAGCAGCGCCGCCGGGACCCGCCCGGCGGATCAGAAGCTGCGCCATACGATGTTGGACGTAAAACTAGAGATTTTTTCAAAAATCTAGACGAGCCGGTTTGCGGTTGTCAAGCACAAAATGAGCCTATCTGCAAACCGGACAGTCGGATCCGGGCGCGGCGCCGTCGGTGTCCGGGGGTTTCGCCCCGCCGGAGCGGCCGAGGGCGGGGCGCGCGGCCGAAGCCGCTCACTTTTTTTTTACAACACGATCCCGTCGCATGTAAGCTAGGATCAGGTACGGCTGGTTTTTTTTTGCAGGGCGCCGGATCGGCCGGGGCGCAGGCCCGTAACAGACAGACCCACAGGGAGGAACCATGGTGCGCATTCGTCGGGCGTTGGTGAGCGTTTCCAATAAATCGGGGCTTTCGGAGTTTGCCCGTTTCCTCCACGAAACAGGGGTGGAGCTTCTGTCGACCGGGGGAACGGCGCGCTTTCTGCGGGAGAACGACATCCCGGTTGTCGACGTGTCCGAGTACACGGGTTTCCCCGAAATACTGGACGGGAGGGTAAAAACACTGCACCCGGCCATACACGGCGGGCTGCTGGCCGTGCGTGACAAGCCCTCCCACCAGGACCAGATGCGGCAGCAGGGCATCCGGCCGATCGATATGGTCGTCATCAACCTCTACCCGTTCAGGGAAACGGCCGCCCGAGACGGGGCGACCTTCCCGGAGGTGATCGAACAGATCGACATCGGCGGCCCCAGCATGGTCCGGTCCGCGGCCAAGAACCACGCCAGCGTCGCCGTCGTCACCGACCCTTCCGACTACGGGTGGGTCCGGCAGGAGATGCAGTCGGGCGACGGGACCCTCGGCGACCGGACCCTGTTCGCCCTAGCCCGGAAGGCCTTCAGGGCCACCGCCTCCTACGACAGCGCGATCGCCGCGTGGTTCGCCGAACGGGACGGCCCGTCCGGGCAGAAAGCGCCGGAGGGCAGGATCCCTCTTCCCGAAATGGAAACCCTGACGCTCGAGAAGGTCCGCGACCTTCGCTACGGCGAGAACCCCCACCAGCGCGGCGCCCTCTACCGCCGGATCGAGGAGGCGGCCTGCGGGATCGCCGGCGCCGAGGTGCTGCACGGCAAGGAGCTCAGCTTCAACAACCTGCTCGATTCCGACAGCGCCTGGAACCTCGTCCTGGAATTCGACCGGCCGGCCGCCGCGGTCATCAAGCACACCAACCCCTGCGGCGTCGCCCAGGCCGATGCGCTCCTTGCGGCCTACACGCTGGCGCGCGACAGCGACCCGCTGTCGGCCTACGGGTCCGTCGTGGCCTTCAACCGCCCGGTCGACCCCGGCACCGCCGAGGAGATCAACAAAACGTTCGTGGAGGTTGTGCTCGCCCCCGATTTCATGGCCGACGCCCTCGCGATCCTGCAACAGAAGAAGAACATCCGGCTGCTGAAGGTCCGGACCGACACGCACCTGTCCCTGCAGCACCGGCAAATCGGCGGGGGGTTCCTGGTCCAGGACAAAGACACCTACTACATCGACTCCGGGGACCTCAGGGTCGTCACCCGGAGAAAGCCTACGCCGGAGGAGATCGAAGCGCTGCTTTTCGGGTGGAAGGTTGTCAAGCACGTCAAATCCAACGCCATCGTCTTCGCGAACGCGTCCCGGATGCTGGGCATCGGCGCCGGGCAGACCAGCCGCGTCGACGCGGTCAAATGGGGCGCCCTGAAGGCCACGCTCCCCCTCGAAGGCGCCGCCATGGCCTCGGACGCCTACTTCCCGTTTCCCGACGGGGTGACGGCCGCGGCCGAACACGGCATACGGGCCGTCATCCAGCCGGGCGGCTCCGTACGGGACTCCGAGGTGATCGACGCCGCCGACGAGCGGGACATCGCGATGGTGTTGACCGGGATACGGCATTTCAAGCACTGATGTGATGCGGGGATGAACTACTACAACTACTTCACCGAGATAGAGGAGCATTTCGTGCGGCGCAGGGGCAGGCACCTCCTGGTGTCCCCCATGGACTGGGGATTGATCGCCGCGTGGCGGGATGCCGGGGTTCCCCTCGCGGTGGCGCTCAGGGGCATCGACGTCGCCATGGACAGCTTCTTCGCGCGGCAGCGGCGCGGCAGCGCGAAAGTCAACAGCCTCTGCTACTGCCACGACAGCGTGATGGCCGAGTTCGACGCCTACCGGGAATCCCGCGTCGGGGAATCCCCATCGCAGCCGCGGGCCCCGGCCCCGCCCGAGGCCGGCGGCGCGGAGGAGGTTTCCGAATCGGCCGCCTACGTCTCCGGCATCCTCCGCCGGCTGGAATCCCTGCCCGAGAGGGCGCGCCTGGACGCTTCGGCCGCCGAGGGGATCGCCCGGGTGCGGCAGAGGCTCGAATCGGTGCTGGAGGCCCTCGGCGAGGGCGGGCGCGTCGATTTCGAGTCCCTCGAGCGGGATCTCGGCATGGCCGATGCCGTCCTGGTGGAAGCGCTGACGGCGGGCATCGGGGGGCAGCAGCGGCTCGAGTGGGAGCAGGAGGCGAAAACCGAGCTCAAAATCTACCGCAGGAAGCTGCCGAAGGAGATGTACGCGAAAATCCACGAGAACTGCATGCGGGGGAAAATCCACCGGGCCTTCGACATCCCGGAATTCAGCCTTTTCCGCCTGTGACGCGCCACCGTCGGGCAGGGGGGAGCCCCGGTCAAGGAGCGGTCCATTGCACCGGACCTTCGAAATCGACATTGAGAAACTGGTCTACGGCGGGTCCGGCCTTGGCCGCTGCCGCGGCAAGGTGGTATTCGTCCCCTTCGCCGCCCCGGGGGATCGCCTGCTGGTCGAGCCGGTCCGGGAAAAGAAGGACTATGTCCAGGCCAGGATCTGCCGGGTGCTGGCGCCCGGGCAGGGCCGGACCGATCCCCCCTGCCCGCACTTCGGCTCCTGCGGCGGCTGTCACTGGCAGCATCTGCAGTACCCGCTGCAGGTGGCGGCCAAAGGGGACATTCTCCGGGAGATCCTCCGCCACCGGTTCCCCTTAACCCGGGACCTCCCCGTGACCGTGGCGGCGTGCCCGGAGCCTTTCGCCTACCGATCCCGGGCCCGCCTGCAGCTCGGGCGGTCCGGCTCCGGGGCTTTTCCCGGGTTCTTCCGGCAGGGGTCCCGCGATGTCGAAGCGATCGACAGCTGCCTCTTGCTGCGGCCGCCGCTCGATCGCGCCCTGGCCGCGCTTTGCCGCGACACCGGAAGCCTGCAGCCCGAAGCGTATGCCGGGGGGATCGACATAGCCGGCTCGGACCGGGAGGGCGTCTGGGCCCTGGGACCCGCCGGGGAGGGGGAACAGGAGACCCTGCTCGAGAAGAGAGCCGGCGGGTTCCGCTTCAAGGTCACAGCCTCAACCTTCTTCCAGGCCAACGACTTCATGGTCGGCCCCCTGCTGGAACTCGTCCGGGACATGGCGGCGGATTCAGGCCGCGGGAAGGCGCTCGACCTGTTTGCGGGCGTCGGCCTCTTCTCGCTTCCGCTGGCCGGGCTCTTCGGATCGGTCATCGCGGTAGAGCGCTCCCCGACCGCGTCCAGGCTCTGCTCCGGAAACGCCGCGTCCGCGGGGATCGACCGCATCCGGACCGTCTGCGCCGACGCGGCCGCCTGGCTGGAGTCCGGATCCCGCCCCGAGGCGGCCGGGGCCGACCTGGTCGTGCTCGACCCCCCGCGGACGGGCGCCGGCGCCCGGGTCATCCACGGGATCCGGTCCCTCGGGCCGGGAACCATCCTGTACGTCTCCTGCGACCCGCAAACTCTCACCCGGGACCTGTCCCTGATTCCGGCGACCGAGTACGCCATCGACCGGGTCGAGGGTCTGGACATGTTCCCGCAGACGTTCCACTTCGAAACGGTCGTGCGCCTCCGCCGCCTCCGCGGAGCCTAGGCCCGGCGCCGGCGCGGGCTATGTGTGCGACATGATGGCGCGCATGTAGTGCGCGCGCTCGAAAGCCGCCGGGTCGGCGCAGTTCTTCTGGCTCATGCTCCCCCGGAGCTCCGCCACGGACTGGTAGTCGTGCGCCGAAAGCCAGTCGCACATGTCCGTCTCGATCTTCCGGATGGCCTCGGGCCCCTCCTTGAGCAGCACCGAGCAGAGCATCGTGACGTCGGCCCCGGCCATGAGCATCTTGATGGCGTCCGTGCCGCTGTGGATGCCGCCCGTCGCGGCCAGGTCCGCCTTGACGCGCCCGTACAGGATGGCGATCCAGCGCAGGGGCAGGAGCATGTCGTAGGCGGTGCTGAGGTGGATATCGGTCCGCACCTCCATGGCCTCAAGGTCCAGATCGGGCTGGTAGAAGCGGTTGAACAGTACGAGCCCCTTGACGCCCAGCCGGTCGATCCGTCTGGCCATGTTGGCCATATTGCTGAAAAAGGGGCTCAGCTTCAGGGCTATGGGGATATGGAGCACGGATTGAACGGCCTTGACGATGTCGGTGTAGACTTGTTCGATCTCGACCGAGGTCCGGTCCATCTCCGTCGGTATGAAGTAGATGTTCAGCTCCAGGGCGTCGGCGCCGGCCTGCTGGATTTGTTTCGCATAGTCGACCCATCCTCCGATGCCGCTGCCGTTGAGGCTTGCGATGATCGGGATGCGCGTCGATTCCTTGGCCTTCCGTATGTGGTTCAAATACTCCTCGGGCCCCGTGACGAATTCGGCCGGCATCGGGAAATACGTCACGGCCTCGGCAAAGCTCTCCGAACCGTACAGCAGCCGTGCCTGGACCTCGTCGAGCTCGCTCTTGAGCTGTTCTTCAAAAAGGGAATGCAGTACAACGGCGGAAGCCCCGGCATCCTCCATCCGCTTGATCCCGTCCATTCCCTTCGAAAGCGGCGAGGCGGACGGGACCAGGGGGGTGCGAAGATTCAATCCGAGATATCTAGTCGTAAGATCCATAATAAACTCTCCCAAAAATACGGTTTTCCATGCGGCAATGATATCATTAACGGAGTGAAACTCCACGCACTGTCCGGCATCTAAATTTGTCAGAGCTCCGGCAACCCGGGCGAAGGAGGCCATCATGCCGCAATCCATCCGCTATTCGAGAATACCCGCCGCCGCCGCGGCCTTGTGCCTGGCGGCCGCGCTATGTTTGGCGGCGCCGGCGGCGGCCGCTCCCGAACCCGCCGAGGAACCCGGAAACGGCCGCCGGGACGCCCTCGTGGTGACGCTCGAGAAAGGGACGGTGATCCCCATCGTCCTCGCCGCCTACCTGAACACGAAGAACAGCCAGGCGGGGGACATCGTCTACGCGACGACGGCCTACCCGGTCTGGAAGCAGCAGAAGCTCGTGATCCCGAAAGGTTCCGAAATCCGGGGCACCCTGACCGAGGTCGTGCGTCCGGGGAGGATCCGGGGGAGGGGGCGGATGGCCATCCGTTTTGACGACATCCTGCTCCCGAACGGCGTCACGCGCAGCCTGCCGGCGTCCTTCCGCGGCATCCACGGGCCCGGGGACGAGGAGATCGACCGCCAGGCCGAATCGGTCGGCGGGGGCGGATCCAAGGGGGAGGATGCCGAAACCGTGGCCGTCCTCGCCGGGCGGGGAACCTCCATAGGCACCCTGGCGGGGGGCATCGGCTCCGGCCGCTACGGCACGGGGGCCGCTATCGGCGCCGGGGCCGGGGCCGCCGCCGGCATCGTGACGGTGCTCGTGACGCGCGGGAAGGATCTCGTGCTCGAGCCCGGAACCCAGTTCGATCTCGAGCTCTACGAGCCGCTGGAGTTCTCCCACTACGAGCTCGACTTCAGCCGGTCCCAGATCGACGACGCCGGCAGGCAGGTTCGCCCGGCCGTGCCCCCGGCAGGCCCCGGGGGGGAAGCCGGACGGGCCCGGACCCTGCAGGGGATCGGGTTCCCTTTCTAGGCGGGATCTCCGGGCGGGCCATTCGGGGCCGCCGTCCCGGCCCGATGCATTTACAGGTTGATTCTACCGGCCACCTCGGTAAGAATATCGCGCATGGATGCCGTAATCATACGTCGAATCGCTCAGGAAACAGCCCTGCAGGAAAGCTCGGTTTCGGCCGTCGTCGGCCTTCTGGAAAGAGGGGCCACCGGCCCGTTCATCGTCCGGTACCGCAAAGAGGTCACCGGCGGGCTCGATGAATCCGGCGTCGGCCTGATCCAGGAACGGATGGATTATTACCGGGAGATC
This sequence comes from uncultured Acidobacteriota bacterium, assembly GCA_964651155.1. GTDB lineage: Bacteria > Acidobacteriota > UBA6911 > UBA6911 > UBA6911 > UBA6911. The sequence continues at coordinate 39,023 of CAZYXB010000019.1, read as the reverse complement.
CGCGACCGGAAAGGAACACTGCTGAAGAACCTTTCCGAGCAGGGCGGGCTCACCGACGAAATCCGGGACCGGATACAGTCCTGCCTCACCAGGATCGAACTCGAAGACCTGCAGCACCAGCTCCGGGCCAGGAAGAAGACCCGGGCGGCGGCGGCCGTCGAAAAGGGCCTGGAGCCGCTGGCGGAGTATTTCTGGAGCCAGGAGCCGGACGCCTGGAGCATGGAGGAGCACGTCCAGGTCTACGTCGACGCCTGCCGGGACCTGTCCACCCCGGAAGAGGCGATTCTGGGCGTCGTCGACATCCTCGCCGAGTGGATCGGCGGAAACCCCGAGTACCGCCGGACCCTGCGCACAATGCTCGAGCAGGACGGGTTTGTCCTGTCGAACGTCGTGCCGGCCAAGGTCAACCAGAAGACCAAGTACACCATGTACTACGAGAGGCGCGAACCGGTCGCGAAAATTCCGTCGCACCGGGTGCTGGCGATCCGCAGGGGGTGCAAGGAGGGCGTGCTGATCTCCTCGATCGAGGGGGACCACGCGAAGGCCCTGGAATACCTCCTCGCCTCCGTGATCAAGGACAGAGCCTCGGTTTTCGCCCCCGTTCTGGAGGCGGCCGTGCGCGAAGCCTACAGCCGCGTCCTCAAACCCCTGGTCGAGACCGAGGTCCGGATGCAGCTGAAGGAACGGGCGGACCGGGAAGCGATCCGCGTATTCCAGGAGAACCTTGCCAACCTGCTCTTGTCGCCGCCGGCCAGCCCTATCGTCACGATGGGAATGGACTGGGGCAAAAACGGGGAATGCAGCGTTGCGGTCGTCTCCGAAACCGGCGCGTTCCTGGAGGGGGCGACCGTCCGGTTCACCACACCCGGGAAAGCCCACGGCTCGAGGAAAAATGCCGCCCAGGCCCGGAAAAATGCCGGCGAGGTTCCGCCGGCCGGAGAGAGGACACAACCGGCTCCGGATCCTGCGGCAGCCGTCGCTCCCGGCCAAACCCCGCCCGGGGGGGCCACGACACCCGCAACCCCGGAAGCCGCGGGTGAGACCGCCAGCGCCCCGGAAACGATCCCCGCCCCGCCGGAAGACGCCCCGGAAACCCGGGATGCCGGGAACGGATCGGATGTTGCGATCCTTACCGACCTACCGCCGGTCGCCCCCATGACGGCTCCGGATGTGAAGGATGAGGCGCCGGCCGCAGACAACGCGGCTACGGCCGCGGAAGACGCGGCTACGGCCGCAGAAACCGCGGCTACGGCCGCGGAAACCGCGGCTACGGCCACAGAAACCGCGGCTACGGCCACAGAAACCGCGGCTCCGGCCACAGAAACCGTGGCTACGGCCGCGGAAACCGCGGCTACGGCCGCGGAAACCGCGGCTACGGCCGCGGAAACCGCGGCTACGGCCGCGGAAACCGCGGCTACGGCCACAGAAACCGCGGCTACGGCCACAGAAACCGCGGCTACGGCCACAGAAACCGCGGCGCCGGATGCGAAGGATGAGGCGGCTCCGGCCGCGGAAACCGCGGCTACGGCCACAGACAACGCGGCTACGGCCGCGGAAACCGCAGCTACGGCCACAGAAACCGCGGCTCCGGATGCGAAGGATGAGGCGGCGCCGGCCGCGGAAACCGCGGCTACGGCCACGGAAGACGCAGCTCCGGCCGCGGAAGACGCGGCTACGGCCACAGAAACCGCGGCTGCGGCCACAGAATACGCAGCTGCGGCCACGAAAGACGCAGCTACGGATGCGAAGGATGAGGCGGCGCCGGTTACGGAGGAGAAAACGCCGGAAGCAAAGGATGAGGCGGCTCCGGCGGCCGCGTTTGAACAGGCGCGGCAGACGCTGAAGGACCTGATCCTCCGGCACGCGGTTTCGGCCGTTGCCATCGGGGCCGGGCCCCGGGCGCGCGAGCTGGAAACCTCGCTCAGGCGGATCATTGCCGAGGAAAACCTCGGCAACATCATGATCGCGGCCGTCAACGAAGCCGGGATCGCCATCTACGCCTCCTCGCGCATCGCCCGCGAGGAATTCCCCGAATGGAGCCCGTCCGCGCGATGCGCCGTCAGCCTGGCGCGCAGGCTCCAGGATCCCCTGTCGGAACTGGTCAAGGTCGATCCGAAACTGATCGGCGTCGGCCAGTACCAGCACGACGTCGACCAGAAGGAACTGCACCGGAAACTCGTGCGGACCGTGCAAGCCTGCGTGAACAAAGTCGGCGTGAACATCAATACCGCTGGGGAATCCCTGCTGCGCTACGTCTCGGGACTGAACGAAAAGATCGCGCGCAGAATCACCGCGTGCCGGAAAACTGCGGGTCCGTTCCCCTCGCGCGCGTCCATACCGGCCGCCGTCGGACTCGATGAGGCCTCCTTCGAACAGGCCGCGGCCTTTTTGCGGATCCCCGACGGCGCCAGCATGCTCGACCGCACGGCGATCCACCCCGAATCCTACCCGGTGGTCGAGCGGATGGCCGCCGCCTGCGGTGCGGGCGTCGACGGGCTGGTGGGCAACAGGGAGAAGGTCGTCGCCCTGAAGCTGGAGGATTTCGTGACGGAGACGGCGGGGATTCCAACCCTGAAGCTCATCCGGGAGGAACTGCTCCATCCCGGGCGGGACCCCAGGAAACCCTTCAAGCTGCCAAGGTTCCGGACCGACGTGACGAACGTGTCCGAACTCCAGCCCGGGATGACGCTCGAGGGGACGGTCACCAATGTCACGAACTTCGGCGCATTCGTCGACATCGGGATCCAGCAGGATGGCCTGGTGCACCTGAGCCAGATGTCGAACCGCTTCATCCGCGATCCCCGCGAGGCGGTCAAAGTCGGGGACATCGTCAAGGTCAAGGTGCTATCGGTCGAAAGCGAAACCAACCGCATCGGGCTGTCGATGAAGGCGCTGCTGCCGTCCGCCCCCAAAAAGCGCAAAAAACAGCCGAGGCCGCCGGCACCCGGGCAACGGCGCGGCGGGGAGAAGCCGGATCCGCCGGCGCGCGGGAAAAAGACGGGGGAGGATGATCCGCCCCGTCCGGGCGCCGAGACGCCGGGGCATAGGCGGCCGAGGCCGGACCGGCCCCGGAGGAGAGGGAACACGGCACCGGCGAAGGCGCAGAATCCCGCACAGGAGCCGTCTCCCGACATGCCGGAAGCATCGCTCGAGGAAAAGATCGCCATCCTCCAGTCCAAGTTTCGGAGGATCAACTAGCGTCCGTAACGGGCGGGAACAGCGCGCGATCGCCATTTCCAGATCTGCGTCCTTGCCGCCGGGCAGGGACCCGTCGCCGAAGGATGAATGAAGAAGGATCCGATGCACCAAGGCAACACCATCGACACGCTCTGCAATACGGGGGACGGCGTCTATATCGTCGACGGGAACCAGCATATCGTCCGCTGGAACAAGGCGGCCGAGGCCCTGCTGGCCTACTCCGAATCCGAGGTCCTCAACCGGCAGTGCCACCGGGTCCTTGCCGGAAAAACGGCGGACGGCGCGCCCCATTGCGGGCCCGACTGCCCCGTCCTGCGCGCGGCCGCGGCTGCGCCCCAGAAATGCTTCGACCTGAGAACGCGGACCAAGGAAGGCAATCCGATCTGGCTCAGTGTCAGCATCATCGCCTCGACCGTGCAGTCGAAGACCTACGCGGCCCACATCCTGCGGGACGTGTCCAGGGAACGGAGGATGGAATCGGTTCTGAACCGGATGCTTGCGGATCTGGGCGTCAGCCATGACGGCGACGGCGTACGCGACGGCGCTGCCGACGGCGAAGCCCCGCCGGCCCGGGCCGCCCTGCGGGCGCCCGGGGCTCCCGGCCTCCTTTCCGGCCGGGAGGCGGAGGTGCTCGCCCTGATGGCCGAGGGCCTCCCGACCAAGTCCCTGGCCCGCAAGCTCGGCATCAGCCAGTTCACCGCGCGCAACCATATCCAGAACATCCTGGTCAAGCTGGGCCTTCACAGCAAGGCGCAGGCGGTTAGCTACGCCTTCAAGAAAGGCATCCTGCAGACCGGGATCGATGCCTGAACCCGCGGATCCGCGGGCGCACGGGGTCCGGCCCGCGCCGCGGCCCTAGGAACCATGAATTATGAACCCATCGGCGGGCGCGCCCCTGCATGCACGCTGGCAACCGGGAACCACCCGGACGGCGATCGAGCACCTGACGGAATTCCTTCTGACGGGGATCGCGGCGCCCGGCGCCCCCCCGGAAACCACCCGGTTTGCCGGAGACGTTCTGCGCAACGACCCTGGCGGCACGCGCGTGGTCCTGCTGGGGGGCGGAACGGGGCTGTCGACGATCGCGGGGGGCAATTCGCGGCTGCCGGATTGGCCGGCCGAGGCCGATACGGGCCTGAAATGCGTCTTCGACAACCTCGACTACGTCGTCTGCACGACCGATGACGGCGGCTCCACCGGCAAGCTGCTGCAGCAGCTGCCGATGATAGGCATCGGGGACCTGCGCAAGCTGCTGCTGTCGTCGATGCGCCCCGGCGCCCTCGCGCGACGGTACCGTATCGGCGGCGGCCGGGTCCACGCCGCAATCCGCATCGTCCATTCCCTTTTCAACCACCGATTCCCCGAGCGTCACGGATCGTTCGCCTGCTACAGGGATCCCCTCCGGCTGGTGCCGCCCGCCCTGCGGAGGGCGTGCCCGGAGGAGCTGGCCGGGGTCCTCGGCGAACTCGGGGCCTACGTCTCCCCTTCCGGGGACGGGCCGACGATCCCGCCGGGCGGCCATGCCCTCGGCAACGTCTTTCTGGCCGCCGCCATCTTCATGGCCGCGGGGGGCAGAACGGACCGCCCGCCCGCGCTCGGCGCGATCCAGGCCGGCATCGACCGCATCGCCGGAACGATCGGCGCGCCCGCCGGGCGCATCCACGCCGCAACGGCCACGCCGGGGCAGATTATGTTCCGCTACGCCAACGGGGTCGAGGTCTACGGGCAGAGCAAGGCCTCCCTGGCCTACCGCAGTTCCCCGGTCGAGAGGATCGCGGTCGAATTCACCCGCGAACCCGTCGTCAGCGCCGCCATCCTGAAGGCTCTGGGGGAGGCGGACCTGATCCTGTACGCCCCCGGGAGCCTCTACACCAGCATCATCCCGATCCTTCAGCTGGGGAAGATCGTGGAGGCGATCCGGGCCAACACCCGGGCGCTGAAGATCCTGGGCGCCAACGCCTGGGTGCAGGAGGGGGAAACCGACAGGTCCCCCAGGGACCGGCACCGCGGGTTCCTGGCGTCGGAACTGATCGAAGCCTACGAACGCAACATCCCGGGCGGCATCGGCGGCCTCTTCGACGTCGTGCTCTCGGCCAACATGGAGCATATCCCCGGCAGCGTCCTGCGCAACTACGCGCTCGAGGGGAAAAGCCCCATCCACCTGGACCGGCAGCCGGTCGAGGCCATGCGCCTCTGCCCGGTGGAAGCGACCCTGTTCTCCCCCCCGGGCGGCAACGTCACGCAGCTGATCCAGCACGATCCCCTGAGGTTTTCGCTGGCCGTCCGCGCGCTGCTCTACATCGACCGGTTCCTCGGGGGCCTGCCCGAGTACCGTCTCCGGGCCGTCTCCGGCCCGGACCGGCCCGGAGATGCCGGGCGCGCCCGGCAACGACCGCGCCGGAGCCCCCTGCTGTGCGCTTACCTCGAGTCGATCGAATCCGTCCTCGGGCGCAAAGACATACGCCCCCCCGCGCTGCGGCGGGAGCTGGTCGAACTCGCCTGGAAGAACCGGGACCTCGGGCCGGCGCATTTCATGCATTTCCGCGGGATACGGGTGATCCCGGCCGCCGGGTGGAACCGGAGCACGGAACTGGACAACGTGCTCGGGTACTTCGACCCGAAGGACCGGTACATCAAGCTGCGCGAGGACCTGCTCGCAGACCCCGCCGGACTGCAGGACAACATCCTGATCGCCCTCGGGGAATCCCTGCTCGGGCGCTACATCCGCAGGCGCCGGTGGATCGAGCACGACGGCGCCCGCCGGTACGAGATCACTCTGGAGACGCCCGCGCGGCGGGCGTGCCTGCTCACAGACGCGCAGCTGCGGGCCTATCTGGCGCTGGCGCGCATGACCCCGGATCCCGCCGACCCGGGCATTTTCCGGATCACCCTCAACCGCGAGGACGGGTTCCTCCCCCCGGGGCTCCTGTTCGGCCTGGTCTACGCCTGGTACCTGACCGGCAGAAGCTTCACGATGGAGTACGAAATGACCCTGCTGCGGTGGCCGGAGAAAAGCCTCATCCCCATGCATGCCAAGGAGCGCATCCGGAAGGAGGCGCTGGTGGCGTTTTTCCGGGAGGAGATTTTCGGCCACGGTTCGGACTGACACCCGGTCGCGGGGCTCACTCGAGGACCGGGCCGACGCCGAAGGAACCCGGCTCGCGGTCCTCGGCCTGCCGGGCGGCCGGGGGCTGCAGCACCTTTTCCACATACCGCCCGCTCATGAGGCGGACGAAGGCGGCATAGTTGGGGCGGAACCGGATCGTGTCGCCCACCTCGAGGCCGTCGGCATCGTCGCCGACGTTGACGACGGTGATGTCGCTCGATGCCCCCGCGATCGAATAGTTCGGGTTCAGGGGCTCCAGCCCCGATATCTCGGTGTCCAGATTCCCGATGCTGACCAGCGCGCGGTACCCCCGCTGCCCGGGGGCCGTGTCCCCGTCGGCCTCGGAGGCGAACGGCGCCAGGGACGCCGTTTCCGCCAGCGACACCAGCCCTTTTTCCTTGATTTCCGCTATCTCCGCCTCCAGGATGATGGCGTCCCCCCGCAGGCCCGGCAGCGTCCCCCCCGCCAGGAGGTCGGTCCCGAGAAAGACGGCCTCCCCGATGCGGAAATGGTTGATGGCCCGGGGCAGCTGCCGGTCCAGGACCAGCGGCAGAACGGCCGTCGACCCCGCGGATATCAGCCGCAGCGGGTGCTCGAACTTCAGCTCCAGCAGCTCCCGGTACAGCACCAGCTGCATGAACTGGTCCACGGTGGGGACTGCGCCGGCCAGGCACCCCAGGTTGGCGCCGACCCCCTTCACTTCGATGTTCGGCAGCCGGAACACATGATCGTAGAACTGGATCAGCGATCCGGGCAGGATGCCCTCGCGCAGGTCCCCCAGCTCGATCATGACGACGACGCCGTGCACGCGCCCCTGCCGGCGGGCCTCCTCGTTGAGGGCTTCGATGACGCCGACTTCGCTGTTGAGGCTCACATCGGCGAGCCGGACCACGTCGGGCACCGACGTGATGTCGGGGACGCGCAGGTACCAGCATTCGCACCCGGGGTCCATCCGCCGGATGCACTCGAGGTTCTCCAGGCGGGAATCCCCCATGGACCGGACCCCCATCGCCTGCAGGGCCTCGAGCGTGCCCCGGTGCCCGCAAAGCACCTTGGTCACAACCGTCCAGTGGGCCCCGTGCGCCTGCATCCAGGCGCCGATCCTCCGGAGATTCTGCCGGATCGCCTCCGGGTCGATCAGAATCCGGTTCATCGTGTGTACCTCATCTCGGCGTACTTGTTGGTGAACCCGATCCGCTCGTAGAGCCTGCGGGCCGGGTTGTCGTACTCGACGTGCAGTTTGACGTCCCCCTCGCACATGCCGATGGCGCGCTCGATCAGCCGCCGGCCCAGGCCCTTCCCCCGCTGACCGGGACCGACGGCGACGAACAGGAGCAGGTTCTCCGGGACATACCCCCGCATCCCCGTCTTCTGCATGACGAGGGCCCCGGCTATCTTGCCGCCGCCGGAGGCGATCAGCACGAACCCCCCCGGGCGCCCCGGCGCGCCCAGGGCGTCCCGGATGCCCCGTTCGATGTCCTCGGGCGCATCCTCGTACGGCCGCAGGCTTTCGTGCAGGAACCGGGCGAGCGTGCCGAGGTCGATCCCCTCGGGGAACCCGTCGAAGGAGGTCACCGCCAGGATCCGCAGCCCCGGGATAGGGTCGGGCCCGGCCGTCGCTTTGCCGGGCGGCGCTCCCTCCGCGCCCGCATCCTCCCCGTTCGCGAGATCCGTAGCGCCGCCGGGGACGTCCTCCTCGGAGGCTCCGAGCGCGTGGGGCGCCAGTATGGGGGAAGCGTCGAGGTTTTCCGCATCCATGAGCGCGGCGACGCGCTCCAGAGAGGACAGCATCTGCTCCTTCTCCCCCTTCTCCAGCCCCTGGAGCCTCTGCACGAAGCTTTCCTGCAGGATCGGGGGCATCGTCGCCATCAACGCCTCCCCGGCCCGGGTGATCTCGACATACACCTGGCGGCGGTCGCCGGTGCCGCGGACCCTTCCTACGAGCCCCCGGCCTTCGAGGCGGTCGACGATGCCGGTGACCGTGGCGGCGCTCAGGCTCGCGATCCGTGCCAGGTCGCCCAGAGGCAGGGGGCCGCGGCGGCGGATTTCCTTCAGGAGCAGCACCTGGGGGATGGTCAGTCGGTGGCTCTGCACCAGCTTCCTCGAATGGAGCTCGACGGAGCGGACGATCCTGCGGATTGCGGCCAGCACCTGATCCTGTATTGCATCTTTCGGAAACACTGTCTCCATAGAGTAGCCCTCGAATATTTTGCGTACTAAGTATCAGGCACAACCCGCCCGCTGTCAAGCCGCCCCGCCGATGCCGCGCCCCGGGCGCCCGGGCCCCCGCCCCGCGCTGCGGGCTGAAAATCCGGAAAGAAAACAGGTCGGATCCTCCCCGCATGGGGTACAATCGCTACGCTATGAATACGCCTGACCTTGTCGTCATCGGTGCCGGGATCAGCGGCCTGGCCTATGCCTGGCGGGCGGCCCGGGCCGGGATGGGGGTCCTGGTTCTCGAGCGGCGGCCGAGAATCGGCGGATGCATCTACTCCTATCGTTTCGACGACGGATTCTGGTATGAACTGGGGGCCCACACCGTCTACAACTCCTACGGCGGCCTTCTCGACATCGTCGAGGAAACCGGCCTGGCCGGCCGCCTGGTCCGCCGGGGCCCGGCGCGGGCCCGCTTCGGCCTGCTCAGGGACGGGGAGATCGACTGGCTCACCCCCTCGAAGATCCTGGGGCGTCTCAACTGGCTGGAGATCGCCCTCCGCGGGCCCTTCGGGCTGCTCCGCAGCAAGCGCAACCGGACGCTCAGCCAGTACTATTCCGGCCTGGTCGGCCGGCGCAATTTCGCCCGGCTGCTCTCCCCCTTCCTCGCAGCCGTCCCCTCGCAGTCTGCCGACCTGTTTCCGGCCGAAGGCCCCGGGTCCCTTTTCAAGAAGAGAATCCGCCGCAAGGACTACCCCAGGAGCTTCGGGTTCCCGGGCGGTCTGCAGACCGTGTGCGACGCGATCGCGGCCCATCCGAACATAACCGTGCGCACCGCCTGCGCGGCCGTCGCCCTGGCCCCCTCGCCCGACGGGTTCGAGATCCGTCTCGAGCAGGGCGATACGGTCCGGGCCCGGCACGCGGCGGTCGCGGTCCCCCACCGGGACGCGGCGTCTTTGCTGCGGGACGCCTATCCCGCCCTGGCGCACGCCGTCGGCCGGATTGATTCCGCCGCCGTGGAAAGCCTGGGAACGCGTTTGCCGCGCAGCCGGTGCCCGCTTCCGGAATGCGCCTTCGTCGTTCCGGCCGACGGCGACTACTTCTCGGCCGTCAGCAGGGACCCGTTCCCGGACCCGGACTGGCGCGCCTTCGCCTTTCATTTCCGCCCGGGGACGGAGCGAGGGCGGAAAGTGGACCGCATGCGCGACCTTTTGCACGCCTCCCCGGAAGATCTCGACATCCTCGCCGGCCAGGACCTGGTTCTGCCCTCCCCGCGCGCGGACCACGCCGAAACCGTCGCGCAGATCGAGAAGAATCTCCTGGGGACCCGCCTGGCCCTGCTCGGCAACTACTTCACCGGGCTGGCGATCGAAGACTGCATCGAGCGGGCTTCGGTCGCGTGGCAACGCCGGACGGCGCCCTAGGCCCCCGCACCGGCAGGCCGGGGGCCCATGCCGGCCCGTTTTCTCCGATAATTCGGACAACCCACGACATTTCGGGCAGTTCAAGGCGCACTCCCGGGGAGGCCTGGGGGCATTTCGGCTGTAATCGACTTTCATAAAAGAAGTTGCCCCAATCCACACTCCGGCGGATTTTCTGGTACACAAGTTGTATCCATACAAGCCGGTCCCATGCAGCCGTGGTGTATTTCAGGTCGGATTTATTGCGGACTTTCCATTTCGGGCCATTTCGTGCCATTTCGGGACCGCAGGCATACCCGTGGAACCGCCGGTGATGACGGCGCCCCACGGACCGAATCAGAACATCCATCCGGAGCCAGGCAGCGATGACCCGTAAGCCGGAAGCCGACATCCTGGTCCTAGACGACCGCGAGATGGTCCGCGAACTGATCACCGAGGCCCTTGGTCGACAGCCCGGCATGACAGCGACCGGGGCCGGGCTGAGCGACCCCGGGGCGATCGAGCGGGCCTTCTCGACCGAGCGCGACATCGTCCTTCTGGACGTGGACCGGACTGCGGATCGCGCGGCGGATGCGGTCCGGACGATGCTGTCGCTGCAGCCCGCAATCCGCGTCATCGTCATGGCGTCGGGCATCGGGCTGGCGGGCATCTCCACACTGTTCGCCTCGGGCGCGCTCGGCTTTGTCGACAAGAAGGCGGCTTTCAGGGAAGTCCTTCTGGCAATCCGGACCGTCCTGCAGCACCGCCCCTACTTCAGCCCCCTCATCGGCCGGCAGCTGCTGGAGCCTCTGGCCGCCGTCGACAGGCCCCTGGAGGTGCTTTCGCCCAGGCAGCGCGAGGTTCTCGAGCTGATCGCCCGGGGGAAGCGGACAGGCGAAATCGCCTATGCACTGAACCTGAGCGTCCGCACCGTGCACCTGCACCGGAGGAACCTTGCGGTGAAGCTGGGGATCGAAAGCGTGGCCGATCTCACCGAATACGCCATCCGCAAGGGGCTGATCCCCCGCGCGGCCCCGCCCGCCCTCCGGGGCGAGGAGGATGCCGGCCTGTCGGGCCCTTCCGAACCCTGACGCGGTCGGGGCCCCGTAACCGGGGGCCCCGTGACCGGGGGTCCCCGGAGCCGGGTCTTCTAGAACAGCTTCATGAGCCCCTTCCTGGCAAAACCGGCGGCAAAAACCAGCAGCAGAATCCCCATGCACCGCAGGACGGCCGCGTAGGCACGGCCCGAGAGCAGATGCCGGTTCTTGCCGATCAAAGCCGCCAGCCCGAGCTTCGTCCCGACCAGCATGCCGTAGAAGACGCCGAGGAAAACCGGGACCGCGGCCCAGGAAATCCTCCGCGCCTCCCACAGCAGGGGCCCGCCGACGGCCAGCCAGAACAGGTAGGGGGACGGGTTGAGGAGGTTGACGGCCGCCCCCTTCAGAAACGAGGCGCCGGCATGCGCGGTCGTGCCGGCCTCCATCCCGCGCAGCCGGATCATCGCGACGGACAAAAAGACCAGGTAGCAGGCCCCCGCCAGGTACAGCCATCCCGCCGGGCGCTCCGCGAAGGACAGGGCGCCGGCGGCCGCCGTCATCGCCAGGATGATCGGGGCGTCCGTGACCAGAGGCGCGACCGACACGGCCGCCCCCGCGCGGAATCCCCGCCGGAGCGATTCGGCGACGACCAGGGCCAGCAGCGGCCCCGGGGACAGCCCTGACACCGCCCCGAGAAGAAACGCCGTGGCAATCAGGGGAGCCAGGGCGCTCATGTCTTCCCCGCGGCAGACAACCCAACCATACCGATCCTCCCGAGGGCCTCTTTGTCCCGAGGCCGGTTCACAGGGCGCCGACGTTGGGGAACTCGTCTTTATCCCCGGCGTCCCCCTTCCGGCGCATCTTCCAGATTTCAGACGTCAGCCCCGCGCCCCAGGCGAGGATCAGGGAAGAGACGTAGGCCCAGATCAGCAGGACCAGGACGGCGCTGATGGTGCCGTAGATCTGGCGGTATTCCGCGTGGTCGGTCAGGTACCAGACGAACACCCGCTTGGAAACCTCCCACAGGACGGCCGTGGCCAGGGCTGCGGGCCAGACGTCCCGGACGGAGATGCGCAGGCGGGGGAGCAGGCGGAAGGCCAGCCCGAAGGCGGCCACGCTCAGGCAGAAGGGGATCAGCACGCCGGTCGCCTCCCTCCCGAAAACCAGGGACCTCTCTAGCATGGGGAAGGTTTCCAGCAGGGACTGGAAACGCCCGAGCAGCGCCGTCCGGGTCGTCAGATAGGTCGAAAACAGGGCGGCGACCACGATGACGCCTACCAGAAGCAGGCTTTTGAGCTTGTCGGAGAAAAAGCGGGCGTTCCCCCGCATCCCCCAGGCGGCGTTGACGGCCTGGTTGATGGCGTCGAACATCAGGGTGCAGGACCAGACCAGGACGGCGGAGCCGAGGACGCTCATCGATCCCCGCGAGGCGATAATGGCGTCGATATTGTCCCGGAACACCGTCCTCGTCCCCGCCGGGAAATACTGGCCGAGCCACCCGAGCACCGCGTTCTGCAGCTCCTCGGGTTCGAGGAAGAACCCGGCCGCCCCGATCAGCACCAGCAGCATCGGAAAGATGGAAACGATGAAATAATAGGAGATCGCGGCGGCATGGGTGAACCCGCCGTCCATCCACAGGTCCCGGGTTGCCCGCCCGCAGAGCCCGGACGCCAGGCCGATCCCCGCGGCGGCGCGGCCGAAACATTTTCTGATTTTCGCAGCCAACAGGGTGAAACCGGCCATGGGCGTATCGCCGTCACTTCAGGGAAAAGAGCATCGTGCGCCTCGGCGCACGCCTATGTGTATATCCGAAACTCCCGCGGCAGGCAAGCGCAATGCCCGCAGCGCGGGAAATTCCGGCGGGCCCCGCCGCCAATCCCCGTTTGACAGGCGCGGCCGGCGATTTTATAGTGTATGTGTACCAGTTTATCACGATGGAGGACGCGCACGTGCCGATTTACGAATATCAATGTTCGAAATGCGGAGAAATATTCGAGGCGTTTCAGAAAATCACCGACGAACCCCTGACCGAATGCAGACTATGCCACGGCAGGGTCGAGAAACTGATCAGCCATTCCAGCTTCCAGCTCAAGGGCTCGGGCTGGTACCTGACCGATTACGCCCATAAGAATTCCTCCCCAGCGTCTGCGGACAAACCGAAAGCCGCCGCCGACGGCGGGGCGGAGAAGCCGAAAGCGTCCTCTGAAACCAAAAGCGCTGACACCTAACCATGAACGCTGAAAGTAAAACCCTGAAGTTTTCACCGCCGCAGAGGGCGCTGGTGTTCAAGGCCCTCGACGAAGTGGAGGAACGCATCTCGGGGTACTACTGCATCCCCCCCTTCCGGTGGGAGAAGCTACGCTACGATTGCCTCACCCGCGAGGACCATGGATGGGAACCCATCCCGGACCCCATGCTGGCCAGGGTCCGGCTGCTCCACGGGAAGGCAACCCGCAAGTCCTTTGATTTTTATCGTATAGAGCTGAACGATTACGGCATCCTCAACGCGGCCGCACGGGAAAACCTGCTGCGGTCTTCGGGGCTCTACCCCTTTTTCGTCTATATCCTGACGCACGAAATGGTCCACCTGGTCCGCCTAGGCACCATCCTCGACGGCCAGGCCGACGCGCCACCCCCCTGCAACGAGGAGGAGGAGTGCCGGGTCCAGGACATTTCGCGACGGATCCTCTCGGGAGATTCCGACTTTCTTCCCGTGCTCGAAAAATTCTGCAGCCCCGCGCCCTGCATCTGCGCCCCGGCGGCCGGGGGCGCGATTTCAGGCGGCGCCTCCTAGACCGATTCCGGCACAAGGGATATCTTCGGGGCCCCCCGTGCCGGGGCATCCCCGCGCCCGTCCCGCTTGGCCTCCTCGCGGACGGGCGGGCCCGGGTTCGAACACGCCGCCTCCCGGATCGAGCGGACCCTTCCTGGCGGCATGGCCGGGGGCGCGCCCATGGGGATTGCGGGCCGGTGCCGCCCCAGGTTCCCTCCAGCATTCCCACCGGAGGGGCGGAATCTTTGATTAGAAAAAGCCGGCCCGTCGTGGCACAATAAGCTCTGTGCATACCGGAGGGGGATCGATGGCGCAACGGACACTGGCGGACTCGGCGGCGGAACACAAAAGCAGGGCTCCCAAGCGCGTAGGGGTTGCCGTCATCACCCTGTCGAACTCCCGCACCCGGGCGAACGACACATCCGGGGACATTATCCAGGAGCTGGTCGAGGTCGGCGGGCACACCGTCGCGTTCCGCCGGGTGCTCCCCGACGACAGGGAGACGCTCGTGGCGACCCTGCGCACCCTCGGGGAAAACAGCGATGTCGGGGCCATCATCACGACCGGCGGGACGGGGCTGGCCCCCACCGACGTCACCATCGAGGCGGTCCGCCCCATGCTCGGCAAGGAGCTGCCGGGCTTCGGCGCCCTGTTCGCGCAGCTGAGCTACGCGCAGGTGCAAAGCGCCGCGATGATGTCCCGCGCCCTCGCCGGCACGATCGGAAACAAGGCCATCTTCTGCCTGCCGGGCAGCCCGCGTGCCTGCGCGCTCGCCGTCGAACACCTCATCGTGCCGGAGCTCGGGCATATCCGCATGCTTCTGGAAGGCTAGATGGCACACCCCCCCTCCCGCCCCTGCCGCCTGTTCCTGTTCGATCTCGACGGCACGCTTGTCGATTCCCAGCACGACCTCGCATCGGCCGTCAACGCGGCGCTCGCGGATCTGGGGTTCGGCCCCCTGCCGGTCGAGCGTGTGGTGGCGTTCGTGGGCCACGGCGTGCGGAGGCTGCTCGAGCGCACCCTCGGCGACGTCCAGGGCCGATGCCCCGATCCGGCCCTGGTCGACAGAGGGCTCGAGAGTTTCCGGAACGCCTACGCCGCGCACCTGCTCGACAGCACCCGCCTGTATCCGGGCGTCCGGGAGGCGCTCGATCGCCTGTCCTGGGCGGAGATGGCCGTCGTGAGCAACAAGCCCGAGAGGTATTCCAGGCCGATCCTGGAGGGCCTGGGGATCGCCCGGCGGTTCTGTGCCGTCATCGGGGAGGAAACCGCGCATGCCTACAAGCCCGACCCCGCCCCGCTCGTTGCGGCGATGCGCACAGCCGGCGCGTCCCCCGCTGAGACGGTCATGGTCGGCGACAGCCCCGTCGACATCGAGGCGGGCCGGTCGGCGGGGGTCGCCACCTGCGCCTGCACGGGAGGCTATCACCCGGAGGCGGCGCTGCGCGCCTGCGCCCCCGACCTGGTCATCGGCAGCCTGCCCGAGCTCGGGGACCTCTTCCACGACGCGCGGCGGCGCCGCTAGCCGCCCGCGAGCTACCGCTGGATGCGGGCCGAGGCGCCGTGGGCCAGCGCGCGCACCTGCTCGACGGTGGCCATGGTCGTGTCGCCGGGGAACGTCGTCAGCAGGGCGCCGTGGGCCCAGCCGAGCCGCACCGCCTCTTCCGGGGCCTCCCCGGCGAGCAGGCCGTAGATGAAGCCGCTGGCGAACCCGTCGCCGCCGCCGACGCGGTCGTAGACGGGGAGCTCGCAGGTCGGGGACACGAACGTCCGGCCCTGCACCCAGGCCACGGCCCCCCAGCTGTGGCGGCTGCTCGAATGCACCTCCCTCAGCGTGGTCGCGACCGCACGGATCCCGGGATGCTTTTCGACGACGCCGCCGATCATGGCCAGGAAGGCTCCGGGATCGAGCCTGGACCGGGACCCCACATCGGGCCCCGGGATGTCGAGCCCCTTCTGCAGGTCCTCCTCGTTGCCGAGCAGCACGTCGACGTTTGAGACGATCTCGGCCAGCACCGCCACCGCCTTCTTCCTGCCGCCCCAGACGTTCCACAGCTTCTCCCGGAAGTTGAGATCGAAGCTCGTGACCGCCCCGGCCCGGCGGGCGGCCTGCATCCCTTCGACTATCAGCGGCCCGGTCGTCTCGGACAGGGCCGCGAAGATCCCGCCGCTGTGGAACCAGCGCACGCCCCCGGCGAAGACCGCGTCCCAGTCGAAATCGCCGGGGGCGAGCAGCGCGGCCGCCTCGTTGGAGCGGTTGTAGAAAACCACCGGCGCCCGCACCCCGAAGCCCCGGTCGCTGTAGACGGTCGCCATGTTGGGGCCGTTGACGCCGTTGTGCTCAAACCGCCGGTAGAAGGGCCGGACCCCCATGGCCCGGACGCGCTCGGCGATGAGATCCCCGATCGGGTAGCCGGCCATGGCCGTGCAGACGGCCGTCTGCATCCCGAAACAGTCCGCCAGGTTGGCCGCAACGTTGAATTCGCCCCCGCTGACGTGGATCCGGCAGTCCGAGGCCTTGCGGAAGGGGACGATGCCGGGATCGAGGCGGTGCACCAGCGCTCCGAGCGACACCAGGTCGAAGGCGCCTGAAGGCGGTATATCGAGACCATTGCTCATGAACGACTCCTATGGCTCAAACAGTGTAGGACGAGGAGGCGGTCTCCCCCCCGTGCCCGGTCCAGTTCGTGTGGAAGAAACGCCCCCGCGGCGCGTCGATGCGCTCGTACTGGTGCGCCCCGAAATAGTCCCGCTGCGCCTGAAGCAGGTTGGCCGGCAGACGGCCGCTCCGGTACCCGTCGTAGTAGCCGAGCGCCGTCGACAGGCAGGGAGCCCAGACGCCGTGCAGGACGGCCGTCGACACCGTGCGTCGCCAGCTCGGCTGCGCCGCCTCGAGCGTATCCCTGAAAAACCGGTCCAGCATGAGGTTCGCCAGCGCGGGGTCCCGGTCGAAGGCGTCCTTTATCTTCGAGAGGAACGCCGAGCGGATGATGCAGCCGCCCCGCCACAACAGCGCGATCTTGCCGTAGTCGAGGTTCCAGCCGTACTCCGCGGCGGCCTCCCGCAGGAGGCTGAACCCCTGGGCGTAGGAGACGATCTTCGATGCGTACAGCGCCCGTTCCAGGTCGTCGACCAGGGACCCGGGATTCCCCGTGAACGCGGTCCCGGGCCCGGCCAGCACCCGGAAGGCCGCCTCCCTCTCGTCCTTGCCGGCCGAGAGGCAGCGCGCGTAGACGGCCTCGCTGATGAGCGTGAGCGGGACGCCCAGGTCGAGCGACACCACGCTCGCCCATTTCCCCGTCCCTTTCTGCCCCGCCGTGTCGAGGATCTTCTCGACGAGCGGCCCGCCGTCGGCATCCCGGTAGGCCAGGATCTCGCCCGTGATCTGGATCAGGTAGCTGTCCAGGTCCCCGGAGTTCCACCGCCGGAAGACCCCGGACATCGCCTCCGGGGACATCCCGAGCAGCTGCTTCATGACCTGGTAGGCTTCGCCGATCAGCTGCATGTCCCCGTACTCGATCCCGTTGTGGACCATCTTGACGAAATGGCCGGCGCCGTCGTTGCCCACCCACTCGCAGCAGACCGACCCGTCCTCCACCCGAGCGGCGATGGACCGGAAGATGGGCCGCACGTGGGGCCAGGCCGCGGGCGACCCGCCGGGCATGATGGAGGGGCCCCGGAGCGCCCCCTCCTCCCCGCCGGAGACGCCGGTGCCGACGTAGAGCATTCCCTTCGATTCCAGGAGCCCGGTCCGGCGGATGGTGTCGGCGAAATGGGAGTTCCCCCCGTCGATGAGGATGTCCCCCTGCTCGAGCAGCGGCACCAGCGCGTCGATCAGTTCGTCGACCGGCGCCCCGGCCTTGACCATCATCATGATCCTGCGGGGCGGGGCGAGCGCCGCGACCAGCTCCCGGAGGCTGGAGGTCCCGATGAAGTTCTTCCCGCGCCCCCGCCCGGCGACGAAACGCTCGACGACGCCCTCTTCCACGCCCGGCACCGTGCGGTTGTACAGGGCGACGGTGAACCCCTTCCCCTCCATGTTGATGGCGAGGTTCTCCCCCATGACCGCAAGGCCGATCATCCCGATATCCGCTTTCTCTCTCATCGTTCACCCCCTGTCTGGCGCGGCCGCATGGAAACGGCCGCGGTGCGCCCAGAGCCCGAGCGCGGGGTTGGAAATATAGTACACCTCCTCCCCGTCGGGCATCGTGTTGAGGCCGTCGTCGAGCACCGCCGGATCGTACCTCGCCAGGGCCCCGGCGAGGTCCCCGTAGCGGTAGTGGACGCCCTCGATCTCCCGCCGAGACAGCCGGCCCGGGCAGTAGGTGACCGTGAACCGTCCCTCGGTCGATCCGTGGATGCAGTGGGCCGCCGTCATCAGGCTCTCCCCAAGGTCCGGCCGGGTGCGGACCGCCTCGAGCACGGCCGGGGTCCCCGGGTACCCGTAGCGGCGTATCAGCCGGTCGACGGCGTCGTCCTCCCCGAACCTCTCGAGCCCGGGGGCCAGCACGAGGAGCTCCCCGCCGTCGGCCATCGCCATGCGGGTCCGGTAGATGCTCTTGTTGCCGAGCCAGGTGCTGTGGAACTCCGAGGGATCCAGGTAGACGACGCACTTGCGGATCGGGGTTTCCACCAGGGCGAAGTTCGTCTCGAGCGCCAGGGCCGCGGCCCGGTCGAAGCATTCCGCGTCGTCCCCGATGAAGAGCCCCCGGAAGGCGGCCTTCCCGTTCCCGCCGTTGCCGACCACCGTCAGAATATACACGACGGGCAGGTGCCCGGCAAAGCGCCCGATCCCGTAATTCATGACGCGGCGGACGGGCGTGTCCGCGCGGCCCATGATCCGCTCCATCCCGCAGACCGCCCCCAGGAAATGGGACCGGTTGATGGCGCCGGGGCCCCCGGCCCCGACGAACAGGTTCTTGGTGTACCCCGCCATCCCGACGACCTCGTGCGGCACGACCTGCCCGATCGACAGGACAAGGTCGTGCCCGCCTTCGACGAGCAGCCTGTCGAGCTCGACGGGCACGCCGAAGTCGACGGCGCCGCCTGTGGCGTCCCGGACGTACCCGGGCGGCACCTCGCCCAGGCGCACCGTGCCCCGGCGCCAGTCGTGCGCGCGGAAAAGCTCCCGGGGCACCCGCCCGAACATCGCCGCCGTCTCGGCCGCAGTCACGGGAACATGCGTGCCGGTCGCCGGCAGCACGTCGGCCAGGCGGTCCCCGTAGTAGTGCCAGGCCAGTTCGGTGACCAACCCCGCCTGCGAGTGCAAACGCGTGAAATCCGGCGGCACCGCCAGCACGCGCCTCCGCGCGCCCAGCCCGTCCAGGGCCGCGTACAGGCCCGCTCTCACCTCGTCGACGGTCCAGTCGGCCGCGGCCGATCCCATGCTGCATAGAAGCATCGCAAACACCCTGGGCGCCGGCCGGGGCGGGCGCCCCCCGAGGGGGATTTACACCCCGGAATAGGCGGAAAAACCTCCGTCGACGGGGAGAACGATCCCCGTGACGAACCGGGCGAGCGGCGACAGGAGCCACAGCACCGCGCCCGTCAGGTCCTCGGGCGCGCCGAAGCGCCCCATCGGCGTGTGCCCGAGAATCTGCGCCCCGCGCTCGGTCCACTCGCCCGTGTCCCGGTCGGTCAGAAGGAAGTGGTTCTGCCGTGTCAGGAAGAACCCGGGGGCGATGGCGTTGACGCGGATGTTCTCGGAATACTCCTGGGCCATGTGGACCGCCAGCCACTGGGTGAAATTCGAGACGGCCGCCTTCGCCGCGGAGTAGGCCGGGATGCGGGTCAGGGGGCGGAAGGCGTTCATGGAGGAGATGTTCAGGATCACCCCTTCCCCACGCCGGGCCATGATGCGGCCGAAAACCTGGCACGGGACGACGGTCCCGAGAAAGTTGAGGTCCGCGACGAAGCGGAGCGCCTCGGCCGGCAGGTCGAAAAAAGGCGTCCGGTCCCCCGTGGTGGCGTCCGGGCGGTTCCCCCCCGCCCCGTTGATCAGGCAGTCGACCGTCCCCCATTCGGCCACGATGGCCGCCGCGGCCTCCTCCATCGACTCCCTCTGCAGGACGTCCCCGCCGAGGACCATGAGGCTCCGCTCGGGGATGTCGGCCTCCTCGGTCAGCCGCGCGGCCTCCTCCGGCACCCGGTCGATGACGGCCACCCTGGCGTTGCAGCCGGCCAGCGCGGCCACCATCTCGCCGCAGAGAACGCCGGCGCCCCCGGTGACGGCGACGACGCGGTCGCCGAAATCGTACATCCTGATGAGTTCCTCGAGATTCATAGACGCACCCCGTCGATTGCCAGGACCCCGGCGGCCGCCTCCTCCGGGAGGCGGCGCAAAGGGTTCCGAACCGCTTCGATTATCGCACTTCGCACGGGCATTTGGCCAGTGCTACCCTCTACCGGGCGGCCGAAAACCACCCCCCACCATTTTCCGCTGGCCAGCCGGCGGGCGGCCCACGTACAATCGGGCGGGGTGCCGTGCGCACCGTCCGCCTAACCGGGAGGATCCGACCGATGCAGAACGTCGAAGGGAAAGTGGCCTTTATCACCGGCGGTGCCAGCGGCATCGGGCTCGGCATCGCGCTCGCCTGCGCCCGGGCCGGCATGCGGGTGGCCGTCACGGACATCCGCCCGGACCACCTCGAGAGCGCCCAAGGGTATTTCAGGGAAAGGGGCCTGGCCGACGGCCTCCTGTTCATCCGCCTGGACGTGACCGACCGGGAGGCGTTCGCCCGCGCGGCCGACGCGGCCGAGCGGGCCTTCGGCCGCGTCCACGTCCTGTGCAACAACGCCGGCGTGGGCATCCTCGGCCCGCTGGCCGAAGCGCGATTCGCGGACTGGGACTGGGCGGTCGACGTCATGATCGGGGGCGTCGTCAACGGGATCCAGACGCTGCTCGGCCGGATCCTCCGCCACGGCGAAGGCGGCCACATCGTGACGACGTCATCGATGGGCGGGATGCTCCCCCTGCCCGGGAGCGTCCTCTACTCCACGGTCAAGGCCGCCGTCATCGGTTTGTCCGAGGCGATGCGCGGCGAGCTCGAAGGGGACCGCATCGGCGTTTCGGTCTTCTGCCCCGGACCGGTCGCCACGAACATCCACGAGATCGGCCGGATGCGCCCCCCGAAATACCGGCCCGACAGCGGGTACGCGGCCAGGGAGGCCGAGATTGCCCTACGGCCCGGCTTCGCCAGCGAGATGAGCATCGAGGAGTGCGGCGAAAGGGTCCTCCGGGGGATCCGGCGCAACGACCTGTACATTTTCACGCACCGGGAGTTCAAGGAGGGGGTCCGGGAGCGGATGCGCGCCATCCTGGCCAGCTTCCCCCGGGAGGCCGTCAACCGGGCGCGCGCCGACGAGTTCTCCTTCCTCATCTCGAACCCGGTTTTCCGGCAGGTCCTAGAAAGCCGCGGCAGGAAACGACGCGCCGCGGCGGGAAACGACGCGCCGCGGCTGAAATAATTTTCTTGCATTCCCGCCCGTTCCGTGCGATAGGATTGGTAGAGACTTGTTCGGGGCTTCGGCCCGCCGCGCGGCGGGAACCCCCGGGCCCGGACCTTTGGTGATGAGAAAGCTCGAACAGAGTCTTTCGTCGCCGGCCTATCCGAGGCGAACAGCCCGGAAGCCAGAGAAAGGAGACTGCGATGGGTCTCATCAATCGCATCCGAAGAATCACTGTATCCCGCATAGAGACTTTCCTGAACACGGTCGAAAACCCTGAAATCCTGTTCCCCCAGCTCGTCCGCGAGATGGAAGGCCAGGTGCGCGCCGCCGTGGGCGCCGAAACCAAGGCCCTGGCCGCCTGCAAGGCGGCCGAGCGCGACGCCGGCCGGATCCGCCAAAAGCTGGACCGCCTCTCGCGCGGGGCCGAGATCGCCCTGGAAAAGGGGGACGCCGAAACGGCGCGGGACGCCGTCCGGGCCGAGATCGCCCTCGAATCGGAGCTCAAGGCGCAGCAGGAGGCCCTCTCCCGGGGGCAGCGGGCCTACGAAGACGCCCGCGCCGCCCGCGGGCAGATCGAACAGCAGCTCTGCGAGCTCCGCACGAAGCAAAACGAGATCCTCGCCAGGGCGCGGATTGCGTCGGCGCAGCATAAGATCGAGAGGACCGTCCTCGGCGGCGCCGCTTCGGCCGACAGCATCCTCGACGCCGTCGTGCGCCTCGAAGGCAAGGTGGAAGAGGCCGAGGCGGAGCTGGAAATCCGGCGCGGGTTCGACGGCAGCTCGACCGCCCCGTCCCTCGAACGCCGTCTCGACCTGCTCGAACAGGACGAGGAAATCGAGAAGCGCCTGGCCGAACTGAAGAAGAAAATCGCCGAGTCCAAAGCCTAGCCTGCGGGGGCCCTCCGGGCCGGACTCCGGCCCGGCCCGACGGCCCCGACGGCCGAAGAACCTAAGGGGGGAATCATGTCCATTATCGACAGAATACGGCGGATCGCCCAGGCCAACATCCACGGCCTGCTCGACAGGGCGGACACACCGGAGATGGCCCTGCGGGAGAAAATCGAGGAGCTGGGCAACGCCATCGGGGAAGCCAAGCAGGCGCTGGCCGGATACGCCGTCAGCTGCAAGCGGATGGAGATCGAGAGGGGCCAGTCCGGGCGCGCGGCCGACCAGTGGGGCCTCAAGGCGGAGGAGGAACTCCGCACCGGCAGGGAGTCGGCCGCCCGCAACGCGATTGCGCTCCGCATCCGGGCACGGGAGCGCGCCCTGCGCCTGGGCGGGATGCTCGAGCAGAGCCGCGGGGTCTACGACAGGCTGAAGGAAAACCTCGTGGTCCTAGGCGACGAGCTGCGCGCCGCCAGGCTCCGGCTTTCCGAACTAGAGACGCGCAAACGGGCCGCCGGCGCGCAGAAGGCGTTCGGCGGAAAGCTCGACAGGGCCATGGGGGTCCCCGGGGGCGGCATCGACTTCTCCGCTCTCGAGGACGAAGTGCTCCAGGCCGAGATGGAGGTGGAGATCGACCGGGAAGTCCGGACCGACATGGCCGCGATCGACCGGGAAATCGAGCTGAAAACGGTCGAATCGCTCGTCGATTCGGAAATGGCGGCTTTGAAGGAGAAGCTGGGCCGGGCCGGCTAGCGCCGGCCCCGCGAGCGCTCCCAGTATCAGGACGGGGTGTACCATGGCAGGTTTGACCAGCCGTCTCAGGCGCATCACCGCGTCGCACATCGACGCGTATCTTGCAACCGTCGAGGACCCGCGGACCCTACTGCCCCAGCTGGTCCGCGAAATGAAGAACCGGGCCGCCGAGGCGCTCGAGGCCGAGCGGAAGGCCGCCGCCGCGGTCCGGGCCGAGCAGCGGCGCCTGGACGAATCGGCGGGGCGGTCGGCCCGGCTGGCCCGGGGCGCGGAACTGGCGCTGCGCCGGGGGGACGAGGCCCTGGCCCGGGAGGCGCTGGCCGAACAGGTCCGCACCGACCGGCTGGCCGAGGACCAGCGGCGCGCCCTCGAGGGCGGCCTCGCGGCCCTGGCCGAGATCCGCCGGGCCCGGAGCGGCCTCCAGGCGCGGCTCGAAGACCTCAGGCGGCGCGCCGACTCCCTCGCCGCCCGGGACCGCTCCAACCGAGGGGCGGCGGGGGCTAGGCGGAGCGCGGAGAAGATCCGCGAGGCGGGATCGAAGATCCTCGAGGAGGCCTCCCGCCTCGGGAGGATCGAGGACGCCCGGGAGGCGGCGGCCCCGGCGACCGGGCCCCCGCCCGCAGCCGGCCTCCCGCTCGAGGACCGGCTGCGGAGCCTTGAGCTGGAGACCGAGATCGACCGGCGCCTCGACCGGATCAGGGAAAGGAAACAAACCTAACGGAACGCCTGAGGACCCCTGGCGTCCGACTACTGGAGGATTCGCCGATGATGGACTACCTGGGCAGCCTGGATTTCCTTGAAAAGATCTACCTCATGTGCGCGCTCTTCGGGGGCGGGTTTTTCCTTCTCCGGACCGTGCTGATGCTGGCCGGCATCGGCGGCGACGGGGACCTGGCCGGCGCCGACGCCGATGCCCCGGACGGGGATTTCGACCACGGCCACCTGGAGGACATCGACGCCGGGCACCACGACATGCACGACGCCGGGCTCCGGCTCCTGACGGTGCAGGGCCTGACGGCCTTCGTCATGATGTTCGGCCTGACCGCGTTCGCCTTCAGCCGCGCCTCCTTCTTCGGCTCCATCGTGACGGCGCTCCTCGGCGCGCTGGTCGGATTGTTCGCCATGTGGCTCGTCGCCAAGGGCTTCTCCCTGATGCGTTCCCTGCAGAGCGCCGGCAACATCCGGATCTACGACGCCATGGGGGAGGAGGGGACCGTCTACCTGACCATACCGGCCGACGGAATCGGCAAGATCCAGCTCACCGTCAGCGGCCGGCTCATGGTGGTCGACGCCGTGTCGCACGACAAGGTTGCACTCAAGACAGGGGAGCGCGTGTGCGTTTCCGAAATCACGAGCGGGGGAATGCTCGCAGTCCGCAGTCTCTAAACAGAAAGGGAGGCTTTCATGTCTATGCTGTTGATACCACTTGGTCTGGGCATCATCGTCTTTTTTATGATCGTGTACATGGCGTCGCGCTACAAGCGGTGCCCGTCGGACAAGATCCTCGTCGTCTACGGCAAAGTCGGCAGCGGCCGGTCCGCCCGGTGCATTCACGGCGGGGGCTCCATGGTCTGGCCCATCATCCAGGACTACGCCTTCCTCAGCCTGACGCCGATGACGATCGGGATCCCCCTCAAGAACGCCCTGTCGATGCAGAACATCCGCATCGACGTGCCGAGCACCTTCACGGTCGGGGTCAGCATCGACCCGGCCATCATGACCAACGCGGCCGAACGCCTGCTGCACCTGGGATCGAAGGAGATCGAGCAGATGGCGGGGGAGATCATCTTCGGCCAGCTCCGTCTCACGGTCGCCTCGCTGACCATCGAGCAGATCAACCAGGACCGGGAGAGCTTCCTCGAGGCCATCCGCAAGAACGTCGAGCCCGAGCTCAACAAGGTCGGCCTCTACCTGATCAACGTCAACATCACCGACATCACCGACGAGTCGACCTACATCCAGAGCATCGGGAAAAAGGCGGCGGCCGAAGCCATCAACCGCGCCAAGGTCGACGTCGCCGAGCAGGAGAAGTCCGGCGCCATCGGGGAGGCCGAGGCTACACGGGAAAAGGAGATCCGCGTGGCGGAGAACCGGGCCGAGTCCGAAAAGGGCCGGAAGAAGGCCGAAGCCGACCAGCGCATCTACGTGCACGGCCAGGAGGCCGAGGCGGTCGCGGGCGAAAACACCGCGAAGGCCCGGATTGCGGCCGTCAACGCGGACCTGGCCATCCGGGAGGCCGAGGCGATGCAGCGGGGCGAAGTCGCCCGGCGCCAGGCCCAGGCCGAGGTCCAGAAGGCGGAGTACCTGGCCGAGCAGGAGCGCCTCAACGCCGCGGAAGTCGTCAAGGTCGAAATCCAGCGCCGCAAGATCGAGATTGCCGCCGACGCCGAAGCCGAGCGCAGCCGCAGGACGGCGAGGGGGCGCGCCGACGCCACCCTGGCCGAATACGAGGCCGAGGCCCGGGGCATCCGCCAGCTGCTCGACAGCAAGGCCTCCGGGTACCGCTCCCTCGTCGACAGCTGCGGCGGGGACGCGCGCGCCGCGGCCACCCTGCTGATGGTCGAAAAACTCGAACAGATTGTCGAGAAGCAGGTCGAGGCGATCAGCAAGCTGAAGATCGACAGGATCACCGTGTGGGATTCCGGCAGCGGCAGCGGGAGCGGGTCCTCGACGGCCAACTTCGTCTCGAGCCTGATCAAGAGCCTGCCGCCCCTGCAGGAGGTCGCATCCATGGCCGGCGTCGAGCTGCCGAGCTTCCTCGGCAGCATGGCCAAAGAGGCACAGGGCGCGGAAAATCCCGTGCCTGAGGCCGGAGGGGCCGGAGGACAGGCCGGAGGGGCCGAAAAACAGGCCGGAGGGGCCGGAGGACAGGCCGGGGGGCAGGCTCCCTCGGGGACGGCCGGCTAGCACCGCCCCGGACGCCGGGGCCGGCCTGGCGGCCGGTCTTCTAGAAAGCCCCGCCAGAACGTGTCGAACGCCGCGACGATCGAGGGGATCCACACGGTCGCCTCCCCGCCCGGGAGCGCCGGAAAGGCCCGGGCCCTGGCCCCGCCCCGCCCGGGCCAGGGCCCCCTCGATGGCGCCGTAGTCCAGTCCGAGATCCGCCGCGACGGCCCGGTCGATCCCGCCCGTGAAATTCAGGCCGCACCAGTCGTCGAACGGCCCGTCGGTGCGATCGACCATCGGGACCCCCTCCAGGATGCAGGCCATCGGCCGGAAATCATAGATCAGGCAGGCGTCGCCCTCCCCCAGGAAGGGGCACGGGTCCGCATCGAACAGACCCGCCAGCCGGTCCAGGGCCGCCTCGGGCAGACGGTGGAGGAAAAAGGGGCTCGCCAGCGGCGGGGACTCCCGGAGGATGCCGGCCTGAAGCGGCGCGGCGCGGCGCCGCACCTGCCGGGAGACTCCGGGAGCGAGGCGGGCGAATCCTGCGGCGACCCGCAGCGCGTCCGGGGCCGGAACGTCGAACAGGCCGCGGCAGCAGGCGGCGCACCCCCTCCCGCACCGCATCCGGTCGCCGTACCGTGCCCGGACGCCTCCGAACCAGTCGGCGAGTTCCCGCAATCGGCGGTCGTACGCCTCCAGTATGGCCGGAACCTTCCCTCGGGCCCCCACGGGCTCCTCCTGCGGCCTTGGGCGCCCGCGCCTCGGCCGCCGTCGCGCACCAGGCGGGCTAGGGCGCCGGGGGCACCCACGGCACCAGCTTGCTCCCGGCGCGGTCGCTGTTCTCGTCGTAGACGACGACCTTCACGGACTGCTTGGGGACCTTCATGGGTATCTCGCCCGTGTAGACGATGCCCGATTCGACGGTCTTGCGGTAGGTTTCCTCACTGAGCTGCCCCTCGAGGATCCGCACCTCGGACCCGAGGTAGTTCATGTATTCGTTGAAGTAGAAAAGGCCGATGTGCAGCTTGCACCCCCAGAGGTCCCCGATACGGTTGAATTTGACCCGGTCGGTGTCGATGCTCACGTCGACGGACATCACTTTTTTCCCCCCCGCGTCCTGCGTCGGTCGTGCGCTGGCCCGCACCTTGATGTCGCCCAGATCGGACTGCCGCATGTTCGCGACGGCGTCCTCGGCCGTATTCTGGAACCCGGAGGTGAAGACGTAGGTCCCGGCGGTGACGATGCTCTGCTGGATGATCATGGCGTCGGCCTCCTCCCGGGAGTGCTTGGGATTCTTGATTTTGCCCCCCTCGGCCGGCTGCGGGGACGCGACCCCGGCATAGTAGCCGCTGCGGGCCAGGATCCGGCACTCGGGGCAGCGGTTCGGGTCGGCGAACTTGATCTCCAGCTTGTGGTAGCTGCCGTCGGGGCCGAAGTCGGTCGGGTTGAAGCCGATCGTGTACTGCTTGCGCAGCTTCAAGAGGATCTCCTCCATCGCGGCCTGCAGCGACGTCCACCCCGTTATGTCGAGCGTCTCGCCCCCGGTGTCGGCCACGATGCGCCGTATCCGGGGGACCGAGCCGGTCGAGTCGGCCCCCACCGACGGGGTCCGGATACTGTGGATGGTGGCGGCCGCCTCGAGAGACCTGGCCCGGGCGGCGTCGGCGCTACTGTCCTGCTCGGTCATGTCGATCGAGCCGGCCATGCCCATGCCGAACGTGAAGCCGCCGACCATGGTGACGTGGTAGTTGTCCGATATCATGATGAGGGCGCGCCTGTAGTTGGGCGCCTCCTTCTGGAGGTACCGGGCGGCGTCGGAGATGGTGCTGTAAATGTCGGTGCCCATGTTGAACTGCAGCTTGCTGATCTTCTGGGCTATCTCGACGCGGTCGTTGGTGAGCCTGGAGCGCCGGTCGGGGCTTGCGTTGAACGCATAGAGCACCGCCGTGTCCTCCGGCCTCATGCTGCGGAGCGCCGCCCCGGCGGCGACCTGGATCAGCGGAAGGTAGGGCTGGACCGACAGGCTGGTGTCTATGAGAAGGCCGATCGCCAGGGGCAGCTGGTTGCGCGAAAGGTAGGTGACCGGGTGCGCCACGCCGTTGTCGTAAACGACCAGATCCTCCTTGCCGAGATCGGTCATTTCCGGGCCGACGACCGTGACGTCGGTCGTCACCATCGTCACGTCCGTCCGGATCGTGTAGCGTTTCGCCGCGGGCGCCGGGGACCCGGCCTCCGGGGTCTGGGCCGCGGCGTCGCCGATGGGGCCCAGGGCGAACGCTCCCGCCCAAACTGCCAAACCCGTGCCAAACAGGAACAATAGTTTTCTCATGACTCCCTTCCAGGATTTCTCCGTTGCATCCCCGGGGACGGCATCCGGCCTGCGGCCCTGACTGTATGAACCCGTTGCGAGGTGGCCCCATTATAGAACGCCGGCGGGCGGATCTCACCCCTTTTCTGCCCCTGCCGGAGCTTGATTCCGCCCGGGCCGAAAGGGTTCATCGAACGGCCGCGGAAAAATCATCTGGCTCATTCCGGCCGTATGCGGTAATGATATTGGGCGGGCCGGCCCGCCGCCGGCCCGGGCATCTCGAGGACAACGGCAGTGCGGACGCAAGGACGGAACATGGACACAATGTATCATCGGATAGAGCAGTACCTGGAAGACGGGGAGACCCTGGCGCTGGCGACCATCACCTCGACACGGGGGTCGACGCCGAGGGGGGTGGGGGCGAAGATGGCCGTCACCGCGGCGGGGGAGATCCTGGGGACGGTCGGAGGGGGCTGCGGCGAAGCCGAGGTCCAGCGCCGGGCGGTCGAGGCCATCCGGTCCAGGAAACCGGCGATGGTGACCGTCGAGCTCATCGACGACATCGAATCGGACAGCCCGGCCGTCTGCGGGGGCATCATGGACGTGTTCGTCGACCCCTGGTGGGACGGTCCCGGCGGGGCGCCGTGCCGGGCGCTGGCCGCCAGCCTCGCCCGGGCGACCGACGCCGGCCAGGGGGGGGTTCTCGCCACGGTTCTCGACCCCGGGGGGCGCCCCGGCGTATCGGCCGGGGACAAGTGCTTCCTCCGCGGCGGGGCTGTCGAGGCCGGGAACATCGCGGATGCCCCGTTGCTCGAAGCCGTCGCCGCGGAGGCCCTCCGGCGGATCGACCTTGAGGAAAGCAGGTCCGTCGCGGTCGGTCTCGACGGCCCCGAAGCCAAAGCGGAGGTTTTTTTCGAGGTCATCCCCCCCGTGCGCCGGCTCATCATCGTCGGCGCGGGCCACCTGGCGATCCCCCTGGTGCGGTTCGCCAGGATCCTCGGATTCCACATCACCGTGCTCGACGACCGCGTCGTCTACGCCAACCGCGAACGGTTTCCCGAGGCGGATGAAGTCCTCGTCGGCGACATGGCCGCAACGCTCGGCCGACTGCCGATCACGCCGTTGACCCACGTCGTCCTCATCACCCGCGGGCACCAGTTCGACGAGCCCTGCCTCAGGACCATCGTCTCAAAACCGGCCGCCTACATCGGGATGATCGGCAGCCGGCGCCGGGTCAAGGCCTGCTTCATCCGGTTCCGGGACGAGGAAGGCATACCGGAGGACCTGCTCGGCAGGGTCCACGCCCCGATCGGCCTCGACATCGGGTCGGAAACGCCCGAGGAGATCGCCCTTTCCATCGTCTCGGAAATGGTCAAAGTGCGCAGGGGCGGCTCGGCCCGCTCCCTGTCGGGGCGCTAGAACCGCAGGGGGGTGCGCGCATTGAGGGGATCCCGGGGAACAAACGTCATCCTGTGCGGCTTCATGGCGACGGGGAAATCGTCGGTGGGGAAGCGCCTGGCCGAGCTGCTCGGCTACCGGTTCCTCGACATGGATGCGGAGATCGAGGCCGGGGCCGGCATGCCGATTTCGGAGATTTTCGCCTCCCGGGGGGAAGCGGCGTTCCGCCGCCTGGAATCGGACATGGTCCAGAGGCTCGCCTCCCATAGCGGCTGCGTCATCGCCACAGGCGGGGGGACCATCGCCGACCCGGACAACCTGGAAACGCTCCGGCAATGCGGCATTCTGATCACGCTCGAGGCCGATCCCGAAACCATCCTCGAGCGGGCGGGATCGGCCGGGGACCGGCCGATGCTTTCGGGCAACGACCGCCTGGGGCGCATCACCGACCTGCTCGCGAAGCGGGCCGACGCCTACGCCCGGGCCGACTGGGCCATCGACACGTCCGGGCTGAGCATCGACCAGGTCGCGCGACGCATCGCCGGGCTCCTCAAACGGCACAAGGACTAACGGCTCCGGTCCCGCACGACGCCGATGAGGGCTTCGATTCCGAGGGCGTAGCTTCGCCACCCGAGCCCGCAGACGGTCCCGGTCGCCACCGGGGATATCACGCTGCGGCGCCGGAATTTTTCGCGCGCGTAGATGTTCGTCATGTGCACTTCGATCGTCGGAAGGCCGACGGCCGCCAGCGCGTCGCGTATCGCCAGCGAGTAGTGGGTGTAGGCGCCGGGATTGATCACGATCCCGTCGGCCCACCCGGCGGCCTGCTGGATCGCGTCGATCAGGGCGCCTTCGCCGTTCGACTGCACGATCCGCAGCTCCGCGCCCTGTTCCCCGGCGTAGCGCTCCATGTTCCCGTTGATCTCCTCCAGGCTCGAAAGCCCGTAGATTCCGGGCTCCCTCTTGCCCAGAAGGTTCAAATTCGGCCCGTGAATGAGCAGTATCCGTATCACCGGCGGTCCTCCCGATAGTGGGTTGGCTCCATTTGGACGAGGATCTTGCCCCCCTCCCCGGACCGGGCCAGCTCCATCGCCCGCGCCGCGGATTCGAAGGGGACGGTATCGGTAACCACGCGCCCGGGGTGCAGACTCCCCTTGGCAACGAGGTCGATCGTGCGGGCGAAGTCTTCGGGATGATCGTAGATCATCGAGGTGTAGACCTCGATCCCCTCCCGCACCAGCCGCATCGGGACAAAACTCGCCGGGGAGGCGGCCAGCCCCAGCAGGATCACCGCGCTTGCCCTGGGGGCATTGCCGAGCGCGAGGGTGGCGGTATCGGCCACGCCGGCGCATTCGAACACCGCCGTGACGTTCTCCTTTTCCCACAGAGCCCCGGCGTCGGCGCCGTCGTCGGCGAGGGCGGCGCCGAGATCGAGCGCCATCTTCCGCTTGGCCTCGAGCCTGTCGTGGGCCAGCACCCGCACCCCCATCGAGGCCGCCGCGTGCACCAGCAGGAGTCCCACGACGCCGCATCCCAGCACGGCGACCGTGTCCCCCCGCCCCGCCCCGCTCCGCTTCAGGCCGTGCAGGGAAACGGCCAGCGGCTCGATCGTCGCGGCGTCCGGGTCCGGGATGGATTCCGGGACCGCCCACACGAACGCGGCCGGGGCCAGAGCGTACTCGGACAGGCAGCCGGGGACGGTGACCCCCATGCTCCGCTTGCCGGCGCACACCGCCCCCCGGCCCGACAGGCAGAGCCGGCACGCCCCGCACGGGTAGTTGGGCTCGACGACGACGCGCTGGCCGACGTCCAATCCCGCCACCCCCTCGCCCAGCCCGGCGATGCGCCCGCAGAGCTCGTGGCCCAAGACAAACGGATAGTCGACCCGGCGGTGCCCGGAATAGATCGAAACATCCGTGCCGCAGATCCCGACGTATTCGGGCCGGATCAGGACCTCGCCCGCGCCGGGGCGCGGCGTCTGGAGGGTGCCGATCCTCATGGTTTCCGGCGCCGTCAGCAAAGCCGCTTTCATCATCGCATCCGTTCTCCCTTCGGCCGGGGGGCCCCGGCGGATCCCGCGGGGCCCCCTACGGCGCACAATCTCCCGGAAGCACCGGGACCGCCCCGGCGCCTTCACGCCTATCTTACTACAGGAAAAGAGGTTATGCAGCAGGTAAAAATTGTAAAAAATTTCAGGTGCAATCCCGGGATCCATGCTACTATGCGTCTGGCATAAAATATCAATGCCTAAATTGTTGGAGGAATATTGACAATGGCTTTAAAGATCACCGACGAATGCATCAACTGTGGCGCCTGCCAGCCCGAATGCCCGAACGAGGCGATTTACGCCGCGGGAGAGGACTACGAGCTCAACGGGGAAACCAAACCGGCTCTCAGCGATGAATATTCCTACATCGTTCCCGAGAAGTGCACGGAATGCAAAGGGATCAACGATGAGCCGGCCTGCGCTTCCGTTTGCCCGACCGACGCATGCGTTAAAGACGAATAGGCTGTAGCGAACGAAGCAAAACCGGGAAGTTCCAGGGGGGCGGCTGCCCGCACAGGCAGCCGCCCCCTCTTTTTTCCCGCACCTCCCCCCTCCCCCCCCGCATCGGGGCCCCCCGCATCGGGGCCCCCGGCATCCGGGCCCCCGGGCGCCGGAACCGCCGGATCCCTTTTTTTGTGGTCTTTTTCTCGGACCGGCCGATAAGGCCCGGTAGAGAATGTGCCGGAGGGCGCGGCCGCCCGTAAGGCGAATCGGCCATTACGGATTGCTTTTCCGCCCTGATAATCGTACAAAGTGGTTATAGACCTTTTCGATGGAGCACTAGCGCGAGGCGTTATGAATACCTGCAGCTTTCAACAACTGGTGCGGCTGCTCGACAAGCAGCTGACACTGGACGAAAAACTGGAAGTTCTGACGCACCTGGAGTCCTGCCCCATCTGCCGCGACACGGTCTACCAGCTGGCGCGGGACCGGGATGAAGGATTTTTCATCCGGCGCCCCTACAACATCCGCAAGCACGTGGCCTGACTCCGCGGCGCACGGCAGAACCGACAGACGGGAACCGACCGATTGGATGACGCCCTGCGGGCTGCATCCGGATGCAACGTCGTCGGCGCCCCCCGAAGTCTCCCGGTCCCCCCGCCCCGGCGGCGGCCGGGACGCATTGCACCCCGTCCCTCCCCTGTAGTAGGATACCGACACGATGGGAAAGACGCGCTTCCCCGCCCCGGCCGCCGCCGGGGCGGCCATCCTCCTGATCCTGGCCGCTATCGTAGCGCTCTCGGCCTGCGGCCGCGGGGGGGAATCCCGCTCCGGGCCTGGCTCCGCCCCTTCTGTTCAGGAGGCCCCTCCTGCCAAGGAGGCCCCTCCTGCTGCGGAGGCAGCATCCGGACGGGAGATCCCGGCCGGGGACCTGCCGGATGAGGCGCGGCGCACGCTTGAGCGGATACGATCGGGCGGGCCGTTTGCCTATGCGAAAGACGGGGCGGTGTTCGGCAACCGCGAAAGGCTGCTCCCCCGCAAACCCCACGGCTACTACCGCGAATACACGGTGCCGACGCCGGGCTCCCCGAACCGGGGGGCGCGAAGGATCGTCGCGGGCGGTGGCGGGGAGCGCTACTACACCGAAGACCATTACGGCAGCTTCAAGCGCATACTGGAGTGACCCATGAACGACTGGGAAGGCATTGTCGCCGACGCGGCGAACTCGGGCGTGTACACGATTCCGGAGACCGGCCTCCACGACGCGGAGGCGGCCGCCCGGGCGGCGGGGCTCGGGCTGTTTTGCCTGGATCTAGGGGGGCTGCGGGACAAGGCCGGTTTTTTGGAAGCCGCGGCCGAAGCGCTCCGGTTCCCCGACTACTTCGGCAGAAACTGGGACGCTTTCGAGGAATGCCTCACCGACCTGTCCTGGCTCGATGTGGAGGGATTCTTCCTCGTCATCCGCAATCCTGAGAATTTCGCCCGCAGGGCGCCGCGCTCGTGGAGGTCCGCGCGGGCCATTCTCCGGGATGCCGCCGCCTTCTGGCGGGGGCAAAACATCCGTTTCTTCGTGGGGATCAACCGGGACGCCCGGCGCTGACCCGCACCCCTGCCGGCCCCCGTTTCCCGTGTCGCATCGCATGGTTGCAGGCACGGGGGCCCGGCAGGGATGCGGGAGCCCGTACAAACCACGGGAGCCCGTACAAACCACGGGAGCCCGTACAAACCACGGGAGCCCGTACAAAC
>CAZYXB010000019.1:0-5343 GCA_964651155.1 uncultured Acidobacteriota bacterium | reverse complement strand
CACGGGGGGCCGAAGCCCGTCCCAGGCTAGTTCCGCAGTTCCGCCAGCACCAGGACGAGCAGCATCACCACGTAGTTGGAAACGACGATATGGTCCACCCCTTCCGGGATGTCCCCGTCGCCTGTCTTCGTGCCGAGGCGCCACCACCGGACGTGGTTGAGCACGAGGATGGTCAAGGCCGCCAGCGCCACGACGAGCCTGGAATCGGGCATGGCGGCGATGTGCGCCACGATCCACCAGACGCCGAAAGCCGCAAGCAGGATCCCCAGAAACCGTCCGACGGCAAGCATGAGTGCAGGTCGCATACTAGTTCCTCCCTTGTCAGCATCGATCCGGATCGCAGTAGCCCAACCCCCGCATCAGCGTGACGAAAGCGAGCATGATCACGGCGGGGATGCAGCAGGGCGGGCACACTGACGCACACAGGACCGAAAGGATGGTCCCCTCGAAAAGGACGGCACTGCAGAGGCAGTCGAGGTTTTTGCCGGCCAGCATTCCGGGATCGACGAAATCGGATATGTCGAACTGCACGGGCACGGCCGCGGCGCCAGGAGCCTTCGCCGAGGAGCGGGACAGCACGAGGAAGCCGTCCTGCACCGTCAATCCGCCGCGGAGGCCGGGCGCCCCGCACTCCTCGGCCGCGCGCTCGAAAGCCGCCGCCACGGCCGCGTGCACCGACCGTACGCCCCCCTGCCGCCGGATCGCCCCCCTGACTTTCTGGCAGGAGCGCGCATCCACGGCGGCCAGCCTGGCGAGTTCCGCCTCGTCGAACAGGATCCCGCGCCGGCGCCAGTAGTCCCGGGCCATGCGCACGGTCGCCTCCGGGTCCGGCGACAAGAAGTCGTCCTCGTTCAGTTTCCGGTTCATCCTCCGGTTGATCCCGCTCCCCTCGAGGTGGGCGTCCAAGAGCCGCACCTGCAGGGCGTAGCGGCGGAAATGCTCCGCCCCGAACCCTCCCCGCTCGGCGTCGATCGTCGTCCTGGCGAAGTCGTCGGCCAGCGCGTCGAGAACCGGGTCGGGCGGGGTATCGGAACAGCACCCCCCGTCCCCCCCGGCGAATGCCTTCATCAGCGGAAGCGCCAGGAGGGACGTTCCGCAGAAATACCGTCGATTCATTCTATGCATGCAGGTCTCCTTATGCCGGGATCGGGTAGGCCGCGCGGGAAGCCCCCGGGAAGCCTCCGCCGCCGGAACGTTCCGTTGCCGCGTCCGTCCGGAAACGGCTCCGGCTCCTTCCAATGTATCCAAACGGACGGAACCCGTTTTGAGCGAAAAATGTTGGGGTCCGGACGCCGCCTTATCGAACGCAGAAGCGGCCGTACCGGCCCGAAACGGCGGTTGCGGGAAGACAGGGCGGGCCGCCCGGCGGGCAAGGCGGCGCTCAAGGCCCATTCCGTACCCAGGTGGCGGAGCCGGCACGGGCCCTTTCAGGATGGGGGGAGGAAAAAGGATATTCGTTTCATCGACGCATAGATGGGCCAAGATAGCTCATGCGTCGATTGAAGGATTTCGGACTTCCCGGAGAACAACGGCAGCGGATTTACGTGCAGGAATCCCCCGTCAACGGATCCACGGGGCCAGGGGCGGCCGACGGGTCGCCGGAACGCGGATGACCTGGGTCTGGTCCACGGAGAAGGCGCACGTGCCGGCCGGCGTCCCGTCCCCGGCTACGGCCGGCACGCCGACGATTGGGAACCCCGAGTCCCCTTCCGGCGACGGGCCCGGCCTTCAGAATTTACTTGAATAAGAGGATGCAAACCATGAAAGACAAAAAATGAAAGTGCAACAAGAATCTTCCGCGACGGCTCCCATATCCGGGCATCCGGTCCATGCGCCCTGGAGCGCGCCCGCTCCTTCGGTCGCTCCTCGGGCGGGGATTGCGCCCGTGCGCGAAAATTCCCCCTCCCGTGCCGCCGCGGACCGTATATAATGGACGCACACCAGGACGCACAGGGGGAGGGCTCCATCGAACAGATACGCGGGAATCTATTGGGCATCAAGCAGTCCGAACGGCGGGCCCTGGAAAGAACCTACCGCCGGCGCGTGCCGCCGGGCCAGGTCGTCTCGCCCGAGCTTGCCCGGCACATGGCCGGGCTGTCGCGGGAGCTCGGGCGGCAGGTCGGCGTGCTCCTCGGCCGGGACGGAAACGTGCGCCACGTCATCGTAGGCGACGCCGCCCGCCTCGAGCTGCCCGACATCGGCAGGCTGCGCGGGGGGGCCGGGCGGTTCCGGGGTCTCCGGCTGGTGCACACGCACCTGAGGGGCGAGCCCCTGACCGCAGACGACCTAAACGACCTGGTGTTGCTGCGGCTGGACCTGGTCGCCGCGGTCCAGGCCCGCGAGGACGGGACGCCCGGGGCCATCGAGCTCGCCCACATCCTCCCCGGACGGGACGGGGAGCCGTTCTGCCGGGTGGCGGCCGAGGACATCCACCGGCTGGACTTCGATTTCGAGGAGGAGATCCGGGCCCTGGAAAGCGAGTTCTCCCGCGCCACCGGGCGGCGCCCGGAGGCGTCCGGGCAGGAACGCGCCCTGGTCCTGGTCCTGAAGCCGGGCGCGACGGCCCGGGCCGAAATCGTCGAGCTGGTGCAGGCCGCCGGGGTCGACGTCGCCGGGACCCTGCCGTTTTCCGGCGGCCGGATCCACCCGCGCACCGTCCTCGGCCAGGGGCGCCTGCAGCGCCTCACGCTCGAGGCGATGCGCCAGAGCGCCGACGTGGCCGTGTTCGACATCGACCTGAAGCCCGCCCAGGCCCGCGCCTTCGAGGACACCACCGGGCTCAAGGCCGTCGACCGCACGCAGCTGATTCTCGACATCTTCGCGCAGCGGGCGCGCAGCCGGGACGGCAAGCTGCAGGTGGAACTGGCCCAGCTGAAGTATTCCCTGCCGCGGCTGACCGACCAGGACGCCGGGTTGTCGCGCCTCACGGGCGGCATCGGCGGCCGAGGCCCCGGGGAAACGGTGCTCGAGATCGGCCGGAGGCGGGCGCGGGACAGGATCCGCAGCCTGGAGGGCGAGATCGAGAAGCTTTCCAGGCAGCGCGGCGTCCGCCGCCAGAGACGGCTGCGCCAGGGGCTCCCGGTGCTGTCGATCATCGGCTACACCAACGCCGGGAAAAGCACGCTCCTGAACGCCCTGACCGAGAGCCGCATCGACACCGCCGACCGGATGTTCGTCACCCTGGACACGACATCGCGCCGGCTCCGATTCCCCCGCCACGGCGACGTCATCATCACCGACACGGTCGGCTTCATCAACGATCTCCCCCCGGACCTCGTCGCGGCTTTCCGCGCAACCCTGGAGGAGCTGGCCGACGCCGATCTGCTCCTGCACGTCGTCGACGCCTCCGATGCGAACCCGGACCGGAAAATAGAGGCCGTCGAGAAGGTCCTCGAGGATCTCGACCTCCGGTCGGCGCCGCGGCTCGTCGTCGTGAACAAGACCGACCAGGTGGCCCCCGAGGCGGTCGAGGGGCTCTGCCGGCGCTACGATGCGGTCGCTGTCTGCGCCCTCCGCCGCGAAGGCCTCGACCGCATCATCCGGACGGCGGAATCGGTCATCGGCGGACTCCCGCCCCGGGGCTCCGCGCCCGGGCAGTAGCCGCCCGGGCAGTAGCCGCCCGGGCAGTAGCCGCCCGGGGGAGTATCCGCGCCCGTTTCCGCTTGTCGGCGCGCCCGGGGTTGTGCTACAAACAGGCGAATCATGGGCATTGTATTATACAGAGCAGGACGCGCGGCGCCGGTTGCGCACACGCGAGATTCTGCAACGGAAGGAGACACGTGAAGACAAAGCATATTTTCCCCAAGGCACTGCTGCTTGCGGGGGCCCTGGCGCTGCCGTTCGGCTGCGGCGCCGCGGATCCCAAGATCACCGTCCTCAACCCGGCGATCACCAGCGAGATGGTGGACCGCGAACCCCTGAGCCCGCGCCTGGAGACGCTCGACGGCAAGACCATCTACATGGTCGACATCAGCTGGGGCGGTCCCGACGCGGCCTACAGCGTGTTCGAGGAAGCGACCGCCTGGTTCGCCCAGAACATGCCGGGAGTCCGAACGGTCCTGAAAAGAAAGGCGGGGATGTACACGCAGGACGAC
This sequence comes from uncultured Acidobacteriota bacterium, assembly GCA_964651155.1. Classification (GTDB taxonomy): domain Bacteria; phylum Acidobacteriota; class UBA6911; order UBA6911; family UBA6911; genus UBA6911. The sequence goes on along the minus strand of CAZYXB010000019.1, from coordinate 1,249 downwards.
CCGCCGCTGTGGAAGGAAATCGCCGAGAAGGGGGATGCCGCCATCATCGGCATATCCGGTTGAGATGGCTGCACGTCGGCCGTGAGCCAACATGCACGCACTCTTGAAAGAATGGGCATCCCCACCGTGGGCGCCGCGGGCGCCAACATCGTCAACTACGCGATCGGCTACGACTTCAAGTTCACCAACGGCATGCCGATCCGCTATGTCGGATTTCCCTTCCCCGTCGCGGGGCAGCCCAGGGAGGTCCACCACCGGTACGTGTTCGAAAGCAACGACATCCTCAGCGGCAAGCCGATGATGCAGGCGATCGTGGCGGCCCTGACCGCCCCGCTCAAGGCCGAGGAGACGATCAAGGGCCAGCCGCCCGATGCGGTGGCCGAACCCCGGCTCCTGCCTCCCGACACGGAGGACAACCTGCAGCAGCTGTTCAAGGACAGGGACTGGACCGACTACAACCCCGTCATCCTCCCGACCGAGCAGCGGGTCGCCGCGATGCTCGCGGGCACCAGCCATCCGCCCGACAAGGTCGTCAAGGTGATCTCCTGGCCCGGGGGGAACCGCGCCCTCACGGTGGAGAAGGTCGCCGTCAATGCCGTCATGGCCGGGGCCAAACCGGAGCATTTCCCGCTGATTTTGGCCGTGGCCACATCGGTCCCCTTCGGCAACTCCACCAGCTCCATGGCGAACATGATCCTGGTCAACGGGCCCATCCGCAACGAGATCGGCATGAACTACGGAACCAACGTCATGGGGCCGCACAACGAGGTCAACGCCGTCCTCGGAAGGGTCTACACGCTGATGTCGAAATCCGCCGGCGACCTGCACGCGGGCAAGACGACCTTCAGCTCCCTCGGCAGCAACCTCCAGTACAACAACCTCTGCATCGCCGAGAACGAGGAGGGCCTGCCCGAGGGGTGGAAGCCCGTACACGTCCAGCGGGGGTTCAAGCCCACCGACAGCGTCGTGACCGTCGGCACCGGCTGGAGCTACATCTCGAGCGTCGGCGAAGTCCAGATAGCCTACCCGCCCCAGAACCTGATGCGCGACTACATGCAGGCGCTCAGCGGCATGGGCGCGTCCGTGCTGATGGACCCCACCGTGGCCGGCCTGCTGCGGGACACCCAGGGGTTTGAAACCAAGGAGCAGCTGGGGAACTGGCTGGCCGACAACGTCAAGAAGACCGTCGCCTCATACTGGGGCAACGGCGTCGTCTCCACGATGTATTCGTCGATGGCCATGCAGGGGC
>CAZYXB010000018.1:0-59939 GCA_964651155.1 uncultured Acidobacteriota bacterium | reverse complement strand
GGGCCTGCAGAGGACTTTCACCTCCAAGGTGTGCGCCCTGCCGGGCGCACAAACAAAAAAGAGCGGAGGCGCCCCCCCGCTCTTTGGTATGCTTCCGATGAAAGGAAACCAGCATGAAAGAGTGCCCCCGGCCGGAAGTTTTCCGGGCCAGCGGCGGGATCAGTTGCCCAGATTGAGCTTCTTGTGTTTGGACGCCTCTTCCGCTTCCGCCTCGAGTTTGAGCTTGACCGCTTTCGAATACGCGATATCGGCCTTGCGGATCAGATCCAGCTTGGCCTCGCTATCGTCCACCATCTTTTCCTTTTCCCGCCAGAGCAGGTTCTGGTACATCATGGCGTCAAAGTAATCGGGGCGGATTCCGATGGAGGCTTCCAGGTGTCCCAGGCCTTCGTCGATGTAGGCCATGATCTGGTCCTTGTCCGCCTGCTCGAGAGTCTGGACCTTCTCTCCGAGGATCCCCGTTCTTTCGTGAACGTTGTCGTAGAGCAGGACCGCAATCCGGTAATGGGCCTCGGCCTTCTGAATCTTCTCTTCTTCGGTCACGGCTTCCAGTTCGAGAACGCGGGTGCACCAATCCCTTGTTTGATCGATATCCTTCAACTGGTAGTTGAGGTTTGCGATCGCGAGCATGGCATTGATGTTGGGTTTCCCTTTTTCCTCGGACCGTCGCACCACATCGGTGAAGGTTTGAATCGCCTTTTGCGCATTATCCTCGTTTTTCGGGTCGATCGATCCGGGGATGTACTGCATCATATAGGCGGTTGCCAGGTACATGTGAGCCTCTTCAATAGTCGGATCCAGTTCGATCGATTTGTTGAAGTACATCACTGCATCGGCGTACTTTTGATCGGAAAACGCCTTCACACCTTTATTCAGTCTATCCCTGGACTGCAGCTTTGTGGAAAAACCGCAGCCGCTCAGGGGTAATACTGCCAAAAGAAGCAAGGCGGCTAGCCACCTACCATTGACCCTCATTCTGCGGCCTCCAAACTAAAAGTTGAACAGGGGGTGCGGATCGTGGACGGATTACTGGATCTCTTCGGTAATCAATCCGATCTCGCCGACACCCGCCCCTTTGGCTATATCGATAATATTCACCACATCGCCGTAAATGACCCTGGGGCTGGCGCTCACGAACATGTTCTTGTTCGACCGGGCGCTGTAGATGTTCTGGAGTTCGACGCCCAGGTTCACGATGTTCACCGGTTCGTTGTTGATCGCCACCTGTCCGGCCTCGCCGATCGAAACCACGATCACATTGGGGTTGACCCCTGTAGTTTCTACATCGGGCTTCTGGGGCACCTTGATCTTCAGGTTCATCTGGCTCACGGGGGTGATGACCATAAAAATGATGAGCAGCACAAGGAGAATATCAATGTACGGCGTGATATTGATATCCGACATGGCGCCTTTGCCGCCACCGACATTCATTGACATGACAGTTCCCTTTCTCTTCTTGCATTCGGATGGGACATGCGCCGGATTCCTGGTACGACCGGGAACTCAGTACTTCCGGACGTGCGGTCGCCGGGCCCGATGGAACCGGTGGCCGTCACCATCCCAAACACGACACTGTCGCCGGCACCGGAGTGCGTATCCCGTACCGGTACCGGCCGAATCCGCACGAACGGGGCGTCAGTCCTTTTCCTTTTCGGCCATCAAGCCGATCCGGTCAACCCCGGCCCCGCGCATTCCGTCGACAATCTGCACGACACGACCGTAATCCAGCGTTTCATCAGCCCTCAGGTACACCGTCCGGTTTATCTCACCGCCCGAGTATCGCTGCATGAGGTACTCGTAGAGATCGGATTCGGTCACCATCTGCTTCTTCAGAAACAGCCTGCCGTCGCGATTGAGCGCGATGACGATGGCGTCGGAACTGCCCGCATCCTTGTCCTCAATCGGATTCTTGGCGTTGGGAAGGTTCACGGTGATCCCCTCTTGAAGCAGGGGTGTCGTTATCATGAAGATGATCAGCAACACCAGCATGATGTCCGCCATCGGAGTAACGTTGATGTCGGCGGAAACTTTGCTTCTACCAAGTCCTCTTCTAGCCACGACCTTCGCTCCGTCTCTTCAGGAAATAGTCGATCAGTTCCGACGAGGAGTTGTCCATCTCGACCGTAAATGTTTCGACCTTGTTGATGAAATAGTTGAAAGCCCACACTGCCGGAACCGCCACGAACAGACCGATGGCCGTCGCCACGAGCGCTTCCGCGATACCGCCGGCCACCGCCGCGATCCCTGCGGTTTCTTCGGTCTTCATCCCGGTGAACGCATTGATGATCCCGACGGTCGTTCCGAAGAGCCCGACGAAGGGGGCGGTCGCGCCGATGGTGGCCAACCCGCCCAGGCCGCGCTTCAGATCCTCGATCTCGATGGCCGTCGCCCGCTCCAGCGCCCGCTTGGAAGACTCGATGCTCTCGCCCGGAATGTCCTGGCTTTTCGAATGGGCCTGCAGCTCGTGAAGGCCGGAGACCAGCACTTTCGCCAGGTGGCTTTTGTTGTACTGTTCGCCCAAGGCGATGGCCTCGTCGATGCGACCGTCCTTGAGGCATTCGGCCACAGCGGGAGTGAACAGCCGTGACTGTTTGCGCGCTGCGCGGTAGGTGACCCAGCGCTCGATCATGACACTTATCGAATAGGCGGACAGAATAACGAGAAGAAAAACAACGCCCCTGGCCAGCCAGCCCATTGATTCCCACATTTCCATGTAATTCATGAAGATCCCTCCGAATTTCTAAGATCCCTAGTTATTAAAACACCTATCTGCTTACCACAAAATTCACAGTCACGGTTCCGTATACCGGAATCGGTTCGCCGTTGAGCAATGTCGGGGAGTATTTCCATTGGCTCACAGCTTCCTTTGCCGCCTCGACCAGGATAGGATGCCCCCGGACCACTTCGATATTCGAGACATTCCCCTCTTCGTCGACGGTCAGGCTCAGAATGACGATGCCCTCCATGCGCGTGCGCCGGGCCAGTTCCGGATACGTAGGCTCCACCTTCCGGATCAGGCGGGATTTTAAAACCTCGCCGCCGATCTGCTTGGGAGCCACCTTCTTCGGCGGCGGCGGTGGCGGCGCGGTCAGGGCGGTCAGATCGCCTATCCCGCCGATCCCCCCGGGGATGCCTCCGGCCACCCCTCCGGGAATCCCTCCTGCAACCCCTCCGGCCACGCCTCCGACGATGCCGGTGACGCCCACATACGGCACGTCGTCTTCAGGGGCCGGCAGTTCGGTGGGTATTTCCGTGGGCGCCACGAACTTGTTCGGATCCACCACGGCCGTCTTCACCACCTGACGCGGAGCGGCGGGAGCCGGCGGCGGCGGCGGCGGCGGCGGTGGCGGCGGCGGCGGCGGCGGCGCGATCAAAAACGTCAGCAACTCCTGCTCCGGCAACACGTTGAAAAACACGAGCGGCACGATGATCACGACCAGCAACAGAAATACGTGCAGGATGACCGAAAGAGCAATTGTGGCCAATCGCTTCCACAGGTTTGATTTTCCTTCAAGATCTGCAGATTCAAACATTTGGCTCCCCCTCGCAAGCAGCCCGTGGGCCATAGACGTGGGCTTTACTGCGGCATTCCAATTCAGGCCCCCGATCTTAATATCGCGCTCGAAAAACTGTCAAGATAATTCTCGCGCCCCGGCGCTCTACGCCTGGCGGTCGAGGGCGCAGGGATACAAAAACAACCGGCGCGTCCCCAACCCCTAGGCCGCTTTCCTTTTCGGACTCTGCTCCCGGGTGCGGTACCACCAATCGACGATCGGCGATGCTAGGCCGAGCGACGAGTAGGTGCCGATGATGATGCCGACGGTCAGGGTGAAGGCGAAACCGTTGAGCACTTCCCCGCCGAAAAGAAGCAGGGCGGCGACGGACAAAAATGTCGTCATGGACGTCATCACGGTCCTGGCAAAAGTCTGATTGATGCTGGTGTTGATCAGCCGGGTGATGGATTCCTTGCGCGCCACCTTCAAATTTTCTCGGACCCGGTCGAAAATAACAATGGTGTCGTTCATGGAGTACCCGACCAGGGTCAAAAGCGCCGCGATGACCGTCAGTGAAATTTCCTTGTTGGTCAGGGCAAACAGCCCGAGGGTGATGGCCAGGTCGTGTATCAGGGCGATGACGGCCGCCACCCCGAAGATCCACTTGAACCGGAAGCCGATGTAGACCAGCATGCCGGCAAACGAAAGCAGTACAGCCAGCATGGCCCGGTAGCGCAGGTCGGCGCCGACGATGGCGCCCACGCTTTCGTGGCCCTTCACAGCAAAAGGCCCCGCGTAAAAGTTCTTCTTGAGGCTGTCGACCACGGCCGGGGACACGCCCGAAACCGCCCGGAAATCCCCGAGATCCCCCACCAGGCCCTCGCGGTCCCTGTCCCGGAAATCCTTCAGCGCCTGAGCCATGTCCCTGTAGTGCCGTTCGATGTCGAGGATCTTCTCTCCCCGGGCGCCCAGACCATCGGGATCGTTCTCGCGCAGGTATTCGTTGATCTCGGACAAACCGGCATTGTTGACGTCTTTCAGGGGGCTTGCGGCGTGTTCGGAATCGAACGCCCCGCGCAGGACGGCCAGAAGCCGCTCGCGCCCGGCTTCGAGGTCCTCCGCGTCGGTCGTCGTCGCCTGGATGCGCACCTGGACGGTGTTCTTCGAGGGGGCGTCGTAGCGCTGGATCAGCGGCGGGGTCCGGGACTCGGGGCTCAGCGCCTGCCGGATGCGGTCCAGATCGGGCGTCGTTTTGAACTTCAGGAGCATGAGCGTGCCCCCCGTGAAATCGATGCCGTACCGGAAACCGCCGCGCATCGTATACCCGGCAGCCCCGAGCGCGAGCATCAGGACGGAGACGACGAGAAACCACCATTTTTTACGCAGCCAATCGACTGTTATCTGTTTGAAAAGTTCCACAGGCAATACCTCGGAAAAGCTTCTCCGGCGTCTTTCGGAGACTCCGACACCGGCCGGAATGGAAAAGTTCCCTTAAATCGACAATTCTTCGACCTTCCGTCCGCTGAGCATCATGTCGAAAAGACGGTGCGAGAAATAGATCGCGGTGAACATGTTGGCGATCAGGCCGAACGTCAGGGTGACGGCGAATCCACGGACGGGCCCCGTACCGAACTGGAACAGGAAGGCCGCCGCGATCAGCGTCGTGATATGCGTATCGAAAATCGTCCAGAAGACCTTCCCGAAGCCGTTGTCCACGGCCGCGCGGACCGTCTTCCCGTTGCGGAGCTCCTCGCGTATCCTTTCGAAAATAAGGATGTTGGAATCGACCGCCATACCGATGGTCAGGATGATCCCGGCGATCCCCGGCAGGGTCAGGGAGGCGCCGAGCGCCGTCATGCCCGCCAGAAGAAGCACCAGGTTTGAGAGAAGGCAGATGACGGCGTTGAGCCCGGAACGCCGGTAGTAGAGGACCATGATGACGATGACCAGGCCGAACCCGATCGCCAGGGCCAGGATGCCGGAACGGATGGAATCGTTCCCCAGCGAAGCCCCGACGCTGCGCTCGTCCAGGATCCTCAGGGAGGCCGGGAGCGCGCCGGAGCGCAGCAGCAGCGCGAGGTCCTCGGCTTCCTGCCGGGTGAAGCTGCCGGTGATGACGCCGTCGGCGGCGATCCTCGAATTGATCGTCGGGGCGGAATACACTTTGTTGTCCAGTACAATGGCCAGCCGGTCGCCGATATGCTCGGATGTGGCCTTGGAGAAAAGATCCGCGCCGTCGGCCGACAGGAAGAAACTGACCGAGGGGGCGCCGTTTTCGTCCGTGCTTCCCCGGGCCGTCTTCAGATCCCTGCCGGTAATGACGGCCTCCCTGCGGACCAGGATGAACTCCGCGGGGGCGCTGCGGTCGGTGTCGCCGTACTGCAGGAGCTGGTACCCTTCCGGGATCGCGCCGATCGCTTGGACGGCGGCCTCGAGGCTGGGGTACTGGGTGTTGTACGTTTCGTGGACCAGGCTGAGCTTGAGCTGGGCGGTCTCATCGAGGAGGCTCTTGACCCGGTCCGGGTCATCGACGCCGGGGAGTTCGATAATGATCTGGTCCTGGATCTCCTCGCCGCTCTGGCCGTAGAGCTGCAGGCTGGGCTCGGCGACCCCGAATTCGTCCACCCTGCGCCGGACGGTCTCCATGGCCTGGCGGACCGTCGATTCGCGCATGGTGCGGATCTCCGCCTCGCGCAGCGCGACGGTAAAATCGGTCTTCCCTTCCGTGACTTTGCCCCGGATGTCGTAGGTCCGGCCGAAAGTGTCGTTCAGGTAGTCGCGGACCTCCTTTTCCCGGGCGGCTTCGATGCCGCGGACCTCGATGAACAAGCCTTCGCCTCTTTTGGAGGCATCGAAGGCGATCTCCTTGGACTTCATTTCGCGGCCGATGCTGAGAGCGTCCTGGTCGAGTTCCTGGGTCAGGGCTTCATCGGTGACAACCTGCAGCACCAGGTGGATTCCACCCTGAAGATCGAGGCCCAGGTTCACCCTGGAGAGAAGGCCCGCCCCCTTCTCCGCGGGGGCGATGATGTAGGCCACGCACAGCAGCAGGGCGATGACGATTAAGGCGATCTTCCACTTCAATTTCTTCTGCATAGGACACCTAAATAAAGGATTCGGCATTTCCAGGGCACAGCCGCCGGATCAGGCGCGATCGGGTGGCGGCCCGGTTCAGGGGTACCGGCGCAAACCGGAACACCAGGGCTTTTTCCGGAACTGCCCGGGCGGCATCCCGCTGCCCGGCGACGGCGCGGGCGCTTACTGGCTGCCCTCGCCGGGCTGGAGCCCTGCAATGGCGTTTTTGGATATTTCTATCTTCACCTGATCGGCAACTTTCAGGAGGAACGTCGTGTCTTTCACGCCGGCTATGACGCCGTAGATCCCGGAATTGGTGATGACCCTGTCCCCGTTCTTGAGCGCGGCGATCAGTGCTTCCATCTTCTTCTGCTTCTTCTTCATAGGCACGAAAACGAGCATGTAGAAAATGACGCCTATGGCCAGAAACGGCAGCAGTCCGACCAGGGGATTGGGGCTCGCAGTCTGCAACACAAGGACGGATGGTTCCATTTCAGAATCCTACCTTCTTTCTATCCCTATTTGATTTAACCAGTTACAAAAATTATCAAGTTCGATAGACTCTCTTATTTTCCGCATCATGTCAAGATAAAAGGACAGATTGTGCACCGTATTGTAGAAAGCCGAAAGGTGCTCGCCGGCCAGGAACAGATGCCGGAGATACGCGCGGGAAAACCTCCGGCAGGTCGAACAGGAGCACGCAGGGTCGAGCGGGCCCTGATCCTCGGCATAGGCCGCATTCTTTATCAGCACCCGGCCCTGGCTGGTGAACAGGCATCCGTTGCGCGCGTTGCGGGTCGGCAGCACACAGTCGAACATGTCCACCCCCATGGCCACGGCCCGGACGATGTCCTCCGGGGTGCCGACACCCATCAGATACCTCGGGCGATCCCACGGGAGCAACGGGAGCGTGGACTCTACGATGGAGCCCATCAGCTCCTTGGGCTCTCCGACGCTCAAGCCCCCGACGGCGGTGCCGGAAAACCCGATTGCGGCCAGCGCTTGGGCCGAGCGCGCGCGCAGCTCCGGGTGGACGCCCCCCTGCACGATGCCGAAAAGCCCGCGCGATCGGTCCCCGGCAGCGTCCCAGCGCCGCCGGCACCGGGCGGCCCACCGCATCGACCGCTCCATGGAGGCCTCGGCGTCGGCGAAGCTGCAGGGGTAGGGTGTGCAGTCGTCGAAGACCATGGCGATGTCCGATCCCAGGGAGCGCTGGATGTCCATGGCCGTTTCCGGCGAGATGAAATTCCGGCTTCCGTCGATGTGGGACCGGAATTCGACCCCCTCTTCGCGGATGCGGCAGAGATCGCGGTGGCTGAACACCTGATAGCCCCCGCTGTCGGTCAGCAGGGCCCCGCGCCATGCCATGAACCGGTGCAGCCCCCCGAGCCGCTCGATCCGCTCGTGGCCGGGCCGGAGGAACAGATGGTAGGTATTGGCCAGGATGATCCGCGCGCCGAGCGCTTCGAGCGCCTCGCCCGGCATCGCCTTGACGGCGCCGGCGGTGCCTACGGGCATGAAAACCGGGGTGGGCACGTCCCCGTGCGGCGTGTGCAGTACGCCGCGCCGTGCATGAGTCGCGGCGTCTTTGTGCAGAACTTCGAATCCGAACATCTAGTTCACGGCATCCTGTCCCGGAATCCGCGCCCGGTAGATGGAGCTTCCGGTAGCAAAATAGATATCCTGCCCCGCGATGGCCAGCCCCACCAGGATGGGCGCCGTCACGAGATGCCCGATGGTCCCGTCTTTCAGCGAATACCGGAAGGCCCCCTTGCTCCCCCGGTACCCCGCGGTGACCAGCAGATCCCCGTCGGGCAGAAAAGCCATCCCCTGCGGCCGCGCCAGCCCCTCCAGGAGCGTCTCGACGCGCCCGTCCCCCGAAATCCGGTAGAGGCTGTCGCGCATCGAAAACGTGGGGCCGGTCACGTAGAGGCGGTCCTGCGCGTCGACGGCCAGGTGATAGGCGGCGATGCTGGGCTCCAGGATGGCGAAGGCCTCCCTGCGACCGGAATGGTCGATCCGGTACAGCGTGCCCGTCCGGTCCCCCACGTACAGGAGCCCGGACGAATCGAACACAATGCCGCAGGGCACTCCCAGGTCTTCGGCCACGACCTCGAGACGTTCGAAATCCGTGTAGCGGAGAACGGTCCCGTCGTTCCTGCTCGTGACGTACAGCTGCCCGTCGGGGGAAAATGCCAGGCCGGTCGGGTTCATGATCTCGCAGTTGAAGGGGAGGACGTCCCCCTGCCTCGTAATCCGCACCAGCGGCTGTGAAACCTGCTGCCCGCGCCCTCCGCTTATGGTGGAGATCAGGCTTCCGTCGGGCGCCACGACCGGGTTGGACACCGGATGCAGGTCCGCCGCCAGGCGGGAGGCGAGGTTGAAGGGGAACAGGGGGGAAACGTCGTCGCCGGCCTCGAGCGTCAGGCCCAGGCCTTTCGGGCTTTCGGGCAGGCGCACGATGACACGGTCCTCGGAAGCGGACACCATCGGGGCTTCGACATCCCCCAGAAGCACCCTGGAGGAAAGCCCCGGGCGGAATCCGCGGCACAGGATCACCAGCAGGCCTTCCGGGAGGCCCATGGCGGGCGTGACGCCCGTAATCCTCATGCTTTTCTTTGCGCTCATGCCGCGAATAGTACCGTGCGTACCCCGGTACGACAAGGCCGGAAATGGCCCGGCCGCGAAAACGGGGCGCCGTGCAGCCGCCCGGGCGCACGGGGCCCCCGGGCGCGGGACGCAACGCTGTTGACAGCCTTCGGCGGCGCCCATAACATTGCTTGTTTACGCACCGGGAGATTGCAGCCGTTGGGCCACGACACAGAAGACGCCATCATCGTCAGGGGCGCGAAGGTTCACAACCTGAAGAACATCACCGTCCGGATTCCCCTGAACTCGCTCTCGGTGGTGACCGGAGTCAGCGGAAGCGGTAAAAGCAGTTTCGCATTCGACACGGTCTACGCCGAGGGGCAGCGCCGGTACCTCGCCTCGTTGTCGGCCTACGCGCGCCAGTTCCTCGAGCGCATCGACCGGCCCGATGTCGACGACATAGACGGCATCTGCCCTGCCCTGGCCATCCGACAGAGGAACTATTCCCGGAACCCGCGATCCACCGTGGGCACCGTCACGGAAATCAACGACTACCTCCGGTTGCTCTATGCCCGCATCGGCACGACCTACTGCCACGGCTGCGGCCGGGTCGTCGAGAGGGACACACCCCGCAAGATCGCGGATTTCATCCTCTCCCTCCCCGCCGGGCAGCGCCTGTACCTGTGCTATCGCCTGCCCCTGGAAACGGCGGGACCGCGTCAGGCCGGCACGTCCCCGCGGGCCCCGGCACGATCTCCGGGGGGGAAGGGCGGCAGGGAGGACCGGCTGGCGGTCCTGCTGCCCGGGCTGCGGCAGCAGGGGTTTGCCCGTCTCGTTGTCGGAGGCGGGGTGGTGGACCTCGAGCAGGCTCTGCCGGCGGTCCAAGAAAGCGGCTCCGGGGACGTCCACGTGCTCGTCGACCGGCTCGTTGTCGGCGGGGACATCCGGGGGCGGCTGGTCGATTCCATCGAGGCGTGCAGCCTGCAGTCCGAGGGGCACATCGAGCTGTTTTTGCTGTCGGACCGTCCCGAGCAGACGGAGCGGCTGCTCGACAGCCGGCACCCCGACATCCGTTGGCGCCGCCACCCGGCGGGAACGCTCGTCCAATTCAGCGACGCCTTTGAATGCCAGCTGTGCGGCATCCGGTACCAGGAGCCGGAACCCGGACTGTTCTCCTTCAACAACCCGTTCGGCGCCTGCGCCGAGTGCCAGGGCTTCGGCAACACCATGACCCTGGACCTCGACAAGGTCATTCCCGACAAGTCCAAAAGCCTGGCCGGGGGAGCCGTCGATCCGTGGACCAAGCCGCGCTACCGGGGCATCCAGAACCGGCTCCTGCAGTTCGCCGGGCGGGAAAACATCCCGGCCGACGTCCCCTGGAGCGCCCTGGAGCCCGGCATGCGCGAGGGGATCGTGCACGGGTCCAAGGGATTCCCGGGCATCCTGGGCTTCTTTGAATACCTGCAGCGGAAGAAATACAAGATGCACGTCCGCATCTTTTTGAGCCGGTACCGCGGGTACGCCCCGTGCCCCGCCTGCGGCGGAGGCCGTCTGCGCCCCGAAGCCCTTGCCGTCCGCCTGGGCGGCCAGACCATGCCCGAGGTCATGCGCATGACGATCGGGGAGGCGGACCGTTTTTTTTCCAGCCTGCCGCTGGCCCCGCACCAGGTGGCCGTCGCCGAACGGCTGCTGGCGGAGGTCCGGCACCGGCTGGACCTGCTGGTCCGGGTTGGGCTCGACTACATCGCGCTCGATCGCCTGTCCTCGTCCCTGTCCGGGGGGGAGGCACAGAGGATCCAGCTGGCGACCGCCCTAGGATCTTCGCTCGTCGGAGCCCTCTATGTCCTCGACGAGCCCTCGATCGGCCTGCACCCGAGGGACAGCCGGAGGCTGGTGGATATCCTGAAAAGCCTGAAGTCCCTGGGGAATACCGTGCTGGTCGTCGAGCACGATGCGGACATCATGCAATCGGCCGACCACATCATCGATCTCGGCCCCCGCGCGGGCGAACTGGGCGGCGACGTGGTCCACCAGGGGGACTACGCGTCTTTGGTCGAAAACCCCGCCTCGCTGACGGGGCGCTACCTCAAAGGGGAGCTCGAGATCCCCGTGCCCGTCTTCCGGAGGAAACGAAAGAAGGCGCAGGAAATCGAGATCCTCAACGCCCGCCGGCACAACCTGAAAAACCTCGACATCCGGATACCGCTTTCGATGCTGGTGTGCATCACCGGCGTCAGCGGAAGCGGCAAGTCCACGCTCGTGCACGACGTCCTGTACGCCGGCATCCGGAACGTCCCCCGGGGAGAGGGAGAACCCGGCGGCGCGTTCGACCTCATCCGGGGCGCCGAACGCATCAGCGAGGCGATCCTCGTGGACCAGTCGCCCATAGGCAGAACGCCCCGCTCCAACCCCGCCACCTATACGAAGGCCTTCGATGATATCCGAAAGGCCTTCGCCGGGACGCGGGAGGCCAGCAGCCGGGGCTTCGGCGCGGGCCATTTCTCCTTCAATCTTCCCGCCGGGCGGTGCGAAACCTGCCAGGGCAACGGCACGGTCACCGTCGCGATGCAGTTTCTGGCCGACGTCGAGCTGACCTGCGAGGACTGCAAGGGCCGGCGGTTCAAGAAACCGGTCCTGGAAGTCCGCTACAAGGGGAAAAACATCGCCGAAGTGCTGGACCTGACGGTGAGCGAAGCCATCGATTTCTTCCCCGGCAACGGGGCGCTGCTCCGCAAGCTGAAAGTCCTGGAAGCCATCGGCCTGGGGTATGTGCGGCTGGGACAATCGGCGACGACTTTGTCCGGGGGCGAGGCGCAGAGGATCAAGCTCGCGTCCTACCTCTCCCGGCCCGGCACCCCGCACAGCCTGTTCATCTTCGACGAGCCGACGACGGGGCTGCATTTCGACGACATCCGGAAACTGCTCGCCGCCTTCGACAAGCTGCTCGCCGCCGGCCATTCGCTCGTCGTCATCGAGCACAACATGGATGTCGTGAAAACGGCGGACTGGGTCATTGACCTGGGGCCCGAGGGGGGCGACAACGGCGGACGCATCGTCTTCGAGGGTACCCCGGAGGATCTGCTCCGATGCGGGCAGTCCCACACCGCCCGGGCGCTCGGGCGGCACCTCCGAGGAAAGCGCCGCGGCGCCCCGCACGATGATCATTGACCCGCGCCCCGCCGTCTGGGTATCATGGAGATGCCCCTGCAATGCAGGTGATGGCGCAAAGTTATTTGAGCCAACATTCTATTTGATGGGAGTTCGGGTCATAGGGCCGTGAGCGGGCTTTTTTCGGGTGCACACGCATCCGACTACTTGTCTGCCTGAAGCAGTATGCAGAACACCCCCTTGGTTCCAAGGTTCAAATAGACAAGCCACACGGCGGCGCGGGGGTTTTTGTTTGAAAAGAGACGGGATGCGCGTTCTATTCATCGGGGACATATTCGGGAAGCCCGGCCGGAGGGTGGTCCAGGAAAAGCTGCAGGCTCTCACGCACGAGCACCGCATCGATTTCTGCATCGCGAACATCGAAAACGCCGCCGCCGGCTTCGGCATCACCCCCCAGATCGCCGATGAGTTCCTGAACTCCGAGATCGACCTGCTCACCTCCGGCAATCATATCTGGGACAAACGCGGCATCATCCCCTACCTCGCCGAGCAGCCCCGGCTGCTCCGACCCCACAACTACCCGAAGGGGGTTCCGGGAACCGGCATCTTCGTCGGAGACACAGACTGCGGCATCCGGGTCGGGGTCGTCAATCTCCAGGGGCGCGTGTTCATGCCCGCAACCGACTGCCCCTTCACAAGAGGGCTGGAGGCGATCGAGGACATCCGCAGGCAGACGAAAATCGTGATCGTGGATTTCCACGCCGAAGCGACCTCGGAAAAGCAGGCGATGGGATGGTACCTCGACGGGCATGTCAGCGCCGTCATCGGCACCCACACCCATGTGCAGACGGCCGACGAGAGGATCCTCCCCCGGGGGACCGCGTTTATCACGGATATCGGCATGACCGGTCCGCACGATTCGGTCATCGGATCGGTCCCGGACCTGTCCATCGACCGTTTCCTGAGCCAGATACCCAACCGCCTCGAGCCCGCGGGCGGCAACCTCAGGTTCTGCGGCGCCGTCATCGAGATCGACGAGTCCACCGGCCTCGCCCTCAGCATCCGGAGGCTGAACATCCCATCGGCCTGAAGCGTACCCGCACGGCCCCCTCGCCGGCGGCGGCCCCCTGCCCGGTGTCTACTTGAGCACCCGGTCGAGCATGGATACGCAGGCGATCGACCGCTTGCCGATCGACTCGTCGAACATCCTGAGCTCGTCCCTGCACCGCCGCAGTTCGTCGGCGAGGCTGAGGGCGGCCAGCACGGCCACCTTGAACGTATCCACCGATCCGGAGGACGCAGCCAGCTCGCGCATGCGGGCATCCACTTCCGCGCATACCGCACGGAGACGTTCCGGATCCCCCGTGGTTCTCAGGGTGTACTCCCGGTCGTAGATCTTCACCCGGACAGAAGCATACTCCGTCTCTCGGCTCATGGATTCCCCCACCCTGTAACGGGAAAAGGTGCCGGACATCGATCACGGCCGGCGCGGCCGGTCGTCGTCTCCACCCCTACCCCGCTTCCAGGGAGGCA
Organism: uncultured Acidobacteriota bacterium; assembly: GCA_964651155.1. GTDB lineage: Bacteria > Acidobacteriota > UBA6911 > UBA6911 > UBA6911 > UBA6911. The sequence goes on along the minus strand of CAZYXB010000018.1, from coordinate 46,140 downwards.
AGCAGGGCCAGCGCCTTTTCGACGCGTTCCTTCAGTTCCTCGCGCTCGGTCTGAAGCTGGGCCAGATCTTCCTTCGCTCGGCTGTCGCTGCCATGGAGGGCGCCGACTTCCTCCTTCAGCCTCTGGTTTTCGGCCCTCAGGCTTTCATTTTCCCTGCGGACGGCCTTGAATTCCTCGACGAGGCGAAATATCTTGTCTTCCAGATGGCCGAACCGTTCGATACCGGACGGCTCCGGTTTCAACATTGTCTCATTCATAGCGATCTGCGCTCCGCTCCGTAGTTCTTGTATAGGCATTGTACAATAGCATCGACGGATTCCTGCACCCGTTCGACCGTAAGGGTCTGCTCCCTGTCGAGGAACGCCAGGCGGATGGCCAGGCTGACTTTCCCCGCGGGGATGTTCTTCCCTTCATAGACATCCACGAGGCCGACTTTCACCAGTTCGGCAATGCCGAGATCCGCGATGGAGCGCTGGATCTCACGATATGCCAGATCCCTGTCGACGACAATGGAAATATCCCGCTCCGCAATGGGGTACTTCGGCAGAGACTCGAACCGGATCGGCTGGAATGCGCGCCGGGCGAGCCCCTCGAATTCTATCTCGGCCAGAAAGACCGGCTGCCGGAGCTTGTAGGTCTCCCCGATCGCCGTCGAGAGCGAGCCCAGGACGCCGGCGCGGTCCGTGCCGATCCTCAGTTCGGCCGCATCCGCCGGGCTGAGCCAGCCGGCGTCGCCGCGGACGATCTCGTAGGGGAAGGCCCTGAGGCCCCCCAGCAGCGCCTCCACGGCCCCCTTCAGATGGAAGAAATCGAACTCGGGCTTCGGCTGTTTCCAGTTCGGATCCATATGCCCACCCGTGCCGAGAATGCCCAGCATGTTCCGTTCCGTCGGTTCCCCGCCGGGGCCGCGCCGGTAGACCTTGCCGATTTCAAAGAGGCGGACGATGCGCCGGTCGAAGTTGAAATTCCTTTTTGCGGCCCGCACCAGCCCGGGCGCCAGCGCGGTGCGCATGTACTGCGTGTCTTCCGTGAGCGGGTTGCGCAACCGGATCCGTTGGTCCGTCCCCGCGGCGAACGCCTCCGCGTCGGACTCCTCCGCGAAACTGAGATTGACGGCTTCGCTGTACCCGAGGCCCACGAGGATCTCCCGAATCCTGTTCTCCAGCGCGTAGACGGGGGAGTGCCTTCCGGCGCTCCTGCTGGGAGGCAGCGTGGTCGGGATGTTCTGGTACCCGTAGAAACGCGCCAGCTCCTCGACCAGGTCGGCTTCCATTTCCATGTCCGCACGGTAGGTCGGGCAGGTCACTGTCCACGCGTCGTCTCCCGCATCCTGCAGGCTGAAATGCAGCCGGCCGAGGGTGGATTCGATGAACTCCCTCTCGAGCGGCACCCCGATCATCGCGGCCGCGCTGCTTTGCCGCAGGGTGATCGAAACCGGCTCCTTGCGGACCGGGTAGACGTCCTGCAGGCTTGAGGCCAGGCGCCCCCCGGCCAGTTCCTCGATCAAGCGGCAGGCGCGGCCTATCGACGGCACGGTGTTGTCCCAGTCCGCGCCCCTTTCGAACCGGTAGCTCGCCTCGGTCGACAGCCCGAGCTTCTTCGATGTCCGCCGCACCGATGCCGGCTGGAAATAGGCGGATTCGAGCAGCACGCGCCCGGTGGACGAAGAAATCTCCGACTCCATGCCGCCCATGACGCCGGCGATCGCCACGGGGCCTTCGCCGTCGTTGACCAGGAGCATGGACTCGTCCAGTTCCCGCTCGACCCCGTCCAGGGTCCGCATCCTCTGGCCGCTGTGCGCCCTGGCCACGACGATCCTCCCGCCCCGCAGGACGTCGTAATCGAAAGCGTGCAGCGGGTGCCCCGTTTCGAGCAGGACGTAGTTGGTGATATCGACGACCGTGTTCAGCGGGCGCATTCCGGCGGCCAAAAGGCGCCGCTGCATCCAATCGGGCGACTCGCCGACGCGCACCCCGTCGAGGACGAGCGCCGTGTAGCGGGGGCACAGCTCCGGATCCCGGACCTCCACCGCGCAGGGGATGCGGTCCGACGCGAGGCCGGGGGGCCGCCCGGCACCGGGAAGGCGCAGGGGCCGCCGGTACAGGGCCGCCAGCTCACGGGCCACCCCGATGTGGCTCAGACAGTCGGGCCGGTTGGAGGTCACCTCGACCTCGAGCACCGTGGTCCCGTACGCGTCCTCGACCCCCTCGACGAGCAGGCCGATCATGGAGAGATCGTCCTTCAATTTCTGGGGCGTTTCGGGAAGTTCCAGATATTCCCGAAGCCACTCGATGCTGATTTTCATGGTCCGTTCTCCCGCCCTGATCCCGCGTGCGCGGCTAGAATTGTTTCAGGAACCTGAGGTCGCTTTCGAAAAACAACCGGATGTCCTCCACCCCGTACTTGAGAATCGCGACCCGGTCGATGCCCATGCCCCAGGCAAAGCCGGAATACCGGGAATCATCGATCCCGGACATGCGCAGCACCTTCGGGTGACACATGCCGGCGCCGAGAATCTCGATCCACCCGCTCTGCTTGCACTTCGAACACCCTCCGCCTCCGCAGAAGATGCAGCTGATGTCGACCTCCGCACCGGGCTCGACAAACGGGAAGAATCCAGGCCGCAGGCGCATCCGTATGCCGGGGTGGAAGACCTGCTTGAGGAATGCCTCGAGCATCCCCTTCATGTCCCCCATGGTGATCCCCTCCTCGATGACGACGACATCGATCTGGTAGAACATCGGGGAGTGGGTGGCGTCAAACGGGTCCCTCCGGTAGACCTTCCCGGTGCTGACAGCCCGGATCGGCGGCTGCAGAGCCTCCATCGCGTGGACATCGACCGAGGTGCAGTGGGTGCGCAGCAGCATCGTGTCGTCGAGGTAGAAGGTGTCCTGGGCGTCCCGCGCGGGATGGTTCCGGGGCATGTTCAGGGCCTCGAAGTTGTAGTAATCGCGCTCGATCTCCGGAAGATCGAACACGCAAAAGCCCAGGTTGACGAAGATCTGCTCGATTTCGGCCTGCAGGCGCTTGATCGGGTGACTGCTGCCGAGCGCGTAGGGGAATCCGGGACGCGTCACGTCCAGGGCCTGGTGCGCAGCCGCAGTCGCCGCCTTCAGCTCGGACATCTTCTCCTCGAGCTTGGCTTCAACGGACGCCCGCAGCCGATTCATGGCCTGCCCGAAGGCCGGACGATCCTGGCTCGGGATGTCCCGCAGTCTCTTCATCTCCGACGTGATGGCGCCGCCTTCCCGGGCCAGGAATCTGTCCCGGACCGACTTCCAGGTCTCCATGTCGGAAATCGTTGCGAAATCTTCGCTGAAACGCCGGTGCAACTCATCAATGGACGCACGCATGACCACCTCTCGAATCAGGAACCTGCAGCGCTGGACCGGGGGGGCCCGGCGGCAGAAACAGCAACGCCCGGAGTGGGGAAACATCCGGGCGCGAAAATAGAGCCAGAGAAACGGGTATTTTCAGGCGGCCACGAGCGCCGATTTGGCGCGCTCCGCGAGCTGGGCAAATGTTTCAGGGTCCTGGATCGCGATCTCGGCGAGCACCCGGCGGTCCAGGGAAATGCTCGCCTTCCTCAGGCCGTGAATGAACGTGCTGTAGGACATATTGTTCTGGCGGGCGGCGGCTCCGACCCGGATGATGAACAGGCTCCGGAAATCACGCTTCTTGTTGCGCCGATCCCTGTAGGCAAACCGGAGCGCCCGATCGACCGATTCCTTCGCCGAACGGTGCAGCTTGCTCTTGGTCAGCCTGTAGCCCTTCGCCAGCTTCAGGATCTTCTTCCTTCGCTGAACCCGCTTGTTTCCTCTCTTTACTCTAGGCATCTTCTTTACACTCCACGGATTTTTCTCCCCGGACGTTGCGCCGGGTTTCCCTCAGACATTTCCTGTTCCCGGGACACCGGGGCACGTCAGATATTGAGCATCTTCTTGACGCGCTTGAGGTCCGCCTTGCTGACCAAAGCGCTGTCGACGAGCTTCCGCATGCGTTTGCGGGGTTTCTTCGTCAGAATGTGGCGGGCATGGCTGTGCCGCCGCATGATCTTCCCCGTTCCCGTTACCTTAAACCGTTTTGCAGCACTCTTGGATGTCTTCTGCATTCCTGATATGTCTCCCGTACAGCAACCGGCTTCCGGCCGGAAACCGTCGACGCTTCATTAGTGTTTTTTGGGCGCGAAGATCGCGACCAGCGCATACCCTTCCATTTTGGGTTGCCGCTCGACCTCGGCGATTTCCGACAGCTCCTCGACGAGCTTCGCCATCAGCTTGCGCCCCAGTTCCTGGTGCGACATTTCCCGGCCGCGGAAGATGACGGTCGCCTTCGCTTTGTTCCCTTCCTCCAGAAAGCGCAGGATGTGATTCTTCTTGAAAGTGAAATCATGCTCTTCGGTCTTGGGCCGGAATTTCACCTCCTTGATGACGACCTGCCTCTGATTCTTTTTGGCCTCGTGGGCGCGCTTGCTCTTCTGGTACTGGAACTTGCCGTAGTTCATGATCCGGCACACGGGGGGAGTGGCCGTGGGGGCGACCTCGACGAGGTCCATATCCTTGCCCCGGGCGATGGCCAGAGCTTCTTCCGGCGTCATGATTCCGAGTTGCCCCGCCTCCTCGTCGACGACGCGGATTTCCTTGGCCCGGATCATATCGTTGACACGAACCCTGATCTGCTTCGTTGCTGTGATTGGCAACCTCCTTTGGTATAAGAGTACGTTAAGGCGTCACGGCCCGATCCTCTATCAGACCCGATGCCTTCCTCAAGAAAGCCTCCAGCGGCTGGGACCCCTCGTCCCCGTGGAAACGGTTGCGGACCGAGACTTCCCCCGACTGGACCTCCTTGTCGCCGACAACGAGCATGAACGGAATCTTCTGTGTCTGCGCCGCCCTTATCTTGTAGCCCATCTTCTCGTTCCGGTCATCGATTTCAACCCGGATACCCTCCTCGGCAAGCCGCCGCTTCACTAGGGCGGCATAGGCCTGGTGCCGCTCGGCGATCGGGATGACGACGGCCTGAACCGGCGCAAGCCATAGCGGGAACGCCCCGGCGTAATGCTCGATGAGCACGCCCAGGAAACGTTCCACGGAACCGAGCAGGGCCCGGTGCACCATGACGGGCTGATGGGCAGCCCCGTCGGGGCCTATAAAGGAGAGATCGAAACGCTTGGGCAGGGTGAAATCGAACTGAATCGTCGACAGCTGCCAGGGGCGCCCGATCGCATCGATCAGCTTCACGTCGATCTTGGGCCCGTAGAATACGGCTTCCCCCTCCATCCGTGTCCATGGGATCCCCCGGTCCTGCAGGGAGCGGGTCAGGGCGTCCTCGGCCATCTCCCAGTCCGCGTCGGTTCCGGCGTAATTCTCCATCTTGGAGGTATCCCGGACCGACAGTTCGACCTTGTACTTGTCGAAGCCGAAGCTTTGCATGACGAACAGGACAAGATCGATCGAGTCCGATATTTCCTTGTATACCTGCTCCCGTGTGCAGAATATGTGCCCGTCGTCCTGGGTGAACCCCCGGACGCGGAGCAGCCCGTGCAGGGTGCCGCTTCTTTCGTACCGGTAGACGGTCCCGAATTCGGCGAACCGTACCGGCAGGTCGCGGTAACTGTGCATCTGGGTCTTGTAGATCTGGATGTGCCCCGGGCAGTTCATGGGCTTGATGACGAATTCCTCGTCGTCGATCGCGAACGCGTACATGTTCTGCCGGTAGTAGTCGTAGTGCCCGGACGTTCTCCACAGGATATCCCTGGCGACGTGGGGCGTCGTCACGAACTCGTATCCGCGCCGGTAGAGTTCCCTGCGCAGGAAATCCTCGATGATGAGGCGGACGCGGGTCCCTTTCGGGTGCCACAGGACCAGCCCCGGGCCGGCTTCCTCGGAAATGCTGAACAGGTCCAGTTCCCGGCCGAGCTTTCGGTGGTCCCGCTTCTTTGCCTCTTCCAGATGCTCCAGGTGCGCCCTGAGGTCCCCGGGCTCGAGAAACGCCGTGCCGTACACTCTCTGCAGCTGCCGGTTCCGCTCGTCCCCCCTCCAGTAGGATCCCGCGATGCTGAGCAGGCGGAAACTGTCGGGATCGATCTGGCCCGTGGAGGTGATATGGGGCCCGGTGCAGAAGTCGACGACCTCTCCGAGCCGGTAGCAGGACAACCGCTCCCCCGCTTTCTCCCGGATCAACTCGACCTTCAGCAGCTCGCCCTGACGGGTGAAGGAGTCGACCGCCTCCTCCCTGGAGACGATGGAGGCTTCGAAGGGCACATCCTCGGCGATGAGGTCCCTCATCGCCGCTTCGATCCCGGGAAGATCCTCCTCGGCGAAACGCTCGTCCCGGTCGAAGTCGTAGTAGAAGCCGTCGCTGATGGCCGGGCCTATGCCCAGATGGGTGCCGGGGTAGAGGCGGCAGACGGCGGCGGCCAGCAGGTGCGAGACGCTGTGTCGGTAGATTTCCAGGGCGGCGCCGGGATCCGGGACCTCTCCCGCGGTTCCATCCGCATAGATTACTTTCAACGGCATTTCCATATATACCAGTTCGGCCCGCCTGCCTGTTCGGGGCACCCCGGCCCCGGGTCCGCAGACGGGGCGGAAGGAGCGATCGGGGCCCGGCGGGAAGCACGCACTCCGCTCATCGTACCTAATGAGGGGCGAATTTCATTTGGTAGGCGCGAGCGGATTTGAACCGCTGACCCCTTCCGTGTCAAGGAAGTGCTCTCCCCCTGAGCTACGCGCCTAAAAAATAAGGACTTAAACTACCAGAAAGGTCGAAATTGTGTCAATACCATTTCCCACCAAAAAACCTTGTGCCTGCATTTTCCCCTTCGGGCGCCCCCGGCGGCGGCGGGCGCGCGCCCCGCCTGAAGCCGCGTCGGCGGCAGCGGCATCGACTGCGAACGCAGGCCTTTAGGCCGCTTTGCTCGCAGGCACGCCTTCCCGGCCGAGCACATCGAGCGCCCTCTCCATCTGGATGCGATCGATTTGCTGCCTCAGCTGCAGGTATTTCTCCGCCTCTTCGGAGTCCTCATAGTAGGACTCGACGGTCAGGTCCTGCCGCGTTTCGGCATCGGGGACCTGGATGTCGGGCACGATCCCTGCGTTGCGACCCGTCTCGTCCTGGATGACCTTGCCGCCGGGGGTGCAGAATTTCGCAACCGACAGCACGAGCACCGAGCCGCTCCGGAGATGTATCGTTTTCTGGGCCGAGCCGACGCCGAAGGATTTCTCCCCCACGACCGACGCGCGCCCCCGGTCCTTGAGCGCACCGGCGGCGATTTCGGCCGCCGAAGCGGTGGAGCCGTTGATGAGGACGGCCATGGGCAGGCCGGTCACAAACCTCTCCGGATCCGCCTCCACGACATCGACCTTGTCCCCCGAGCGGTCCCGGCTATAGTAGATCATGCCGTCTGGGAGAAACAGATTGGCGAGGTCCGCCCCGGCCCGAGCGCCTCCGTCGGCGCAGTTCCGCAAATCCAGAAGGATCCTGTCCACCCCCCGGGCCATGAGGCCCTCCAACTCCGTCCCGATCCGCTCTACGGAGGTGCCGTTGAGCGACAGAACGCTCAGCACCCCAGCCGACCCCTCGATCGAGGACGTCACCGTGACCGGGGAGGGCACATCCAGCGTCAGGTCCAGCTGCAGGGGCTTGGACCGGGAGCTCCGGTATATCTCGACCTTGAGCTTGGCTCCCGGCGTCCCGCGCAGAAGGCTTTCCACCACGGCGATCCCTTTGTCCTCCACAAGCTCCCCGTCCACCGAAATCAGATAATCGCCGGGACGGATTCCGGCCTGCTCGGCGGGCCCGCCCCGCTCGCAGGAAACCACGGTGACCACGTCCGATCTTCTGGAAAGGATCATGCCGGCGCCGGCCGCGCCGTTCCTTTTCTGCATTTCCTCGTATTGCTCCCTGGAGAGGAAACTGCTGTAGGGGTCCAGGGCGGCGATCAGCCCCCGCATGGCCCCCTCCTGCACCTTGTCGAGGCTGGGAACCTCCACATAGTCGTCTGCGACCCTGTCGAGGACGTCTATGAAAACAGACAGTTCCTTGTAGGCGTCCTCCTTGGCGGCCACTTTGCCGTAAAAGGCGGCAGATACCCCGTAGAGCACCAGGGCGAGCGAACCGAGAAACACCAGCAGCTTGCTCATGTGCAGCATAGAACCTCCCCAACCCGCATTTCCCGGCCTGGCCGTCGCTGTCCCGGCCGTCGCAGCGGCTGGAAACCCTTGAAAAATGCGGGCCCTCCGATGAGGCAATAGTATAGCAATCGGCGCGGTTGTTCAAATGGGATTTCCCGGGCGACGGCACCCGTGCGGCGGGCACCCCGCAGCCCGGTTGACTGCGCCGCACCCGTATGGTCCAATTGTATGCGTGGATACCAGGGGCCGCACCCTAGCAATCGATTACGGGGAGAAGAATATCGGACTCGCCTGCAGCGATGACCTCGGCATAACCGTACGCCCCCTCCCCTCGATTCCGAACTCCGGGCGGAAGGATCTGGTCCGGGCCCTGAAATCGGTGGCTGCGGAACTGGGCATATGCAGGCTGGTCGTGGGGATCCCGCTGAATATGGACGGGAGCCGCAACGATTCCGTGCGCCGGACCGAACGGCTGATGCGGCGGCTGCAGGCCGCACTGGATCTTCCGCTCGTCGGAGTCGACGAACGGCTCTCGTCGGTCGAGGCGGCCGGATACTGGAACCGGATGAGCGCGCGGCAGAAGAAGAAATATAGGACGCTCGATTCCCTGGCCGCGGCGCTGATCCTGGAAAGGTACATGAGGGAGTATTGATCTTGCGACGCTCCGTTTCCTTCCTTCTGAAGGTCGTGGTTCCGGTGCTGCTTGTCGCCGCGGCCGCATCGGCGGCCTGGCTTTATACGCAGCTGGAGACCCCGTATTACGGGGCGTCCGAAGGGGAAACCCTCGTGAGGATACCGCGGGGCATGGATACGGGCAGGATCGCGGGCCTGCTGGCGGAATCGGGCATCCTGCGCAACCGGATCCCGTTTGTCGCCTACATGCGATGGACCGGAGACGCGGGCCGCGTCCGGGCGGGAGAATACCGGTTCACGGAACCGGCAAGCCCCAGGCAGATCGCGCGCCGGCTGGTGTCCGGGGACGTCTTCTTCCGCGCCGTCACCATTCCCGAGGGCCTGACGGCAATGGAGACGGTCGGTTTGCTAGCCCGCAACGGGTTCGGGGACCGTCTGGCGATGGAATCGGCGCTCGGGAAAACGGAATGGATTTCCGATCTGGCCCCCGAAGCCCGGAACCTGGAAGGGTACCTTTTCCCCGAGACCTACCATTTCGACCGCAAGGCGGACTCGGAGCGGATACTGCGGACCATGGTCGATCAGTTCCGAAAAAAGTTCGGGGCGATCCTGTCGGATACGCCCCCGCCGGCGGGATGGACGCCGTCGCGGGCCGTCATCCTCGCGTCGATGATCGAAAAGGAGGCGCAGAAGGAACAGGAGCGCCCCCTGATCTCTTCGGTCTACCACAACCGACTGAGGATTCGGATGCCCCTCGGCTGCGACGCCACGATCATCTACGCGCTGAAGCTCGGGGGCACCTGGAACGGGAACATCCGCAAATCGGACCTGTCGATCGATTCCCCCTACAACACCTACCGGAACACGGGCCTGCCCCCGGGGCCAATCGCCAACCCGGGGGCCGGTTCCCTGCGCGCCGCCTTGAACCCGTCCGACACCGAATACCTCTTCTATGTTTCCCGCAACGACGGGACGCACGTGTTCTCGAAGAACTATCGCGACCATCAGAACGCGGTCAACACCTACCAGAGGCTCCGGTGACCCCCCGGCCCCATGGCGCGATCAGGCCTCGTCGACCGGCTCCTGCGGCTGTCTCAGCTCCTCGGGAAGCGATTCGGTCATCTTGCGGGCGAAGATCAGAAAGCCGTCGAGCGTGCTCGAGGTTCCCCACTGCCCGGCGGTCTCCGGGTCCATCGCCTCATCCTCGTTCATATCCAGCATGTGCAAAAGGTTTTCCGGCTCCGATCTGTTCAGGGGGCAGTCCAGGGCCAGGCAGTGGTCGCCGGTCTGGCAGAAGCCGTCCTCCACATACACGTGCTGCACGAGCATGCGGCGGACAGGGTCGGTGCCGAGATACAGGTGCCGCACCCTGCCGCTGTAGCCGCAGACCGCCACGGAGAACTCCTGGCCGGCGGGAAGGCGGTAATCCATCCATCGCGTCAAATATTTTTTCATGTCAGGACCTCGAATCGGGAACCGCCCGCGTTTCCGCCGGCGGCTGCCTCGGAACATCACCCCGGCCCGGGGCGCGGGGCCGGACCGTCCGGCGGGGCTTCCGCCCTAAAACCTGACCGCCAGGCCGGTCTTGGCGCTCAACCCCGAATCCCATCGATCCCGCCCTTGCTCGTCGGTCAGATTCGGCACGCCCATCAAAAGGTGGGACAATTCCAGCATCAGGCCGAAATTGTCCGTCAGCCAGATCTGCAGGCCGCCGGCGTAGCCGGCGCTGAATTTGGTCGACCCGAAGGTATTCCCGTATGACTTTTCCGTGATGTTGAAGTTGGAAAAGCCCAGCCCCCCCTTGCCGTAAAAAACAAAAGGGCCGTACTGCGGGGTCTGGTAGCGGACCCCCTGCAGGTTGTTGATGATCCGCGCGCCCAGTTCCTCGGTCTCCGTCGTGCCGTAGAACGACAGCTGGGTCCAGAGCGCGAACCACGGGGCGTACTGATAGGCGATGCCGCCGCCGCCGCCGTTCATCTCGGCCTCCCGGATCGCCGGGTACAGCGGCCCGCCGGTCTTGTAATCGAAGTTCCGGTAGGCTTCGAAGAATCCGTACACCTCGGTCCTGTCCTGGGCCAGGGCGCAGGGGGCAAGGGCTGCAAGCAACAGCAGGGCACTGATGAAACCGATTTGATATTTCATTCCGCCTCCAGGGCACTAGGGGGTTGGAAAACGGCCTCGTTTCTCCGTCGCATCCTCAGGGTTCAGGCCCGGTGATTGTACCACGATTCGGCGGGGAGAGGAAACCGGGCGGCGGGTGGTGGGCATTTCGGAACGTCGCTGGCGCGTGTACGGGCAGCCGCCGAACAAGCCGCGGGTTTTCCTCTTCCCAGGGCCGCACCGGTTGGTCTTCCCATGTTCGCATCCGTGATACATCTGAAGCCTCAACCTGGCCGACGCCGGGCCGATCGAATCCGTCCGCGCTGATTCGGGCCCGTCAGCCGCTTTCAGATACCGGATGTTTTTCCGCCCGGATGTTTTCCCGCCCGGATGTTTTCCCGCCCGGATGTTTTCCCGCAAGTGCCCGTGTTCCCGGTCGATGGCCCCGGCAATGTCGCGCACTCCCTGTCGGCAATTGGGACAGGCCCGCACGGATCGATCCCCGTCCTCCTCTCCACCGAACCTTTCTGATCTATTCGGGAATAACCCGGAACCGTATCGGAAAGAAGGATCGGGGCGGCCGCTTGCACGGCATCGAAATCACCGATGCCGCCTCCGTTGCGCCCATGAGGACCTGCGCATATAATGGCGGCATGAAAACCGAATGGTACCGGCTGTCGGCCTCCGACGTTCTGCAGCGCCTCAACAGCGGCAGTCCCCGGGGGCTTTCCGCCGCCGACATCGAGCGCCTCCGCGCCGGCCACGGGTATAACGAACTGACCGGCAAGGAAGGCCGGACGCGCTGGCAGATCCTCGCCGAGCAGCTGAGCGGCATCCTGACCGTCCTGCTGGTCGTCGCGGCCCTGATCTCGGCGCTGCTGGGCGACTGGGTGGAAGCCGCCGTCATCCTCGTCATCGTCGTACTGAACGCCCTGTTCGGCTACCTGCAGGAATTCAAGGCGGAGCAGTCCATGGCGGCGCTGAAGCGCATGGCGGTGCCGATGGTGCGCGCGCGGCGCGACGGGCGGCTGCAGGAGGTCTCGGCGCGCGAGCTGGTGCCGGGCGACGTCGTCGTGCTCGAGACCGGCAACATCGTCCCCGCGGACGGCCGGATCCTCGAGAGCGTCAACCTGCGCGTCGACGAGTCCGCCCTGACGGGCGAGTCGGAACCTGTGGAAAAGGATGCGGCGCTCGTGTTCGAGAGCGACAAGGCGCTCGCCGACCGGCGCAACATGGTCTACAGCGGTACGGTGGTGAACTACGGCCGGGCCGAGTTCGCGGTCACGGAAACCGGCATGCGCACCGAGTTGGGCCACATCGCGGCCATGATGCAGGCGGTGACCCAGGGACCGACGCCGCTGCAGCAGCGCCTGAACCGGATGGGGAAGCTGCTGGCGTACGCGGCGCTGGGCCTGGTCGCCGTCATCTTCGTGCTGGGATGGGTGCGCGGGCAGAGCGACATCGAGGAGCTGCTGCTGACGGCCGTCAGCCTCGCCGTCGCCGCGGTGCCCGAGGCGCTGACGGCCGTGGTGACGATCGCGTTGTCGCTCGGCGCGCAGCGCATGCTCAAGCGCCAGTCGCTCATCCGCAAGCTGCCGGCCGTCGAGACGCTCGGGTCGGTCACCATCATCTGCTCGGACAAGACGGGCACGCTCACGCTGAACCGCATGACGGTCACGGCGCTCGACGTCGCCAACCATTCCATCGAAATGGAGCAGTGCACCGACGACGCCGGATTCTCGCTGCAGTTGCGCGGGGACATCCCCGCCGCAGACGTCCTCCCGGCGCTCGACCTGCTGCTGATCGCCGGCGCTCTGTGCAACGACGCGACTCTCTCGACGGACCCGGCCTCACCGGAGCGCTATCACGCCGTCGGCGACCCGACGGAGGGCGCGCTGGTCCTGGCCGCCGCCTGCACGGGCATCCTGAAGCAGGACCTCGACCGCGCCTTCCCGCGCATCGCGGAAGTCCCTTTCGACTCGGTCCGCAAGCGGATGACGACGCTGCACCGCGCCCCGCAGTCGGACGCGGACGTGCCGGAGCGGCTCCACCCCGCCTGGGAGCGGCGGGGGACGAATGTCCCGCCGTACATCGCGTTCACCAAGGGCGCCATTGACGGCCTGCTGTCGATCTCGAGCCACGTCTGGGTCGAGGGGGAGAGACGGGCGCTCGACACGGAGTGGAAGGCCCGCATCACGGCGGCGCACGACAAGATGGCGGGAAACGGGATGCGCGTCCTCGGCGTCGGCCTGCGCACGTGGAACCTGCCGCCGGAGGAGACGGCGGAGGCGGCGCTCGAGAAGAACCTGACGCTGGTGGGCCTGTTCGGCATGATCGACCCGCCGCGCCCGGAGGTGGCCGCAGCCGTGAAGCAGTGCCACGAGGCGGGCATCCGCACGGCGATGATCACGGGCGACCACCCGCTGACGGCGCGCCACATCGCGCGGCAGATCGGCATTTCGGACAACGACCGGTTTCTTACCGGACGGGAAATCGACCGGATGAATGTGGACGAGCTCGTCGACGCGACGCGCGACGTGTCGGTGTTCGCCCGCGTCTCGCCCGAGCACAAGCTCAAGCTGATCGACGCCTACCAGAAGCAGGGGCACCTGGTCTCGATGACGGGCGACGGCGTCAACGACGCGCCGGCGCTGAAAAAAGCCGACATCGGGGTGGCGATGGGGATCACGGGGACCGACGTCGCGAAGGGAGCTGCGGACATGGTGCTGCTCGACGACAACTTCGCCACGATCGTGTCCGCCGTCGAGGAAGGCCGCATCATCTACGACAACATCCGGCGCTTCATCCGCTACCTGCTGACGTGCAACGCGAGCGAGATCGCCGTCATGCTGCTCGGGCCGATCTTCGGCATGCCGCTGCCGCTGCTGCCGCTGCAGATTCTGTGGATGAACCTGGTGACCGACGGCGCGCCGGCACTGGCGCTGGGCGTCGAGCCGGCCGAGAAGGACGTCATGCGGCGGCCGCCGCGCCCGCAGGCGGGCGGGATCTTCGGCCGCGAGATGATCGGCTTCATCCTCGTCCTCGGCGTGTTCATGAGCGTCACGGCGATCGCCGCCGCGTGGGAGCTCTGGCGGCTCGGGGACCCGGCGTGGCAGACGACGGTGTTCACGGTGCTGGTGCTGACGCAACTGATCGTGGCGCTGGAATCGCGGTCGGAGGCGGAATCGATCTTCCGTATGAATCCCCTGGGGAACCGGCCGATGGCGGGCGCATTCCTGCTGACGATCGGGCTGCAGCTCGCCGTGATCTACACGCCGTTCGGGAACCGGATCTTCGACACGGTTCCCATGCCGGCGTTCGACCTGTGGGCGACCGCGGGCGTTTCGCTGCTGGCGCTGGCGCTGATCGAAATATGGAAATTCTTCCTGCGCCGCCGCACGGGACTCCGCAGCGCATAATCGGTGCAACCCCGGGCCGGGTTTTCCCGCGGAGCGCGGATCCCCCCGCGGGGCGGAGGATTCCGTCCGGGCGACGGAACCGGCGATTCCCGCCCGCCATTGTTCTCCCCTGCCCCGGCCGGCCACAGCCCGTTCCGACCTTTTGAAGCCGGAAGTCGGCAGCCAGGAGCCGTGACGAATGGCGCAGAGCCGACGGGACATTGGAAACCAGGGATTCAACGACGCCCGAAATCGACAGGGATTCGTGCGCATCGGCCATCCTCTTCCCGGCGGTCTTCGCATCAACCGGCGGATGATCGTTCTGACGCCGTGCCTGGTGCGGCGCGATCGCAATCGACCTCCATCGGGGAACGCGCAGAGTATCGCAGCCGATCGACCCGGTGCGGCCGCTCCGGATCAGTCCGGCAAGGGCGCCGCGTACCGGCAGTCTCCCCCGAAAGCGGTCAGGATCGTCCGTGCGGGGCAACCATGGGGCCACCGGCGCTGCTGGTGCAGGCCACACGCTCGGAATCCCCTTCGAAATCGCCCCCGCGCCCCCCGTCGTCACCCGTCGTGTCGCAACGGGCGCTGATTCCGGCGTTCCAACACGTCCGGAACCGGGACGTTCCGAAATGCAGCGGCACCCTCCGCCCCGATTGACTTCAAGGGATGCGGATGCTAGGATTTTCGTATGGCACCTGCAGACACGCGCGATGGACGTTCGGGCAACCTCAGCATGCGGAGCGCCGTGGTCCTCCTGCTCCTGTTCTGCTTCGCAGCCGCGGGCCTCGCCCAGAAAGCCGACCTGCCGGACCCGGTCAAGTTCCGGAACAAGTTCGACATGGTGGCCAATGCGGCTCTGGCCGTGCTCAAGGAAAAATACGACATCGAGCTCGACGACCGCATAGCCGGGATTATCACGACGCGGCCCTACGAATTCATCACCGGGTCCCTGACCGAGAGTGAATTCAACAAAGTGGCCATCAACAAGAACGTCTCCGACGGGCACTGGCTCAAAGCGCGGTATGTGGTCCAGGTCGTTCTCCAGACAGTGTCGCCCACGGAAACCCTCGTTGCCGTGCACACGGACATCGAAGCCCTGCGTCGCAACATCGACGGGACGGAACAATGGCTCCCGCTCGAATCCCGCGGCGTGTATGAAAAACGCATCCTGGGCCAGGTCAGCGGCATACTCATGGGGAATACGAAGGAAAAAGAGAAAGAGGGATTCTGGGGACAGCGCCCGCAACCGATCGACACCCGGCCATCCCGGTTCCCCACCCTTCCCGACAGGTAATCCGGCATTGCGCGCATCGAGACCCAACCCTTCCGTGCTGTTCGACCTGCTTCGGGTCCTGCTGATACCCGCGAGTCTGGTCGTGGCGTCGGGGCTGGCGCTGGCACTGCTGCCGCAGCCCGTGGCCGACAGGATGATCCAAAGGCTCGAGTCCCGCAGGGAGCTTGCGGGCCGGGAAACGATCGCCTTCCTCTACCTGGGCCACCAGACCCAAAACGGCCAGCTGCGCATCCGGGGCGTCGTCCGCAACCTCACGGCCGATCCCCTCGAGCAGCTCGATGCCATGGTCCGGCTCTACGCCCCCGGCGGAAGCCTCCTGGAAACGGCGGTCGTGCGCATGGACCAGGAGACCATAGCGCCCGGACAGATCGCCCGGTTCGAGCTGGTCTACCCGAAGTACGGTTCCGAATTCTCCAGTTATTCCGTGCAGTTCAAATCGCGCCTGGGGGGCGTCGTCCCCTATAAAGACATGCGGGAAGCCCTCGCGATGGAGGGCCGCGCACCCGGCGGCGGCAGGCGGCAAACAGAAACAAAGTGACCCATCCCCTCGCACACCTGGCACCGTACCTGGCCCGGTACCGACTGAAGATCGCCTTCGGATTCCTCGCGGTATGCCTCACGGTGGCGGCCAGCCTGTTCTCCCCCTGGATTCTGAAGCACGTTATCGACGACCTGCAATCGGCCGTCGTCCTGGAAAAGCTGCCGGTCTACGCGGGGCTGATCGTCGGGGCCTCCCTTTTGGAGGGCGTTTTCCGCTTCCTGATGCGGCGCACGCTGATCGGGGTGAGCCGCCGGGTCGAATACGACCTGCGCAACGATTTCCTGCAGCGGATTCAGGCCACATCCCTCTCGCGCCTCCAGTCCCGGAGCACCGGGGACATCATGTCCCGGGCGACGAGCGACCTCGGCGCCGTGCGGATGGTCCTGGGCCCGGGCATCATGTACTCCATGCACACGGTCATCCTGACCGTCGCCGGCACCGTCATCCTGGTGCGGCTCGACTGGCTGTTGACGCTGCTGTCCTACATCCCGCTGGTGCTCGTGACGATTACGGTGCGAAGCTTCGGGCGCCGGATCCATGACAGGTTCTCGGGCATCCAGGCGCAGTTCTCGGCCCTCAGCACGAAGATACAGGAAAACCTGTCGGGCATCCGCGTGGTGAAAGCCTACGCGCAGGAGGATTCGGAGGTCGAGGCGTTCGGGGAGCTCAACCGCGAGTACGTGAGGCGCAACGTGTCGCTGATCCGCCTTCTGGGCGTCTTCTACCCCCTCTTGACGGTGCTGATCGGCCTCTCCTTCGTGGCCCTGCTCTGGTATGGCGGCGCCCTGGTCATCGAGCGGCAGCTGACCCTGGGGGAGTTCGTGGCGTTCATGGGGTATCTGGGGATGCTCGCGTGGCCCACCAAAGCCATCGGCCGGGTCATCAACATCTTCCAGCGCGGGTCCGCCTCCATGGGGAGGATACTGGAACTCATGCAGGCGCCTCCGGAGGCCCCACGCGGAGGCGGCGCCCGTAGGCCTTCGAACGTCAGGGGCGACCTGGAGATACGCAACCTGACCTTCCGGTACGACGGCGCCCCCCATCCGGTGCTGCACGCCATCGACCTGACCGTCCCTGCCGGAACCACCCTGGCCATAGTGGGGCCCGTCGGCAGCGGGAAATCCACCCTGGTCCATCTGATTCCCAGGCTTTTCGATCCGCCCCCGGGGACCGTGTTCCTCGATGGCGCCGACGTGCTGGAATGGCCGCTTTCGGAACTGCGGCGGCACATCGGCTACGTCCCGCAGGAGACATTCCTGTTTTCCGACACGATCCGGGAGAACATCGGGTTCGGCCTTCCGGGCGGGATACCCGATGCGACGCTCGAGTGGGCCGCGTCGGTGGCGCACATTGCCGGAGACGTCCAATCCTTGCCGCGGAAGATGCAGACCTACGTCGGGGAACGGGGCGTCACCCTCTCGGGCGGGCAGAAACAAAGGGTGGCGATCAGCAGGGCCCTGGCGATCCGCCCGGAAATACTGATATTCGACGACTCCCTCTCGAGCGTCGACACCTACACCGAAGAACGGATCCTCGAACAACTGGCCCGGGTCATGAAAGGCCGAACGACAATCTGGGCCTCCCACAGGATTTCGACGATACAGCATGCCCACTGGATCGTTGTGCTCGAGGAGGGGAGAATCGCCGAACAGGGGACGCACGCCTCCCTGACCGAAGCGGGCGGCCTCTACGCGCAACTGTACAAAAAGCAGCTTTTGGAGAAGGAGCTCGACGTCACCTGATTGCCATGACCGACACAATGCAGGAAGAGATCCTCGGCAAAGCGTACGACGCGCGCCTGATGCGCCGGCTGCTCTTCTACCTGAAACCCTACCGGCGCCCCACCTTCTGGGCCGCCGTCTGCCTGCTGGCGGGATCGGGGGTGGCCATCCTGCAGCCCTACCTGACGAAACTCGCCATCGACCGCCATATCCAGAACGGCGACCTGGAGGGCCTGGGCCGGATTGCGGCGCTGTACATCCTGACGCTTGTTCTCGTCTTCGCATTCGAATGTCTCCAGACCCTGCTCATCAATACGACCGGGCAAAAGGTCATGAGCGACCTGCGCATGGAGATCGTCGGGCACCTGCAGAAAATGGATGTGGCCTTCTTCGATAAAAACCCCGTGGGACGCCTGATGACGCGCGTGACCTCGGACGTCGACGCGCTCAACGAACTGTTCACCTCGGGGGTCCTGTCGGTCTTCCAGGACATCTGCACGCTTTCGGGGATCATGGCCGTCCTGTTCTGGATGAACTACAAACTCGCGCTCGCCGTCTTCTCCATTCTGCCGCTGCTCGTTCTGGTGACGCTGCTGTTTAAAATCAAAGCGAGAGATTCTTTCCGGAGGGTGCGGACCGCCCTTGCGCGCATCAATGCGTTTTTGCAGGAAACTATCACCGGGGCGGCCGTGGTCCAGATATTCAGGCAGGAGGAGAAGCAGTTCCGGAGGTTCACCCGCATCAACAGGGAGCATCTGGACGCCAACCTGCTGTCGGTGCTCTACCATGCACTGTTTTTGCCCCTGCTGGAGCTGATCTCGGCGCTGGCCATCGCGCTGATCATCTGGTACGGAGGCCGCCAGGCGCTCGAGGGGATCCTGACGACGGGGACGCTGGTGGCCTTCCTCCAGTATTCGGACCGCTTCTTCAAGCCGATTTCCAATCTCAGCGAACAGTACACGGTCCTTCAGTCCGCCATGGCGTCCTCGGAGCGTATCTTCCTGCTTCTGGATACGCCCCCCGGGATACGCCCCCCGGCCTCCCCGCGCGCCCGCAGCGTCGGGAAGGGGGGCATTGAATTCCGGAACGTCCATTTCGCCTACAACCCGGGGGAGCCGGTCCTGGACGACGTCTCGTTCCGGGTGGACCCGGGCGAAAAGGTCGCCATCGTCGGAGCTACCGGATCGGGGAAATCGACCATCGTCTCCCTCATGAGCCGGTTCTACGAAGCCGGGCAGGGGCGCATACTGGTCGACGGCATCGACGTTGCCGATTTCGACCTCCTCGGCCTGAGGCGGTCCATCGGCGTCGTCCTCCAGGACGTGTTCCTGTTTTCCGGCACCGTGGGCGACAACATCCGGCTGGGCGACCGGGACATCACCGACGCCGACGTGCGCCGGGCGGCGGAAACGGTCCATGCCTCCCGTTTCATAGAAAAGCTCCACGGCCGGTACCACGCCCGGATCGGCGAGCGCGGTTCCACGCTGTCATCGGGGCAGAAGCAGCTTTTGGCCTTCGCCCGCGCCCTGGCCCACGACCCCCGAATACTGGTCCTCGACGAGGCGACCTCCAGTATCGACACCGAAACGGAGCTGCTCATCCGGGATGCGCTGGAGAAGCTGCTGAAGGGGAGAACGTCCGTCATCGTGGCGCACAGGCTGTCGACGGTGCAGAACGCCGACCAGATCATCGTCCTGCACCACGGCCGCGTCCGGGAAACCGGCACCCACCAGGAGCTGCTCGGCCGCAAGGGGATCTACTGGAAGCTGTTCCAGCTGCAGTACCAGGGGTCGGCGCCTTGGCGATGACTTCCGGGAGTCCCGCGTTCATCGCGCCCCCCTGCCGAAAAGCACGACCGGGAGGGTGTAGAGAAGAATCTTCAGGTCCAGGGCGAGAGACCAGTTGTCGATGTAATGCAGGTCGAGCTGCATCCACTGGCGGAAGTCGATTTCGTTGCGCCCCGATATCTGCCACAGGCAGGTCATCCCCGGCTTGACCGAAAGCCGCCGCCTCTGCCACCGCGCGTATTCCTTCACTTCCTCCGGCAGGGGCGCCCGCGGGCCCACCAGGCTCATGTCCCCTTTGAGCACATTCCAGAACTGGGGCCATTCGTCGATGGAGCTCCTGCGGAGAAACCGGCCGAGGGGGGTCACGCGCGGATCGTTCCGCATCTTGAACGTCGGCCCGTCCATCTCGTTGAGGTGCTTGATCTCCCACAGGACGTCGTCGGCGCCCTCGTGCATGCTGCGGAACTTGTACAGGGTGAACTTCCGGCCGTAGAGCCCGCACCGGGTCTGGCGGTAGATGGCCGGCCCCTTCGACGTGAGCATCACCAGCAGGCCGACCAGCAGGAAAAACGGCAGGAAAAGAGCCAGGCACACCAGCGAGACCGTGATGTCCAGGGCCCGCTTCACCAGGAGGGAGAACACGTGCTCCGGGGTGGAACTGAACGTGATGATCGGGATGCTTTCGAGAAATTCCATCGACAGGTTTGTCACCTTGGCCGGGAAGAAATCCGCGGCGACCCGGATGCGGATCCCCTGTTCGCGGCACAGGTCCAGAACCCTGCCGAGGCCCCTGAGGCTGGCGTGCTCCCCGATATAGATGAATTCATCGACGACATGGGAATCGACGATGCGCTCGAGGTCCTCCATCGATCCCAGGACGTCCCCCTCCGGGGGGATCGAGGTCTGGGCGTCGACGTCAACGTACCCCAGAATCCGGAGGCCCCAGTCCGAATAGCGCGCGATCAGTTCCCCCATCTGGTGCGCCCGTGCGTTCGAACCGATGACCACGATGTTGCGGCATTCCCCGTCGGGCGAGCTCCCGTCCTTCCCCCGGGCCTTCAGCGCCTGCAGCAGCCGCACCGACAGGAGCATGCCCGCCTGGTAGACGACGAAGATCGCGATCAGGGGGCGGCTGATATTCAGGTGCAGCGCGTAGGAGAGGATGCCCAAAAACAGCCACAGCAGGACGGAGCTTTCGATGATTTTGCGCGCTTTATCCCAGCCCAGTCTGCGCATGGAGATCCGGTAGAGCCCCAGCGAGATCGCGGCGGCCGCCCACCACAGGATCCCCAGCCCGATCATCCACGCGTAGCCGCCCAGCGGCAGCAAGATCGGATTGAACAGGTGGCCAAATCCCGCCGGCAGGCTGCCGGCGATGTAGATCCGGGTGGCGTAGGCCAGGGGGAACGCCAGGCATGACAGCGCCAGATCGAGGACGAACTGGACCTTGCTGTAGAATTTCGCACGCTCAATAAACATCGACGGCGCCCCGGGGGACCCAACCTCTGGAATTGTCAAACGCCGTATGATACCACAATACCGCCGCCGCCGGGAACATGCCCGCCCGGGCCGCCCTGCTCAGGCGAACTGCCCGACGATATCCGCCACCTCCAGGATGCCCTTGCGGTAGAAGCCTTCCCCCATCTGTTTTCCGATCAGCGTGCCGTAGAAGCGATGGATGCTGTCGATGCGGTCCAGGAAACCGGGGTCGCTCAGCTTGGTGGCGGGCTCGGGGACACTGGCGTCGTAGAGCTGCGAGCGGTAGGCGAGGATCGCCTCGCGCCTCTGCGCGGCGTAGTCGGACACATCCACGACGAAACCGGGCACGACCTCGGGCGGAAGCTTGAAGTACAGCAGCGACGCGGGGCGGTGACGCTGCTGTCCCGTGTCGATTTTGGCCAGCCCGGAATGATGCACGGCCTCGGTAACCAGGCGGCTCGTATGGACGTGGTCCGGATGGCTGTCGTCCCAGTAGTGGGTCAAAACCACCTGCGGGCGGTACGCCCTCAACATCCGGATCACCCGGAGCCGCGCGGCGTCGGCGACACGCACGTGGCCGTCGGGAAGGCCCAGATTTTCGCGCGCCGCGAGCCCGAGAATCCGGGCGGCGATGCGCGCCTCTTCCCTGCGGCCTTCGGCCGTGCCCCGCGTTCCGAGTTCCCCCCCGGTCATGTCCACAATCCCCGTCGTGTGGCCCTGCGCCGCGGTCTTGGCCAGCGTCCCCCCCGCGAACAGCTCCACGTCGTCCGGGTGAGCCCCGAACGCCAGCACATCGATCCTCATCATCGGCTCCGTTTTCTCCCCCGGCTCTGTTGGATCCGCGGGCCACATGTCCCGAAGGGAAAGCCCTCCTAGGGTATCTCCATCGACTGGTGTTCGAGCGTGCCCCAATCCAGCCCGTCGTAGAGCGACGGCAGCAGAGCGCGGGAATGCCGGAGCAGGAAGTAGATCCCCGCCAGGCGGCGCTGCTGGACGCCTCCCCCGGGCGCCAGCGAACTGCAGGCCCTCCGGAGGCGGCGCCGCAGGACCTTCCTCCGGCTCGAGGCCGCGCTTTCGGCGCGGCGCCTGATTTTGCGCAGCTGGAAAACGACCCGCTCCCGGCAATCGTCCCACGCCTCATGAACCGCCCCCCCGCCGGGCGGCGCGGGCACGAGCGCTTCGAGCCGCCGCCGGAAGTCCCGCTCGAGCCCGTCGAGCGCCCGTCCGATCGACCGGCCGGGCAGCGGCCCCTCCAGCCTGCCGAGCAGGGCGGCTTCCCCGTCAAACAGGTCCCGGAGGTCAAGGCGGTACCGCTGCAGGGTCCGGCGGGAATCCGCATCGACAAGCGTGGCGCTGATGGCCGGACAGGTCAGCGGAAGCGACACGCCCAGGGCATCCAGACACGTCCGTGTCTCCGCGAAGGGCTGCAGGTCATCGCAGTCGAGCACGCAGGCTGCGACCGGCAACAGGAGACGCTGCATGCAAAAGCCCGACGGATCGCTTCCCGCGAGGGCACCGGGCATGTCCGGTTTCGCATTCTCCCAGAATTCCCGCAGGCCGGCGGAGCGGGAATCCACCACCAGCACGTCCCAGGCCTCGAGCAGATCCTCGAGCCATCGCGCCCCCGGCGACGGCCCGCGGCCGCCGGGGGCGTAGGCCGACCGCATCAGGCCGAGGATCTCGGGATCGAACGATCCGCCCCCGATATCGGACACCGCCGCGACCAGATCGGGTATCCGTTCCCGGATGCGGCCGTCTCGGTCCGCGCCCGGGCCCGGAGGCACGCGGAACCGGTGGGGCCGCCGCTCCGGGTCCAGGATCCGAAAGGAGCGGTCCTCGGCCGCATCGCCGCCCGACGGCGGGCGAATCCAGACGACGGCGACCGCATCGATGGAATGGTTGACGAGGGCGTCGCGCACCTGCGCCGCCGTCAGACATTTGAAAAACTGCGCCAGGGGCCCCCCGAAGAGATCCGGACCGATGCCGGCGACGACGGCAACCGACTCGGGGTGCGCCAGGCGCCGCACGAGGTCCCTCGCCCGGGCGGAAGCCGCATCCCCGAGCAGCGCCCGCAGGCGCGCCTCCCTCGGGGGGAAACGCCCCGGGATCTCCCTGCGGCAGGCGCCCAGGGAGCCGAGCACGGCGGGAACCGTCGCGGGAGCCAACTGCGGATGCCGCCCGTCGATGAAATCCAGCCACGGTTTCGGGATGCCCGGCAATGCATCGAATTTCAAGTTCTTCACGTCTGTGGACCTATGGGCCTGCACACCCCTTCGGGCGTTCCCTGTTCGGGCGGGGTGCCGCAGGCCGATGCCGCCGCCGCGGAGCCTCCGGCCCGGGGAAGGACACGCGCAGGATGCGCCGCTGGTCCCCGGCGTCCTCTATTTCGATCTCCACGGCGCCTGAAATCGCGTAGGGGAGACGCTCGCCCCACTCGATTACGGTCACGCCCTCCCGTCCCAGGAAATCGTCGATGCCGATCGAGTAGAGGTCCCGTGCACCCCGAAGCCGGTAGAGGTCCACGTGGTAGATCGGGCAGTCCCCCTGGTAGGTGTGTACCAGCGTGAACGAAGGGCTGCGGACCAGTGACGGGTCCTCCAGCCCCAGGCCGCAGGCGATCCCGCGGGTCAGCGTCGTCTTCCCGGCGCCCAGGTCGCCCCGCAGCAGGACAACCCCGGGGACCGGAATCCTCCGGGCCAGCTCCGCCCCGATGTTCTGGGTCTCTTCCGCGGACGCGCTGACGATCTCTTCCACGGCCCGGTCCGGTGTGGGTTCCCTTGATTTCATGGGACGGTCCGCAGCCTCCGAAACGCTTCGGGCAGCCTGTCGAACAGATCGGTGGCCACCAGGGATTCCTCGTCCCCGCCCTCGGCGGCCAGATCCCCCGCCAGCCCGTGCAGATACACCGCCGCGCAAATGAAATCATCCGGCTTGACCCGGGCTGCATGCCCCCCCGTCCTGTTCCAGGCCGCCATGAAACGGCCCACCATGCCTGCGAGCACGTCCCCGGTGCCCCCCGTCGCCATCCCGGGATTCCCGGTCCGGTTGATGTAGGCGTCGCCCGCAGGCGTCGCCACGACCGTCTGGAACCCCTTCAAGACCACGTAACAGTGCCAGGTGCGCGCCCACCGGCAGGCGGTCTCCAGCCGCTGCGACTGGACCGCCGAAACTTCCGTCCCGGCGGCCTGTGCCATTTCGCCCGGGTGCGGGGTCAGAACCACCGGGTGCTTCCCGCGGTTGTTCGGCGGTGAGGACGCCGGGGCGAACGCGCGGATCCCGTCGGCATCGACAACCACCGGCGCCGGCGCCCGGCGGACGAGTTCCCGGACCAGTTCCCCCGTCGACGGGTGGGTGCCCAGCCCGGGGCCCACCACGAGGGATCCGATCGACGATCCCGCCGCCAGGATCAGGTCCGCACCGGAGGCGTCGGAGGTCCCGTCGGCGGTCTCGGGCAGGGGTTCCATCATCAGCTCCGGGTACCTCCCCGCGATATCCCCCCGGAGGCTTTCCGGCGTCCAGAGGGTCGCAAGCCCGGCGCCCGATCGCAGGGCGGCGAGTCCCGTCATCAGGGCCGCCCCGCTTTTGCCGCGCGAGCCGGCGACGATATGCACGTGGCCGTAGGTCCCTTTGTGGCCCGCCCGTTCCCGCGGCGGGAGAACGCGGCGCACCTGCGGCGCATCGATCAGGTTGTACCGGTACTCCGGATTGTCGTACAGCTCCGGGGGCGACCCTATCTGCGCCAGCACCACCTTCCCCGCCCGGTCGGCCGCGGGGGGGATCACATGGGCCAGCTTCAGCGCGGAAAAGGTCACGGTGAGGTCCGCCCGGACTGCGGGGCCCGCAATGGCGGGGGAATCGGCATAAATCCCGGACGGGATGTCGACGGCGGCGACCAGGGCCCTGGATCCGGCCTCGTTGATCCATTCGACTACGGGCTTGAGGCCGGGGCCGATCGGCTTGGAAAGCCCCGTCCCGAACAGCGCGTCGACGATGATATCGGGCTGGGGCAGCTTCCTCAGGCACGCCCTGGCCCCGGCCGGGGTCGGCAGGACCCTCGCCGACAGCTGCATCGACACCGCAATGTCCCAGTTGGTCCTGGCATCCCCCCTGAGATTGGCCGGGTCCGACAGCAGCACGATGGTGGGGCTGGCCCCCCGCAGGGCCAGGTAGCGGGCCGCGACGAAGCCGTCGCCCCCGTTATTCCCCCCGCCGCAGAGGATGACGATGCGCTGCCGGGCGAAATCCGGGCGCGCCTCCGCTATGGCATCGGCAACCGACCGGCCGGCATTTTCCATCAAGAGGATCGATGGAATGCGGTAGCGCTCCGTTGTCAGCCTGTCCACTTCCCCCACCTGTGCCGCCGTCAGTATCTTCATAATGTATTCCCGATTTGACACCCCCTGCGCGGGGTCCTACAATAATAAGTGAACCATCCGGGCCCCTGAAATATCCCTATTGATGGAACCGGTTTCAGGGTTCTGACGTACCGTATCCGTATAGCATAGCGGCCCCGATGCGATAAGACAACAACTCCCGCAAGGAGGAGCCGATGCGTGGACTTCGCACCCGAATAGCACTGTGCACCCTGGCGGCGATTCTGGCCGCTGTGGACGGATACGCATTCCGGAAACACGGCGACGTGGAGGATATCGGGAACCGGAACGTCTCCGGAAGAGTGTTCAAGATATTCCCCAACTTCATATCCCTGGAAAAGGAGGTGGAGCTGGGCGCCCAGATTGCGGCCGAGTTCGAGCAGTCGGCCCGCCTGCTCGAAGACCCCGTCATCACCGAGTACATCGACCGCCTGGGGCAGAACATCGTCAGGCACTCCGACGCCAAGGTGCCTTTCAAGATCAAGGTTGTCGATTCGGACGAGGTCAACGCCTTCGCCTTCCCGGGCGGCTTCTTCTACGTCAACAAAGGCCTGATCCTCGAGGCGGACAACGAAGCGGAACTCGCCGGCGTCATGGCGCACGAGATTTCCCACATAACGGCGCGCCACGCCACCGCCCGGATGTCGAAGGGGCAGATCCTGCAGATCGCCGCCATCCCCGCCCTGTTCATAGGGGGGTACTGGGCGCAGATGGGGATTCAGAACGCGCTCGGGTTGGGGATCAACCTAGAAATCATGGGGATCACCCGGGAATCGGAACGGGAAGCCGACCAGCTCGGGATCCAATATGTGTGGAATGTGGGTTTCGACCCCAACGGGTTCGTCTCCTTTTTCGAAAAACTCCAGCGCCAGGAAAAGGACAAGCCTTCCCGCCTCGAGGGCTGGTTCCGGACGCACCCGTCGACCGACGACAGGATCCTGGCCGCGCTCGACGAACAGCGCTACCTGCCCGAAAAGGAAAGCTACGTCGTCAACTCCTCGGAGTTCCAGCGGGCGCAGATGCGCCTACGAGGCATCGACAACGCCCGGAAAGCTGAAATGGAGGACATCAACTCCTACGAGCAGAAGCGGCCGACCCTGAAGCGCCGGACCGAGGAGGGCGGTGAGCCCGGGGATATCGGCGATGACATCCCCGAAAAAAGGCGGCCGACTTTGAAACGGCCCGCGGAGCAGGATCCGGAACAACAGTAGCCGCGCCCCGCCGAAGCCCCCGTCGACGGCGCACGCCGGCAGGCCCGGGAACTCCCCCGGCGCCCGCATCCCCTTTTCCCATTGATTTGAAACGGCACCTTCGATATGTATTGACGTTTGCAGTACAGGTGGGTACCCCCGCGCATTCGCCGAAAGGACCGTCCGCGGCCGTGCGGCCGGCCCGATACCCATAACCTTTTTGAAACAGTTTTCCTTTATGCTTCGTATTGAAAGCTGTTGCAACTATTTTGCTTTTTCATCTATCTGTAAGGAGTCCGGCATGAAAGTACGTTCTGCTTTGCCCCAGTGGATATCCCCCATACCAGGCATTCTATGTTTCCTCCTCATGCTTCCAGCATATACGCTTCCCGCCGGCGCCGCCTGGCAGTTCGGGGCATCGGACCAGCAGGGGGCAGAGCAGGCGGAATCCGACGAGGGCCTCGAACCGCTGCCCATGAGCCCGGTCGAGAAAGCCCAGAAGGACGGGACCGCCGTGCTCCTGTCCCTGAAGGACATCACCAGGCTCGCGCTCGAGAACAACATCGACATCGCGGTCGAGGGCACCAACGAGCGGAGTTCGCTGGAAAACCTCAAGAGCGCCTACGCCAGCTACGACCCCACCCTGTCGTTCACGCTGGGCACGAACTCCTCCAAAAGCGCGAACACGCGGCTCGACACCGCGTCGCAGGAAGGCGATTTCACGACGTCGAAAAGACTCAACTGGAACATCAACTATTCGCAGCAGGTCAGGACGGGCGGGAATCTCCGGGCCAGCTGGCAGACGTCCCGCTCGAGCTCCAACGAGGCCTTCTCCTTCTACAACCCGAACTGGAGCACCAGCGCTTCGGTCACGTTCACGCAACCGCTGTGGAGAAACCTGCTCATCGACCAGAACCGCGGGAATCTCAAGATCCGCAAACTGGACCTGGAAAACTCCAACATCTCCTTCAAACGGACCGTGACGTCGAACATATCCCGGATCCAGCAACAGTACTGGGACCTGGTCTCGGCCATCCGCAATTACGAAATTCAGCGCAACTCCCTGCGGCTGTCCCAGCGGAACCTCCGGGACATCCGGAAAAAAGTGGAGGTGGGGACCCTCGCGCCGATAGAAATCACCCAGGCCAACTACCAGGTGGCCCAGACGCGGCTCCGGCTGATCAACGCCGAAGACACCATTCACCGCCAGATGAACAACATGCGGCAGTATATTTCCGGAGACAGGAACAACCAGATCTGGGCGAAGGTCATCGTCCCGACCGACACGCCGGAATTCCAGGAATATAGGATCGACGAGACGACGGCCATCGAAACGGCCATGAAGAACAGGCCGGAACTGCTGCAAAGCGACCTGGACCTCGAGAAGTCGGACATCAACCTGAGGCTGGCCCGGGAAAACCGCAAATGGGGCGTCGATCTGCAGGCGAGTTACGGCAGCCAGGGGGCGTCCGGAACGCCCGGGCCCAACATCTCCGCTCCCCCGGAAAACATCGGCGGCGTGGGAACCGCCTACGACAACCTGTTCACGGGGGGTTTGACGAACTGGTCGCTCCAGGTTTCGTTGGACATCCCGCTGTGGGACCGCAGCGTCGACGTGGGCGTGGCCAACCAGCTGATCTCCAGGTACCGGACCGTTCTCCAGCGCCGCAAGCAGGAACAGGCGATCCAGGTCGAGATCCGCAACGCGGTGCAGTCGCTCGAAACCAGCCGCCAGCAGGTGGAGACGGCCAACCTGAACATGGAGCTCGCGCGGGAGCAGCTCGACGGCGAGGAGAAGCGCTTCGAGGCCGGCTTGTCGGAATTCTACCGCGTGCTCGACCAGCAGAACCGCCTCGCGGAAGCTGAAAACGGCGCCCTGTCTGCCCTGATCACCTACAAGCAGGCGATCATCACCCTGCAGGAGTCCATGAACACCCTGCTCGAGCAGAACCACATCGAGATAGCCAAGAGCGCTTCGAGCCACATCCCCGACCTGCGCTGACGGGCGCGGGGGCCCGGGATACCGGGCCCCCGGCGGCCATCTTTACCCTTCCATGTCCCCGTACCGATCCTATACAATGTCCCGATGCTACTGACACCACTTCTTCTCTACGCTCTGCTGGGTTTGGTCATCGGAAGTTTCCTCAACGTATGCATCTACCGGATCCCCATCGGGAAATCGGTCGTATCGCCCCGTTCGGCCTGTCCGCACTGCGGCACGGCCATCCCCTTCTATGACAATATCCCGGTCCTTTCATTCCTTTTGCTGCGCGGCAGGTGCCGCGTCTGCTCCGTGCCGATATCGCCGCAATACCCATGCGTCGAACTCCTGACGGGCGCGGCCTTCCTGGTCTGCGCGCTCCGGTGGCATTTCGCGCCGCCCACGTTCGTCAACTCGCTTTTTCTGGCCGTCATCATCGTTCTGATTTTCACCGACTACCGCCACCGCATCCTTCCGAACGTCCTCACCCTGCCCGGGGCCGTCGCGGGCATCCTGCTCAGCCCCCTGCAGGACATCGAGGTGTACCGGGACATTCTCCCGGTATCGCGGGCCCTTCTGCCGTGGGTTGGATCGGTCACAGGCGCCGTCGCGGGGGGTGGGATGCTGCTGGTAGTGGGGCTGGGGTACCAGAAACTGAGGCACCGCCAGGGGCTCGGCATGGGGGATGTGAAAATGATGGCCATGGTCGGGGCCTTTCTCGGCTGGCGCCTGACCTTCCTGGCCATTTTCGCCGGGTCATTCCTCGGCCTTCTGACGGGCATCTACCTGATTGTATTCCGCAAACAGACCTTTCAGACCAAGCTCCCCTTCGGGGTCTTCCTCGGCATCGGCTCCGCCCTGGCGCTTTTCTACGGGATTCCGTTTCTGCAGTGGTATCTCAGGGGATTCTAGGGCAAGCCCGAACCGACGCCGGTCACAGTCGCCGTCACCCGGACCGGGGGGCCAGCTCCCCGGTCAGCGCCGCCAGCCGGTTCAAACACTGCAATGCACGCCCGGAGCGGATGGACTCGCGGGCGAGCGCAATCCCCTCCTGGAGGGTTTCAGACATCCCCCCGGCCACGAGCCCCGCCGCGGCGTTCAGGAGAACGACATCGGTTTTCGGGCCCTGCGCGCCGGAAAGGACGCCCCGGACGACCTCGGCGTTCTGCCGAGCGTCCCCTCCCAGCAGCTCGCTCGTGGGGGCCCGGCCGATGCCGAAATGTTCCGGGGCAATGTAATAGGTCCGGACCTCCCCGTTGCGGACCTCGGATATCTTGGTTTCCCCGCTGACGGTGATTTCATCCAGACCGTCGGACCCGTGCACCACGAAAGCCCTGCGCGTACCGAGTTCGCACAGCACCTGCGCCATGATGTCGGTCAGGTCCTCGTTGTAGACACCGACGATCTGCGCGTTGGCACCGGCCGGGTTGCAGACGGGCCCCAGGAGATTGAAGACCGTACGGATCCTCATCTCCCTGCGCGCGTGCACCACGTACCGCATCGCGTCGTGCAGGAGGGGGGCGTAGAGGAAACCGATCCCGACCTCGCCGATGCACCGCGCGATGGCCTCCGGGGGCACATCGATATGGACGCCCAGGGCCTCGATCACGTCGGCGCTGCCGCACTTGCTCGAAACGCTGCGGTTGCCGTGCTTTGCGACGCGCACGCCCCCCCCCGCCACGACGAAGGCCGCGGCGGTGGATATATTGAACGTCCCCGTTGCGTCCCCCCCCGTGCCGCAGGTATCGACCAGCAGGTCCAGGCCCGTCCCGGCGCCCTGCTCCCGCCGGAGGAATACCGGCCGGATCGGGGAAGCCTTCGCGCGGAGGACTTTGGCAAAGCCGATCAGCTCGTCAACGGTTTCGCATTTCATGCGCAGTGCGGTCAGAAACGAGGCGATCTGGGCATCGGTCGCTTTGCCGCTCATGATATCGTTCATCAGCTCTTCCGCTTCAAGACGGTCGAGATGGCGGCCTTCGACAACCCTGCTGATTCCTTCGGTAATATTCATGGCAATCCGCCGGCGTAGTCCACGGGGAAAATAGAAGGTGCATTATCTCGAATCGCACCGCATAAATAAAGGGATAAAACACCCGGGCGGGGGGCGGGGGGATACGGTATAATGGAGCCATGCGGGAGCCCGGGGACCAGTGGCGGGTCATCCGGCCGGAAATTTTGCCCCCGAACGCAAAAAAACCTATTGATACGAGCGAAACGTACCGAAAATATCAGATATGCGAGGTATCCAATTATGAAACAGATCGCCGCAATCCTATCCCTAGCGTGTCTCGTTGCATTGACGGCGGCAGCCGTGCGGGCCCAGTCGCTCGCGGATTTTGCAGAACAGGAAAGACTGCGCCGGGAAACCATCGGCGAAAACCCCGAGCCGATCACCAACAAGGAGGCGGCCGGCTACACCGGGGGCTCCGTCAGCGTCATCACCTTCGGCGGAGGCACCTTCACCGAAGACGCTCCCGCGCAAGCGGATCCGCAGCACGCAGCGGGGGCCGACGCCTCCCGCGACGGCGGGGAAGCCGACCCGGACGAGCCGACCGATTTCGAGGGCCGGACGGAAGGCTTCTGGCGCGAAACGGTGACCGGGGCCAGGCAGAAGGTCGAAGAACTGGAGAAGGAAGCGACCGTCCTCCAGCTGAGAATGAACGATCTGGAAACCAGGTTCTACAGCATCGACGATGGATTCGACCGGGATGCCGTCCAGAAGGAAATCCAGAAAACCTTCTACGAGATCGACCTGAACAAGGAAAATCTCGCCAAGGCCCAGGACGAACTCGCGGACCTGCTCAAGGAAGCGCGCTCGAGCGGCGCTCTGCCCGGTTGGACCCAGTAACGCCCCGCATCCGCCCGTTGGGCATTCCGCCATCCCGGCCCGCCCCGGCCCGTGCTCCCGTCGCCGGTCACTCCGGCTTCCGGCCCGAAAGAAGGACGGCGATGCCCCCTGTCAGCCGGCGCGCGTCGACCTCGCGGTACCCCGCGTCCTCGGCCATCTCCCTCAAACGCTCCAGGGTCGGGAAAGCTGTCACGCTGTCGGGCAGGTACCCGTAGGGCCCGTCCACGCCCGACAGGATCCTGCCGATCTTCGGCAGAACGTTCTGAAAATACAGGCGGTAGACCGGCGCCCATACAGGCGACGCCGGCATCCCGAAATCCAGGACTCCCAGCACGCCTCCGGGCCGCAGCACCCGCTGCGCTTCCCGGAAACCACGCCCGATGTCGGCGAGGTTGCGCAGAACGAACGCCGACACCACGATGTCGAAGGAGGCGTCGGCGAACGGCAGTTCGAGCGCGTCGCCCCCCGCCAGGAAAATGCGGCCTTCATAGCCGCCGGCCCCGATCTTTTCCAGGCCGATGCGCAGCATGGGCAGGGAAAAATCGCATCCGAAGACCTTTCCCATCCCGGAAAAGGCGATGGAGAGGTCCGCCGTGCCGCAGCCCAGGTCGAGGATTTCGGGGTTCGGGACCCTGTTCCTCCCCTCTATTTCCCGTACGCAGGCCCGCCGCCAGCGGCGGTCCACGTTCGCCGAAAGGATGTGGTTGAGACAGTCGTACCGCCCCGCGATCGCCCCGAACATGTCCCGGACCCTGCGGGGCGCATCCGCGCCCGCCTGAATAATCACCGTTCGACCCCCGAAACCGGAATGCATCTATCGATCGCCGTCGAGCGCGCCGCCGCAGGCGAGGAATTTCCGGAGGAACCGCCGCAGCTGCCCGGGGTGGATCCCGTCGCGGACCTCCGCATCCCCTATGCCGCGCAGCAGCACCATGCGGATATCCCCGGAACGGAACTTCTTGTCCCGGGCCAGGGCGCGCCACAGCCCGGCGAAACCGATCCCTTTCAGGGAGGGGAGGCGCCGCACCCCGCGGATCACCTCGAGCAGCCGCCCGATTTCGTCCGCGCCAAGGTACCCCAGTTCCCTGCCGAAACCGAGTGCGGCCACCATGCCCCAGGCGACCGCCTCGCCGTGCTTGAAGCGTCTGTAGCCGGTCGCCGTCTCGAAGGCGTGCCCGACCGTGTGCCCGAAATTCAGTATCATGCGCAGGTGCTCTTCCCTTTCGTCCCTGGCCACGACTCCGGCCTTGATCCGCACCGATTCCGTGACGACATGGGTCATGTCCGCGGTCCGGCAGCCGAGGATCCCCCCCATGTGCGCCTCCAGATACCGCAGCAGGGGTTCGCTGCGGATCGCCGCGTGCTTGACGATTTCATAGACCCCGGATGCGAGCTCCCTGCCCGGGAGGGTTTCCAGGACGTCCGTGTCGGAAAGCACCGCCATCGGGTGGTGGAAGGCCCCGACCAGGTTCTTCCCCTGCGGAACGTTGATCGCCACCTTCCCCCCTACCGAGCTGTCGATCTGAGCCAGGAGGGTTGTCGGCACCATCACGAACCGGATGCCCCGCATGAAGGTCGCCGCGGCGAATCCCGCGATGTCGCCGACGACGCCCCCGCCGAAGGCCAGGATCCACGAACGCCTGTCGGCGTGCAAACCGATCATCTCCCGGTAGATGCGCATCAGGGTTGCGTGGTTTTTGAACCGCTCCCCGTCCCCGATGCGGATGACGCGGGGCGTGCCGAAGGCCGGCCCGAGCGAGCGGACGAGCGAATCCCCGTGAAGGTCGAAAACCGTGCGGTTGGTCACGATGATGGGGGCCGAGTTCCACCCGAGCCCGGCCAGCAGCCTGCCGGCCGAAGGGACCAGGCCCGGTCCGATCATCACGGGATAGCCGCGGCCCGGGACGTCCACATGCAGCGTTTTCAAATGGCGGTCTCCTCTCCGGGGGCCTGCCGGGGTCGCCGGCGGGAAGCCCCCCGCGTTACGGAGGCAGGTTCCGGCGCCGTTGGGCCTAGCGGGAGATTCCCTCGAGGGGACTGCTGGCGGATGCGTGCAGTTTCCGGGGAATCCGGCCGGCTTTGGACGCGATGCGACCCGCCAGGACGGCCAGGCGCATCGCCTCGGCCATGGCAACCGGATCCTTGGCGCCCGCGATGCCCGTGTTCATCAGAACGGCATCGCAGCCGAGCTCCATGGCAACGGCGGCGTCCGAGGCGGTCCCGACCCCCGCATCCACGATGACGGGCACCGACACCGTCTCCATGATAATACGGATGTTGGAAGGATTCTGCAGCCCCATCCCGGAACCGATCGGCGCGCCGAGGGGCATCACGGCGGCGGCGCCGGCATCCTCGAGCTTGCGGGCCATGATGGGATCGTCGTTGGTGTACGGGAGGACGACAAAACCCTCCTTGACGAGCGTTTTGGTCGCCGAAAGAAGCGCCACGGTATCCGGGAACAGGGTCTTTTCGTCGCCGATGACTTCGAGCTTGATCCAGTTCGACAGACCCGCTTCCCTGGCCAGATACGCCGTGCGGACCGCTTCCTCCTCGGTGTAGCATCCGGCTGTGTTCGGCAGGACGAGGTACCGGTTGGGATCCACATAGTCGAGGAGGGACTCGGAGGAGCGGTCCAGATTCACCCGCCGCACGGCCACCGTCACGATTTCGGTCCCCGATGTTTCCAGCGCCTCCTTCATCAGGGGAAAGGTGGCGTATTTCCCCGTCCCCACCAGAAGCCGGGACCGGAACGCGCGCCCGCCCAGTTCGAATGTATCTTGTTCCGTAGAGTATGCCATAAGCGTCTCCGATCATCCTCCGCCGACAAACTGAACGATTTCCACCCTGTCCTGATCGCCAACCGGGGTGGTCTCCCAGTCTTTCCGGCGAATGATTGCAGTGTTGAGTTCCACCGCGATCCGCGCCTCAGAAAGGCCGAGGTGGCGGACGAGTTGGCCGAGGTTCGCCACGGCGGGAACCTCCCGCGATGTACCGTTGATGACCAGGGTCATGTTTTCCATGGGGATCCCATCATATGCACCGAATTCGCATCAAATCAAGATCAAATACCGCCCGCGGCGGGGGGCCTGCCGCCGGTACCGGCCGGGGCCGGCACCGGGGCGTGCAGCTTCCCGGGGGCCCTTCGAGGGCGGTTCGACCAGAAAAGCCTTGACAGCGAAAGAATCCGTCCACTAAGATCATTCCTTCAGACATGGTCCTTCCCAAGTATTTGATTTATAGATATTTGTAGGACTTGCGGTTTATCTGCGGGCTTCCGCGTCAACCCATTGGGACCGGCCGTATGCTATCGGAAGCAGCCTGTCAACAGATTCAGGAACTGATCGGCAAGTACCCGCAGAAGAGGTCTGCCCTGGTCCCGTCCCTGCACTGGATCCAGAAGGAACTGGGGCACATTTCCCGGGACACGGTCCGCGACGTCGCCCGCATTTTCGAACTGTCCCCGAACGAGGTGTACGAGGTCGTCAGCTTCTACACGATGCTCCATACGAAGCCGGTGGGGAAATACGTCCTGCAGGTCTGCACCAACCTCTCCTGCCAGCTCTGCAATGCGGAAGGCATCATGGCCCACCTCACCCGAAGGCTCGGAATTGCGCCGGGGGAAACCACCCCGGACAACAGGTTCACGCTCCTGGAAGTGGAGTGCCTGGGATCGTGCGGGACCAGCCCGGTTGTTCAGATCAACGAAGACTACCACGAGGATCTCACGCCCGAAAAACTGGATGCGATCCTGGACGGCCTGCAATGATGGAAACGGCACTGTTCTATCTGTTCGCGGCGGCGGCCCTGGCATCGGCCGTCATGGTGCTCGTCAACCGGAAGGTGTTCTATTCGGCCCTGTCGCTCGTCATCTGCCTGTGCTCGGTGGCCGGGCTGTACCTGATTCTGGAGTCCCCGTTCATCGCCGCGGTGCAGATCATCGTCTACGCCGGCGCCATCATGGTGGTCTTCCTTTTCGTCATCATGCTCCTGGACCCGTTCTCGTCGGAAATCCTCCGGGACAAAAAGAGGTGCCTGGCGTACATCGGGGTTCTTTTGGGCGTGCTGGCGGCCACGATCCTGTACCCGGTGCTGCGCGCGTACAATTTGGCCCGCGCGCCCAGGAACCCCGGCTTCATCGAAGGCGGCGCCGGTTCCGTCGCGCGGATGGGACACGCGTTATTCAGCGACTACCTTCTGCCGTTTGAGATGACATCGGTGCTGATACTGATCGCCGTCGTCGGCGTCGTCGTGCTCGCCAAGCGGCAGGCATCCGGATAACCATGGGTCTACTGCACTTTCTAATCCTCAGCATGCTCCTGTTCGTCACGGGGGCCGTGGGCTTCATCGTCAAGAGAAACATCATCGCGATGTTTTTGTGCATCGAACTGATGCTCAACGCCGCGAACCTGAGCTTTATCGCATTCTCCAGGTTCCTGAACCTGGTCGACGGGCAGATAATCGTATTTTTCGTCATGGTGGTCGCGGCCGTGGAAGCGGCTGTGGGGCTCGCCATCATCATCGCGCTTTACCGGAACCGCAATACCCTGAGCGCAGACGATGCCGACTCGATGAAATGGTGAAAGGCGCTCTGGCAATGACCGATTGCATCTGGCTCGTTCCCCTGATCCCCCTGGCGGGTTTCGCCGTCAACGGCCTCCTGGGCAGGCGGTTGCCCCAATGGGCCGTCACGGCGGTCGCGGTCGGGGCTGCGGGCGTCGCGTTCCTCCTCTCGTTAGCCGCTTTTTCCCAGCTGCTCCGGCTTCCCCCGGGCGCGCGCCGGATCACCGGTGCCGGCTACACCTGGATCGCCTCGGGGGATTTTGTCGCCCGGGTGGAGTTTCTCCTCGACCCGTTGTCGGCGGTCATGATCCTGGTCGTTTCTGGAGTCGGGTGCGTCATTCACGTCTACTCGATCGGCTACATGCGCGGCGAGGGCGGGTACTACCGCTTCTTCGCCTACATGAACCTCTTTCTGTTCTCCATGCTGCTGCTGGTGCTGGCCGGGAATTTCCTCCTGATGTTCGTCGGGTGGGAAGGGGTCGGCCTCTGCTCGTACCTGCTCATCGGCTTCTACATAGACCGCAGGAGCGCGGGGGATGCCGGCAAGAAGGCCTTCATCGTCAACCGGATCGGGGATGTCGGGTTCCTCCTCGGCATTTTCCTGGTATTTTTGACCTTCAACAGCCTCGATTTTGACAGCGTGTTCGGGCAGATCGCGGCCGCCCCCCTCCGGTTCCCCTTCGAGGTGCAGGCGGGGATACTGACGGCGATCGGGCTGCTTCTGTTCGTCGGCGCCACGGGCAAGAGCGCGCAGATCCCCCTGTACGTCTGGCTGCCCGACGCCATGGAAGGCCCGACCCCGGTCAGCGCCCTCATCCACGCCGCGACGATGGTGACCGCCGGTGTCTACATGGTGGTGCGCTGTGCGGCGATTTTCTCCAGGGCGCCGCTGGCGCTCGATGTCGTCATCGTCGTCGGGATCGCGACCGCCCTCCTGGCGGCGACCATCGGGCTGGTCCAGACCGACATCAAGCGGGTCCTGGCCTATTCCACCGTCAGCCAGCTCGGGTACATGTTCGTGGCCCTGGGCGCCGGCGCCTTCTCGGCCGGCATTTTCCACCTGATGACCCACTCCTTCTTCAAGGCGCTGCTCTTCCTCGGAGCGGGCAGCGTCATCCACGCCCTGGGGGGCGAACAGGACCTCGAACGGATGGGGGGGCTGCGCAGGCACATGCCGGTCACGTTCGCCACCATGGGCATCGCCGCGCTCGCGATCAGCGGCATCCCGCCCCTGGCCGGGTTCTTCAGCAAGGACGAGATTCTATGGTCCGCGTGGGCCCACGGGCATCCCGTCGTCTGGTTTTTCGGTCTCGCCACGGCGGGGCTGACGGCCTTCTACATGTTCCGCCTCCTGTTCCTCGCCTTCTTCGGCGCCCCCCGCCGCCCGGGCGCCGGGGGGCACGCGCCGCACGAATCGCCGCCCTGCATGACCGTCCCGCTCGTTGTGCTGGCCGCGCTTTCGGTCATCGGCGGCTTCGCCGGCCCGCCGGCCTGGATGCGCCTGGGGCCGAACCGCTTCTCCGGTTTTCTCGAGCCTTCGCTGGCAGACGGGTACCAGGCCGCACAGGCGCACCACGCAGAGGGGACCGAGATCCTGTTCGCGCTCCTTTCGGTGCTGGTTGCGGCCTTCGGCCTGTGGATCGCGTACCGGATGTACGTGCGGAGGCCTGGGACGGCCGATGCGGCGGCGGGCCGTTTCCGATGGATCTACCGGCTGCTGCGCAACAGGTACCACGTGGATGCAATCTACGATGCAGCCATCGTGCGCCCGACGGTGCGGGCATCAACCAACGTACTCTGGAAGGGGTTCGACGTCGGTCTCATCGACGGTGCGGTCAATGGATCGGCGCGGGCGGTCCAGGGATTCGCTTCAGTCCTGAAGGGGGTTCAAAACGGCCTCATCCGCAGCTATGCCGTCTGGATGCTGCTCGGGGCCGTTGCGATGCTTCTCTATCTCTCCGTTTACGGGGTCCGATAGCGGCGACAACGACATGGAAAACGGTCATATCCTATCATGGGTCACCTACCTGCCGGCGCTCGTGGCCGCGGGCATCTTTCTGATACCCCGTAGGTTCGTCAGGGCCGTCCAGTGGACGGCGTTCGCGGGTTCGTGCGCCGTCTTTCTTCTTTCCCTCCGCCTGGCGTACCGCTTCGACCCGTCCGGCTCCGGCATGCAGTTTGAGGAATCCGGCGCCTGGATCGGCACAGCCATCCGCCACCACCTGGGGATCGACGGCATCAGCCTTTTCCTGGTGCTGCTGACGACGTTTCTGACCCCGCTGGCCATTGCCGCGTCCCTGCCCCCGGCTTCCGGGCGGCCCAGGGCCTACACGGCCTGCCTGCTGATGCTCGAAACGGGGATGCTGGGCGTCTTCTGCGCGCTCGACCTGGTGCTCTTCTACGTATTCTGGGAGGTCATGCTGATCCCGATGTACTTCCTGATCGGCATCTGGGGCGGCCCCCGGCGCATCTATGCGGCCGTCAAGTTCATCCTCTACACCATGGCTGGTTCCCTTCTGATGCTTCTGGCCATCCTGTACCTGTATTTCGCGCACGGGGCGACAACCTTCGACCTGACGGCGATCACCCGGGACCTGACCACGGGCGCCCTGGAGCTTACCGGGCCGGAGGGGTTCTGGCTGTTTGCGGCGTTTCTCGTCGCCTTCGCCATCAAGGTCCCCATGTTCCCGCTGCATACCTGGCTTCCGGACGCGCACGTGGAGGCCCCCACCGCGGGTTCGGTGATCCTGGCCGGCGTGCTGCTGAAGATGGGGACCTACGGCATGCTCCGGTTCTGCCTCCCCCTGTTCCCGGAAACCGCCCTCGCCGTCGCGCCCTACCTGTCCGTTCTGGCCATCATCGGCATTCTCTACGGCGCGCTGGTCGCCATGGTGCAGCCGGACCTGAAAAAGCTGGTCGCCTATTCTTCGGTCAGCCACATGGGCCTCGTCGTCCTGGGCATCTTCGCCTTCACCGTGCAGGGGCTGGAAGGGTCGGTACTGCAGATGCTCAACCACGGCCTGTCGACGGGCGCGCTGTTTTTCCTTGTCGGCATGATCTACGACCGCCGGCACACCCGGGAGATCGCCGACTTCGGGGGCCTGGCCCACGTCTGCCCCCTGTACGCCTCCGCGTTTCTGGTCGCGACCCTTTCCTCGATCGGCCTTCCCGGCCTGAACGGGTTCGTCGGCGAGGTGCTGATTCTCGTGGGCAGCTTCGCCAGCAACAAGCTTTTCGGTTCTCTGGCCGCCCTGGGGCTGATCCTGGGCGCGGTCTATATGCTGTGGATGTACCAGCGCGTATTCCTGGGCAAGCTGGACAATCCGGACAACGCCGCGATCCGGGACATTGGCCCGAGGGAAACGATGATCCTTGTCCCTATCGTGCTCGTGATGCTCTGGATCGGGGTGTATCCGGGACCGTTTCTGAGCCGCATGGAGCCTTCGGTCGCAGCGATCCAGCAGCGGATCGACGATGCCCGAGGCCCCGGGTGGAGCCACCGTGCCGGTCGGCTCTCCGGCACTATCCCGAAGGCGGATGACTGAAACTATGGGCGACGATTTCCTTATCCTGTTGATCCCGCAACTGGTCCTGGTCACGGCGGGGGCGGCGCTGATGCTGCTCGAGCCGTGCACCCGCGCCCGGCACAAAGGCCGCCTGGTGTGGATCGTCCTGGCGGCGGCGGCCCTGGCGTCGATCAGCCCCGGGTTCCGCCTGGCCGACGGACCGCGCACGGCCCTGGGAGGCACGTACGTCGTCGACAATTTCAGCATGTTCTTCCAGTGGATCTTCATGGGCATCCTGGCCGCCACGGCCGCCTTTTCCATGAAGTTCAACGAACGGGAGTCCATGCAGAGGGGCGAATACTACGCGCTTTTGTTGTTCGCCACATCGGGCATGTCCCTGATGGCCTCGAGCCGGGATCTCGTGCTGACGTTCATCGGGATAGAGATCCTTTCGATCGCGACCTATGTCCTGGCGGGCTTCAAGAGAAAGGACCCCCGCTCGAACGAATCCTCCCTGAAGTATTTTCTTCTCGGATCGTTCGCAACCGCCTTCCTGCTCTACGGGATTGCGCTGATCTACGGCGGCACCGGTAGCACCCAGTACCAGGCGATGCGCGACCTGGCCCTGATGGAAGGGAGCGCCCAGGCTACCACGATTGTCGGGATGGGGCTTCTGCTGGTGGGGTTCGGGTTCAAGATCGCCCTGGTCCCCTTCCATTCCTGGGCACCGGACGTCTACCAGGGCGCCCCCACCCCCGTAACCGCATTCATGGCGGTCGGACCCAAGGCGGCGGGATTCGCCGCCCTGCTGCGAGTCCTCACCGAAGCCGCCCCCCTCATGGCCGGGCAGTGGGTCCCCGTCCTGTGGGGCCTGTCGGTGCTGACCATCATCGTCGGCAACGTCGTGGCCGTACGGCAGACCGACGTCAAGCGCATGCTGGCCTATTCGTCCATCGCCCACGCGGGCTACATCCTCATCGGCATCGTAGCAAACAGCGATGCGGGCTCGAGCGCCGTGCTGTTCTACCTGGCGGCCTACACGCTGATGAACCTGGTCGCGTTCGGCGTCATCGGGGCCGCCAGCGGCGCCGGGGACGCACGCGTCCTCCTGGAGGACTACGCGGGACTGGCCGCGAAAGCCCCGCTGGCGGCGGCCGCCCTGTCTCTGGCGCTGGTTTCGCTGGCCGGCATCCCCCTGACGGGCGGTTTCATCGGCAAATTCTTCCTCTTCTCAGCCGCCATCCGGGAAGGGTACATCGGGCTGGCCGTCGTCGGGGTGGCGGGCAGCGTCGTTTCGGTTTTTTATTACTTCCGGCTGATGGTGTTCATGTACATGAAGGTGCCGGATGTATCCGGGCCGGATGTATCCGGGCCGGAATCATCCGTGCCCTTTCACTGGCTGGAGACGGCCGTCATCGTCCTGGCCGCCGCCGGCATTCTCTGGCTGGGCATTTTCCCGGGTCAGATTCTGGCGCTGGCCAACGGCGCCGTGGTCCTGCCCCAATAATCCTTCCCCTTCGGGAGCCGCAGATGATCGATATACGCAAGAAATTACAGGAAGACCTCAACGCCATTGAACGGGAACTGCGCGTCGAACTGCCCAGGGAGATCCTTCGCGCTCGGGAACACGGGGACTTGAGCGAAAACGCCGAATACAAAGCCGCCAAGGAGCGGCAGTCCTACCTGGAGGGCCGGAAAGCCCAGCTGCAGCAGAGGATGGCGGCACTGTCGCTGGTCAATCTCGACAAGATCCCGACCGATTGCGCCGCCTACGGTTCCCGGGTGGTGCTGTTCGATTGCGAGAACGAAACCGAGGTGGCCTACAGGCTGGTTTCCGCGGAGGAATCCGACATCGCCAAGGGGAACATCTCCATCACGTCCCCGATCGGGCGCAGCCTCGTGGGCAAAATGGTGGGGGATCCGATCGAAATCATCACGCCGTCGGGCAAAAAGGAGTACGAGCTGCGCAGGCTCCGAACGATCCACGAAACGGAGGATTAGGCCGCAGCCGGAAGGCCCTTCCCCCGGCGATGCCGATATCGGGGCCGATATCGGGCGTTGAGGTTCCCGAGTGGTGTTTGCTATAATCCCTGCGGCCAAGGATATGCCTGAGGACAAGCAGGAACTATTTCTGGCACGGTCACTGCGCTTTATGCAGGAGAACCTGCGCAGAGCCGGCCCCGCCGCCGCCGCGGGATACACGCTGCTGGCGGCCCTTCTGGTTTTGGGGGGGATCGGATACGCGCTCGACGCCTGGCGCGGCACGTCCCCCTGGTTCCTCCTGGCCGGGCTGTTGCTGGGAATTGTCGTCGGGTTCACGGAACTCGCGAAGATCATGTGGCGGAAATGAAGCTTATCGGATGGATGCTGGCCGGATCGCTGCTGACGGCACTCGGCGTGACCCCCTGCCTCAGGCCTGAAATACGGCTGGAGTGGTGGCTTGGGATGCTGGGTCCGCTGGCGGCATCGGCGGTCTCGTGGGCTGCGATACAACGGCGGTATGCGCGGCATCCCGAAGGGTTTACCGCGCTCATGGTCCGGGCGTTTGCCGCCAAGATGGTCTTCTACGCAGGATACGTAACAGTGCTCGTCGGAACCGGATCGGTACGGCCGGTCCCGTTCGCGACGAGCTTCACGTGCTATTTCATTGCGCTGCACGCCGCGGGCGCGATCGGGCTCTGCCGGATGCAGTCTTCCGGGGCCCTGGATTCCCCCGAAGCCCTGCAGGGCCGACTGAGGAACGGGTAAGAACATCTTGATGTGGATGTCAGCCGCAGTGCAGAATCATGGGGCCTCCGGAACCGAGGGGTTCAACGCCGGTGAAACGATCCTTCACCACATCGCCAACAGCGCGGACCATCCCGTGTTGCCCCTGCCCGAGGTGCTGGGCATCGATTTTTCCGTCACCAAGCACGTGTTCATGCTGTGGCTCGTCGCGGGCGTCGTTTTTGCCGTCACGACCTGGATCGTCCGGCGGCATCTCCGCCGGGGCCCGGTCCCCGCGGGGGCGGGCAACGCTCTGGAAATGCTCGTGGAATTCATCCGGGATTCGATCGTCCTGCCGAACGTGGGCGAGAAATGGGTCCGGACATGGGCGCCGCTGATCCTCACTCTCTTCGCATTCATCTTCACGGCAAACCTCATCGGGCTGGTCCCGATCTTCGAAGTGCTCACGCTGCTCAATCACGCGGTGGTGCACGCGGGCGAGGACACGGCCTTCTACCGCCTCCTGCACGGCGGGACGACCGCCACGGCCAACTTCAACGTCACGGCCGGGCTCGCCCTGGTGACGTTCTTTTCCATCATCGTGGCCGGATCCAGGGCTCACGGATTCATCCAGCACTGGAAGAACCTGGTTCCCAGCGGGCTGCCGTGGCCTCTGTACATCCTGCTGGTCCCCATCGAAATTCTCAGCATGTTCGTCAAGCCGTTCGCACTGACGATGCGGCTCGCGGCCAACATGACGGGGGGGCACATCGCCATCCTGGCCGTGCTTTCCCTTGTTTTCTTGTTTACGGAAATGGCCCAAAACGCCATGGCGGGCATTGCCGTCGGCCTTGTCATATCGGTGCCGCTGGCGCTCGGGATAACCGGGCTGGAACTCATCGTGGTCCTGGTGCAGGCGTACGTGTTCACGCTGCTTTCCGCCGTGTTCATCGGCATGGTCATTCAGGTGCATCACTAGCAGGGTTTTTTACGCGAAAGGATAGAGGAATGAACAAAACAGCATTGTCCCGCGGCGCCACGGTCGCCGCGTTTCTGGCCGTTGTCCTTCTGTCGGCTGCGGCCGGCCCGGTTGCCTACGCCCAGGATTCCGGGGCCGGGGCGAATGCCCCGGCGCCCGTGTGGCATTACTTCGGCGCGGCGTTCGGACTGGGCATGATCGTCCTAGGCGCGGCGATAGGGATAGGCAAGTTCACGGCAGCCGCCGCCGAAAGCATCGCCCGGCAGCCTGCGGCCGCCTCCCAGATCAACGGCGCGATCAGCCTCCCGCTGTTCCTTCTCGAAGGCGTCGCGATCATCGCCGAGGTGGTGGTCCTGCTCATCGTTCTGATGAAGTAGGGGGCGAGGATACCGCATCATGGATAATCCATTAGTCCAAGTGGACCCGGGGCTGGCTATCTGGACCATCGTCGTCTTTCTGGTCCTGCTGTTTCTCCTGAAGAAGTTTGCCTGGGGCCCGCTGCTCGGGCACCTCGAAGC
Organism: uncultured Acidobacteriota bacterium; assembly: GCA_964651155.1. Classification (GTDB taxonomy): domain Bacteria; phylum Acidobacteriota; class UBA6911; order UBA6911; family UBA6911; genus UBA6911. Next base: position 2,391 of record CAZYXB010000018.1, on the reverse strand, counting down.
CCGCCGGGAGACGATCGAAAAGTCCCTCAGGGACGCCCAGCAGGCCCGGCAGGAACTCGAGCGGCTCAACCGGGAATCGTCCGGCATCCTCAACCGGGCCAACGCCGAGGCCGAATCGATCCTGGCAAGGAGCCACGCCGATTCCGAAAAGCTCCGGAAGGAAATGAAGCAGAAAGCTCGCGAAGAGGCCGACGTCATCATCCGGGAAGCCCGGAACCAGATCGAGGCCGAAACCGGCAAAGCCCTCCGTCAGATCCGCGCCGAGATAGCGGACATGTCCGTCATGATCGCATCGAAGCTGCTCGAGCGCAATGTCACCCGGGAGGACAACCGGGAGCTGATAGAGGAAACCTTGAAGCAGATCGAATCCGGCCCGCGCCTGAGCTGATTTTGGGCGCTGCCGGATGCGGCCCCGATCCGGGGTTTTCTGCCGGGTCAAATTCTGCTACTCTGTTGCACTGCGGAGAGGTACCGAAGAGGTCGTACCGGGCTCGACTCGAAATCGAGTTAGGGACCAAAAGTCTCTACGTGGGTTCGAATCCCACCCTCTCCGCCATATAACTCCTTTATAATCAACAATATAATAAGTACATAAATAACTGACGCAAAAAGTCAGACATACTTTTTATGATGGCTGAAGTTGATAACGGACACGCACACAGGTTCAGGCGCTTTTCCTGTCCCGGTTAAAATTCAATAATGTACGTGACAAAATTGGCATCCCTGCATACAATGTAATACATCGATGACAGGAGATATTACATGAATACGGCAATATCAGTACGGATTCCCAAGAATCTTGTCAGCCAACTGGATAGCATAGCCAAAGAGACCGAACGGCCCCGCTCTTTCATCATTCAGAAAGCCTTGGAGTCCTATATCGAGGATTTTGCGGATCTCCAGATCGCCCTGGACCGACTCCACGACAAAAGTGATGAGGCTATTTCAGCCCAAGAGATGAGGAAATCTCTTGGGCTATAACATTCTCTACAAGAAGTCAGTCCACCGCGACCTCAAGAAGCTATCGAAGCCCGAGGCGAAACGAATCATTGATCTCATTGAGAAAGAACTGATCAGGCAGCCTGAATCCAATCCTGTACTCAAGGGACAGTATGCCGGCCTTCGCAAGTACCGCATCGGGGACTACAGGGTAATCTATGCCTTGCTGGATACTGATATCCTTATCCTCAGAATCGGTAATCGTAAGGATGTTTACAAAAGCAAAATTTAACCGGAACATGCAGCAGGCCTCTCTATTTGTCAAACTTTTTCCGCCTCCCCGGCAGAACCGGGATCTCCCAATGGATTATCACTGATACAGCGGAATAATTGGCTCAAAACCCTGTGTGCCTGTAGCGTACCTGGAAGTGGGGCATGGGCGGTTTTGGCGGGATTGGCGGTATTATAAAATCCATAACTTACGTTTTTTCAACACTATGCCAAGATACGAATCCCACCCTCTCCGCCAAATCTTTTGTTTCAAGCCAATTACGACCTGTCCTTTGCCAAAATCCCGTCCGCGTTGAAAACATTGACATTGCTGGCGCTCACAGGCAGGCTTCTGCGTTATGCTCGAAGCGCTTTTTCTTGTGGTTTCATTGAGCTTTCTTTCATAAGGGCGCTTCCGATAGAATCCTGCTTCATTATAGGAAGTTCTGACGATGGCTGGGTGCGCCGGTCCGGAAGCAAAACGGCAGCTTATTTTGCCGCATTCAAAGTACCTTAATTCGTTGGATGCACATATCCGGTGTTGTTGTCGTAATCGTTCGATAAGAAAGTTGGGTCTTGAGCGGAATCTGTGGGTGAAACGACCCATAAAATGGCCGGCCTGATGGAAATGCCGCATCTGTGGAAATCCGTAAAAAGCGCGGATTCCCACAAGCTGCGTGGGAAAGTCCTGCCAAAAAGCGTCGGGACTTTCCCACATTCCCACCAGCTCTACCATGATTCCATCTCTTGAATTCCGAACCGTGGCAATAATGGGCCCTCAAGCGACGCTAAGACATGATGCATCAGTTGTTTACAGAGGATTTATGGCCCCATTTGCCCACAGATTCTGCTGAGGATGCACAGGGTTATTCCGACCTCATGAAGATTAAGCCTGATACATCGAAATGGACTATTATTTACGGCCGCAGTAGAGAGCCTGCAAATTGTGTCAGGCGAGAATTGCTCATCGTGGTCAAGCCTGAAACGGTCGTCCGATGGCATCGAAAAGGGTTTGCATTATACCGGACCTGCCTCTAAAAACATGGCGCAGATGGGGCAGCCCGCCATCGTTCCCGCTGTCTGCGATACGTACGACAAACTGCCCCCGGATTGGCGGAAATTCGCCCTAATCGGGTAGGAGGGGGCCTCACAGCCCCCGTCCTCCCACACCACCGGACGTAC
>CAZYXB010000017.1:63021-68747 GCA_964651155.1 uncultured Acidobacteriota bacterium | reverse complement strand
CCGGGCCTGCAGAGGACTTTCACCTCCAAGGTGTGCGCCCTGCCGGGCGCACAAAGCAGAAAGGGGCACGATGCAATCGTGCCCCTTCGGGATTGTACCGGATAGGGTGGATTAGTACATGCCGCCCATGCCGCCGCCCGGAGGCATCGCCGGGGCTTTTTCTTCTTCCTTGATTTCGCATATCAGGGCTTCCGTGGTCAGAAGCAGGGCTGCGATGGAAGAGGCGTTCTGGAGCGCTGTTCGGGTTACTTTCGTGGGGTCGATGACGCCGGCGGCGACCAGGTTTTCGTAGGCGGCCGTTTCGGCGTTGAATCCGAATTCCGGATCAGTGTTCTGGCACACCTTGTCGACGACGACGGCCCCCTCGTACCCGGCATTGACCGCGATCATCCGGATCGGTTCTTCGAGAGCCCTGCGGATGATGTTGGCCCCGACCGTTTCGTCGCTTTCCAGCTTCAGTTTTTCGATCGCCTTGATGCAGCGGAGCAGGGCAACGCCGCCGCCCGGCACGATTCCTTCCTCCACCGCGGCACGGGTTGCATGCATGGCGTCTTCGACGCGGGCCTTCTTTTCCTTCAGCTCGGTTTCCGTGGCCGCCCCGACTTTGATCACGGCAACGCCGCCCACGAGCTTGGCCAGCCGTTCCTGCAGTTTTTCACGGTCATAGTCCGAGGTGGTCTCTTCGATCTGAACGCGGAGCTGTTTGACCCGGCCTTCGATGTCCTTGTGATTGCCGGCGCCTTCGATGATCGTGGTGTTGTCCTTGTCGATGGTGACTTTCTTGGCCTTCCCGAGATCCTCGAGCCGGACGCTCTCCAGCTTGATCCCGAGATCTTCGGAGATCACCTTGCCGCCGGTCAGGATCGCGAGGTCTTCGAGCATCGCTTTGCGGCGGTCGCCGAATCCGGGAGCTTTTACCGCAGCCACCTGCAGCGTTCCCCGCAGCTTGTTGACGACCAGGGTCGCCAGCGCTTCGCCTTCGACATCTTCTGAAACGATCAGAAACGGCCGTCCGCTCTTGGCCACCTGCTCGAGCAGGGGCAGGAGGTCCTTCATCGAACTGATCTTTTTCTCGTTGAGCAGGATCAGGCAATCCTCGAAGCTGACTTCCATTCTTTCCGGATCCGTCACGAAATAAGGGGAGAGGTATCCACGGTCAAATTGCATCCCTTCAACCACTTCCAGGGATGTCTCGATCGATTTGGCTTCTTCAACGGTGATGACGCCGTCTTTGCCCACCTTCTTCATCGCTTCGGCGATGATGGTGCCGATGGTCTTGTCGTTGTTGGCGGAAACGGATCCAACCTGGGATATCATTTCGCCCTTGACCGGCTTGCTCAGCTTCTTCAGATCCTCGACGGCGGCTTCCACGGCCTTTTCGATGCCGCGCTTGAGGGCCATGGGGTTGGCGCCTGCCGCCACGTTCTTGACGCCTTCACGGAAAATTGCCTGGGCCAGCACGGTGGCTGTCGTGGTCCCGTCACCGGCCACGTCGGATGTCTTCGATGCCACTTCGCGAACCATTTGGGCGCCCATGTTCTCGGTTGCATCGGGCAGTTCGATCTCTTTCGCGACGGTAACGCCGTCTTTTGTGATGGTCGGGGACCCGAATTTCTTGTCCAGGACGACATTGCGCCCCTTGGGACCCAGCGTGATCTTTACGGCATCCGCCAGCTGGTTCACTCCCTTGAGAAGTGCCTGGCGAGATTGTTCGCCATGAATAATTTCTTTAGCCATAATTGTAATACTCCTTGTCTCTATGTATTGGTTCTGCTTGGTTTATCCAAGAACTGCCAGGATTTCGTCTTCCCGCATTATGAGGTAATCGACATCGTCGATCCTGATTTCAGTGCCGGAATATTTCCCGAATAGGATGCGGTCGCCCGTTTTGACGTCCATTGCCGACCGTTTGCCGTCATCCATGACTTTCCCGCTGCCGACGGCGATCACCTCGCCCTCCATCGGTTTTTCCTTGGCGGTGTCCGGGATAATGATCCCGCCCTTGACCAACTCCTTCTCTTCTATGCGCTTTACAAGAACCCTATCGTGTAAAGGTCTGACGTTCATACAGATCTCCTTTGTTTGTAATGGGTAATTTATAAGGTCAACTCCTTAGGTTGTACCCGCATCGCTTAGCACTCACTCGAGACGAGTGCTAATAGTATAAGAGCGATATTTTCATTGTCAACTTCAGCGGAAGAAACTTTATACTTTCCCGGCAAGGAATCGCCGGCCGGGACCCGGCAATCCCGTCCGTCGGGTGCTTTTCGGCCTCTTAACCAAATCTTCACAAATCTCTAGCGGCACTTTTACAATCATCAGGTATACATCAACGGAGCCAATGGTCGATCGGGAGGATGCCATGCGAAAATTCGACGAAAAAATCCAGGACCTGCTCCGGGAACTGCTGCTGATGGGGCGTTTGGCGGAGTCGATGATTCAGACCGCACTGAGGGTGCTCATAGAGCGGGACGAATCTCTCGGGAAAGATGTCGTGGAGAAGGAGAAGGAGGTGAATGCCCTCCAGATTGAGATCGACGACCGTGCCGTTAAACTGACGGCGCTGCAGCAGCCGGTGGGGACCGATGTCCGGTTTCTTTTCATGGCCTCCCGCATTGCCACCGAGCTTGAGCGCATAGGGGACCAGGCGATCAATATCATCCAGAATGCCTCGTTCGTATTGAAGTCACCGTCGCTGCGTCCCCTGGTCGATCTTCCCATGATGGGGGAGATCGCCGAACACATGGTCCGCGACAGCCTCGAAGCTCTCGTCAACGGGGACTGTTCCATCGCCAATCACGTGCTGGAAGAGGAGAAGAAGGTCGATGCCTTCCGCGACAAAATCTTTCGCGTTCTGCTGACCTACATGATGGCGGACCCCGGGACCATAGAACGGGGGCTGGCGTTGATCCTGATCTCCAGGAACCTCGAAAGAGTCGGGGATCATGCAACGAATATCGCCGAAGAGGTCATTTACCTGGTGGAGGGTCGGGAGGTCCGCCATCAGCACGAAGGCCGGTCGCGGACGGTTCAATGAAACCGATACGCCTTTCTAGAATGAATACGTATGACTAAAGGTATCGTGCTGGTCATCGATGACGAAGCAGACCTGGTAGACCTGGTGCGGTACAACCTTTCCAAGGATGGATTCGACGTCGTCGGCGCCGGCGACGGCGAAACGGGACTATCCATGGCTGTGCGGAAGAAGCCGGATCTCGTCATCGTCGATTGGATGCTTCCGGGAATCGACGGTCTGGAAGTGTGCCGCCGTCTGAAGTCGGGGGACGGGACGTCTCGCGTGCCCCTGATTATGCTGACGGCGAAGGCGTCGGAATCCGACCGCGTCGTCGGCCTGGAGCTCGGGGCAGACGATTATGTCACGAAACCGTTCAGCCCCCGGGAGCTGGCGGCGCGTGTCAGGGCCCTGCTGCGGAGAAGCCGGGGCTCCGAGCGGGCGCCGTCGACCCTACGGCATGGAAGGCTTTCCATCGACAGAGACCGTCGCGAGGTTTCCTGCGACGGGCGGGAGGTGAGGCTGACGGCAACCGAGTACCGTCTGCTGCAATTCATGGCACTGCACCCCGGGCATGTATTCGCTCGCAACGACCTCATTGAAAACGTCCTGGGCGCGGACGTGGTTGTTCTGGACCGGACCATAGACGTGCACATCACGGCGCTGAGAAGAAAACTGGGGATATGCTGCGGATGGATCGAGACCCTGCGGGGGTTCGGATACAGGTTCCGCGAAAACGATCCCGGGGAAAACGCCGTGTGACGTCAGGGTCCCGCCCCGAATCTTCACTGGGAGTCTCCGGCCTCCGGGCTGCCCGGGGCCAGGCAGGGATACCGGCCCCTGATCAAGCGGGCATAGCCGAACTTGACGGCACGGCAGCAGCCCGGGTGTCCAACGCATCCGTTCCTCCAAGTCCTGCCCGGGCGATCCCCCTGCGCTTTCACTCCGGTTCCGGAGCCTGCCCCTGCGTCACCTGCCTGTGCAAACCGGGGCTGTACCCTGCACGAGGATTCCGCGCCCCGGTCCTCCCCGCCCGCCACGCGGCCTCGATTCCGTAGTCCGTGACGCCGGGAGCCTGCCGTTTGCGGATACGTCCGCCGGCGGTGCCGCGGCGCCCCGTGACGCCGGGCAGACCGGGTGCCGGAGTATCCAACCCGGCACGAACAGGCTTCAGGCGGGCCGCTCCCCGAAAGCGGCGATGCATTTTCGGGCCGCAAAACACTTATCCGTATATTCACGGCACCTTCATGGGCACTTAACATGTTCCCCGTAATCTTGTGCCAGTCGGCGATGTCTTCTGCGGCTAGGCGTCGACGCCGGGCAGTTTCCCCTGTCCGCAGTGTTGCCGCCGCACCCCGGAAGGGGGACGACGACCGGCCTCGGGATGTGCCCGAGGCAAGGGGCGCGTGAGACACCCGCCCGGTTTCAAACCATTACGGAGGATTGTTCATGAGGAGAAAAAACATTCTGGCGGGCCTGGGGCTCCTGTTGTTGCCCGGGATGCTTCCCGCGGATGACTGGACGGAAAAGATCAGGATCAAGGGCGATCTGCGCTATCGCCATGAAACCATACAGGTCGAGGACAGGGACGCCCGGAACCGGCACCGCATCCGCGCCCGGCTGGGCATTACGGCCGAACCCGCCGGCGGCATCACCCTCGGGCTCCAGCTCGCAAGCGGATCGGACGATCCGGTTTCGACCAACCAGAGCCTTGACGGCGGTTTTACTTCCAAAGACATACGGCTCGATCTTGCCTATGTGGACCTGCACACGGATGCGGCGCCCGGGCTGCACATCATCGCAGGGAAGATGAACAACCCCTTTCATGCGCCGGGGAAAACGGAGCTGGTTTGGGATGGCGATCTGAACCCCGAAGGCGGCGCATTGCAGTATAGAGCTTCTGGCGACACCGTCGGGCTTTTTGCCTCGGCCGGCGGCTTCGCCATAGACGAAAGAAGCTCGGACTGCGACGCCTGGCTTTTCGGCGGCCAGGCCGGCTTGAACTTTCAGGCTTCCCCCGATGTGCGCTTCACCGGCGGCTTCAGCTACTACGACTACGGAAACATACTGGGGTACACACCGGTATACGACGGCGATTCCTTCGGGAACACGCTTGGAGAGGACGGCAGATTCGCCCACGACTACAACCTCGTGGAGTTCTTCGCGGAGCTGGGCCTGAAGGCGGGCGGTGTCCCGGTGAATCTCTTTTTCGACTACGTGCAGAACGTGGCACAGGGTCTCGAGGGCAACAACCGGGCGTGGCTGGCCGGGATGACCGTCGGGAAGACCAAGGACCCGGGCTCCTGGGCGGCGCGCTGCAACTATCGCGAAGTCGAAGCGGACGCCGTTTTCGGCACGTTTACGGACTCGGACTTCATCGGCGGCGGTTCGGACGGGAAAGGGAGCGAATGCGGCGTCGATGTGCAGATCGCCCGCGCCTGGACGGCAGGCCTAAGTTACTTTCTCAACGAGCGCATCACGACCGGGGACGCGCCGGAGTACCGCCGGTTGCAGCTCGATGCCGCCTTCAAATTCTGAAACCGGCGCATCCTTGACCGAATCCGCGGTTTCATGCGCGGACGCATGCGGTTCCATGCGCGGACGCATGCGGTTTCATGCGCGGACGCATGCGGTTCCATGCGCGGACGCATGCGGTTCCATGCGCGGACGCATGCGGTCCCATGCGCGGACGCATGCGGTTCCATGGCGAATA
>CAZYXB010000017.1:2834-62921 GCA_964651155.1 uncultured Acidobacteriota bacterium | reverse complement strand
CATGCGCGGACGCATGCGGTCCCATGCGCGGACGCATGCGGTTCCATGGCGAATACAAAGAACGATAGCGTCTTAACACATTTTTAACAAACCGTTAATCCGGTTTTAACCTGGATGACGCATACTGAACAACGATATCCATGCGAGGAAACGATATGAAAAAACGTATGCCTGCCGTGATGGCGCTTTTGCTGGTCTTCCTGTCGTCTTTGGCCGCCGCCCCCCGTGAGGGGCAGCTGCTCATCGAAGGCTCCACCACCGTCGGTCCGATCGGGGACGCCTACGCCCAGGTTTTCAAGGGGATGTATCCCAATGTGGCCATCACCGTCAACAAGACGGGCAGCGGCAATGGCGCGGCGGCCCTGGTCGACCGGCGGTGCGACATCGCCATGATGAGCCGCTTCATGAAGGAAAAGGAATACGCCAAGGCGATCGCGGGAGCCGGGGGATTTTTGCCCGTGGCGCATGCCATCGCCATGGACGGCGTCTGTATCGTCGTCTACCCGTCGAACCCCGTGAAAGCGCTCACCCGCGCCCAGGTGCGAGACATCTATACCGGGAAAATCACCAACTGGAAGGACCTGGGCGGCCCCAGCCTGAAGATTGTCCCCATCAGCCGGGACACCTCCTCCGGAACGTACGAAACCTTCGACGAGCTGGTGATGGGGAAGCAGAAAATGGCCCCGAATGTGGAGTATGTGAATTCGAATCCCCAGGCGCATTCCAGGGTGAAATTAACCGCGGGAGCTATCGGGTATGTCGGCCTGGGCTTTCTGGACAGGAGCGTCAAGGCGCTTGAAATTGACAAGGTGGCGCCCTCCCGCTCTTCCATCGCCAAGGGCGTGTACCCGGTCAGCCGGCCGTTGTTTCTGTTCACCAACGGCTATCCCGAGCTCGGATCCCTGGTGCACGAGTTCTGCACATTCCACCTGACCGAGGAGGGCCAGGCAATCATCGAGGCCAAGGGATTTGTCCCGGTAACGTCCTACTGACGCCGGGCGGGCCCGGGCGTGGCGGGATGTCCCGGATTCCGTGTGCAACCTGGAGAGCGTGGCTCATGCAACCCCCGAAGCGGGCAGAGGCGGCCGGGTTTGACCGGTCGCTTCTGCTGACCCCGAGAGAGGACCTCCGGGGCTACATTCTTGACAGGCTTGGCCGGGCGCTTCTGTTCCTGGTGACCTGCGTTTCCGTCGTCGCCGTGCTGCTGATCTTCTTCTTCATCATCCGCGAGGCGACGGAATTTTTGACGGGGTCCCACCTGCGGCAGTTCCTCACCGGCACGCGGTGGTACCCGGAGTCCCGGGAGCATCCGGAATACGGCGTTCTGGCCATCGCCGCAGGTTCGGCATACGTCACCGCGGTTGCCCTGGCCGTCGCCGTGCCGATGGGGCTGATGGCCGCAATCTGGCTGAGCGACATCGCCACCTTCAAGGTCCGGCAGCTGGTCAAGCCCGTCATTGAAATCATAGCCGCGATCCCGTCGGTTGCGTTCGGATTTTTCGCTGTCCTGGTGCTGGCGCCGTGGATGCAGGCCCATCTGGGGTTCGACACCGGGACGAATGCCCTCAACGCCGGGGTCATTCTCGCCGTCATGGCCCTGCCCACAATCATCAGTGTGGCCGAGGATTCCCTGTCGGCCGCGGGCGTCGAAATCCGGGAGGCCGCCTACGGCCTCGGCTCCACCCGGGCCGAAGCGATGCTCCGGGTGGTCGTGCCGGCCGCGCACAGCGGCATTATCGCCGCCGTCATACTCGGGATGATGCGGGCGGTCGGCGAGACCATGGTCGTGTGGATGGCCTCGGGCAACGCCACGCAGATTCCGTCCCCCTGGTGGGACCTTTCCCTGTCGGTGCGCACCATGACGGCCACGATCGCAGGCGACATGGGCGAGACGGTCCAGGGATCGGTGCACTACCAGGCGCTTTTCTCGATAGCCATCCTTTTGCTCCTGTTCACGTTCGGATTGAACCTGCTGAGCGAGCACTTCATGGCGAGAGTCCGGAAGGGCAGGGGGGCCTGACATGGAATTCCGGATCCGATCCAGGGAACTGCGGGATAGGGCCTTCACGGGAGCTTCCATCCTGTCGGTCGTCCTGATGGTGGCGGCCCTGGTGGCGGTGCTGGGACCGATGGCGGCCAGGGGGATCCAGGCCGTCTTCTTTTTCGGCACGAACGAGTTCCGGGAAATGCAGCTTGCCGTCTTCGGCCACGGCGATGCGGAACGAATACGGAGGGAGAGGGAAGACATCGAGCAGGCACGCCGTTTTGTCTACGATGCGGTGCACCGTTTCCGCCAGGGGATCGATACGGAGCATCTGACCAGCCGTGTCCGGACCATCTACCGGGAATACGGGAGCCACCTCAGGGATACCGGCCTATCCGGCGACCGCTATGCCGCACTGCGGGGAAAGGCCAGGACCCTCCGCGATTCTCTACAGGCCGCCTTCGAGAGCGACAATGGGCCTGCGGCGCTGCGTCATCTTGAGACCGTTCTGGAGTGCGGCGGCGATCCCGATTTTGCGGGAACCGCCGTCGAGGAGTATTTCGAGATAGCCGGGCGGTACGCCCGGGTCGCCGGAACCGTGGACCTGTCGAAGCGGGAACGGTATGCGGAGGCTCTGGATGAAGTCCAGGCATCGCTGCGCAGGCTCTTCGGCCCCGCCCCGGGCGAGCCGTTGCCGGCGTTGACCATGGACCGGTACGGCGCCACGCGCCTCGATGTCGCCCGGCGGGAACTCCACGCGCTGCTCTGGAAAGAGGAGTGGGTGGAGACCGAACCCGGTACTCCGATGGTCCGGAAGGTGACGGCGCGCAAGGATCTATTCGCGGGCACGGAACTGGAACCGGTGTTCGGGTACGTCGAAACGCATCTGTTCCGACTGTTGCAGCCGCGGCTGACCGCGTACTGGCGCTATTTTCTGGACGAAAGCACCGACGGCCACTACTTCGGAGGCTGCGGCCCCGAAATCCTGGGGACGCTGGCGCTGACCTTTTTCTCGATGCTCTTCTCCATCCCCCTGGGAATCCTCTCCGCGGCGTTTCTGGTGGAGTACGCGGGGGACGGCAGGATCGTCCGTATGATCCGCACATGCATCAATACGCTTGCCGGGGTGCCCAGCATCGTGTTCGGGCTTTTCGGGATGGCGTTCTTCGTCTTGTTCCTCTTCCCGGTCATCGGGGAATTCGGGCAGGGGACCCTCGGCATCTTCTCGGCCTCGACCGTGGACAAGATGATGAAACCAAACATACTGGCGGCGTCGCTGACGCTGGGGCTGCTCGTGCTGCCGGTCATCATACGCGCCAGCGAAGAGGCGATTCGCGCCGTGCCGCGCACCTATAAAGAGGCTGCTCTCGCCCTGGGGGCCGGCCGGTTCCGCACTTTCAGGACCGTATTGCTCCCGGCGGCGGCTCCCGGCATCCTCACCGGCATTATTCTGAGCCTCAGCCGCGCGGCGGGAGAAACTGCACCGATTCTTTTTACAGGCGCCATCGCATTCGGGCCCGTACCCCGTTCGATTCTCGACCCCACGCGGGCCCTGTCCTACGGCAGCTATGACATGGCTGTCGGAGACCGGCTGGCCATGCTCGTGCCGCATAACCAGTACGGCATGGTCATGACCCTGGTTGCCTTGGTGCTGACGCTGAACATAATCGCCATATGGGTCCGTTCGCGGTCCAGCAGAAAACTGCGCGGCTTATAAGGAAACGGGTACTCGGACATGACAGAGCTTCAAAGCCGGGAGGTCGGATTGAACGGTTTGGATAGTCCCCTGTTTCCGAAATCGAAGCCTGCGCGGGCGCTTGTCCCCGACGGGGCGCCGGCGGAATCCTGCGGCGCATGCGGCGTGATCCGGTCGGATCGTTTCGGCTTTTTCTACGGGAAGACTGCCGGCGTCAAAGATATCACCATGGACATCTACGCCTGCACCGTAACCGCCATCATAGGCCCCAGCGGGTGCGGCAAGAGCACCTTTCTTCGCAGCATCAACCGCATGAACGATCTGATCCCCAACACCCGGACGGAGGGGTCGCTGACCGTAAACGGCCAGGATGTCTACGACACGCGTGTCAACCTGGTCCACCTGCGGCAGCAGGTCGGGATGGTCTTCCAGAAGCCGAACCCATTCGCCAAAAGCATTTATGACAATATTGCCTACGGGCCACGGCTGGAGGGGGGGCGCAGCCGTTCCGATCTCGACGCGATCGTCGAGGAATGCCTCCGGTCGGCGTTCCTCTGGGACGAAGTCAAGGACAACCTCCGGAAATCCGCCCTGGCGCTCTCCGGCGGCCAGCAGCAGAGGCTGTGCATTGCCCGTGCCCTGGCCACGCGGCCGCGGGTGCTTCTCATGGACGAGCCCTGCTCGGCCCTGGACCCCGTTGCCACGGCCCGTATCGAGGAGCTGATCGCCCAGCTCAAAGACCGCTACACCATCGTGATTGTGACCCATAACATGCAACAGGCGGCCCGGGTCAGCGAACGCACGGCCTTCTTCTGCCTCGGGGAGCTGATCGAATACGACGCGACCGGCCGTTTCTTCACCAATCCCAAGAACAAACAGACCGAGGACTACATCACCGGCCGATTCGGCTAGCCCCGGACGGGTCCATGGCCGCCCAGGATCCATCCCGTATAGCATCCCCGAGATACGCCCCCAAGGTACGTCTTGTTTTGGCGCGGCATCGATACTATGATATACGTCACATGCATCGACCGGCATAGGATTGGAACGGGGATGCCCATCTGCAGGAATTCGAAAAATGAATCCTAGACCCGCCTGGGTGAAGGCTACCGTAGTTACACTGATTTTCCCGCTGCTTGTCACGGCCGTTCCGCCGGTTCCGGCCGGGGCTGCCGCCGCCGATCCGCTGGGGTCGGTCGTCTCCGCGGGCCGGACAAGGATTGGCGGCACGGAGGCTCCGACCGGTACGACCGTTTTCAGCGGAGACCGGGTGGTTTCGGATGGTTCCGCGCTTATCCAACTGCACGGCGGCAGCAGAATAGAACTGACGAAAGCGGCGGCCAATTTCGATCGTCGGGGGGGCGCCCTCGTCGTCGAGGTGGATGCGGGACTGCTCCGCTTCAGCTTCAGCAGGGGGGAACAGGTCGAGATCGAAGCGGGCGGCTTCCGCCTCCGGCCGGCGGGCGACTCCGAGACGGTCGGAGAGCTGGGGATGAACCGCCGGGGCCAGATGGCCGTGAACATCCTGGAGGGGGCCTTCGGGGTTCTCGATACCGCCAACGGGCAGCGGACCGAAGTCAGCGCCAGCCGTCCTTTTGCCGTGATGAACGTGACCGGAAGGGGCCGGATATCCGGCCAGACCATCGAGGATGATTTTCTTTCCCTGGAGGAAGACTCGCTCCAGGGGCGGTGCATCGTCGCAGGTGGGGAAGCCTACGCCATTTCGGGAAACTCCCGAAGCGTGATCACCATCAACGGGACCTGGGGACTCAAGGCCGGGGACCATGCCTACCAGGTGGTCGACTGTACGGAGGAAGCAATGATTCAGGCCGGCGCTTCCCGCGACGCGGCAAAGGCCGCCGTCGTCACATCCGTCTTCGGAGTTCAGCCCGTGACCAAAAGCCATACCGCGCGCAATGCCGCGATTATAGCGGGGGTCGCCGGGGCGGTTGCGTTGCCGTTGGCCATCAAGGCCATGGGGGGCGACGAGAAATCTCCCAGCTCCAGGTAGGGCGCGTCTGCTATTGCCGGGCCTGGCCGCATTCGGCGGCACGCCCCGGCCGTGGGTCGGGCCTCAGCCCGTTTTCCGGCTGCAGAGCAGCGCCCCGATCAATGCGGTCAGCGGCGCGACCGCCACGAGACCGAAGCTCCCGACAAAGACATTGAGGATTTCCGCAGCAACGAAGTTCATGTTGAAGATCTGCCGTGGTTGCAGGCCCTGGCTCATGAAGTACATCAGCATGGCCGTGTACCCGCCCGAGTAGGCCAGCAGCAGGGTCGTTGTCATGCTCCCCACCACGGACCGGCCGACCGTCATCCCGGAGCGGAAAAGATCCAGGAAGGCGATCCCCGGTTGCTTGCTCCTGACCTCGTCGATGGAGGCGGCGATATCCATCGACAGGTCCATGACGGCTCCGGAGCAGGCCAGGAAGACACCCGCCAGGAAAATGCCCGTCAGATCCAGGTGCGGGAACCCGGCATAGAGCAGGTTCTCGGCAAAGGGTCGCACCGCCCCGTGGATATGGAAGCCCGGCGCGAAAGCCTGGGCCAGAATGCAGGCCAGACACAGCCCGGCAAACGATCCGAGGAAGGCCGTCCAGCCTTTGCGCGTCCAGCCGCCGATGAGAAAGCTCACGGAGGCGGTCAATGAGGCCACCACGGCCAGGGAGACCGGTATGGGGCTGATATCCTTCAAACAAAGCGGGATCAACACTTTCCACAGCATCAGGGCGGCGAAAAGGAAAGAGAGGAGGGCTTTGAGGCCGGTGGTCCCGGCGACGGCGACTATACAGACGGCGAACAGGACAATCAGGGTCCATTCGTGGGCAATCCGGTAATACCCGCGCGTAAAGGCCATGTGGATCCGGCCGTTGTGGAGCGTATACTCGACAAGGATGGTGTCCCCGGCCTGGTATATCTCATCGAACTCCATCTTCCCCGACAGGGGATTCACCACTGTGGCCGTTTGTCCTTTGTGGATTCCTTCCAGAATCCCTACCCGGATCTCCTGGGTCCCGGTTTGGACGATTAAATTCCGGCGCAGGTCGGTGTTGTCCACCGATAGAACCTTCGCCTTGACCAGGAACGCGTCCTCGGCCGCGCTCCCCTCGAATCCCGTGGGGATCCAGTAGAGAGCGGCACAGCAGAGGATGAAAAAGGCGACGATTACGGGATTTTTCGTTCGCATAGTTCCCCGGACAACCAACGGCAGCCTCCGGCGTCATGGACAGATCGCGGAAGCCCCGCCGGCTCCCGCACGCGCCGCCGCCATGAAATATTAAGATTGCGTGAATACGGGCCCGCCGGGATACCTTCTCCGCGTTTCTATTGTATAGTACCGTACAGGCCATCATGAAGAATCGACTTTTCTGGAAACTCGGGCTTTTATACCTCCTGATGCTGCTTCTGGCCGTCGGCACCCTGGGGGTGTATGTCGTCCGGGCGATCCGGCAGGAGTACCTCGACGCGGCGTACATGCAACTGGAGTCCGTTTCCCAGGTGGCCTTGCTCGGCATCCCCTCGCCTCCCGGACAACCGGACCTGAGGGAACGGGCCGGCCGGTTGGCGCAGAAAGGGATCCGCGTCACCGTTGTCTCTGCGGACGGCATCGTGCTGGCGGATTCCGAACAAGACCCTTCCAACATGGAAAACCATGCGCGAAGGCCGGAAATCCTGGAAGCCTTCGCGACAGGAACCGGGCGCGCCGTCCGCCACAGCACGACGCTCGGGCGCGACATGGTGTATCTGGCTCGACGCTACAGTCACGGGGGCGCGACGGATTTCGTGATGCGGTTTTCCATTCCCCTGCAGACGCTCGACGCCATGGCGTCGGCCTTCCGAAGCCGCCTGGGACTGATCTCGCTGGCCATCCTGGCACTGGCCGGGGGGGTGTCCCTCCTTTTTTTCCGGACGATATCGGGACGGATCCAGCGCCTGAAGGAGTTTTCCCTGCGGGTGGCCGAAGGGGACTTCCGTCCCCTCCCCCGCGACCGGCACCGCGATGAGCTGTCGGACCTTGCCGGGAGCCTGAACCGGACGGCCGGGGAGCTGGACCGTACCATCCGCACCCTTACCGAAGAGAGGAACCAGTCCGCCGCCATACTGGCCAGCATGGAGGAGGGCGTCGTGGTGATCGGACGCGACCAGTCCGTTCTGTACTGCAACAGGGCGTTCTGCCAGGCCATGGAAGCGCCCGGGACAGGGTGGCACGGCAAGCCTGTCCTGGAGCTGATCCGTCATCCGGACCTCGTCCGCTGCATCCGCAATGCCCTTGCGCTCGATACGCCCATTCACGGGGAAGTTGTCGTCGGTTCGGTCCGGACGCGGAGCTATGCCGTCACGGCGGCCCCGGTGCGCCCGGAAAGCACCGCCTCGGGCGCGGTGATGGTGCTGCACGATATCAGCGAAATCAGAAGGCTGGAGCGCGTCCGCCGCGATTTCATCGCCAACATCTCCCATGAATTCAAAACGCCCCTGACCGCCATTCAGGGCTTTGCGGAAACTCTCCTTGACGGCGCGGTCGAGGACGCGGGCAATCGCGGGAGATTCCTGGGGATCATCCGCGATCATGCGCTCAGGCTCGGCCGGTTGACCGAGGACCTTCTCAAACTGGCCCGGATTGAAGCCGGGCAACTGTCCTATGACGCCCGCCTGGTGCCCTTTTCGGAAATTGTCGCCCCCTGTTTGGACACGGCGAGGGTCAAGGCCAAGGAAAAGAAGCTTCACCTGGAGGCCGTCTACCCGGAGGATTTGCCCCGGTTGTTCGGCGACGTCCGGTCCTTTCAAGAGATACTCGGAAACCTCCTGGACAACGCCGTGCGCTATTCCTCCGCCGGAGGAACCATCCGGGTGCAGGCGTCGGCCGCATCGGGCGAAATAGTGATCGCGGTTTCCGACGACGGGATCGGCATTCCACAAGTCGACCAGGAGCGGATTTTCGAAAGATTTTACCGCACCGACGCCGCCCGGTCCCGGGAATCCGGGGGCACCGGGCTCGGCCTGGCCATCGTCAAGCATCACGTGGAGGCCCAGGGGGGCAGGGTCCGCGTCGAAAGCGAGGTCGGCACGGGTTCCACCTTCTACGTCCACCTCCCAATCCGGGCAGAACCCGGGAGCTCCGCCTAGCATTCTAGGAAAACTCGCCGTCTTCCCGGAACCGGTAGCCGAAGCCGCGCACGGTTTCAACCAGGTCGCAGGATGGGCCCAGTTTCTTCCGCAGTCCCGTGATATGGACATCCACCGTGCGGTTGGTGACCGATATCTCCGTTCCGAGGGCGGCATCGATCAGCTCCGACCTTGAAAAAACCCTGCCCGGATGCTCGGCGAGGAACTGCAGTAACCGGAATTCCGTGGCCGTGAGATCGATCGGGGACCCGTTGAGGCAGACCTGCCTGCGGGTTCGGTCGATGAGAAGCCCCCGGCGCCGGATCGTGTCGGTCTGGAGCCGCGCCGGGTGCATGCGCCGCAGCACGGCCTTGACTCTCGCGGCCAGCTCACGCGGGCTGAAGGGTTTCGTGACGTAGTCGTCGGCCCCCAGTTCCAGCCCGACGACCCGGTCGGACTCGGCGGATTTCGCCGTAAGCATGATGACGGGGATGGATGCCGTGCGGTTGTTGCTCCTCAGATGGCGGCATACCTCCAGACCGTCCATGCCCGGCAGCATGAGATCGACAAGAACAAGGTCGGGCATCTCCCGGATCGCCGCCTTGAGCCCGGATTCCCCGTCGGAGGCTCCCTCTACCCGGTACCCCTCCTGCTCGAGATTGTACCGGACCAGTTCGAGGATATCCTCCTCGTCGTCGATGATGAGAATATGGCCTTTCGCCATTGGGAGAATCTCCGAGCAGGGCGGATCGCACGGCCCCGGTGAGGGGGGGATGGGCCGCCCGATGGCGGATGGGGCCCCTCCGGGAGACCTCCGGATCAACCGCCGGGCGGACGTCGAAACCGCTTGCGTCAACTGCTGGGCCGCCGCCGGTGATTGACCTTTTTGGAGAGGGTGTTCCTGTGCATGCCCAGGGCGGCGGCGGCCCGCGTCATGTTACCCCCGTTGCGCTCCATCACTTCCGCGATAAAGCAGCGCTCGAAACGCTCCAGGGCCTCGGAGAACAGAATCCCTTTGTCGATCATGTCCCGGCAGAGGATTTCGAGACGTTCCTTGAATTTGGGTTGCGTCGGGATCCCGGTCTGGCTCATTTCAGACTCCTGTCGTGCTTCCAGGCGTTGAGCACCTTCGAATAGTGCTCGTTGAACTGGTCCTTCAGATTCTGCGGAACATAGCGGACTGCGATTCTGGCACCCGCCATAAGGTAGGGGGCCAGGACGGAATGAGCCAGAAAAGTATCCCGAACGGGGAACGCCACGAGGGCGACCACGAGAATGGATGCGATGAGCCAACCCCGGAGGAGTCCGAATACCCCGCCCAGCAGACGGTCCATCCATTTGAGCGATGCCGCTTTCACGAGGCGGTTGACCAGGAAGGAGGCAACGGCGCCGAGCAGGATGGTTCCGAAAAACAGTATTGTAAATCCGATGAGGTTGGCAATGGAGTCCGTTTTGCTGAAATCCCGGAACCAGGATGCGGGAACGTGGTAGAACAGCACCGCGAGAATGAACCCGCCGATCAGGGCGGCCAGGCTGATGATCTCCCGGGCTAGTCCTTTGAACAGAGCAAATACGACGGAAACCGCAAGGATGACGACGAAAAGGACATCCCAAATGGACCACTGGCTCGGGTGCATGCGTAGTATCTCCCATGAATCGGCGGTTCGGCCCGGCACGAGCTGCCGGGCCGCCCTTTGAGAAATGCCGCTGAACCCTCATTCTATGGAATTCCCGTGGCGGATTACAAGAGTGAATGACGGAGCGTTCCCGGTCGGGGTCCCGTCCCGCGCCCGGACAGGACGATCCATGCCCGGCAAGGGCCTCTCCCCTTACGGGCCCTTGCCCGGCGGCATTGCCGCCCCCGGTTGCTCAAACCGTCTCCCGGCGCCGGCGCGGGTTCCCCAAGGCGCCGAAGGCAAAGCGGAGCGGCCGGCGTCGATCCGGGAGATTCCCGGCCCCGGGCCGGGACAGGGATTCCCCCCGCGTCCTCCGGTGTGTTTGCGCCGGAGCCCCCGGGGGCCGCTCTCTACACAAGGGAGGAGCCTGTGAGAAGCCGGTAGGCTTCAAGGTACTTTTCCGTGGTTCCCCGGATGACGGGATCGGGCAGCTCCGGTCCCGGAGGTTTCTTGTCGAAATGGATCTGCTCCAGGTAGTCGCGGACGTACTGCTTGTCGAAGGAAGGCTGGGATCTTCCGGGCTGATACTCGGCCAGGGGCCAGAACCGTGAAGAATCGGGGGTCAGCAGCTCGTCGCACAGGATCACCTCCCCCTTGTAGAGCCCGAATTCGAATTTGACGTCGGCGATGATAATGCCCCTCGAGAGCGCGTATTCCACCGCGCGGGCATAGAGCTTCAGGGTAAGCTCCCGGAGGCGCTCGGCGTAAGGCCGCCCGATAGCCTGGACCGCCGCACTGAAAGGAATGTTGATGTCGTGGCCGGTTTCGGCCTTGGTCGCCGCCGTGAAGATGGGTTCCGGCAGGCGGTCGCACTCCTTGAGCCCGGCAGGCAGCGGCAGGCCGCAAACCGTCCCGCTTTCCTCGTACTCCTTCCAGCCGGAACCGGCGATATAGCCGCGGGCGACGCATTCGATCGGGAACATGTCAGCTTTGACCGCAAGCGTGCTGCGCAGACGGAGAACGTCGCGGAATTTCCGAAGGTCCTCGGGGAACTGGTCCACATCGACGCTGACGAGGTGATTCGGCACGATATCGCGCATTGTCTGAAACCAGAAGCTGGACAGCTGCGTCAGAACGGCCCCCTTCATCGGGATGGGGGACGGAAGCACGACGTCGAACGCGGAGATCCGGTCGGTGGCGACAAGCAGCACCTTGTCCCCGTATTCGTAGACGTCCCGTACCTTTCCCCTGCGGGGAGGCTCTAATCCCTGCAGATCGGTCCGGGAACACACATTCAATCTCTCGGGCATGGCGGTTGTATCCAGATGGCTGTTGACGGGGTCCGGTTCTCCGGCGCCGCGGCGCGGGCTAACTGGCCAGGGCCTCCTCGGTATGCCGGAAGTCCACGCCGATCACCTTGGAAACCCCCGGCTCCTCCATGGTGATTCCGTAGAGAGTCTGGGCGATTTCCATCGTGTTCTTGTTGTGGGTGATGATGATGAATTGCGTGTCCCGGCTCAGCTCGGCGATCAGCCTCGTGAACCGGTTCACATTGGCGTCATCCAGGGGCGCATCAACCTCGTCCAGGATGCAGAGCGGGCTCGGACGGTAGCGGAAGATGGCAATCAGAAGCGCCAGCGCCGTCAGCGCTTTTTCGCCTCCGGAAAGGAGCAGCACGTTCTGCAGCCGCTTCCCCGGGGGCTGGGCGATAATGTCGATGCCGCTTTCGAGGAGATCTTCCTCGTCGAGCAGCCTCAGGTCGCATTGCCCGCCGCTGAAGAGGATCTGGAACACTTCCTGGAAATTCTGCCGGATGGCCCGGTAGGCGTCCTCAAACTGCTCGATGGAGCGTTTGTTGATCTCGGCGATGACCTTCTGGGTGTCGGCGATCGATTTTTCTATGTCCAGGCGCTGGCTGTTCAGAAACTGGTAGCGCTCGTCGAGCTCCCGGTATTCCTCGAGCGCGCGCATGTTGATCGCGCCGAAGTTTTCGATGGTCTCGCGAATCCTCTCGTAGGACTGGGCGACCTCCGCATACTCCCGTTCCCAGTCGGTGTCGGGGATGTCCGAAACGACCTCCCCGATGGGGAGGTGGAATTCCTCCATGCAGTTGCGGTCCAGGTGCTCGAGGTCGCTTTCCAGCCGGGCTTTCTCTATTTCGATCTTATTGCGGAAATCCATGGTTTCCTCGCGGGAGGCATGGAACTGGCGCAGCTTCTCCTCCATGCCCGCCAGGATGCTGCGCAGTTCGGCGAGCTCGCGCAGCTTCTCCTCGAGTTCCGTCCCGGTTTCCTCCATGCTGCGGGTGCAGTTGGCGATCCTTGCCCGGACCTCCTCCTGGGCGATCTCCAGTTCCTGCACGCGGCGCTGTGCGAGGGCGCTCTCGGAACGGTTCGCTTCGATGCGGCGCAGCACATTCTCCGCTTCCGAGGCGAGCCTGCAGAGGTCGGCTTCCACCCCCGCACGCCGTTCCCGCTTGACGGCGTGGCTCGAGGCGAGCGCGCTCAGTTCCTTCGTGAGCGCGGCGCTGTCGGCTCTTAACGACTGGAGCCGGATGTTGAGCTCCTGCAGTTCCTCGGCCCCGTGACCGCTGCGCTTTTCAATCTCCTCTATCTGGACGGAGGCCTCGCCCAGGCGCGCCTCGAGCCCTCCTTTCTCCACGGCAAGCTGTTCGAGTTCGGACGCGGCAACGGTTTCCGCCTGGCCGATCTTGTCGAGCTCCCCCTCCAGCCGCGCGATCTCCTGTCTGGCCAGGGCGGTTTCCACCTCCAGTCTGCGCGATTCCGCCGAGAGCGCTTTGAGGGATTCCCCGGCGTTTTCATGCTCTGTCTTCCCGTCCGTCAGCTCCCCCCGGGTGGCCTGGATCCTGATCTGCAGCTTGGTCAGTTTTCTTTCCAGTTCGCGCTTCTCCCGCTTCAGAGCAAGGAATCCCGACATCGACTTCTGCTCTCCGACCGCCGACAGGGTGCCGAGCGGGGAGTAGGCCTCTCCGGAAAGCGTGAGGAACCTTTCGCCGGAGGATTGTTCCGAAACGCGGAACGCCGTATTCAGATCCGAGACCATGATGGTGGACGCGTATTCGGGAAGCGCCCGTTCGAAAGCCTGCTTGACTTCCGGGTCCATTTGCAGCAGGTCGTTCAGGTAGCCTATGATCCCGTCCCCCCTCATTTCGGACCGGGGCCGCTGTTCGTGTCGGGAGTGGCCGTTCCGGATCGTCATGAAGGTGCATTTCCCCGCACCAATGCGTTTGAGGCGGTCGATGCTGCTTACGGCGTCCTCACGGTTATTCACGAGAATGTACTGCAGGGGGTCGTTCAGGTAGCTTTCCAGGGCCGACTCGTAGGCGGGGTCGGTCTCGATGTGGTCGGCCAGGGTTTTTGCCCTGCAGTCCTCCTCGCCCGGAATTTTCGTCGACAAATATTTCTGCACGCCGTCGGAGTAGTTGCTGCGTCGCCGTTCCACCTCCTCCAGGGAGGAAAAACGGTGCTGCAGCAGGCCCTGTTCGTTGACCTGCCCGGCCAGTTCGGACGCTACCGCTTCGATGCGCGCCGCAAGCTCCTCGATGCGGGTTTCGAGCTCTTCCTGTACGGAGGCGACTTCGCTCAGCCTGGCCGCCTTGGCTTCGTAGCTTCGGCGGGACGCCGCAATCTCCTCCCGCTTGGCCGTGCCCTCCCCGGACTTGATGCGGCGCTCGTTTTCAAGCCGGCTCGCGGTGACCGATATCCGCTCGAGGCTTTCCTGGCAGCGGGCCTGAACGTTCTTCAGGTCCGAAAGCCGTGATGCTCCGGTCAGCAGAAAAGACCGCAGGTCGTCGATCTTGCTTTCGGTCTGGACTATGGTGTTCTGCAGGACTTCGCTTTTCCCCTGCTCCGATTCCAGGGACTCTGTTTCGCCTTCCAGGGCGGCATCGAGCTCCCCCGCCAGCTCCTTGAGGCGCCGAATCTCGTGCTGGATGAGTTCGTTCCTCTCCTGGAGGGCCACTTTTTCCTTGGAGAGTTCACTCGACCGGGCCTGCAATCCCAGTTTCTGTGTTTCCTGGTTCTCCAGCGTATTCTGCGCATTCCCGGCATCCATCTTCTGGACGGAGAGCTGTTCCCGGGTGTGGTTCACTTCCTCCTCGTGGGCGCAGCACGTGCTCCAGACGGATTCACGTTCGGTTTTGGCCGCTTCGAGTTCCCCCAGGGCTGCCTGCTCCCGTTCCCTGGCGGCTTCGAGCCGGGATGCGCATTCGGTCAGCTTGCCGCGAATCCGGCGTTCCTCCATGCCGATCTTGAGGCGGTGGACGCTTCGCAGCTCCTCGCGCAGGCGGTTGTACCGGCGGGCCCTGGCCGCCTGGCGGCGCAGGGAATTCAGCTGGCGGACCACTTCCCGGATGATGTCCTGCGCGCGCAGGAGGTTCTGCCCGGCCATTTCCAGCTTCATTTCGGCGGCATAGCGGCGGTTTTTAAACAACGTGATGCGCGCCGCCTCTTCGATCATGCTCCTTCTTTCGGAGGGTTTCGAGCTGAGGATCTGTCCGATCCTGCCCTGCTCGAGAATGGCATAGGAATTCGGGCCCAGGCCCGTTCCCTCGAAGATGGACTGGATGTCCCTCAGGCGGCATCGGCTTCCATCCAGATAATATTCGCTTTCCCCGGAGCGATAGAGGCGTCTTCCGACCGTGAAGTTCTCGAAGTTCAGCTCCCGGATCCCGGGGATGTCCAGATGTTCCGACAAAGACAGCGAGAGGGTGACCTCGGCGAATCCCGTGGGCTTGCGCGCCTGGGTGCCGTTGAAGATGACCCCCGCCATCTTGTCGGTCCGCAGCGATTTCGTGCTCTGGGCGCCGACGACCCAGCTGATGGCGTCGGAGATGTTGCTTTTCCCGCACCCGTTGGGCCCCACGATACACGTGATCCCTGGGCTGAAGGGAATATGCGTGCGGTCGCAGAATGATTTGAATCCGACAATCTCCAGCTTCTTTATCTGGTTCATCAACTGTCAATGCCTCCTAACCCGCGCATGCGTCCCGTGCAATGTTCGTGGCCCGGTTCATTGCAGATTCTTCCGGAAGAAATCTACCATCAACGCGTCATAGTCCTGCAATGCGTCCCCTTCCATCAGGTGGATGCGCGACATCTCGAGCGAAACCTTCTCGGCCCCCGGGGGGAGCGTATCATACAGGGCGGTCGCCATCCGCCCCAGCGTCTTCCGGTTGTCCCCCGTGACGATCAGAATGGAGCGGCCGGATAGCTTTTCGACCGGGATCCGCCTGGCCCGCAGGGCCCCCGATGCCATGTGACGGATCCTGAAAATCTGGATGCACCCGAATCGCAGCAGGGGGTGATCGAGCTCGAATTCTTCGCTGATGCGCACGTTCAGGAAGTCGGAGATGGATGCATAGGCACTGTCGGCGGCGATGGCCCGGACTTCCGGTATGGTTGCGGCCGCCTGCAGGGCGGCATAGGCGCCGACATCGACGCCCCACAGGCCGATGCGGGTGCGTCCGCTTTCGGCCCTGCTCTGGACGAACTGGACCGCCAGCAGCATATCCCCGGCTTCCTTCAGGCCGAACGTGCTGGATTTTTCATGGGATGCGCTGCCGCCGCGCTGCCCGTACAAAAAAACATTGAAACCGTTCTTCTGCAGGGCGGCGGCCAGACTGAGGGCGTCCGAACGGCTCATCCCGAATCCGGGCGCCAGTATGACTCCGGCGGCCCCGTCCCCGCCCGGAATCCACCACCCCTGGATCCGGTCGCCCCCGTCGGAAGTCACTTCGATATCGGACGACTCGAGCATGTAAAAGGACGGATCGGTGGGCTCCCGGGATGCCGCCGGACGGGTGATTTGGTACAGAACGATTCCGGGGAACGCCCCGACGCATACGATCAACAGGACCGCGGTCGGCAGAAGGATGCGGGCCCCGCGGGAAATGCGAGCCGTCACCGGCAGACGCTGTCTCATCGGACTATGCACTCCTGAATGCGGCAAGACGTCGCGTGGGACCCAAAGAGCGGAAGCGTATCGGTACCGTCATAACAAAACATTGGTACATAAGATTTTATCTCGAAAAAACGGCCCGTCGAGCCGCTGTCGAATACGGCCCCAATATAGCACAGGCATTGGATAGAACCAAACCGAAAATCACAATATATCGGGGACTAGTGCAGATCGACTACTATATGTAGGGTTTCGGCCGGCATGGAGCCGTTCAATCGCGGGCGCCGATTTCGAGCAGGCGTAAATCTCCTGGTGTGTTTATGTTAGCAAGGTCGGTTTCCCCGTACTGCCCCTCCTGCGGGCTGACCCATTTGACCGACACATCCCTTTTGAGGAAGGTCCCGATGAATTTCCTCTCCCCTTTCCTGAGGGATTCCTCGATATGGGGGAGACAGGTTCTGCGGTAGACGGCGCACAGAGGATGCGCCCGCCCGTCGGCGGTGCGGGGGATGGCGGCGTCATACCCGTCCGCGAGAGCGATCATTTTCCGGACCAGCGGAAGCGGAAGGTTCGGAAGATCGCAGGCGAGCAGGACATACAGATCGCTCACCTGGTGGATCATGGCGGCGTGCAGCCCGGCCAGCGGGCCATGCCCGGCAAAACGGTCGGGGATGACCGGGATATCGAGAAAGCCGTATTTTCCGGGATCGTTCGAAGAGATGAGCACCCGGTCGGTCAACCGGCGCATGCGCTCGGAGAGGATGCCGATCAGGGGCCTCCCCCCCACCTCCAGCAGGGCCTTGTCGAACCCCATTCTGCGGCTCCGTCCGCCTGCAAGTATCACCACGCTGATGTCTATGGAATGCACACAGAGATCATTGGCCCAAAAGCCCGAAATTTCAAGCAGGGATTCTCCGTTCTCCGGCCCGTCAACCTGCCCGCAAATCTGCCATACTGGCGTCCATTTTTCAAAATGCATGGCTTGAGGCCGTACCGATGAGCCCGAGAGAGATTCCCGTCGTGGCTGCCCTGATCGTATTTCTGCTGCTCCCGCTGCTCCTGGGGCAGACCGAGAACGAGTTCTTCCGGGTCGAGGACCTCGAACCCGGTATGCGGGGACTGGGAAAAACATGTTTCCGGAAGTCCGACGGCGAGACGCTTCGGGACGTGTATCCCCTGGACATCCCGCCGATTGTCCCGCCGGGGCCTTTGCATGTTTTGGTCGCCGACGGGGCGACCCTGATGACGTTCGACAACGCGGAGTCGGGGGACGAGGTCCTGATCCCGCGCGGCCTTTCCCACCTGATTCAACTGATCAACAATATCCGAAAGAACGACCGGCTGTATGTCCGGCTGTTCCGCCGGGAGCCGGGGGCCGTCATCCGGGGCGAAGGCCTGCCGGGGCTGCCTCCTTCGGTCCTGTCGATTCTGGAGTCCGAACGCAGGTCCGGGGCCTTGAGCCCGCTCGCGATATCCAGTATCCTCGAATACGAACTGCTGCCCGTTCTGCCTCCCTGCCCGACGGGGTCTACCGTCTGAAGGTCGTGGCCAGCGATATCCCCTCCAATCCGCGCGATTCCAGCCTCGAAGGGGAATTGGTGTCGCGGCCGTTCGCGATCGCCGGCACCCCGCCACGGGTCGATGTCACCGACAGCGATACCATCCGGAACAAAGTCGAGGTGAAATTCAGTGCGTGCGTGACGGCGGGCAGCATCGCCGCCTCCGAATACTCCATCGATGGAGGGGACTGGCGCCTGGTGTTCCCCGTTGACGGGGTAGCCGATTCGAAGTGCGAGCCCTACCGGATGGTCACTCCGGACCTTGCCGCCGGCGACAGGAACGGGAACACGGGAATTACTAAAACACTCGTTCGAATTCCGTGACGGTGGTCTGGTTTGTGCCCCGCTGTGATACGTCCCCCGCCGGCGCCCCCCCCCCGCCACAGGCGGGCGTTATTAGCTAAATCGTATAAAATCAACCATTTATAGGATGGAAGGATTTGCTGCTGTTTGGAATCAGCAGTTGCACGCGGCCCGTTCCACGTATACAATATATAGGGGGGTCAGAGGGTGGAAGTCTCATCGGCGTGATCGGGAACCCCTTTCCCCTGATGAAGGCATGAGGAAACAGATTGGCTGTTCAACAATTTCAGGTCTTAGGCTAGAGCGGCATCGCGTATGCTTCGTGGGCTCGGACTGCTTTTTTGAGAATACATATGAAAATAGAGCGCTTTATGCAGATTTGTATCTGCCTTGTCGTAGTTATGAGTACCATCCCCGCTTTCGTGCAGGCGCAAAGCGGCGCTATCCGGGTTCAATGCGTCGATGCCGACGGCAAACCGCTGCAGGAGGTGTTTGTTACGGTTCTTTCCCTCGACGAGAGGGTGGAGAAAACGGAAAAGACCAAAAAGGACGGGACGGCTGTCTTCAATAACATCCCCGACGGGATCTATCGCGTCATGGGGCGCAAACCCGAGTTCGTACCGGCGTTCCAGGAATTTTTGACGATCCGCTCCTCCACCGAATCGGTCAACCTCACCTTCGACCCCGGAATGGACAAACTGTTGTATTTTGAAGATCCCTCGCGCATGCGGAGATCGAACGAATTGATCGACGAAGGGGAGGATGCATCCAAGGGGGGACGGTATGCCGACGCCGAGAAGGCGTTGCTCCGGGCCGTCGATCTGAATCCATCCAATGCCCGGGCCCTGTACTACCTCGGAGTTTTCTATACGCAGGTCCGGAACTTCGATAAGGCCGTCGAGGTTCTGGAGCAGGCTTCCAGGATGGCCGAGATGTATGCCGGCGTGCCCCCCGTGGAGGGGAAAATCGATCCCGAGCAATACAAGGAGATCCGCAGCGACTCGCAGCGTATCATCAACAACATGGGGCTGATTCGGGGGCAGCTCGCGCTGCAGGAGAAGCAGTACGACAAGGCCATCGACGCATTTTCCGAAGCCTCCAAAAGCGATCCGGACAATCCCGAGGCCCACTACCAGCTGGCTCTGGCCCTGACCCATGCCGAGCGGTTCGACGAGGCCACGGCTGAGATACAGAAATCGATCGATCTGCAGCCCGGGGAGAAGAAATACACGGACATCAGGGAGCAGATAGAGGCCAGGATCGACAACCTCGCCATTCAAAAGGCCCAGGAGTCTTTCGACGCAGGGAACGAGCTGGCCAAGGCCGGGAATGCCGCAGAGGCGCTGGCGCGATATCGGGAGGCGTTGACGCAGCTTCCCGAGGATCAGCACGCGTTTATCTGGAGGGAGATCGGCAAGGTGCAGGCCGATGCCGGCAGGACGGCCGAAGCCGCGGAGGCCCTGACGAAAGCGGCCGAGCTGGCGCCTGCCGCCGACGCGCCTGCCTACTGGACGGCCCTGGCCCAGGTGTACCTCGACGCCGGGAAATTTGATGAGGCCCTCGGGGCCCTCACCGATCCGAGAGCCGTGAAACCGGGGGAAAGTGTCGAGAAGATTCTCCTGGACCTGTTTGAAAAGACCAGGAACAGGGAACCCAAACTGGCCGAGGCCGCCCTGGAGCGCGTGATCCGGCACAATCCGGCCAATTCCGAGGTGCATTTCGAACTCGGCCAGATGTATTACGCCGATGGCAAGGAGATGGACGGCCGGACCAAAGAACTGCTCACGAAGTACATCGCCATAGGCCAGGATTCCGACAAGATATCCCAGGCCAGGGATATGATGATTATCATAAACCGGCGATCCCAGTAACCCCCCCCGGGGCATGCGGCCCGGTGCCGGGAATCGAGCCGCCGCGCCGATTCCCGGCCCGATGCGTCCGAAGGGACGGACTAGGCCTCCCCGGCCTCTGTCGTATCGGGCCCCACGTCCTTCGGTTTCTTTTTCGCCGCAGGCTTCCTGCTTCTGGCGGTTTTCGACGCCCCGGTTTTACGTCCCCGCTTCGCCGCCGGTTTTTTTACGGCTTGTTCTTCTTCCGGCGCCGGCGGAGGCGTGTCTTCGAAAGGAGCGGCCAGCGGTTGCTCCTCGGGTTCCCCCGGTTTTTCCGGCGCCGTGAATTCTGCCCCGTCCCCTGCCGGGAGCACCGCTTCCGGCTCCGGCTTCCGGGCTTCGGCCTCAGGGGATCCGGCCCTTGGGCTTCTGCCCGATCTTGCGGATCTTGAGGCCCTTGTCCGCCTCCCGGGCCTGCCCTTCGGTTCCGGCGCTTCCGTTTCGCTTGTGCCGGTCTCCGGTTCGGCCGTCGGGGGCACTTCCGGTTCGGGCGGTTCCGGCGTGCCCGCTGCCGTTTCCTCCTTGGCTTCCTGCGTCAGTCCTTCCGCTTCCTCTCCCGCAGTATGGGGGAAGAGCTCGCCCGGAAACAGGCGCAGTATTCCCTGGCGGTTCCTCTCCACATGGAGCAGCCCGTCCTTCTGGGCCTGCCGGACCAGGTCATAGGTGCTGGTTATGCCGAATGGGCGCTCGTCGAAAGGCGGCTGGAGGGATTTCAAAAACTGTTTGAAGGAGCGCAGGTACATGGGCCAGTGCGGTTTGGCCTTCGATTCCCGAAGTATTTCCTGCAGGGATCGGATCGCATCGGACGGCTGCCCGGCGGGCAACGGTTCCGCTGCGGGGCTGGCGGCCGGTTGCGCAAGGCCTTTCGGCTCGGCAGGGGCGGCGGGCGGCGCAACGGGGCCGGCTTCCGGAACATCCTTCAGTTCGACCAGAAGGCTGCGGTCGACGTGCTTGAGGTTGACGTATCCGGCAGCGGCCAGTTTCTGCGTGAAATCTCGGAAACTGCTCACCCCGTAATCCCGCTCGGAAAAGGTGGAATCGAGCTGCAGCAGGGTGCTTTTCAACAGCCCGAGCTGCGGGGATACTTCCCGGTCGGAGAGGATTTTGAGCGATCTTCGGATAAGGGGCAACGCCTGATCCAGGGGGGCCGCGCTCGCCGGTGCCGGCTGCTTGCTGCCCGATGAACGCCTGGCCGAGGACTGCACGCCGATCAGGTTCTCGTAGGAGATGAATTCGTGGCAGTTCTTCTGGAGGATTACGCTGGTGAAGGCGCGGCCCCCCACGATGAAAACCACCTTGTCGTACTGCTTCAGTTTTTCGACCAGGGCGATAAAGTCGCTGTCGCCGCCTACGATGACGAAGGCGTTGATATGGTCGCGGGTGAACGCCATTTCCAGCGCATCGAGCGCCAGGGCTATGTCCGCTCCGTTTTTGTCCCCCCCGGGGGTCAGGTTCCGCTGCACCATCTGCACCGCATGTTGGGTCATGGCCTTGCTGAAATCTTCGTGTCTCTTCCAGTCGCCGTAGGCGATCTTGGTGACAACCTGGCCTTTTTCCTTGATGGCCTCGAGCACCGTCCCGACGTCGAAGTTTCGGTTGAGGGATTGTTTAACGCCTATGGAGATATTGTCGAAATCGATAAACACCGCGATTTTCAATCGTTCTTCTTCGGAATGAGTCATATATGGTAGCCTGTCAATCTAAAGTTAAAGGTTTCTTCATGAATAGGGGTAATGCTACCGCATCGGGATTGCCCGGATCCATGCCTAAATGTAATCGTACACCATCTGCCCGTGCAGACGGCATTCCGTTTCCCCTTCAGGAAGAATAGCATATGGATCGGCTAAAAGCGCAATACTGGATGCAAGAAGCCCTGGTCGAGGCCCGCAAGGGGGCGTCGGAGAAAGAGATCCCGATCGGGGCCGTCCTCTTATGGAACGACAAGGTGATCGGCCGGGGTCATAACGGATCCATTGGGCTCCATGATCCCACCGCTCACGCCGAAATCGTCGCGCTGCGCCAGGCGGCCCGCGCCGTCGCCAATTACCGGATGCCGGGTTCTGTTATGATCGTGACCATCGAACCCTGCGTGATGTGCATGGGCGCGCTGGTGCAGGCCAGAGTCGAAACGCTGGTCTACGGGGCCCCGGATCCAAAGGCCGGGGCGGTGCATTCCTGCTTCGAACTCGCGGATAACCCCCATCTGAACCATAGAATTGAGGTGATGGCGGGAGTCCTGGCGGATGAATGCGGCGCGCTCGTGAAGGAATTTTTCCGCAACCGCCGCAATGTTCCGGGATGATGGGTTACGTGCCGTGTTCGATGTCGAGGGAGACGTCGAGCGCCGGGACGCTGTGCGTCAGCCAGCCCATCGACAGAAGGTCCACCCCGGAGGCCGCAACGGCGCCGGCCGACTGCGGGGTGATCCCCCCGGATGCTTCGGTACGCACCCTTCCGTCGACCAGGCGCACGGCTTCGCAAAGCATTTCGACCGTCATGTTGTCGAGGAGCACGGCATCGATGTCCCCCGTCAGGGCCGTTTCCAGCTGCTCGAGGGAGTCGACTTCGACCTCGACTTTCACCATGTGTCCCGTCGTTTGCCGCACGCGGTTGATCGCCTCGGCAACGCCCCCCGCGACGACGATGTGATTATCCTTTATGAGCACGGCATCATCGAGCCCGAAGCGGTGATTGAAACCGCCTCCGGCCCGCACCGCGTATTTTTCCAGGGTGCGCAGCCCCGGTGTGGTTTTCCGGGTGCAGACGACGCGCGCCTTGTACGGGGCGACGATGCCGACGATTTCCCGGGTTGCCGTGGCGATGCCGGACATGTGCGCAAGAAAATTCAGCGCCGTGCGTTCGCCCGAGAGAATGGACCGGGCGGAGCCGCGGACGACGGCTATCGTCGCACCCGCCGGCACGTCGGCGCCGTCGCCGCAGAGGGCCTCGAACCGCAGTCCGGGGTCCAGGACGTGAAACACGCCGCCTGCGACGCCGATGCCGGCAATCCGCCCTCCGGTTTTTACGACCATCCTGGCCGTGGCCGTGGCCCCGGCCGCAACGATGGCATCGGTCGTGATGTCGCCCCTTCTTCCCAGGTCCTCCAGCAGCGCGCGGCGGACGGCTTCTTCGAACAGAATCGGGTGGAGCGGGGGCATGGTGCCGGGATTGGGGTTCATCTTCTTCCTGTCAGCATACGGGTTGTTGTACCGGATGGAGCATGCGTACTACGGCCTGCCTGGCGGATCCGGCGACGGCGGGGTCGATGTCGACGACATGCCGCATCGAACGGAGCGCTTCCAGGATTTTTGGGAGCGTGATCCGCTTCATGTGCGGGCACTGATAACCGGGCCGGACAAACTCCACCCCGGGGAATTCCACGGCGAGATTGTCGGTCATCGAGCGCTCGGTTGCCAGCAGCGCCCGCCGGGGGTTCCTCCCGATGATTTCCTGGATCATTCCTGCTGTGGACCCCACGAAATCCGCCTGCGCCAGCACCTCCGGCGGGCACTCGGGGTGCCCCAGAACCAGCAGGTCGTCGTAGGCCTCGCGATAGGCGCGGATCGCCGGGGCGGAGAACCGCTCGTGGACCTCGCAGTGACCGTTCCAGCAAATCACGTCCACCTCGGACCGACTGGCAACGTACCGCCCCAGGTACTCGTCGGGAAGGAAGATGACACGGCTCGATCCCAGGGATTCGACGATCTCCACGGCGTTGGCGGAAGTGCAGCAGACATCGGATTCCGCTTTCACTTCCACGGAGGTGTTCACATAGGTCACGACGGGAACCCCGGGGTACCGTTTCCGGAGCATCCGGACGTCCTCGGCGCTGATCGACGCCGCAAGGGAACATCCCGCTTCGGGGTCCGGGATCAAAACCGTTTTCTCGGGATTCATCAGCTTTGCCGTTTCGGCCATGAAATGAACGCCGCACATGACGATCACGTCGGCATCGATGTCCGCGGCGTCCCGGGCCAGGGCCAGCGAATCTCCGGTCAGGTCCGAAACCCCGTGGTAGATCTCCGGATTCTGGTAATTGTGGGCAAGGATGATGGCGTTCCTTTCCCGCTTCAGCCGCTGGATTGCATCGATATAGGGGGCATGGATGTCCCATGCGGCCTCGGGGATGCCTCGGCCGGCGCGGGATGGTCGGCTCGTGGACCCGGGGGCATATTGGGGCGTGTCATCCGGGATCGGGGTGCGTTCAAGTTCGGTTGTCACGTTCAGATCCTTATGCTCATATTGAGTATATATAGGGTTAAAAAAACAAACCCAAAAGGGGCTCGCTATTATTCTAAAACTGAGCATAAGTGTTGTCAACCCGGATTTGAAAGAAAGCGTGGTGTGCCCTTTGCACAGGCCCGGTTGTGCCGGTTGATCGGTTTGAGAAGGCCGGAGTCGCCCGTTTCGGGTGGTCCACAAGAAGAGTCCGGGGGGGCGAATGCCTGTCGGCCGTCGGGACCACCCGGGTCCGACCGTAGGCGCACGCCATCACGCACGCCGGCACGGCTCGCCGAAGGAAATTGAGATTATTCTGCGAAAAGCCGTAATTGTTCCGCATCCGCTGCCGATATATACACCAGTACAAAGCAATGGACACCAGGTGGTTTGAAGGATGCAGGAGTCAAACCGCTTTCAATATGCGCGGGACGTGGGATCAGGCGGAGAAGCGCTCGGTTTAATGGAAACGGGTGAGGGGACCGTCCTGATGTCGCGCTCCCGCGCGCCAGCCTTTCACGAACGCACCGACCATCGATGACCGCCTCCGGGGCGCACCCTGACCTTTTGCCGGAGAATGCCCGACCCGGGGGGACAGTTCTGCCCTGCCCGGTCCGCCGGCGGACCCGGGCACAGGGCGCCGGGGCGGCAATAGCCGGCTACCCGCCGGATTTCCCATTCCCGTACAGGATATGCTTCCGCAGCAGAAGCCAGAAAAACGTGGAGCTGGCCCCGACCAGAAACATGACGATGATGTTGTTTTCAAGGCTTACGGCGTAGGCTGCGTGTCTGAAATGGGCCGACAGGGCGCCCATGATGAAACTGAGGCAGACGAGGAATCCCGCCAGCGTCCCGCCGGGTGCGGACCTGTGCCGGAAACGTTCCCACAAAAGGCATACGAGGTAGGAGGAAGCACCGGCTGCAATGGCCGGCAGGATCCAGATATCTATTTGAAAAGGCATCGATGCTCACCCGTCGCCGCGCTGGGACAGTATACCATCAAAATTAGGGCATTGAACCGCCCATGTCTCCGACGTACACTGTGGGTATGCAGAGGGCTTCCGAATGTCTGGGAGACATTTTTCCGTCTATGCTCTATTGATGCATGTGTGTTTCCTCTGCTGCGGAGGATGCCCCACGAAGTCAGTGCCGCCGTCAGAACAAGAGCGAACCGGGCCGGACCCTTCAGGAGATGAGGCCTTCGTTCCTCTGCGTCAACGGATGGTTCGTTCGCAGCTGCAGGGGCGTGATATCCGGGATGCGCGCGTTTTGGCAGCCATGGCCAAAGTGCCGCGCCACGAATTCGTCCCTTCAAATCTGCGGGAATTCTCCTATACCGACGGTGCGCTTCCAATCAATCTGGGGCAGACCATTTCGCAGCCGTACATCGTTGCGTTCATGACGCAGTTGCTCGAACTCCGGGGATCGGAGCGCATTCTGGAGATCGGCACGGGGTCCGGGTACCAGGCTGCGGTCCTGGCCGAGATCGTTTCGGAGGTGTATACCGTCGAAATCGTGCCCGAACTCGGCCGGGATGCCGCGGAGGTTCTCCATCGGCTCGGGTACCGCAACATACGGTTTCGAATCGGGGACGGCTACGAAGGATGGCCGGAGCGGGCGCCGTTTGACGGGATTATCGTGACGGCTGCGCCCGAGACGATACCCCAACCGCTCATCGATCAGCTCAAGGAGGGGGGCCGGATTGTATGCCCCGTCGGCGGCCTCAACCAGGATTTGATCGTCCTGGAAAAAGGGGCCTCCGGCATCACCCGTCGGTCCACGATCCCCGTGCGGTTTGTCCCGATGACGGGGAAGGCGCTGGAACAGTAGCATCCCGGGGCCCCGGTCACCCGGCGGGGAAGGGCTGCCTGTATCCCCCGATCGCGTTTCGTTCTCTCCGGGCGCCTCGGGCTACAGGGTTTCCTGGTTGAGCATGCGTTCTTTCTGCAGCCAGAGCTTCTGTGTGAGGCCCACCTTGTATTCGTGGGGGTTGTCGATGCGCCGGTGGCTCGGGTGGAGCCGGGACAGCTGTTCCTTCCGGCGGTTCCGGATCTGGCCGAGGGGGGGAAACGCGTAGACAACCTCTCCGTTTTCCACGACCGGGTGCAACAGCTCCTCCCTCAGGGGGGAGTCGATTTTCTTCCGGCGCAGGGGGTTGTTCGGATCGACGATGACCACTTCGCCCCTGCAGAGGTCTTCGGACGAGTCCGCCAGCGCGTCGGCCTCCATGACGCCGTCGCAATTGTAGAAGCGGACAATTTTCTTCAGCCCTGGATTCGTCATCTTTTCCGGGTTCGAGCTGAGCTTGATCTTCGGCCTGCCGTTGTGTTCGACCAGCTTGTAAATTCCCCCCAGGGCGCAGCCCCCCGTTCCGGCCCCGGTGACGAGACGGGTGCCGACGCCCCAGGCGTCCACCCTGCCTCCCTGGGACAGGATGCCGGAAATGACCGATTCATCCAGTTCGTTCGACACGACGATCCTGACGTAGGAGAGGGACTCACGATCGAGCATCTCCCTGGCTTCCCGGCTCAGGAAAGCAAGGTCTCCGCTGTCGATGCGGATGCCCGCCATGCGGTGCCCCTCCCGTTCGAGTTCCTTGGCCACCCGGATGGCGTTCGGCAGCCCGCTTTTCAGCGTGTCGTAGGTGTCCACCAGCAGAATGCAGGTGTCGGGAAACGTGCGCGCATAGGCGCGGAATGCTTCCAGCTCGGAGTCGAACGATTGGATCCAGCTGTGCGCGTGCGTGCCCCTGGCCGGCATCTCCAGCCGTGCCGACCCCAGCACGTTCGAGGTGCTTTCGACGCCGCCGATATACGCTGCTTGGCATGCGCTTAAGGCGCCGTCGGGACCCTGGGCGCGTCGGAGGCCGAATTCGATGATCGTGCCCTGGTTGGAGGCCTCCCAGATGCGGGCGGCCTTGGTTGCCAGCAGAGTCTGGAAATTGATATGGCACAGCAGGATGCTTTCGATGATCTGGCACTCGATGAGAGTACCGCTGGCCTGCACGAGAGGTTCGTTGGGAAAGACCACCGTGCCCTCTGCCACGGCCCGGAGACGTCCCCGGAAGCGGTAGGAGGCCAGGTAGTCCAGAAAGTCCCTCTTGAAGACGGGCTTGCCCTCCGGCGTTTCCTGCCTCTCGAGAAAGCCGAGATCGTCCCCGCCGAACCTGCAGTCCACAACGGCGCGAACGGCCGGCTCCAGGCCGGCGGCAATGCTGTAGCCGCCGCCGAATGGGTTGTGCCGGAAATAGAGTTCGAACGCAGCCGTGTCGGACGCCTTGCCGTGGTCCAAATACCCGGCGGCCATGGTCAGTTCATAGAAATCGGTAAGCAGCGCATCCGTGTACATCGTCGGTGTCTCCTCAAGAACCGCCGGCTAGTAGTTCAGCCGCATGGCCACGGGCATGCGGCGCCCGGAGCCGAAGGCCCGGGTGGTGACCTTCAGCCCCATCGCCGCCTGGCGCCGCTTGTACTCGTTGGTGTGGATCATGCGGACCACCTTTTCCGCGGTCTCCCGGTCGTAGCCGCTCGCGACGATCTCATCGACGCTCATCTGCTGTTCGACCCGCAGCCTCAGAATGCCGTCGAGGACGTCGTATTCCGGAAGGATGTCCTGGTCGAGCTGCCCCGGCTTCAATTCGGCCGTCGGGGGGCGCCGTATGGTGTTGGGCGGAATGATTTCTTTCCCGAGGTTGATGTGCGCGGCCAGCGCGTAGACCAGCGTTTTGGGGACGTCGGAAATGACCGCCAGCCCCCCGGCCATATCCCCGTACAGGGTGCAGTACCCGGCTCCGATCTCCGATTTGTTGCCGGTAGCGAGTACCATGGTGCCGAATTTGTTCGACAGGGCCATCAGGAGAGTTCCGCGAATGCGTGCCTGCAGGTTCTCCTCGGTTGTGTTTTCCGGATGTCCCGCGAAGATCCCGGCCAGCGATTGTTTGAATGCCTCATACATGGGGGGGATGGGGACGACTTCAAATCGTATCCCGAGGTTCCGCGCCAGGGCCCGGGCGTCCTCGTAACTCTCCCGGGCCGAATACATCGACGGCATCGAGACGCCCAGGACGTTGCCGGGGCCCAGGGCTTTGGCCGCGATGCAGGCGACGACGGCCGAGTCGATGCCCCCGCTCAGGCCCAGGGCCGCCGAGGTGAAACCGCATTTGCGGATGTAGTCCCGGGTGCCCATGACCAGGGCCTCGAAAAGGTTCTCCGCCGGTTCGCCCTCGCCGAGCGGCAGGTCGTTTTCCGAGTCGGGATCGGCGATAACCAGGTCTTCCGAGAAGCGTTTCCCTCGGGCGACGAGATTCCCGGCGCTTCCGATTACCAGGCTGGTCCCGTCGAACAGAAGGTCGTCGTTCCCCCCGACGAGGTTGACGTAGACGAGGGGGACGCCGGAACGCAGGGCATGGTTTTTCAGCATCTGGTGCCGGATCTTCAGCTTCGTCATTTCGTAGGGGGAGGCGGCGATGTTGATCAGCAGATCGGCCCCTTGTTCGACCTGGTCCCGGACGGGGTTGGACGCGTGCAGGGGCCTGGGCCAGAAATCCTCGCCATTCCACGCGTCCTCGCAGATGGATATGCCGAGGGTGCGCCCCCTGAAGGGGACCAGCTGCAGGCGGTCGGCCGGTTCGAAATAGCGGTCCTCGTCGAACACGTCGTAGCTCGGAAGCAGGGTTTTGTGAATGACCGCCCGGATCTCCCCTTCGGCAATAAACGCGGCGGCATTGTGAAAATCCCGGCCCCGGTCCCTGCGGTTCCGGTCGACGAACCCGATGACGGCGCCGAGGCCCCCGGTATGGGCCGCGATCTGCCGCAGGGCTTCGAGGTTGGAATCGACGAAACCATGCAGCCCCATCAGATCGCGCGGCGGGTAGCCGGTCAGGCACAGTTCCGGGAATACAACCAGATCCGCACCGGATGTTCTTGCCCGTTCCATCTCCCGTATCGCCCGGTCGCGATTGCCGAAGATATCGCCGACGGTCGTATTGATCTGGGCCAGTGCGATTTTCATACAGCATCCTCATGCGCAGTGCTCGGTTTCCGTCCCGGGGCCCGGCGCGTTCCCCGGACGGCCGGACCCCCGGCCGGTACGTCCGTTCAGGCATCCAGGGCGGAAACACACCCGTGCGGCATCCCCCACGGGTGACCATACCTTTGTAGCCCTTGCAGGCCTTTCAGTCAACGCCGGGAATTCCGGGAAATTGTCTGTGCCAGGGTGTCGCCCGCTCGTAGGCATAGGCGGCACAAAGGAGCCTGGCCTCGCCATGCCGCCTGCCGATCATCTGGAGGCCGATCGGCAGCCCTTCCCCGGAGAAACCACAGGGGATCGACAGGGCCGGCAGCCCGGATATGTTCGCCGGCCGGGTCAGGCCCAGCAGCAGGTCGCGGACGCTGCGGCGCCGCCGCCCGATGCGCACTTCCTCCTGATCGAGGCGCGGGGCCGCGATGGGAAGAGTCGGGGCCAGCAGCAGGTCGACCGTCTCGAGAACCTTCTCGAACATCTCCCCGTAGGTTCGGGCCTCCTGCTGTGTCTCGATGAGGGCGGCGGCTGTGAGGCCTTCGCTTTCCAGCAGGCGAAGACGCACGTCTTCCCCGTAGGCGTCCGGATTCCGGTCCAGCCACTTTCCGTGAACCGCCAGGGCTTCGGTGGCGGTGATGCCGGAGGCGATCCGCCCGGTGCTGCCCATGCCCTCCAAATCCACCTCGCGCACCAGGGCGCCGGCCTGCGCGAGGACCCCGGCGGCGGCCGTCACGGCCCGGCCGACGCCCGGATCGATGCAGTCGAAAAAATACTGCCTCGGAATTCCGACCGCCAGCCCGCGGACGCCTTTCCGGAGCGCCGGCAGAAGGGACCGCGCATCGCCGGCCGGGAAGGGCTTCCTGGCTGCCTCGAACAGGATCGCCGCATCCTGGACGCAGCGGCAGAGGGGGCCGGCGTGATCGAGGCTGTAGGACAGGGGGAACGCCCCCTCCATCGATATGCTCGCGTAGGTCGGCTTCAACCCGACACATCCGCAGGCGGCTGCCGGGATGCGGATCGACCCTCCGGTGTCGGTGCCGAAGGAGGCAACGGACTGTCCGGTGATGACCGAGGCGGCGCTTCCGCCGCTGGAGCCCCCCGACATGCAGCGGGTGTCCCAGGGATTGCGGACCGGTCCGTAATGCGGGTTCATGTTGGTCGGCCCGTAGGCGAATTCATGCATGTTGGTTTTGCCTACCAGGATGCAACCGCCCGCCAGGAGGCGGTCCACGACGGCGGCGTTTCTTTTCGGCACGAATCGCCTCCGGATCCTGGATCCGGACGTTGTGCGGATGCCGGCCGTGTTGAAAAGATCCTTGAGGCTTAAGGGGATGCCGTGAAGCGGGCCCCTGTAGGCGCCCCGGAGAATCTCATTTTCCGCCCTGGCGGCCTGCTTCAGGGCGAGGTCCGCCGTGACGGTGATAAAGGCGTTGATCGTGGGCTGCAGTTTCGAGATCCGGTCGAGGCAGAAACGCGTGATCTCAACCGGGGAGACTTCCTTCTTCCGGATCAGCGGCGCCAGGCGCCCGATGGTCAGTGTGCCGTCGTTTTCCATACAATTGCCTATACTATCACAGATGCCGGACGTGTCGGAAAAGGCTGTTGGCCCCCGGGTGCGGTCCGCGGCGGCGCGGCTGCCCGCCGGGGCATGCTTCGGGGGACAGGGCACCGCTTCCCGGCTGGCCGGTGCAACCGTCTCCCCGCACCGATGGGTCGGGCGATCGCCGCCCCCGAAGGCGGGTGTTCTTTGTGCCGCCCGGGATGCCGATGGAGCCATTCGGACAAGCGCCGCAGGCGCCTTTTGCGCAAACGCGACGTCGTCGGGAATCCCTGTGATATGCTATCGGGATGCATTCCGCGGCCGGCTTCGATTCATTGCAGAAGGAGATTGTGCGCTGCCGGAAGTGCCCGCGGCTGGTCCGGTGGCGGGAGCTGGTTGCGCGCGAAAAGGTGCGGCGCTACAGCCGGCAACAATACTGGGGCCGGCCGGTCCCCGCCTTCGGTGCCCCGGACGCCCGGCTGATTGTTGTCGGCCTTGCCCCGGCCGCCCACGGGGGGAACCGGACGGGCCGGATGTTCACGGGCGACGGCAGCGGGGACTGGCTCTACGAAGCGCTCTATCGATACGGGTTCGCCAACCGGGCCGCGTCGGTGGGTCCCGGAGACGGCCTTCTGGTGAAGGATTGCCTCATCACGGCCGTGGCCCGATGCGCGCCTCCACAAAACCGGCCCACAGCCGGCGAGATCGCCAGCTGCCGCGGGTATCTCCGGAGGGAACTCGAACTTGCCGACCATGCAGGCGTTGTTCTCGTCCTCGGCCGGGTGGCTTTCCAGGTTTTCCTCCGTCTGCGGCGGGAATCCGGAGGCCGGCCGGAAGGCCCGGCCCCTGAGTTTTGCCACGGCGGGGAGTGGGCCCTGCCCGGGGGCCTCCGCCTGCTTTCCTCCTATCATCCCAGCAGGCAGAACACCCAAACCGGCCGGTTGACCCGGCCGATGTTCCATGACGTATTCCGCCGCGCGCGCGCGCTTCTGGACGCCGGGGCCTGCGGCGGCGCCGCCGCCTCTGATTCGAGCCCGGCCGCGGCCGGGACGGAGTAGCCAGGGTGAACCATCCGCATCGTGCATTCCAGGTTTTTGCCAAACCCGCAGGTGCCCGCTGCAACCTGCGCTGCGGGTACTGCTACTACCGCGCCCCTG
Source organism: uncultured Acidobacteriota bacterium (assembly GCA_964651155.1). GTDB lineage: Bacteria > Acidobacteriota > UBA6911 > UBA6911 > UBA6911 > UBA6911. The sequence goes on along the minus strand of CAZYXB010000017.1, from coordinate 30,918 downwards.
CCGGTTCTCCATGCGGGAGCATGCCCGACGCGCTTCTGGAGACCTACATCCGGCAGCACATTCAAGCCTCGGCGGACCCGGTGATCGCCTTTTCATGGCACGGGGGCGAACCGACGCTGTTCGGCCTCGACGGATTTCGCAGGATTGCGGATCTGCAGCACCGGCATTGCCCGGAGGGCCGGCGAATTGTAAACGGCATCCAGACCAACGGCCTCCTGCTCGATGAGCGGTGGTGCCGTTTCCTGGCGGCGGAGGCGTTCTCGGTCGGCCTCAGCCTGGACGGCCCGGAGGGCCTGCACGACCTGTACCGGGTGACAGCAACGGGGGGCCCGACCTGGGGGCGGGTGATGCGGGCGTACGAACTGTTGCGGAGCCACGGCGTCCGGACCGAGTGCCTCGCGGTCGTGCATTCGGGGAATGTGCACCGTCCCCTGGAGGTGTACGAGTTTTTCCGCAGCCTGCAGGTCCCGTATCTGACCTTCCTTCCCCTGGTGGAGCCCGCGGGCGCCGGACGCGTCAGCGGCCGGAGCGTGCCGGCCGATGCCTGGGGGGAATTCTTATGCGCGATTTTCGATAGGTGGATGGACCGGGATATCGGGGACATCCGGGTGCAGATTTTCGAGGAGGCCACGCGTTCGGCTTTCGGGCTGGAGCATACCCTGTGCGTATTCCGAAAGGTCTGCGGGGGCGTGCCCGTGCTGGAATGCAACGGGGACCTCTTCAGCTGCGATCACTTCGTGACGCCTGCCCACCGGCTGGGCAATATCCGGGAAACCCCCCTGGCCCTGCTGCTCGACGGCCCGCGGCAGCAGGCCTTCGGCAGAGCGAAGCAGGAAACGCTGACGCGGCAATGCCGCCGATGCGCCGTGCTGGATATGTGCAACGGCGGTTGCCCGAAGGACCGGTTCGTGCCCACGGCGGAGGGGGAACCGGGACTGAACTACCTCTGCCCGGGTTACGAACGGTTCTTTACCCGCTGCCGGCCGTTCGTCGCGGCCCTGGCGGAACTCTGGCGCGAGCGGCCGGGGGACTATTGAAGCGTCTCTTTGAAGAATGTCACGGTGCGTTTCCAGGCCAGATCCGCGGCTTCCTTGTGATACCCGGCGGGGTTGGTGTCGTTGTTGAACCCGTGCCGGGCGCCCTCGTACATGAAAATCCGGTAGTCGGCGCCCGCCTTCCTGAGGGCAGCTTCAAATCCCGGGATCCCCGCGTTGATGCGCGCGTCCTCTCCGGCAAAATGGCATAGCATGGATGCCTTGATTTTCGGCACGTCCTCCGGGTCGGGCACGTTCCCGTAGTACGGTACGGCGGCCTTCAGCTCCGGCGCGTGCACTGCGACCTGGTTGGTCACGCCTCCGCCCCAGCAGAACCCCGTGCAGCCGACATTGCCCGTGGTCTGCGGGTGGGTCCTGAGATAGGCGACCGCCGCGGCAAAATGCTTCGTTGTCGAGGCCGGGTCCAGCCCCCGCATCCTTGCCATCGCCTGCTGCGGTCCGTCCGGGGCGCTGCCCGAAGGCGACAGCGCGTCCGGTGCGATCACCAGGAATCCTTCCAGGGCCATGCGCCTGGCCACGTCCTCGATATGGGCGTTGAGCCCGAAAATCTCATGAATCACGATCACGGCCGGAAGCTTCGCCTCCCCCTTCGGCCGGGCCAGGTAGGCCTCCATCTCGCCGCCTTCGACAGGGTACCGGATTCTTTCGGTTTCCAGGCGCGCATCGGCCGCGTCCACGGTCCGGGCGCGGGCCTGCGGCCCGGTCAGCACGATGCATCCCGCGATCCCGGAGCCTGCCAGGGCCATGCATCGCTTGAGAAATTCCCTCCGGTCCCCTGCCAAGGCCGGAACAGTGTCCAAAGATTCCATTTTTGATTCCACCATGGTCGTCGGCCTCCTCGATGACGCTGGTTGCCTGTTTCGTGAAGGTCCAGCTGCTTCAAGTTTTCCCCTTTTCTCCCCGGAGTCCGGGCAGAAGGGAAGGGGCACGGCACCGCGCCGGTCAGCTGCCGAGAGCGCGGGCAATCTCCGCCGTTGCAGCATCGGCGGCGGCGGCCGGATCCCCGGCCTGCATGATGGGGCGGCCGACGACGAGAAAGCTCGCTCCGGCGCGGATGGCCTCGTAGGGCGTCGCGGTACGGGCCTGGTCCTGGGCCGCGACGCCGGCCGGCCGGATCCCGGGTATGACCAGCCGCAGCTGCGGGTCCATGGTCCTGCGCAGCATGGGGATCTCCCTGGCCGAGGCCACCAGGCCCCGGACCCCGGCTTCATACGCCGTCCGGGCGAGCCGCCCGACCCATTCGTCCATCGAGCCCTGTACCCCGAACCGGTTCATGTCCGCCTCCGAAAGGCTGGTCAGGGCGGTGACGGCCAGGACCAGGGGCGGGGCGGCGGATTCCCGGGCTTGCGCGCAGGCGGCTTCGAGCATGGCCGTGCCGCCGCTGGCATGCACGGTGATCATGTCTATGCCGAGAGCGCACGCGGAGCGCATGGCGCCCGCCACCGTGTTGGGGATGTCGTGGAGCTTCAGGTCCAGGAAGATCTTCTCCCCCGTATCGCGGATCTCCTCGACCAGGCCGGGCCCCTCCCGTGTGAACAGCTCCAGGCCGATCTTGAAATACCCCACATGGCCGGAAAGCCGCCTGACGGCCGCGAGGGCCTCCCTGCGGCCGGCAACGTCCAGGGCCACGATGAGCCTGGATTTAGGATCATTCATAAGGACGCAGACTCCCGATCAGTTCATGGATGTCTTCGATGCCGCGCGCCCGGCAATATTGCTGAAGCCCCTGGGCGATCTTCTGCGAGACATCGGGCCGGTAGAAGTTCGCGGTGCCGATCTGGACCGCGTGCGCTCCGGCGATGAGGAATTCCAGGGCGTCCTCGGTGCAGGCGATGCCGCCGACCCCGATAACGGGGATGCGCACGGCCTGGCAGGCCTCCCACACCATCCTCAGGGCGATCGGCTTGATGGCGGGTCCGGAGAGCCCGCCGGTCAAAAAACGGATCCGGGGCCGCCTCTGTTCGACGTCGATGGCCATGCCCACGAGCGTGTTGATGACCGACACGGCGTCGGCGCCGGCGTCCTCGCATGCCCGGGCAAATTCGCGGATGTCCGTGACATTCGGGGAGAGCTTCACCCACAGGGGAAGGTTTTTAGCCGCTTTCCGGACTGCCGCCGTGACCTTGCGGGTGTCCCTGGGGTCCTTGTTGAAGTGGAATCCGCCCTTTTCGACGTTCGGGCAGGAGATGTTCAGCTCCAGGGCGGCGATGCCGGGGCAGTCATCGAGAAACCGGACGACCTCCAGGTAGTCGTTGAGCTCGAACCCGACGATATTGACGATGATGTTCGTCTCGTAACGGCGCAGTGCCGGAAGCTTGTCCGTCACGAACGCCTCGGCACCGATATTCTGCCACCCGATGGCATTGAGCATGCCGGATGCGGTTTCATAGATGCGGGGCGGCGGATTCCCCCTGATGGGCTTCATCGACAGCCCTTTGACCACGATGCCGCCGATGGAATTCAGATCCACCAGGTTCGTGAATTCCAGGCCGTAGCCGAAGGTGCCGCTGGCGGTAAGAACGGGGTTTTGAAACCGTACCCCCGCGATGTCGACGGCCATTCGAGGCTGTTTGAGAGGTTCTTTTCTTCTGTCCATAAGCTGTTGCGGCCCCGAAAATAGGGCCGGTCTTTCCCGGGGGACGCCACGACGGGTCCCCGCTACAGGGGCGCCGTTTCCCAATCGATCAGGCGGCTGTCGATCACCGGGCCTTCCTGGCAGACCCTGAGGTACTGCTCCTGTCCGGAGCCGGTCCTGCTGCGGACGACGCAACCCAGGCAGGCTCCAAGCGAGCACCCCATCCTGGCCTCGAGGCTGACCTCGCACGGGATTGTCTTGCGTGCCGACAGTTGATGGACCGCCCTCATCATGCCCCAGGGGCCGCAGGCATAGACTCGGATGTTCCGGCGCCCCTGCTTGTCCAGGTACTGCGCCAGGGGGGCGGTGACAAGCCCCCGCTCGCCGAGCGATCCGTCTTCGGTGGTGTAGCAGGTGTCCATACCCAGCTGTTCAAAAGACTCCCGCAGCACCAGGTCTGCCGCGGCCGCGCCGCCGTAGAACAGGACGGGCCGGATGTTCTGCCGCATCAGTTCCTCGGCGAGCAGGTAGAGGGGGGCGATGCCGACGCCTCCGGCCACCAGGCAGGCTATCTCCAGGCGGTTCTTCATCCCGGCGGAAATCTGGAACCCGCGCCCCTGCGGCCCCAAACAGCAGAGGGCCTGACCCGCCTGCATGCGCACCAGCTTTCCGCTTCCCGTCCCGACGTCTTTGACGAGCAGCTCCAGCCCGGCCGGGCGGCCGCTGTTCGGCAGCCTGTAGACGTTGAAGACGGTGAACGGGCGGCGAAGAAGGGGGAGATCGTCCAACCCCCCGGCGCATTTGAGCATGAAAAACTGCCCCGGGCGGACCAGCCGGGCCTGTTCCGGCGCACGGAGCGTTACCAGGTAGTTCCGGGACCCAAGCTCCCTGATGGCCTTGATCCGTACGATTTTATCGAGCATTTGAAGTCACACGCCGTTTGCAACCCATGGTATCGCTGTGATATTATCCTGCCGCAGCGGAGAGGATCAATTAATTTCCAGCACGTTTTCCACCATGAAAAAAGCCAGGGGCAAGCTACTGATGAAGGCCGAAGAGATCGACCTCGTTCTGGCGAGGATCTCCGCGGAAATCATTGAAAAGCTGGGCGCCGGGGAGGAGTTCGCCTTCATCGGCATCCGAAGCCGCGGGGTGCACCTGGCCGAGCGCCTGCGCGGCAAGATAGAGGCAATACTTCATCGCCCCATCCCCTTCGGCATCCTGGACATCACGCTGTACCGGGACGACCTGACCACCGTCAGCAACCACCCCATACTGCGGGAAACATCGATCCATTTCAACATAAACAATCTCAGCCTCATCCTGGTGGACGATGTGCTGTATACAGGCCGGACCATACGCGCCGCGATGGACGGCATTACGGACCTGGGCCGGCCGAAACGAATCCAGCTGGCCGTTCTCGTCGATCGTGGAGGGCGCGAACTCCCTATCCAGGCGGACTATGTGGGGAAGCGGATCGCAACAGCGGAAGACGAAACCGTCGAAGTGCGCCTGAAAGAACAGGATCAAGAGGAACGGGTCGTGATGATGAAGAAGCCCTAGCGGCCCGGTTTTGCGCCCCCGCAGGCGATTTGCGGGGGCCGGAGGCGCAGGCCGCCCGGCTCGTCTACGCGTCCTTTGGGGCGGCGGCCGGGTCAGGATACATCTATGGCATCTCTCAGGCATAAGGATCTTCTGGGCATCGCCCAGCTTTCGGTCGGGGATATCGAGCTCATTCTCGATACGGCGGAGGCTTTGATGGAAGTTGCCGCGCGTCCGGTCAAAAAGGTTCCCACCCTGCGGGGGAAGACGGTCGTCAACCTGTTCTTCGAACCCTCGACCCGAACCCGGTCCTCCTTCGAGCTCGCCGAAAAGCGCTTGAGCGCCGATATCCTGAATTTTTCCGCATCCACCAGCAGCGTCTCCAAGGGCGAGACCCTGCTCGATACGGCCCGCAACCTGGAGGCGATGTCGCCCGACATCATCGTGATCCGGCACGAATCCGCCGGCGCCCCCCATCTGCTTGCCCGGGAATGCAGCTCGGCCATCGTCAACGCCGGGGACGGCATGCACGAGCATCCCACCCAGGCCCTGCTCGACGCGCTGACGGTCCGCACGGTCAAAGGGAGGCTGGCCGGGCTGAAACTGGCCATCATAGGGGACATCGCGCACAGCCGTGTCGCGCGGTCGAACACCATCCTGTTCCACAAGGTCGGCGCCGAGGTCTGTGTCTGCGGTCCGCCGACGCTGATTCCCTGGGAGTTCCAAAGGCTCGGCGCCGCCATCACGGGGCGCATTGAAGAGGCCATCGACGGCGCGGATGTGGTGATGATGCTGCGCGTGCAGAACGAGCGGCAGCACGAGGCGTTCATCCCGTCGACGCGGGAGTATTACAACTTCTACGGGCTGACGCGCGAAAGGATGCGGCTGGCGAAAAAAGACACGATCGTGATGCATCCAGGCCCGATGAACCGCGGCGTGGAGATCGATTCGGATGTCGCGGATGCGGACTATTCCGTTATCCTCAACCAGGTCGCCAACGGGATAGCCACGAGGATGGCGGTGCTGTATTTGCTGTCGGGGAATGCAGGATTGAAACCGGAAAGCAATTCCATAAACTAGGACCCGGTCCGGGGGCCAGCCGGCCCGGGGAAGATTCCAGCAAGAGCATCGTTTTCGGATCGCGCCGGCTGCGACGACCGGGAACGGGAAACGCTGAGCCCGAATATGCAATTGATACTGCGCAAGGGGCGGGTGGTGGACCCGTCGCAGAATTGGAACAGGGTTGCCGATCTCGGCATCGATAACGGGCATATTGTGGAGATCGCGCCCCGAATCCGCAAGAAAGGGCGCAAGGAGATCGATGCGCGCGGGCTCGTGGTCCTGCCCGGGTTTATCGACATGCACGTGCATCTGCGGGAGCCCGGTAGGGAGGATGCCGAAACCATCGAATCGGGAACCAATGCGGCGGCCCGCGGCGGGTTCACGGGCGTCGCATGCATGCCCAACACGCAGCCGGTCAACGACTCGGAGGCGGTTACGTCGTTCATACTGGAGAGGGCCCGCGAGGTGTCGAAGGTCGCCGTGTACCCGATCGGGGCCATCACCAAGGGGAGCCAGGGCGCGATGCTTGCCGAAATCGGCGAAATGTACCGGTCGGGCATCGTGGCGATCAGCGATGACGGGAATCCCGTAGAGGACAACCAGGTGATGCGCCGGGCGATGGAATACTCCAGCCTCTTCGGCCTCCCCGTCATCGATCATTGCGAAGACACGGCCCTCGCCGCAGGCGGCGTCATGCACGAGGGATATTATTCAACCCTGCTCGGATTGCGGGGGATCAACCCCGCGGCCGAGGAGGTCCAGATCGTCCGGGACTCCATACTGGCGAGGCAGACGGGGGCGCATGCCCATATCGCGCACCTGTCCACCAGGCGTTCCCTGGAGGCCGTCGTCCACGCCAAAAAGGACGCAAAGACAGCGCTGACGTGCGAAGTGACGCCGCATCACCTGCTTCTGACGGACTCTTCCGTTGCTACCTACGACACCAACACCAAGATGAAGCCCCCCCTGCGGACCCAGGACGATGTCGATGCCCTCGTAGAGGGAATCGCCGACGGAAGCATCGATGCCATCGCGACCGATCACGCTCCCCACAACGTCAACGACAAGATGCTCGAGTTCGATCGGGCCCCTTTCGGCATCGTCGGGCTTGAAACGGCCGTCGCCCTCATCCACGACCGGTTTGTGCGGACCGGAGTCATAACCCTGGAGCGCATGGCGCAGCTTTTCTCGGCCGCCCCGGCGCGCATCCTGCGCCTGGACCGGGGCACGCTGGCTCGGGGGGCGTGGGCCGACATCACGGTCCTGGATCCGGAACTGAGCAGCGAAGTCCGTTCGGCGGACTTCTGTTCCCGCAGCCGCAACACGCCCTTTGAAGGCTGGAAACTGCGCGGTGGCCCCGTGATGACCATCGTCAACGGCAGGGTCGTCTGGAGTCTCTGACCTTCCGTCGGCGTTGTCCCGGCCGCGGCCCCCGGGCTGCCGGCGGTCCATCGTCCTCTTCAAACAGGGCTTCGAGATCTTCCAGCCTCGCCTCCTCGAGAGAACGGAGGACCCTGTCGGCCCCCTGCAGTTTTGCGGGCGGGTAGCTGTTGCTGACGGCAAGGCACCGCATCCCGGCGGCGCGGGCTCCGGCAACCCCTCCGACCGAGTCTTCGACCACCAGGCATTGCTCCGGCCTGACCGGCGGAACCGTGCCGTCGCCCGCGGCGTTGAGCTTCTCCAGGGCCATCAGGAAACTTTCCGGATGCGGTTTGCCGAGCCTGAAATCCTCCGCCGCCACGACGACCAGGAAATACTCTTCGAGCATGGTGGCTTTCAGGGTCGTGGCAATCTCCTCCCGCCTGGCACCCGAGGCAATGGCCAGGGGGTATTTCTGCGCTGCGGACCGTATGCAGTGCGCGGCTCCGGGGAACAGCGGGAAGCGGTCGCGCAGCTGACGGCGGTACGACGCGATTTTCAAATCCAGCAGTCGTGCGCGTCGTTCTTCGGAGAGGTGGACGGAGTGGTCGCGGCAGATGGCCTGGATGCACGCGTTGTCATCGAGCGGCAGGTACGTGTCCCAGTATGCGTCCTCGGTCAGGCATATTCCCAGATCGGCGACGGCCTCCTGCATCGCTTTGAAGTGCAGGGGCTCGTCGTCGAGGATGACGCCGTTGAAATCGAAAATGATGGCTTTTAACATAGGGCCCCAGTGCTTGAGAGAGAATGGACGTGCCCGCAACCCACGGCCGGGCAAATGGGGAAAGGCGCCTCTCGTTCCGGACCTCCGGGGAAGGCCCGTCCTGTTTCCGGCCGGATGCGCGTCAGCCCCGGCAGCCGGCCGCTGTCGGCAGCCGGGGCCCGCAGGCCGCGGTCATTGCGGGAATCCGTCAAGAAGATCCACCGTGACGGGGAACCGCAGCCTGAATTCGAGAACGGTTTCAGCCGGAATCTTCAGGACCTCCCCCTGGGTCAGTATCTGCACGCCGGTCCCGACGCCCGCTCCCGATGCCGCCCCGATGGCCGCCCCTCTTCCACCGCCGGCTATCGCGCCGATGATGGCCCCGAGGACTGCGGTGCCTCCGACGGTCGCAGCGGTGCTTTTTGTCCTGGAGGCCCCCTCCTGGACGTGATCCGCCGTGCGGATGAAGTAGCTCCTGCCGCCCACGGTCAGTTCCGTCAGTTCGAGCATCAGCTGGGCCCGACCGCTCAGCTTTCCCGATTCCTCGGCCGAGGCGATTCGGCCCCTGGCTTTGGCGCCGCGCGGCGCAAAGACATTTCCGCCGATCTCGAGCGGTTCATCGAGGATGGCTTCGAAGACATCGCCTACCCGGTTCCGGTCCGTGTCGATGGCCGTCGTGGTGCGCACGACTATGGGGGTCCCCTCGGGGAACGTTAGGGTTAGAGCCGTGTTGGCCTCGTATTCCGGTTTGGGACGCGAACCATCGGGTACGCCGCCACCAACGCCAGGCCCGGAATCCGATGCGGGGGACGTTGCCTCCGCGGCTTCCGGGAGAGGTTCCGGCAGGGGGGGCGCGGGCTCCGGTGCGACAGTACGGGCATCGGCTACTGCCGGCTCCGGTTCGCTGAACACGATGCGTGCAATATCGGAGATCTGAAAATGCTCGGTTCTCCCCAGAATTCTAAAATCCACGGTCTTGGAATCTCCGCGGATGAAAGTGCCCGTGTAGATGGTTTCATCCCGGAGGATGATCTGGTCGGCTGCGGCTAGGGTGCTCAAAAGCAGAAGAGCCAGCAACGCCGAAAGGACGGTACGTCCGAATTTCATAGCGCATCTCCCTTCTCCCGGATACGGTTCCATCGGAGTGCAATCCGTACAGATAAAGGTAGCGCGCGGAGGCATCCGATTCAATCGGTTCTTTCCCGCAGGCCGCGGGGCGGTTCGCCGGATTGCCCGGCCAAATCCCGCGTCCACATTGTCGGGGGACCTGTGGTATCCTGATGAAGGCACCCGGCGGGCAATGGCCCCGAAGGTCCGAGGCGCGGTCCCATCCGGCGGGCGCCCGTATCGGGATGCGCCTTCGCAACCGTGAGACGACCCGCATGCATGAGCTCGGTATTGCCCGCAATATTCTGGATATCGTCGAACAATCCGTCCCGGAAGGACGGGCGGCTTCGGTCCGGCGCATCCGGCTTCGCGTCGGGCAGCTGGCCGGGATCGTCCCTGATTCCCTGGAGTTCTGTTTCAGCGCGCTTACGGGCGAAAGGGGGATGAACCAGGCGGAACTGGCCATAGAGCCGATGCCCACGGTTTCGCGTTGTCTGGACTGCCGGCATCAATTCACGGTTGAGGATTTTGCTTTCGCCTGCCCATCCTGCGAGGGCGTCAACCTGGAGTTGGTCTCCGGGATGGAACTGGAAATCGTGGACATCGAACTGGCGGACGATTGAAAAGAGGGTCTATGAGCGTCATAACCATCGAGCGAAAAGTACTGGAGAAGAACGATCAGATCGCCCTCCGGAACCGGCGGGTATTCCAGGAGAAAGGGATCGTGGCCCTGAACCTGGTCAGCTCCCCCGGAGCCGGAAAGACCAGCATCCTGGAAAGGACCTTCCGGGAGCTGCGGGGGGAAATGAAAATGGCCGTCATCGAGGGGGACGTGCAGACCGACCTGGATGCGCAGCGGGTTGCGCGCTACAGCGTCCCCGTCGTTCAGATCATGACCCTCGGGGGGTGCCACCTGGAGGCCAACCTGGTGGAGGATGCCCTGAAGAATCTGGATCTGAATGGGATGGAACTGCTGTTCATCGAGAATGTCGGGAACCTTGTCTGCCCGTCGGGCTACGATCTTGGCGAGGCGATGAAGGTGGTTGTGCTGAGCACGACCGAGGGGGACGACAAGCCCCTGAAGTACCCTGCGATGATCCGCAACTCTTCGGTCCTGATCCTGAACAAGATCGACCTGCTGCCCTATCTCCCCTGCGACCTGGACGTCCTGAGAAGCAATGCGCTGACAGTCAATCCCGGGCTTACGGTCTTTGAAGTTTCCTGCACCACGGGTGAAGGCATCGCCGCCTGGTGCGACTGGTTGAGAAAGAAGGTATTTCCCCGACAGTGAATCAAAGGTTGCGGATTAGCATTCGCGGTGCCGTTCAGGGGGTCGGTTTCAGGCCCTTTGTGTACCGGCTGGCATCTGAGATGAACCTCGCCGGCTGGGTCCTGAACTCCCCCCAGGGCGTATTCATAGAGGTGGAAGGCGGCCGGCCCGATCTCGAGTCCTTCCTTTTCCGCCTTGAAAAGGAAACGCCGGGCCCGGCGTCGATCACCAGCATGGAGTTCTCCTTCCTCGACCCGGCCGGATTGGAACATTTCACGATCCGCGCCAGCGACAGCCGTGGGAAACTGAGCGCGTTGATCCTCCCCGATATCGCCGTTTGCCGGGAATGCCTCGAGGAGGTGTCCGACCCCGGAAACCGGCGCTACCGGTACCCGTTCACCAACTGCACCCGCTGCGGACCGCGGTATACGATCTTGGAATCGCTCCCCTACGACCGCCCGAACACTTCGATGAAGTCTTTCGAGATGTGCGACGCCTGCCGCGAGGAATATGAAAACCCCGGGGACCGGCGCTTCCATGCCCAGCCCAACGCGTGCCCGGTCTGCGGCCCCAGGCTGGAACTCAGGTCCTCCTCCGGCCTATCGTCCGCCCTGGGAGACGAGGCCCTGCTCGTTGCCGCCGGGGCCGTGCGCGACGGCAAGATCCTGGCCCTGAAGGGCCTCGGGGGATTCCACCTGCTCGTCGATGCCCGGAACGACGAAGCCGTCCGGCGCCTGCGCAGAAGGAAGCTGCGCGAGGAGAAGCCCTTCGCCCTGATGTACCCGTCGGCCGGGCGGGCCGCCCGGGACTGCGAAATCTCGAAACTCGAGATGCGGCTCTTGTCCTCCCCCGAATCCCCGATCGTCCTGCTCAGGAGCCGGGATTCCGCCTCCCGCCGGTCCCTGGCTCCTCAGGTGGCCCCGCACAACCCCTACCTGGGCGTGATGCTGCCCTACACGCCCCTGCACCATCTCCTGTTGCAGGAAATCGGCGCGCCCGTCATCGCCACAAGCGGGAACCTTTCGGACGAGCCGATCTGCACCGATGAGGACGAGGCCGTGTCGCGCCTCGGCGCCATCGCGGACCTGTTCCTGGTGCACAACCGCCCCATCGTGAGGCATGCGGACGACTCCATCGCCCGCGTGATTCTGGGCAGGGAGCTTGTTCTGCGCCGCGCCAGGGGCTATGCGCCCCTGCCGCTGCATTTCGGCCCGGCCGTGCCGGGCGTGCTCGCCGTCGGCGGTCATATGAAGAACACCGTTGCCGTCTCCATCGACGACAATATCTTCGTCAGCCAGCACATCGGCGACCTGGAGAACCGGGAATCCATGGCCGCCTTCGAGAGCGCGATCCAGAGCTTCCGGGACCTGTATGCCTTCCGCCCCACAAGGGTGGCGGCGGATATGCACCCGGGGTATCTTTCCTCGAAATTCGCGCACGACTGCGGCTGCCCCGTTTCCGAGGTGCAGCACCATTACGCTCATGTGGCTGCCTGCATGGCGGAAAACGAACTGGAGGGGACGGTCCTGGGCGTAGCCTGGGACGGGACCGGCTACGGCCCGGACGGCACGATTTGGGGCGGGGAATTCCTGCTGACGAACCGGACATCGTTCGATCGCGCGGCCTCCCTCAGGAGATTCCGTCTGCCGGGAGGGGATGCCGCGGTGCGGGAGCCGCGAAGGGCGGCCCTGGGCGTGCTTTTCGAGATGTGGGGCGACCGGGTGTTCGAACGGAAAGAGCTTCGCCCCCTGGGCGCCTTCAGCCCGATCGAGATCTCCGTGATCGCGCAGATGCTGCAAAAAGGGCTGCATTCTCCCTGGACGTCGAGCGCGGGGCGGCTTTTCGACGCCGTGGCCTCCGTCGCGGGACTGTGCCACATCACGCGGTTCGAGGGGCAGGCCGCCATGGAAACCGAGTTCGTCATCGGGGATCTCGAGACGGATGCGTCCTACCCGTTTTCCGTCGAGGACGGCGCCGCTTGCCGTGCCGGCCACGGGGGTGCGCCCCCCCCGGCGCTCGACGGGCTTGTCGTCGACTGGGCGCCGATGATGCAGGCCGTCGTCGAGGATATCGAAACGGGAGTTCCCCCGGCAATGGTCTCGGTGCGATTTCACAACACCCTGGCCGAGATTATCGTGACGGTCGCGGGGCGGATGGGCGAGGCGCGTGTGGCGTTGACCGGGGGGTGCTTTCAAAATAAGTACCTCCTGGAACGCTCGGTGCACAGGCTCGAGGAATCCGGTTTCAAGCCCTACTGGCACCAGAGAATTCCGCCCAACGACGGATGCATCGCCCCGGGTCAGGTCGTCGCCGTTTCCCGCCTTCTTTCCTGAGGCCGCCTGCCGTATGCTGGGGGGGGGGTGCCCCGGATGGTTCCTGAGCGGATGGCCGCGCCCGGATCACAACGGGGTTTCCATCCGGCGCCAAATAGAGCACACTATAGCTTGGCATTGACATCGAGGGTGATCGCTATGTGTCTGGCAGTTCCGGGGAAGATACTGAACCTAGAGGGGGACGATCCGCTGCTGGTCAGCGGAAAGGTGGATTTTGGCGGCATCGTCAAACAGGTGAACCTGGCCTTCGTGCCCGAGGCGGGGATCGGGGACTACGTTCTGGTCCATGCGGGTTTCGCCATCAGCGTCATCGACCAGGAGCAGGCATCGGAGGTATGGGACTTCCTGGAGAAGATGGACGGGATGGACGCGTCTCGGGCGGGCGGTCCCAAGTGAAATACATCGACGAATACCGGGATGCCCGGGCTGCCCGGAGGATCGCCCGGGACATCGGCCGCATCACGAAGCATCCCTGGACCCTCATGGAGGTATGCGGGGGGCAGACCCATTCGATCGTCCGCCATGGCCTGGACACGCTTCTCCCCCCCGAAATCACGCTGGTGCACGGTCCCGGCTGCCCCGTGTGCGTGACCCCGGTGGAACTTGTCGAGAAGGCGATCGAAATCGCCTCGAATCCGAAAGTGATTTTCTGCTCCTTCGGGGACATGCTCCGGGTCCCCGGCGTTTCCAGGGACCTGCTCTCGGTGAAGGCCGCGGGCGCGGACGTGCGCGTTGTCTACTCCCCCCTGGACGCGCTCAGGCTGGCAATGGACAATCCCGGCCGCGAGGTGGTGTTTTTCGCCGTCGGGTTCGAGACCACGGCCCCGGCCAATGCCATGGCGGTGTTGCAGGCCCATCGGGCGCATACCGGGAACTTCACCCTGCTGGTCTCCCACGTGCTGGTTCCTCCGGCTATGGAGGCGATTCTCTCCTCGAGGGACAACCGCGTGCAGGGCTTCCTCGCCGCAGGCCATGTCTGCGCGGTGGCCGGGTACGAGGAGTACGAGCCGATCGCCCGCAGATACCGGGTTCCCATTGTGGTTACCGGGTTCGAACCGGTCGACATCCTGGAAGGGGTCCACGGCTGCATCCGCCAGCTCGAGGAGGGCCGCTCGGAGGTCGAGAACCGGTACCGCCGATCGGTGCGGCGGGAAGGGAACCCCGCTGCCCGGAAGGCGATGGCGGAGGTGTTCCGGCTGGTCGACCGTAAATGGCGCGGCGTCGGGGAAATCCCGCAAAGCGGGCTCGGGTTGCGTGCGGTCTATGCGGACTACGACGCCGAAACCCGGTTCGGAGTCGCCGGGATCACGGCCGAGGAGGATCCGGAGTGCATCAGCGGCCTCATCCTGCAGGGGATACACAAGCCGGACGAGTGCCCCGCCTTCGGCACCCGTTGCACCCCGGAGCACCCCCTGGGAGCGACGATGGTATCCTCCGAGGGGGCCTGCGCTGCATATTTCCAATATCGAAGGAGGACCTGACGGGAATGCGCTATGGCACCAGAAAATGAATCGGGGGCGGGATTCGCCTGCCCCATCCCCATCCAACAGTATCCGCACGTTTTGCTGGCGCACGGCGGCGGGGGGAAACTCTCGCAGCAGCTTCTGGAGAGGATGTTTCTGCCCGCCTTCAGCAACGCGGCCCTGGAAGCCAGGCACGACGGGGCCCTGCTGGAACTGCCGTCGAGGAGTCTGGCGATGACCACCGATTCCTACGTCGTGCGGCCGCTTTTTTTCCCGGGCGGCGATATCGGCAGCCTGGCCGTCAACGGCACCGTGAACGACCTGGCCATGTGCGGGGCCCGGCCGCTGTACCTGACGGCGGGGTTCATCCTGGAGGAAGGCCTGCCGATGGAGACCCTGTGGCGGGTGGTCCAATCGATGCGTCGGTCCTCCCTCGATGCGGGAGTCCAGATCGTAGCCGGGGACACCAAGGTCGTGGAACGCGGGAAGGGAGACGGCATCTACATCAACACCTCCGGCATCGGCGTCGTCGAGTCCGCGCGCCCGATTTCCCCCGCGCGCGTTGCCGCCGGCGATGCGATCCTTCTCAGCGGCGACATAGGCCGGCACGGGATCGCGGTCATGGCGTCGCGGGAGGGTCTCGAATTCGAGACGGCCCTCGAGAGCGACTGCGCGGCGCTTTCCGGAATAGTCCTGGATCTGCTGTCGGACGGGATCCGCGTCCACTGCCTGCGGGACCTGACCCGCGGCGGCCTGGCCAGCGCCCTGGTCGAGATCGCCGGCGCGGCGCGGGTGCACATCGAGATTGAGGAATCGGCGGTTCCCGTCTTGGACCAGGTCCGGGCCGCGTGCGAAATACTCGGCTTCGACCCGATCTACCTCGCGAACGAAGGCCGGTTCGTCGCCTTTGTCCCCGAGCGGGAAGCGCGCGGCGCTCTCGAGCGGATGCGCGCCCATCCGCTGGGTGCGTCCGCATGCATCATCGGGAGGGTCACGGACCGGGATCCCGGCCGGGTGACGATGCGGAGCCCTATCGGCACCTCCCGCATCGTGGAGATGATCAGCGGGGAGCAGCTTCCCAGAATCTGCTAGGAGAGGACCAGCGCAATGCGATTTTGTATCGAGGAGAGCGTTTTGGAGATGTTCCCGGATTTCTGCCGGGGAATCGTCCGGGCTTCGGGCATCGACAACAGCCGCCGATGCCCGGGGATCGAGACACTGCTGCAGGAGCGGGCGGAAGCGGTCCGCCGGGACCCGGGGGTCGATCCGGACGCGCACCCGCGGCTCGCCGTCTGGAAGGACGCCTACCGGAAATTCGGGTCGAATCCGAACAAATTCACCCCGTCTATCGTGTTTCTGGTCAAGCAGGCGAAGAAAGGGAAGCCCATCCGTTCGATCTCGCCCGCCGTCGACGCCTTCAACGTCATCAGCCTGAAGCACCTCATCCCGTGCGGCGGGGACGACATGGATCAAGTGGCGGGTGACGTCACCCTTGGGTGTGCGGTTTCCGACGAGACGTTCGCGCCGATCTTCAGCCCTGACGCGGAGGAGCATCCGGACCCGGGGGAAGTCATCTACGTCAACCGCAGGACCCGGAAGGTGCTGTGCCGGCGCTGGAACTGGCGGAACGCGGATTTTTCCAGGATCAGGCCGGAAACCGCCAACATCGCCGTGAACGTCGACGGCATGATGCCGTCGATCGGCAGGGAGGAGATCGAGGAGGCAGCCGAGCAACTGCGCCGGATGCTGCTCGATGGATGCGGTGGAACGGTTGCGATCCATTATCTGGATGCGCGCCACCCGGTTCTGGATCTTTAGATCCGAAGGGGGCCGGGAGGGGCCTACGCCGGCGGCCGGCCGCCGTGCGGGTACCGCTTTTCCAGAGCCTCGAATGCGCCTTTTCCCTGAAACAGGCTGATGCCGGCCACCCCCACCGCACCCGCGTCCACGACGGCCGCGATGCGACCGGCGTGGATGCCGCCGAGGCCGAAAACCGGTATCGGCGCCTCGGCGCACACCTTCTCCAGGCACTGCAGCCCGACCGGGTCGCCCAGCCCCGATTTGGACGGGGTCGGGAACAGGTGCCCTAGAAACGCGTAGTCCGCGCCCTCGGCACCTACCTGGCGTATCTCCTCGACGGTGTGGGCCGACACTCCTATCAGGAAATCGTCGGGCAGCCAGGGCCGGATATCCGGGGCGCGGAGGCCGGTTGACGGAAGATGGACCCCCCGGGCGCCTGCCGCCATGGCTATATCCGCCCGCCCGTTCACCACAATGACGCATGCCGTTTTGTGAGCGAGAGCTACGGCGCGCCGGACCTGCTCGTACAGGCCGCTATCGGGCAGATCCTTTTCCCGGATCTGGATGAAATCCACTCCCCATTCCAGGGCGCGGCGGATGCATCCGTCCAGCGACGTCCCGGCGAGCTGCCTGCGATCGGTTACATAGTAGAAAAGGGGGCGGCGATTACCGGTAAAAAATGCCTTTCGAGAATTTCTTGAAGTGCGCGATTTCATGGATCCCTATCAGGATGTTCACGATCCCCAGCCCGATGACGGCTCCTTTGAAAAAGGGATTCGTTACGATGGGAAGCAACTGGGGATACAGGTGGGTCAGGTAGTTCGTGTCCCAGAAACTCAGCCAGGGGGTCCACAGGAGAAAGATCCCCGCTTCGATCGAAAACAGGATGTAGATGCATTTGAAAATGCGGACCGGAATTTGGGATCTTCCACCGAAGCTGTTGCCCGGGGTCCATTTCCCGGGCGGGGATGAAATCCATGTCTGGGGCATTGTGGCTTTTCGAGAGCAGGATCAGGTGTTGGCTGCACCTGTGTGCCATAGGTTCGTTGAACTGTCCCCCCGGGGATGCGCTTACGTTCGTCCGCTTCTGATTTCGTCGATTTTCAGCGCGACATCGCGATAGCCGGGATCGACATTGAAAATCTTGTCGAAACATTGCAATGCCTGGTCCCGGTTGCCTTCCATTGCGTGCGACAGGCCCATGTCGTAGCGGAGGGCCAGCGCCTCCTGCTGGGTGATTTCCTCGACGTTCAATCCAGTCTGGCACCAGCGGAGCGCGGACCGCGGCATGCTTTTCTTCAAAAAACAGGTGCTGAGCATCCCGCAGCACTGCACGAGCTTCTTGGCGTCTTTCGAGTGCTCGGTAATCCTCAGGGCCGTCTGGAATTCCTTGATCGCTTCCTCGATCAGTTCCATGTCCCGGTAGGCGGTTCCCAGGCTGAAGTGGTCTTCGAAGCTTTCTTTCCCGATTTCGATGTCGTCCAGGGAGCTGACCTCGTCGAGCAGATCGGAGAACATGTCGTTGGTGATGCAATCGGCCGATTCAGGGACGGCCGCCCATGGGTCCCCTCCCGGTTCGTGGGCTTCGGGCACATCCGGGATTTCAAACGCTTCCGCATCGTCCAGCCCGTCCCCGGCGGGGACAATCCCCGGTTCGGCGCCAGCGGCTGCATCCGTTTCGTCCGGTGCTCCGAAATCGAGGCACGCATCCTTCGGATCGGCCATCTCCGGATCGGCCCCCTCCCCCTGCTCTCCGCAGAAATTCTCCAAAGCCGCGTCAATATCCACATCCTGGAATATGGTGCCGCCGTCCTCTACGGCCGGTCCGGCCGGTTCATCGCCGGCATCGGCGGGCGCGCCCCCGGGGTCTCCGGACGCCTCCATCGCTTTCAACGCGTCGTAGCGGGAGGGCAATTCGGGATTATCGGGGTTGATCCTGGCGATTTCATTGAGCTTGCTGCGCGCTTCGTCGCTGAAACCCAGGCGGATGTAAAAGTCGACCTCCTGTATTTTTTCCTCTATGGACTGAGCGGGCGGAACGGATGCAAGTTCTTCCGTGTACTCTCCGGGGATGTCGCCCGGCATGGGGGGGAGGTCCGAAAGGTCTTCCGCGGGGCCGCCTGTGTTGCCGGTAAAAAAGACATCCAGAAGATCGCCCGAAAGGTCCACCTCGAGGTCCGATTTCAAACCGGTCCCGCCATCGGATGCGGCGCTCGGCAGGATGCCTCGTTTGCGCGCGAACAGGTCCGTGTCCTTTTCGCGGTCCACCAGGTCCGGATCGAGCTGTCTCGCTTCGGACAGGTATTTTTCCGCAACGTCTTCGTCGTTGGATCTTCGATAGAGGGCCGCCAGCAGAAGGCATTGTTCCGCGGCCTTGGTGAAGTGCTCCTCGTCCCGGTAGAGCATCAGGAGCCGGGTCCGCACGTTCTTATCGTTCGGATCGAGCGCCTCGAGGTTCTCGAGAAGCCCGAGCGCTTTTTCCTTCATGCCGTAATTGATCAGCAGGTCGGCTTCCACGATGGTTTCCCGGTTTCCCCCGGCATCGACCGCATCCTGGATCGGGCCCGTCGCGATTTTCGGCTCGGCCGACAAGACCGGCGGCACATAGGGGGTGTCCGGATGGACGTCGACGAAGACGACTTTATGCAGGTCCAGGTGCTTTTTGCTCTCAGGGTTCGCCTGCAGGATTTTCTCCAGTTGTTCCAGGGCCGCTTCCGGATTCTTCTCTTCGATGTAATGGTCCGCGATCCTGTCGAGGACTTCCAGGTGGCGCCGTATGTCCCCGGCCGACAGATAGACCGAGGCAAGCTTTTCCATCGTGGGGAGGTGCGCGCCGAGAGCCTCGAGCGCCTGCTCGTAATAGCGGGCGGCGCGGTCTGTTTTCCGGCGGTTGATCAGTGTCGGGATAATGGGGTCGAGGCACTCGGACGCCTGGATGTACTCCCCGCGGGCCATGAGGGCGTCCACGACCGGGAGCAGGCACTCACAGCGGGACTCGTCGGCGGCGACCACGGCCCTGAATGTTTCCAGGGCTGCCGCCGGATTGCCTGCCGACAGATAGGCCCCTCCGAGCATCTCCCTGATGTCGAGGTTGTCCGGATCCGCTTCCAGGGACGCGTTGAGCTGCTCGAGGATGGCCGGGGCGTCGCCCGACTGCAGGCAGCACTCCAGGAACGGTTTCAGCTCGTCGAGATTCATGGGGGCGATCGTTGCAGCCTGGGTGTAGCATTCTATCGCGCCTTGGTGGTCCTTGGCCTTGGCCAACGCCCGGGCGGCATGGAGCAGATGCCGCCGGCCCTTTCCGGCGTCCTCCTCCACGGCAAGAAAAATTTCGGCCAGCTTTTTCTGGACGCCGGCATTGGCCGGGTCCAGGTCGGCGATGGTTTCGTAGATTTTCGTGACCTGGCCCCTGTCGCCGGTCTTCTGGTGGATATGCGCCAGGTGGAGGTACTGATTGCAGGCGTCGGTGTTGAGCCCCTGCTTCGCGTACAGCGATGCGATGGTGGCGTTGATCTCGGCGTTGTCCGGGTCGGCCCGCAATATTTTTTTGTAGACGGCGATGGCCTTGAGGAAGAAGTTGTTGCGAACGTAACTCTCCGCCACCCTGACGAAGCACCTGTTGGCTTCCTCCGTGCTGCCCATCCTGAGGTAGAGGTCTCCAATGGTATTGAGTGTCAGAACGTCTTCGGGGTTGTTTTGGACAATTTTTGAATACTCGCCGATAGCCTGGAACGTCTTCCCCTGGAGCAAATATTTTTCGGCTTCGTTCTGCAGTTTTGCCCTGTTATCAGCGGCCACCCTGTCCTCCTGCGACTGAATCTTCTAACAGTATTCCGAAGTCCGCCCAAAGATGGCGCCAGAATCGTGCCGGTTCCCGAAGTGCGTGCCGAGCCCCGGAACGCTACAGGGGCTTGCGATCACTCCTGACTGTTTCCTTGAGTCTGGCTGCCTTGCCGCGGCGGCCTCGAAGGTAATACAATCGTGCGCGGCGCACTTTCCCGCTTTTTACGATCTCCAGTTTCTCAATGATCGGGGAGTTCACAGGGAAAATCCGTTCGATGCCGTATCCCGAGGACACCTTTCGCACTGTGAAGGTCGACGCAATGCCGTTTCTTTTGTGGGCGATAACGACGCCCTCGAAGACCTGAATCCGGAATTTCTCCCCTTCCTTGATCTTGACGTGAACCCGTACCGTATCTCCCGGCCGGAAGCTGGGAATATCGGTCCTGATTTGAGTATTATCGACTGCCCGTAGCAAATTCATGACAAATGCTCCTTGATTTTGGGCTGATTTTTTTCCAGAAGCTCCGGGCGGATCCTTTTTGTTTTTTCCAGAGCCTTCTGTTTTCGCCACTGTTCTATCTTTTCATGATTCCCTGACAGGAGGACTTCCGGAACCGCGTGCCCGCGGTATTCGGCCGGCCGCGTGTATTGGGGATGATCCAGCAATCCGCTCGAAAAACTTTCGTTGATGGTGGATTCCCATCGGCCCAGAGCTCCCGGCAACAGCCGAACAACCGAGTCCAGGATCACCATGGCCGGAATTTCCCCTCCCGTCAGTATGAAATCCCCGATGGAGATTTCGCTGTCTACAAGGCAATCTATTACTCTTTGATCCACTCCTTCGTATCGGCCGCAGATGAGTATTAGATGCGAAATTGTAGAGAATTCTTCTGCATGTTCCTGGGACCAGGTTCCCCCTTGAGGGGTCAGAAGCACAACCCGGCTGCCCGTATCTTTCCGTGTGCCGCGGCAAAACTCGACGGCCTCGAACAGCGGAGCCGGCATGAACACCATTCCTTCTCCGCCGCCATAGGGACGGTCATCGACCGATCGGTGCCGATCTGTTGCGAAGTCCCGCAGGTTGACGATCCGAACATCCACCAGGCCGGATGTGCAGGCGCGATGCACTATCCCGTAATCCAGGATCCCGGCGAACATCTCGGGAAAAACGGTAATGATATCAAATATCATCGATCCAGGTCCATTAAACCTTCCGGCAGATCCACGAGTATCCGTTTATTGTCTATGGATATTTGCTTGCAGATGCTTTCCGCTGCAGGGATCAGGAATTCCTTGCCGCCGGGATCCTTGACGACCAGTTGGTGGTTGCCGGGGATCCGGAGAATGCCGTCGACAACTCCCAGCTGGTTCCCGTGATGGTCGACGACGGTGCAGCCAACAAGGTCGTGGTCAAAATACATGCCTTCAGGAAGGCCTACCGCTTCGGATCCGGGAACGTGCACCAGGCAGCCGACGAGTGTTTCCGCGGCGCCGATGGTATCGTATCCCTTGAATTTCAGTATCCTGCGTCTCTTGTGCTCCCAGGTCCATTCCAGTTGCGCCCGCAACAGGCGCTTGTCGCCGAACTCGATCCAGACCTCCTGCAGAATATCGAACCGGCCAGGGAAATCCGTAAACGCTTCCGCCAGCACTTCCCCCTTGTTCCCGCGGGGCCTGACGATGCGCGCTATGGTAACCAGCGGTGGAGGTTTGTCCGGATGCACTATTCTAGGATTTCCAGGACGAATCTTTTTTTCAGCTTCATGCCTGCCGCTCCAAGAAGTGTTCGAATGCACCTGGCTGTCCGTCCCTGCTTGCCGATAACCTTGCCGAGGTCGCTGGGTGCAACTCTGAGTTCCAAAACGGTGGTTTGTTCTCCCTCAACCTCGGTTACCGCAACTTGTTCGGGGTTGTCCACAAGCGCTTTCGCGATCATTTCTACCAGATCTTTCATATCCGCTTCTCCTTCGAGTCCCACTCAGTTGTACAACCCGGGAGCTTTCCGGAAAACAGCAACCATGATGGAAGACGATCTTGCTTAACCGGCTGCGGCAGGGGTTGCGGTCGCGGTCTTTTTCAGCAGGGAATTGACCGTCTCCGAAGGCTGCGCGCCGCAGGAAATCCAGTGCTGGATCCTGTCCATTTTCAGATCAATCAGCGGAGGATTTGTTGTCGGGTTATACTGGCCGACGATTTCCACGAAACTCCCATCCCGGTTCTGCCTTCTCTCCATTACCACAACTCGATAAAACGGCTTCTTTTTGGCGCCCATGCGCGTTAGACGTATTCTTAACAAATCTCCTCCTCAAAAGGTACAGACCTTAACTGGTTACAATTCTGGCACATAACTGGGCCGGTTTCAACTCCCGGCATCATGGGGCGCCCCCCGGTGCGGGGAGGGCGGAACTTTCCGTAAAACAATACGTTGGGCCTAGGATGCAGGGAATTTCATGCCCCGCATGACGCGCGGCATGATGCCCCTGCTCAGGCTCCGCATCATTTTTCGTGTTTCGACGTACTGCTTCAGGAGCCTGTTGATCTCCTGAACGGGCCGGCCGCTGCCCCGCGCGATCCGTTTCCTCCGGCTTCCGTTGATGATCTGGTGGTTGCGCCGTTCCCTGGGCGTCATCGAACCGATGATGGCTTCGATGTGGATGAGCTCCTTTTCTTCGATCTTGAGCTGGCTCAATCCGCGCAGCGGGCCCATGTTGGGCAACATGCCGAGAATCTGCTCGAGCGGCCCCATCTTCCGTATCTGCCTGAGCTGGTCCTGGAAATCTTCAAGCGTGAAGGCATCCTTGCGGATTTTTTCTGCAAGTTCCTCCGCCTGTTCCCTGTCGACGCTCTCCTCGGCTTTCTCGATCAGGGAAAGAACGTCCCCCATCCCGAGAATGCGCCCTGCCAGGCGGTCGGGGAACAATGGTTCCAGCGAGTCGGCCTTCTCTCCGGTCCCGATGAACTTGATCGGTTGCCCGGTGACGGATTTGATGGAAAGCGCGGCTCCGCCGCGGGCGTCGCCGTCCATTTTCGTCAGGATGACCCCGGTAAGGTTCAGGCGTTCGTGAAACTCCCTGGCGCTCCGGACGGCATCCTGCCCCGTCATGGCATCGGCCACCAGAAGGGTTTCCACCGGAGAGGCCGCCTGCCGGATGCGGTCGATCTCCGACATCATGGCGTCGTCTATGTGCAGACGGCCGGCGGTATCGATGATCAGGACGTCGTAGCCCCCGTTTTGTGCATGCCGCAAACCCAGCAACGCTCTGGAAACAGGGTCCCGGTCCTCCGGGGCATCGAAATACCCGGACCGGTTGTTCTCACAGAGGACGCGCAGCTGTTCGATGGCCGCCGGCCTGTAGACATCGACCGACACGCACAGGGGGGTGTGGTTGTTCTTGGCCAGCCACACGGCCAGTTTGGCCGTCGTGGTTGTTTTGCCCGATCCCTGCAGCCCGGCCATGAGGAAAACGCTGGGCGGCTGTTTGGAGAATCGGAGCTCGGTCTGATCCCCCCCGAGCAGTGCGACCAGCTCGTCGCGCACCACCCTGATCACCTGCTGTCCCGGGGTGAGGGATTCCATGACCTGCTGTCCCAGGGCCCTGTTCTTGATCCGTTCGACGAATTCTTTGGCTATTTTGAAATGAACGTCCGCATCCAGCAGGGCATTGCGTATTTCCCGGGCTGTTTCGTCAATGTGCCGCTCGGACACTCTCCCCTGCCCGGACAGGTTCTTGAGTATTTTTTGCAGTTTCTTGGATAAATCGTCCAGCATGTCGACACCTTTTCGCAACCCATACTATACCCGGATTTTTCTGAAAGCATCCATTCAATCCGGGGGAAAACGGATCTTACAGGCCCGATCCCAGCGGCGTGTCGATGGGATCCGGGGGTACCGCAACGGCGCACTCTTCGGGGCTGGGGCCGAACGGGTTCGGTCCGGATACATACTGTGCCATCCCCGGCTGCAATCTTCAACTGGCAGATAAAGAATTTGTGGATTAAGATAGTGCGCGTCACTGGAAATGCCTGATGGGGGCCCCGGGAGAACATGAGACACGTAATCGTTGGCACAGCTGGACATATCGATCACGGCAAGAGCGCCTTGATCAAAGCCCTGACCGGGCTTGATCCCGACCGCCTGAAGGAGGAGAAGCTGCGGGGGATTACCATCGACCTCGGATTCGCCCACCTGGACCTCGGGGACGTGCAGATCGGGTTTGTGGACGTTCCCGGGCACGAGAAGTTCGTCAAGAACATGCTGGCCGGTGTCGGCGGGATCGATTTCGTGCTGCTTGTCGTTGCAGCCGATGAATCGATCATGCCGCAGACGCGGGAGCATTTCGACATATGCCGCCTGCTCGGCGTCCGCTCCGGCATCGTTGTTGTCACCAAGATCGACCTGGTCGATCCGGAAATGCTCGATCTGGTTCAGGGCGAAATCATGGAAACCGTTGCAGGTTCGTTTCTGGACGGCTCCGAAGTCATCCCCGTGAGCTCCAAAACGGGCGAGGGGATCGACAAGCTGAAGAAGGCCATCCACGATACGGCGCTGTCGGTGCGCCTCCGTCCCTCCAACAGGCTGCTCCGTCTGCCCGTAGACCGTTCTTTCAGCATCCGTGGCTTCGGGACGGTCGTCACCGGGACGCTGACATCGGGGGAGATCCGGAAAGACCAGGAGGTCGCCTTGATACCGGGAGGGCTGACGGCCCGGGTTCGCGGGGTTCAGGTTCACGGGCAGATGACGGGGATGGCGACGGCCGGACAAAGGACGGCCGTCAACCTGCAGGGTGTGGATCTGGGACAGGTTGCGCGCGGGATGGTTGTCACCGTGCCGAAGGTTTTCAGATCGACCCAGATCCTGGATGTGCATTTGAGCCTGCTGCCTTCGGCGAAACCGCTGAAGAATCTGGTCAAAGTACGATTCCATCAGGGCACGATCGAAGTCCTGGCCCGCGTTGCGCTCCTCGGCGGCGAAACGATCGCCCCGGGAGAGTCCGCCTACGCGCAGCTGCGGCTGGATGCGCCGGTTTTCTGCCTGCACGGGGACTCTTTCATCATCCGGCAGTTCTCCCCGACCATCACGATAGGGGGGGGGCGGATCCTCCACCCGAATCCGTCGAAACACAAGAGCACGGACAAGAAGGTCCTGGAGGTCCTGGCGCAACTGGACCGCGGACAGCTGTCGGACAAGATCCCCGTCCTGCTCGAAGTCGGCGCCAGGAGCGCCATGGACCTCAACGAGCTGGATTCGCTTCTGGGGCTCCCGCTGGGGGACCTCGAACAGCTCTGCGCGAAATTGGCCGAGGCCGGGGAGATCGTGATGATACCGGCACCGTCCCCGATCCTGGTCCTGCCTTCGACGATCGAGACGCTGACGAAAGACACGCTCGACTGTGTACGGGATTTTCATGAAAAGAATCCTTTGCAGAAGGGAATCGGCAGGGAAGAGCTGCGCACGCGCATCTACGACCAGCTTCCGCTGGAGCTGTTCAAATATTGCCTTGAAGTGCTCGTCGGGAATCGACAGCTGTCGCTGCAGAAAGAGATGGTTTCACTCTACGGCCGCGAGGTGCAGCTGTCGGCCGACGGCGAACAGCTCAGGGAACGCATCGAGGCCTTCTTCATAGAATCCGGATTCCAGGCCCCGTCGTTCGCCGACCTGCAGGCGTCGGTCGGCGGGGACCCCGAAGACCTGCGGCGCATCTTCTACTGGATGATCAAAGAAAACATACTCGTCAAGATTGCAGAGGATTTCGTCTATCACCGGCGGACGCTCGAGGCCGTGAAGGCGAAGATCAAAAGCCGCTTTGCTCAGGGAACGCGGTTCGGCGTGGCCGATTTCAAGGAGATGCTCGACCTCACGCGGAAACATTCCATCCCGTTGCTCGAGTTCCTCGATCGTGAAAAATTCACCCGGCGGCAGGGCAACGAACGGATACTGCTGTGACGCCGTCGCGGCCGGCGCCTGTTCCGGCCACGCCTGTTCCGGACAATTGACACGGGACCGGGTGTAACGTATCCTTAGAAAGATATCTACTTGTGGGGGTGTGCATGCTTAATCTGGATCCAACCGAATTGCTTCTTTTCCTTCCCACCCTTGGTCCGATGGAACTCATTATTATCCTCATCATCGTGATCCTCATCTTCGGGGTCAACAAGATCCCTCAACTCGGCAAGGGAATCGGGGAGGGGATACGAAACTTCAAGTCGTCCATCAAATCCATCCACGAGGATGCGGACGACAAAGCGGAAGACAGATCAGCCAATAAGTCCGAAAAGTAAGCGCCTGCCGGGGGTTCCCATGTTCCCGGCCTGCGGGAGTCTACGCCGGATCGTCCTGAACCTGTGCATGGAGCCAGCCGAGGTATCGGGCATCGCCCGCCAGGATGGGCAGGGCGATCACCTCAGGCGTGTCGTAACTGTGCAGACGGCAGATGCTGGCCCGCACCTGTTCAAACCGGGCTTCGGTCGTCTTGATGAGAAGGAGCAGTTCGGCGTCGTCGCAGGTCTTTCCTTCCCAGCGGTATACGGAGCGAATCCCCGGTACGATATTCACGCAGGCCGCAAGGCCTTCCTCCACGACGGATTGTGCGATTTTCCCGGCGAGCTCCGGGCTGTCGACGGTGCTGACAACCATGATCGCGTTCATGATCCCTCCTCCCGAGACTGTGGGCCCTTAAACGGTTGCAACCGGTGCCCGGCCCAAGTATGATGCATACGCGCATGATTTTACAGTGATTTATCCCAGATGTCAGCCGTACGAATCGCCCATGGCCCGTAAAAAGCATTCACTCAGGCATAAAAAAGAGCTGTATTACATATCCCTCATCATGGCCGTAGGCTTCATCCTGTTCCTCAGCATTTTCGGCCCGAACGGGTACCTCGAGCTGAAAAAGGCGCGCTCGGAGGTGCAGCGGCAGAAGGCGCGGGTGGAAGCCCTCCAACGCAGCAATGCCAAGCGGTTGCAAAATATTGAGGCCCTGCGTTCAGATCCCGAGGCGATTGAACGGTATGCCCGGGAAAAAGGCTACGGGAGGGAAAACGAAATCATCGAGGAGCTGCGGGAGGCTCCCGCGCCGTAACCGCATCGCCGAACCCGGGACGGCGGCGGCAGCAAAGGCGCCGGCCCTAAACCTCAAACGATCCGCCGAAGCCGGTGTGTTCCCTGTGCGCGGCGGAATCTCTTCCAGTGGAAAATCCCCGCACCCCCTTCCAAAGGGGAGACTTTTGCCGCGTTGCTCTGTCTGGGTAGATGGCGTCGCACTGAAGGGCATCCGTCCGGGAGACGGCCTGCTCCCGGACGGACCGGCCCGGGGATTTTGGGCGGAACTGCAAAGATGGAGGAGGGATCGAGGCGACCCCTCCTCCATGGATTGCCGGGGCAGGGAACTACTTCTTCTGGTAGTACTCCATCTCGGCGTTGAACACTGCCATAATGCGGCGGTTCTTCGCGCGGCCCTCTTCCGTGTCGTTGGAGGCCACGGGTTCTTCCTCGCCCATGCCTTTGGCCGTCAGGCGATCGGCGTTGATGTTGAGGCGATTGACCAGATACTCGCGGGTGGCTTCGGCGCGTCTCTGGGAGAGCTTCTGGTTGTACGTCTTCGAGCCGATGCTGTCGGTGTGCCCTTCGATGACGGCCTTGGTGTCCGGGTACTTTTCCATGAAGTCGGCGACTTCCTTGAGGTGATCGTGGTACTCGGACTTGATCACGGCCTTGTCGAAATCGAACAGGATGTGCAGGGTGATGGTCTCTTCCCTCTGCATCAGCACCGGGCATCCGTTGCGGTCGACGACCAGATCCCTAGGTGTGTCGGGGCACTTGTCCAGATAGTCGGCCACGCCGTCACCGTCGGAATCGATCGGGCAACCGCTGGCGTCGACCTTGACACCCTGGGGCGTGTTGGGGCACTTGTCCAGATGGTCGGCCACGCCGTCACCGTCGGAATCGATCGGGCAACCGCTGGCGTCGACCTTG
>CAZYXB010000017.1:0-2734 GCA_964651155.1 uncultured Acidobacteriota bacterium | reverse complement strand
ACACCCTGGGGCGTGTTGGGGCATTTGTCGTAGGGATCCGCAACGCCGTCGCCGTCGCTGTCCAGGGGTGCCGGGGGCACCGGCGCTGCCTTTTCCTTCCCCCCGACCAGGAAATTGATGCCCATGGAAAAGTGCAGATTATTGACGAGCCCCCGCGTATACAGACTGCTGTGCGTGGTGTCGTCAAAAGCCAGGACATGCCGCACGTCTCCTCTCAATGCGACTCTGTCGGACAGGAAATATTTCAGGCCGCCCCCATAGTTGCCGATGAAAAAGGAATTCACGTCGTCCTGTTCCGGATCCAGCGTGAGTCCTCCAAGCCCGTAGGCGAAAAACGGAACGAGTTTGCTTTCGGGCCTGAAATGATACAGGCCTTCCACCTTGTAGAGGTATCCGTTCACATCCAGTTCGGAGTCGTCCCTTTCCGTGTCGAGGAAATTAAAGACAAATTCGATACTGGAACGCCGGTTGAAATTGTAGCCGACGGCAGCGCCTAGGGTGATTCCGTGGTCCAGGCCCTGAGCCCCATCAAAAATATACCCGCCCGCCTGAGGGGTAATAGAAAACGAGCCATCGCGTTCAATATCTTCGGCTGAAGCAACCATGGAAAATGCAGCCAACAGCAAAATAATCCAGACGCTTCGTTTCATTGTGTTCCCAACCATCCCCGTTCTCCTTTCCCTAGTATTTATTAAGGCCTGGAGTCTGTGAGAGCCAGACGCCTGTTAGCCCACTGGAAGGATGCAGTTCTACCCCGCCATTTGTCAACTGTTTATGATTGTACACTCAGATGATGGTAAAGCAACATTGAATTTCGGCTTTTATGAAATGAATGGCCGCGGCGATTCTCTCGCCTGTGTGCCCCGGGGGCGGCCTGTGGTACCATCCCGTGGTACCACAGGCCGCCGATCGGGTGTACGGTTATCGCGCATTGCCCGTATGGAAGTATACTGATACTGTGGAATCGGCAGCCTGGACCGTCCGGCCCGGAGCGCGGTATTGAGATGCCGGCGGGGTCCGGTCTCCGGAAAGCCGGGGACCCGGGAAACAGGGGGTTGCGTCCAACTTGGATCTGTAAGGAATAGGGTGTACGGACAGACAATGGATACATTGACAGAACGCATCGAGTGCAAGGAATTGCTGCAGAAGGTCATGCCCGTTGAGGAGGCGGTGCGGTATGTCCACGACCGCTGCAAGATCGCCATCAGCGGATTCACCAAAAGCGGGGAACCCAAAACGTTCCTTCCGGCCCTGGCCCGCCACTTTGCCAAGAACGCCCCGGAAACGAAGATCGGACTTTTCAGCGGGGCCTCCCTGTCCGAAGAAGTTGAAAATCCCATTGCGCCCTTCGTCGGGAAGCGCGGCCCCTACATGTCCTCGTCCGTATCCCGCGCAATGATCAATGCCGGGGAAATGGAATTCTCCGACGTGCATCTTTCCTCCTTCGCGCGCAACCTTGTCTATGGGTTCTACGGGGACATCGACCTGGCGGTGGTCGAAGCGTCGCGTATTTGCCCCGATGGCAGCGTGATTCTGTCCTCCTGCGTCGGGATCTCGGCCGAGGCTCTCACGGTTGCGAAAAACATCATTCTCGAGGTGAATCCCACCATCCCGGATTACACCGGATTTCACGATATCGCCGTTCCGAGCACCTATCCGAATGTCAGCTGGCCGATCCCGTTGGTCAATGTCAGCGACCGTGTCGGGAGCTGCCGTGTGAACATCGATCGCGATAAAGTGCTGGCCGTCATCGAGGGCACGCGGCCGGACTACCCGGTTCAGTTCAAACCGACAACCGACAGGGACAGGCGGATCGCGGAACACGTCATCGAATTTCTCCTGTACTGCCAGAAAACCTTCGGCTGGGGGGATCGGCTGCCTCCCATTCAGTCGGGAGTGGGTAACGTTGCCAATGCCGTGATCGGCCAACTGTACAAATCCCCGTTCAAAAGAATCCGTTTCTGGACCGAAGTGTTCCAGGACGGCATGATGCGCTACGTGGAGGATGACGACAAATTCGAATTTGCATCGGCGACCGCCCTTTCCTTTTCCGAGGAGAGCAGCAGGGAGTTCGTGCGGCTGTTCCCACGCTGCCGGGACAAATTAGTGCTCAGGCCGATGTGGCTGTCCAACAACGCCGAACTGATCGCGCGGCTGTTTGTTATCGCCATGAACACCCCCATAGAAGTGGATATCTACGGCCACGTCAACTCGACCCACGTCGACGGATCCAAGGTCATCAACGGGTTGGGCGGCAGCGGCGATTTTTTCCGCAGCGCCTACCTCAGCATTGTGCATACGCCTTCGATCCGACGCCTGCGCAACGGGAGGACGGTCAGCTGCATCATGCCCTACGTCAACCACATTGACCACACCGAGCACGACATCAACTGCGTCGTGACCGAACACGGGTTCGCGCTCAATACCGAAATCCGTTCGGCCAGGCACCGCGCCGAGGACATCATCAACAACTGCGCCCACCCGCACTTCCGCCCCATCCTTCGCAACTACCTCAAGCTGTCCGGCGGCGGCGTGCAACCCCGGTCGTTGGATATGGACATGCTCCGGCACTGGTGGCAGGACTACGAGGAAGCCTGCCGCAGCTTTCCCGAAGACGAATCGCCCGAAACGGATGCACGTGGCTGAAACGCTCCGGCCGTGGATCCAGGCCGGCGTTGCCCCTAGGCCTTAAACAAGCGAGAAAAGAATATAGCCATAGGACATTGCAATAACG
>CAZYXB010000016.1:0-73960 GCA_964651155.1 uncultured Acidobacteriota bacterium | reverse complement strand
CGGCTGTTCCGGTAGATGTTGACATATCAACTAGTTAAGGACTATGGTTACACAGGAAGACAACAATGATCTCGCGAAGAGACTTTATAGCCACCGCATCAAAAATCGGTCTTCTGGCCGGATGTCCATCAATGTATGCGGTTGCTCTCCGAGAAGCCTATTCTTTATCCCATGACGATCCCCACGAACAATTACTGGATATCCAAGGGGCCAGCAATGCACCGATAGCCCGCTACTGGATCTCAACC
Organism: uncultured Acidobacteriota bacterium; assembly: GCA_964651155.1. Taxonomy (GTDB): domain Bacteria; phylum Acidobacteriota; class UBA6911; order UBA6911; family UBA6911; genus UBA6911. The sequence continues at coordinate 73,712 of CAZYXB010000016.1, read as the reverse complement.
GCAAATCAGGATATTGATTGTGGCCTGTGTCACCAGACTTCGGAAGGACTGAAGCAACAATGGCACAAGGGAAAACCGGCTATCGTGCAATGCCGTCTCTGTGCCAAGGAATGCGTCATCCATCCAGGAAAGCGCGGTCTGTGCCGTACGCGCGAGAATGTGGACGGTCAACTGCGTAGCCTCGTCTATGGCCGCCCCGTTTCCATGAACGTCGATCCCATCGAAAAAAAGCCCTTCTACCACTTTCTGCCTGGCTCAGAGGCCTTTTCCCTCGCAACAACCGGGTGCCCTCTTCATTGCCGGTTCTGCCAGAACTGGTCCATTTCTCAGGCTAGCCCGGAGGATTTCAAAACCCCCTATGTGTCCCCGGAGCAGATCGTGAACTCCGTGGCTCAAAAAAAAACACCGATCATCGCCTTTACCTACAATGAACCGACGGTATTTCTGGAATACTTGGCGGACATCGCCTCCGCGGCCGAAAAATTGAAACTGCGCTGCGTCCTTGTTAGCTGCGGATTCATGAATCCGGAACCGCTGAAAGAGATGTGCGGCCTGCTCGACGCGATCAAGATTGACCTGAAAGGCTACAATCCCGATTTCTACCGCGATGTCTGCAACGCCGATCTGCAGCCCGTGCTCAACAGCATCGTGCAAATCGCCAAAAGCGGCATTCACCTGGAAATCGTCAATCTGGTTGTGCCGACCCTGAACGATTCGGATACAATGATGCGAGGTCTTGTTGACTGGATCAACGGAGAAATCGGCCCCGATGTTCCGGTTCATTTCACCCGGTTTCACCCTGACTATCGGCTTCTGAACCTTCCCTCCACGCCTGTAGCAACTTTGGAAAGGTTTCGCGATCATGCAATGAGCAAAGGGCTCCACTATGTCTACATCGGCAATGTCCCGGGGCACGAGGGGAACCATACCTACTGCCCCGGATGCGGCAAAATCGTCATTCAACGCAATTCCTTCTTCCTGGAAGAAATACACATAAATGCCGGACGATGTGCATTCTGCGGCAAAAAAATCGCAGGCGTTTGGTCCTGATCATGGGGCTTGCTCCCGTCCCCAAACGGAACTGTTATTCAGACAGATGTGATGATGCGATTATTCACGGTTGTACTAACGATGTTTTTCACCCTCCTTAATCACTGCCTCCCCGGAGCTGGGGACGAACTTCAGAATTCTAAAATACGCCTTCCTGCCGTTTCGGGGAAATTTTACCCTTCGGATCCGGAAAAACTGACACTGGCTATCCGCCGGTTCCTGCAGGAATCGGACCCATTCCCCATGGACGATCCTGTTGCGGTCATCGTTCCTCACGCTGCCTTTGTCTTCTCCGGACAGGTCACCGCCGATGCCTTCCGCCAGGTAATAAACCGCGGCTACGAAGTCTTCGTTATTCTGGGGGTCAACCATACGATAGCGGGGTTTCACGGCGTCTCTGTGGCAGACTACGACTTCTACCATACGCCTTTGGGGGACATCCCAATAGCTGCCGATATTGCAGCGGCGCTATTGAGTGAATGCCGCGACTGCTTCGCCAGTCGTGAGGTGCACCACGGGGAACATTCGATTGAAGTTCAAATCCCCTTCATTCAGGTTCTATTCCCGAAAGCCAAGATCGTTCCCGTCATTATTCATCCTTCTGATCCAGAACTGTGCACACGCTTCGGAAAAGTCCTGGCAGAAGTACTGAAAGGCAAAAAAGCATTAATCGTCATAAGCTCAGACCTGTCCCACTACCCTTCTTCCGTAGACGCACGTCGGACCGATCGTACAACCCTGGAAACGATAGCCCATCTGGATCCGGAGAGGATTATTTCCATCATGCGCAATCTGGATGTCCCCAAGCTGGGCACCAGGGCCTGCGGAGAAGCAGCCATTCTTTCAGGTATCACGGCGGCAAAAATCCTGGGAGCCAAAAGGGCAGTCATTGCAGGCTACTCCAATTCGGGAGAAACGGTATTGGGAGACCGGTCTCAGGCCGTCGGATACGGAGCGGTTGTCCTTGCCCCCGGGGACACCCCATGTGACACGCATATTCTCCACCGTCCGGAACCGCCCGAAACTGCCCCGTCACTCGAAAATCCGGAAAAACAGCTTTTGCTGGCATTCGCAAGGAAAACAATCCAGCAATACCTGGAAACTGACACTGTGCCACTGCCAAGACGATTCCCCTCACGTTTGAGTTACCGTCAGGGAGCTTTCGTCACGCTGAAAAAAGGCGATCTGCTTCGTGGATGCATAGGCAATCTGCTCCCTGACGACGAACTAGGGAGAACGGTTGGCAGAATGGCACTGCAGGCGGCTATAAACGACCCTAGATTCGAACCGGTACGCATTGGAGAGCTGGCGGATCTGGAGATTGAAATTTCAGTTCTTACGCCTATGAAATCTGTCGAGGATCCGAATCGGATTGTGGTCGGACGGGATGGAGTTTACCTGTCCAAAGGAGGCAAATCCGCAGTATTTCTGCCTCAGGTTGCCCCCGAGCAGAATTGGAGTCGGACGGAAATGCTGGAACATCTCTGTATGAAGGCTCTTCTTCCCTCGAATTGCTGGAAAAAAAACGCAGAATTGAAGACTTTTCATGCGGATGTTTTCAGTGAGCGGCAGTTTGCGATGGATAGCCTAAGCCGAATGATTCAAGAGCTTCCCGGGGAGCGATCGGAACATGCCAGGTAGTGGTACAAAAGCCCATAGGAAAGCAGCCTGACCAAGAAAGGTTTGTACGAGCCCTTTGTCAATTCCAGCAGGTCGTAACCAGATTCAAATGGCATTTTCTCTCTTAAACAATACACTCATCCATAATCGATCCACGGCATTCCGCCTGTTTACGATTGGTTTCATTTCAATACTCGGTCAGGTCGTGCTGCTCCGTGAACTGAATGTCGCTTTCTATGGGATCGAGCTCATGTATACGCTTGCCATAGGCATCTGGCTCATCTTCAGCGGGATCGGAACCCTAATCGGCCTCAGGAAAGAAAACCCTTCTTCGATACATACCGGCATTCTTTTCCTTCTCCTCTCTGCTGTCCTTCCCGCCGGCATCGGATTCACCCGTGCCGTTCGCATCCTCTTTTTCGGCACCCCGGGCGCCTATCTTCCACTGCATATACAGATTTTCGCCACCGCCTCCGTTCTTTTCCCTCTGGGCCTCCTATTGGGAATCTCCTTTCGTTGGACTGCACGTAGCTACATAAGGAGGGGGGAATCCCTCACCACTGCATATGCCGTTGAAAGCTTAGGAGGAATAGTCGGAGGTCTTGTGGCCACGCTCTTTCTTAAGTTCGGAATACAAAATCTGACCGCCGGTCTGATCTGCGCGCTGACTGCCGTAGCCGCCGCGCTTCCCACCGCCGGAGAGCCCGGACGGCGCGCATTGCGCATACCGATCGCTGTCATGGCCGGGATGCTAATCCTGTGTTTATCGCATGGGACTGCTCTGGATCTATTCATGACATCCTGGACGCATCCCGACCTCATAGCCACCCGAGACTCTCCCTATTCGCGTGTTACCGTAACCAGCCGAGAAGGCCAAATCGTAGTTTATGGAGACGATTCGCTGCTTTTCGAATCCGGAAGCATCCGTGCAGAAGAATTTGTACACCTTGCTGCCCTGCAGCATCCGAAACCTGAGAACGTGCTGGTTCTCGGAGGGAGCGTCGAAGGGGTTCTGGCCAGGATCCAGGCACATACACCGGACATTGTAGATTATGTTGAACTAAATCCAGTACTTTTAGATATCGCCCGAACCCGGCTCCCGTCGCCGATCCAACAGTCTCTCGAAGCCGAAAACGTCCGGATATACATAGACGACCCTCGCCGATTCCTTCAGTCCGCCAAAGAATACGATCTCATTCTGATCGCGATGCCGGAGCCTTTTTCAGGCCAGGCCAATCGATTTTACACGCTTGAATTCTTCCAACAGTGCGCGGCAAGACTTCAACCGAATGGGATAGTGGCATTTCATTTACCAGGCTCTGAAAATTATCTGCCACCCCAAATGCTCTATAGAATGGCCGGCGTATACCGTGCCGCAAAACTCGCACTGCCTGAAATCATGGTCCTTCCTGGGGCCGACAGCATCTTTCTCTGTTCCCGGACTCCGCTGGTTAAGGATCCCTCCATTCTCGTATCCAGAATGCACTCCAGGGGCATGAAGTCGAGCATCGTAACGGCGGCATACATCCGATACCGGATCACCAACAACCGTTCCCGGGAAATGGCGGCGTCGATCCAATCGACCACGACCCCGATAAACACCGATGCAAAACCCATCTGCTACCGATACACCCTCATGATCTGGCTCTCCAAATTCATACCATCCTTGAACCATTTGGATTTCGCGCTTCTTGAAATAACGAACAAGCCTGCACTGTATGGCACGATCGTTCTCCTTTTCGCAGTACCTGCAGCATTTCTCCGCAGAGCAGGGTGGAGGGTCAGGCGCGCCGTTATCATGGGGTGTGCGGGATTTGCAGGCATGGTCTTGGAAACAATCCTTCTGCTTAGGTTTCAGATACAAAACGGGATTCTCTTCCAGGATGTTGGTCTTCTGCTCACAAGTTTCATGATCGGACTGTTTCTTGGAGCCGCAATTGTGGGCAGCGGGGACAAGCTTCTTCCCAAGAGGACGGGAGCCGCACTCTGTATCGGGTTTGCCTCGCTGAGCGGGTTTATCGGAGTATCCGTGGGTTTTGATGTCTACGCAGGCCTGCCATTCACATTTCTTTTATTGCTGCTATCTGGATTTTTAGTCGCCGCCACCTTCGCCTATACCGGCCTCCAGGAACCGGACGATCAAGCGGCGTCGATCGCCCCGCTTTATGCGGCCGATCTTATTGGCGGCGGCCTGGGGTCCCTCCTTGCCGGGATTGTTTTGGTGCCGATCGCCGGGTTGAGCATGACAGCATTCCTACTGCTGCCTGTCGCATTCCTGTCCCTGCTTCTTGTGCTACGACCCTAACCACGAACTATACGAATTCATTCCCAACCAGCCCTGCATTCTCCAACCGGATCAGTCTCTTTGTCGCCGGTACGGGGCATACCGGCCCGGCGGGAACTTTGCAGTAAGCGCGAACACAGCCTGTGGTACAGTAGGGATTAATTGAGATCATGGAGAATCGCATGGCCGAGGATGCGCATGACAGGAAAACGGCATTGGTCACAGGCGCTACAGGTTTCATCGGGATGCATCTTGTCGATTCCCTGCTACGAAAGGGATACTCGGTCACCTGCCTGGTCCGAAGTTCAAGCGACACGCAAAGGCTTCAAAAATTTCCGGTTCGACTGGTTTTCGGAAGTCTTGATACACGGCGGGCAATCCGTGAAGCCTCAGTAGAACCGGGGATTGTTTTTCATATCGCCGGACTGACAAAAGCGAGGAACCGTGCAGAATTCTTTCACGTCAACCAGACCGGAACCGCCAATCTGCTGGAAATCCTTGCAGAAGCAGAGCATCGGCCCCTTCGATTTGTTCATTCCAGTAGTCTCGCGGCTGCCGGCCCCAGCACCCTTCAAAGGCAGCTTACAGAGGACGACGATCCAAAACCTGTTTCGTGGTATGGAGAAAGCAAACTGGAGTCTGAACGGGAGGTACAAAAATTTGCAGACGTGTTTCCGGTTACAATACTCCGGCCATCGGCCGTCTATGGGCCTGGAGACAGGGATATTTACTTAATTTTCCGTATGATTCAAAAGGGCTGCTTTGTGGTTCCCGGCCGTTCTGTTCATCCTTTCAGCTTGATACACGTACAGGATGTGGTCGATGCATTCCTTCAGGCAGGCGAATCGGATACTCCTTCAGGAGAAGTATTTTTCATTTCTCACCCCGAAATACAGACCTGGGAAACCGTCGGACGTATAATCGCCCGGGAACTTGGAAAAACCTGCCTCCGGTTTTCCGTTCCCCAATGGCTGGCACTAGCAGCAGGCTCAGCAGGCAGTGCCTACTCCTCTCTCACCGGGAAAATGGTTGCCCTCAACATCCACAAGGTGCGGGAAATTCTCCAGCCGGCATGGACCTGCGACCCATCCAAAGCCCAGGCCATTCTTGGATTTGCACCGCGCGTAAACCTCGAAAATGGGATACAGGATACGGTACGATGGTACAAACAGAACGGGTGGCTGTAACCGCTGGATTGCCCCGCCCCTATCCCGTATTTCCCTGAAAATAAAATGAATTGAAACTCCGCCGGAAAAAGGCTACATTCGATGCATCAAAGGTTTAAGGAACAGGCTGAACAAGAATAAGTCGCGGTGTTGACGTCTAAAGATAATCCGGAATGGGATATAATGGAAACACTAAACGATGCTCGCGACTTGTATAGTTTACTAATCCATACGGACTGCGAACCCCCTCCCCCATCCGCATTTGGAGGGAGAACCTATACCGGTCTATATTCTACTTCGGGCACCGTGTCTGCCTCCGTACGTTGCAAGTCCAAACCGCACAGATCCTTTTGTTTCATCCGGTAGGGAGTGAGTGCATACATGAATACCATCAATCCGGACCTACTGAAAAAGGTTCAGGCGGCATTTCAAAACACTACTTTAAAAGAGTCTGGGAACATTCATGCGGGCACAAAAATATCGGAGTTGGGATTGACCTCGGCGGCGTTAACGAAGCTTATCGACAGGACACTTTCGATTCAACTCAAGGACGAGGAAACCGCCAACCTGGATGATGTGGGAGACCTCATGCGACTGGTCTGCAATCGGATTCCTTCCGGCTCCCCAATCTCTGTTTCCCCCTCAAACGGAGGGAACAAGTCCCACAAGCGGAATACCGCCCGCGGCAACGGATTCTGCTGCGACATCGCTCAATTTCCCGAGTTACGGAAATTAGAACAGCGGCTCGAAGAATTCGACCGTATAGGCGTAAAAAATCCATATTTTGAAGCCCATGACGGCATCGCGCGAAACAGGACCGTTATCGGCGGCGTCGAAATGCTGAATTTTTGCAGCTACAACTATCTGGGATTCTCCGGGCATCCGGAAGTGATGAAGGCGGCCAAAGAAGCAATCGACCGCTATGGCACGTCGGTAAGCGCGAGCCGTCTGGTCTCCGGGGAACGCCCTATCCACCGCCTTCTGGAAAAGGCTCTTGCAGACCATGTCGGGACCGAAGACGCCGTGGCCTTCGTAAGCGGACATGCTACCAATGTAACAACCATAGGGCACCTGTTTGACCACAACGACCTGATCCTTCATGACTCCCTGTGCCACGACAGCATTATCCAGGGGATATACCTTTCGGGAGCAAAACGGAAATCCTTTCCCCACGGGGACATGGACCAATTGGAAAGAACACTGGAACATATCCGCAACGAGTACCGGCGTGTTTTGATATGCTCCGAAGGCCTGTTCTCCATGGACGGCGACATCTGCGATCTGCCACGATTGATTGAAATCAAAAAGCGTTTCCAATGCAACATCATCATCGATGAAGCCCATTCGATCGGGGTTCTCGGTCCGTCCGGACGCGGGATTGGCCACCACTTTCCGGGGATCAATCCCGAAGACGTCGACATCTGGATGGGGACGCTTTCAAAATCTCTGGCAGGCTGCGGCGGTTATATAGCGGGGAGCAAAGCCCTGGTTCGCTATCTCAAATTTACGGCACCGGGCTTTTTGTTCTCCGTCGGTATGGCCCCCCCCACCACTGCAGCGGCGCTGAAGTCCCTGGAGTTAATGCACAGCCATCCGGAAGTGGTTGAACAACTCCGCAGCCGCGCCAGACTATTCCTTGATCTGGCGCGCGAAAGAGGCATCAACACGGGCAAATCGGTGGGTGCCGCCGTGGTTCCCGCCATAATAGGCGACTCGACAAAATGCATCCGTGTCAGCCATGCCCTGGCGTTAAAACGGATCAATGTGCAGCCGATCATTCATCCGGCCGTCGAAGAAAATGCCGCAAGGCTTCGGTTTTTCATCAGTGCGACACATTCAGAAGATGAGATCCGCTACGGAGTGGACGCTCTCGCAGAGGAATTACAGTAATTTTTGATAGATCCTGTAGCGTTTGTACACGCGGGCATCGAAAAGCTGGATGGCACGGTTGATCATATGATTCGTCTCAAGCGTCCAGGAGAATTCGCCTTCACGATACCCTGCCTCTGTCCCGCGGCGAAAAGACTCATAATACAGGGCGGCACCCAACCCGCTCCAGGATTGCGCCTTTCGGGCCACCCCCAACGCCATGGTGCGGACCCTTCGTATTCGACGGCTATAATAGAGCAGCAGCGGCAGTCCAACCGGGAACAAGCGCCCGTTGACCTTCTTCAATGCCGGATTGATATCCGGAATGGACAGGGAGAAAGCAACCGGCGCCCCTCTCTTTTCCGCAATCAATACGATGCGCGGATCTACTATCGTCTTCAGTGACTTCGCCATATGATCGAACTCGGCATCGGTCATGGGCACGAACCCCCAATTCCCATTCCATGCATCATTGTAGATATCGCGGATAACTTCGATTTCCCTCTGGAAATGCCGCATATCAAGTGGACGGACGCGAACCTCCGCCCGACGCAGCAGTTTCCGGGCAACCCGTTCAACCTTAGGATTCACCACATTATTCACGTTCCAATCCCAGGCAAACAAATCCATGGCCTTCTTAAAACCCGATGATTCAATCAGGTCGGAATAATAAGGGGGGTTATGCGGCATCATGATGCACGGAAAAGAATCAAAGCCCTCGATCAAAAGACCTGTCGTTTCATTGGTCGAATAGTTCGCTGGCCCTCGCAATTGCAGCATTCCCCTGTCGCGGGCCCATTGTCCGGCGCAATCCAGAAGTGCCGAGGACACGTCCATGTCATTGACCGTTTCGAAAAACCCAAAAAAGGCGGTCTTCTCTTTGTGAAAATGGTTGTGATTCCGGTTGAGTATCGCAGCGATGCGTCCAACCCACCGGCCATTGCGCCGCGCCAGAAAAAAATCGGCGGATGAATGCCGGAAGAAGGGATGCCGGGACACATCCAGCAGCGTCTTCATTTCAGAGACAAGAGGTGGGACCCAGTAAGGATCGTTTTGATAGATCGCCCACGGAAGCCGGATAAAATCCGCCCGTTCACGCCGAGTCCTTACCGGAACTATTTCTAGTCCATCCAAGTCTCACGCCTCCGGACATGGGAAATTCACTGATGGGCTTTTCCCCAAACTAATTCCTTTCGGTCGGGATGTTTAGAAAAGACGACCCACAGCATTCCATCTATTTTACGGGGAAATCCTCTTCCACTACGGTATCGCAGTTATCAAAGCTTCTGGCAATCAAGATATCCATGTTTTCAAGCCGTATCCCGTTCTGGTTAATGCGTTCGAATATCGCACACACACTGGATACGTCGTACCCTTCGAGACGAACCATCGGAATCCTGTAATGCGTAAATATGTATTTCAACTGAGCGAAGGATCTTTCGATATCCGGTCTGGAATCCGGTAGATAGCGGCAGTAATCTGCCGACAGATCCGGCACTTCCTGCAGGCGAAGAAGGAACGCACTGTCCGTGTCCCATCGATGCCTATAATAGTCCCGCTCGAAGAAAAACTCCTCCTTTTTCAGATCGAAATAGAGGGTAAAATCAAAATCGTATCGATCCCGAATCTTGCCTGGGCCGCCGAAGTAAGAAACGTACAGGGATGTGACGCGCTGCTGCCCATCCAGAATATAGGAACGGTAGTCAGAATCCGTACTTGTATCGTTTTCCCTCGGAGTAAAGAATCCGCCCAGTTGCCTGTGAACATGGAGATACGTGCGGGTTTTCCAGTACAGGATACTCCCGATCGGGTAGTGCTGGTAAATACTGGCCCATAAGCCACAAATGCTTTCCGGGTCCCAAACATACGGACGCTGAAAGGTCGGTATCAGAAAACGGCCCTCGGATAGCTTCATTATTAATTTATGGAGATTTTCATCCCTGATGCTGATTTTACGACTGCGATAATCCACCATCTCCCCTACTCAAAATTTATTCTGCGTCCAGAAGCGAATCCACGCAATCCCCTTTGTCCCGGGGATACTGGTCGGTGTTAAATCCCCCGATTCCGTTGTGTAGCTTATCGACTTTTAGTTTTCAGGAGAGAACGCCAGGTCATCCTGTTCAGGAAGCTGCTGCCTACATTCGATTCCATCTCTTTGAAAAGGGGCCATGGTGCGGTAAACGAGAGCGCATGCTCTCCTAGAATGGTCCGAACGTTCCTTCGTGCAGTGATGTCGGTCAGTCCGATCAATCCACGGGGCCGGTCTCTCTCCAATTCTCGATAAGCAAAAATACCGGGCACCTGACAACCTGCCGCCCATGGGACAATAACGTTCTCCGAATCGGGACTATCATGGCCCGCAAGAATGACAAGGGCGGAAAGACGGTCTGGATCGACAAAAAAGGTGACATTTTTAATTGCATCCCGCTCCGGATCCGCCTGGTCCAGGGGCTTCACAACGACGAATCTGGCCGGGATATCCTGTATCGGCAGGTTCTCTGTGAAGCGACGAGCTCCCTCGGGAGTCCTTAGGTAACGTTCTCCCCCCACAAAATCATCCGCCATTCTCCCATAGCCCAAATCCCTCATCTTCCCGCAAATACTGCCCATATACTCGGAATTTTCATTTCCTGCCGATACAAAAGCATAGAAACAGTCGAAGCCTCCAGGGAAAAACTCGTATCGGTTGCCAAATCCCAGTCCTACCCCTCCGCCCCAGCAACCGAAGGACTCCCGATCGAAAGCTCCGGTTATCCCACGCACTGCGGCCGCAGCAAATAGGCTAACAACACATCCCCATTGTCCCGGTTTGAAAGAAACGGACCCCTCAGGTTTCTCATCGCTCCATGAAACCGCAACCGGCTGGTTTTCCAGTTGGATTGCTTCCGCGATTTTGCTTTTCATGTCGGATTATCTCCTCAGGATCTTCACCCGCTTTCAATGAGCAAAAAACATCATATCAACTGGAATTGCCCGATTGAAGACGGAATTTAACCATCTGTCGGTAGCCATGAATTACCAGGGCGCCCTTGACCCATCCCGCAAATAAGGCCAGCACCTCTGACTTCTTGACTCAACCTTCCCAGATTCATTATTGTATTCATCCCGGGCGCCTCCGGGCGTATTCTACAGTAACGGTATTCATTCAGGAACCTGCATCATGATCATAATGAAATTCGGGGGGACATCCGTCGGTGATTCCCAAAGGGTTCAAGACGTAGTCTCTATAATCCGATCCCACGTATCCCTGAACCCCTCGGTCATCGTTTCCGCTATGGCTGGAGTTACAGACATGCTTCTCGAAACAGCTCAATCCGCTGTCCGCAGGGAAAACAAAAAGGTTGAAAGCAACCTCAAAACCTTGAAAGAGAAACATCTCGACGTTGCCGAGTCGCTCGTCCTTAATGCCGAAGGCAAAAAAGATCTGATTGCCCGCGAACTCCCCATTCTCAACGATTTGGCCAATCTGTTCCGCGGCGTCAGCCTCCTGAAAGAATTGAGCGTTCGATCTATTGACGCGATTGCGGCTTACGGAGAAATTCTCTCCTGCCTGCAGATTGCTGCCGTTTTAAACGACGGAGGGGTTGCGGCCGAATTCATTGACGCTCGGCATCTTATCCGTACCGACAACCATTTCGGGGAAGCGGGGGTCGATTACACCGTTTCGAACCAGCAGATACGTGAAAAAATCCTGCCTCTAATAGAAAAGAGCACCGTACCCATCATCACGGGTTTCATTGCCAGCACCGAGGACGGCCTGACAACTACCTTGGGGCGCAGCGGCTCAGACTACACGGCTTCGATTGTCGGAGCGGCAATAGGCAGTTCCGAAATCTGGATATGGACGGACGTGGATGGTGTCATGACTGCCGATCCACGCATAGTACCAGACGCCACGGTTCTCCCGGCGATATCCTATCGCGAAGCCGCTGAAATGTCCTATTTCGGCGCCAAAGTAATCCACCCCAAAACGATGGTGCCGGCAATCGAACAGAACATCCCCATCAGGATAAAGAATACCTTCAATCCGTCCCATCAGGGGACTCTGATTTCACAATCCACGGCGTTGACGGAATGGATCGTAAAGAATGTGACATCGATCGATAATCTGGGCATGGTATCTATCGAAGGGAATGGAATGCTTGGGGTCCCCGGGGTTTCCGCCCGCATCTTTTCAGCTCTAGCGCAAGTCCAAGTCAATGTGATGATGATATCCCAGGCATCCTCCGAGCATAACGTCTGCCTCGTTGTCCCCCGAAAAGACAGCGACAAGGCCGTGGAGACACTCCGAAAAGAATTCAAGGTCGATATCTCTGGAAAACTCATCGACGATATCAAGATTCAGACGGACGTTTCCATCATAGCCGTTGTAGGCGAAAAAATGAAAGGAACCCGGGGGATTGCAGGAAAAACTTTTTCTGCACTTGCGCGGGCGGACATCAACATTATCGCCATTGCGCAGGGGTCATCGGAACTGAATATATCCTTTGTCGTCGAACAGGAGGACGCGTGCCGCGCCGTAAAAGCCATCCATGACGCGTTCCGCAATCCGTGATTAACTCTATCCACGGTATCCGGTGTACAAATAAACGGAACACGGACGGTCTATCGCTCGGTTAATCGCAATTGTCCGAGGATCTCCTTCTCGGCGCGGTACCAATCCTCTTCAGGGGATCCGCCCTGCCTTCCCCTTTCCTCCCAATGACGGTAGGCGAGCAGAGCGACCTTTTCCTGGATGGAAATGGACAAGGCTATTTCTTCTTTGTCAATTTCCTTGGACACATTGTCAGCCTTGAGCGTATGTATTTCACACTTCTCTTTGAGAGCGGGAGCACGGAGATCTGGACGCAAGGCTGAAGACTCGCTTTTTGTGGTTTTTCTTTTTCTGACCATTACTCGTCAATTCTCCCCTACGGCCTAATGTTCATTTTGTGTGCATCCACATGTAACGTAAAGCCTGATGCCCCATTAGTACCACGACCCAAGATCCGGTTACAACAATTCTTGCCCGATGCGATGCCGGCATGCGTACTCTTGTCTCCTTGGATATGCCCTTTCCCATCATTCAGTAGCGAACGGATACGCAGGAATGTATCCTGGATCAATGAATGATCATGAAAGTCAGGCTAGTAGTTGCGTAACCGACAGGATGCTAACAAGCGGCATCAACCATCCGTTTGACTTCGGGAGCTTCAGGCGCACCAGGAGCCAGCTGTAAGAAAACCTTGAACACTTCCACCATTTTGTCCGGTAACTTCATTTCGGAATAAACCATTCCGGCATAGTAATAGGCATAAGCGTTCTGGGAATTCAACTGCAGGGACTTGTTCAGGTCGGGAATAGCCTTTTCATAATCTTTCTGTTTGTAGTAATACACGCCTCGATAAAGGTATACGTCCGATGCATTGGAGTTTTCACGATGGGCCGATTTAAGTTTCAGCCATGCTTGTTCATACTGCTCCAGCCCCAAGTGGGCCTGCGCCATAGCAAGATCGAGGTGGTACACATCTGAAACGACAGAGTAAATGCTTGGAACCGCCTTTCCCTGTTCCTTTTCAATAGTCTTGAGCTCTTGCAGGGCCTCCGAATATTTTTCCTGATGCAGAAGTGCAACCGCCAGGTAATAACGCGCTGTCATATTTTCCGGATCGTTTTTGACAGCCTCCTGCAGTTTGGATGCTGCCTCCGCAAACCTATAAGAATGAACCAGTTCAATGCCCTCACCAGCCTGCGCGAAAAGTTGGGGAAGCGCAGTGATCAGACACACCAACACGCCGATTGATATAATGCTCCTGAATCCGAGTCTCTCCATATTGCCCTCCTTGCAAACAATATAGCGCTCCTAGAGCGAAAAGGCACACATAAACCTTCAAAATGTCGGCAATGTTTTGCTGGCCGGCTTTATTGGGCTACAATGATGCCCATGGATAGAACACAAACAGATTCCTCACCCCTGATCCTGAAGCCTTTTCGTTGGTATCTCCTGAGCCCCTTATTATTTACGATAATTCTATCTTCAGGCTTAACAATGACGGCGCGAGACAGCGCCCTGCGTTTCAGCCATGTGGGGAGGTCCGTCCAGCCAGGAGAAGCCGTTCTGTACGATATTCATAGCTCCCTGACTCTGGAACGGCTGCATATAAAAGCTTTCGAGAGAAATTTCCCCGCATTCACCGTCGATAACGGCCTTCAATGGAACTGCCTCGTGGGACTTGATCGGGATGTACCGCCGGGACAGTACCGCATAGAACTGGTAGGAGTTGATCTAAAAGGCCAGAGGGTTACGGCCGGGGATGTCCTGGATATCCTACCCAAGGAATTCCCCACCCGTAAGCTTACGATAGACCCCAAATATGTATCGCCACCTGCTGAAGTCCTGGCCAGGATTCGCAAGGAACAGGAACTGGTCGAATCAATTTTTACCACAACCTCATCGACACGATTATGGAAAGGCCCTTTCAATCTGCCCGTACCCGGAGAAGTGATCAGTGAATTCGGGAAACGTAGTATATTCAACAACCAGCCGCGTAGCGCACATTCCGGCACTGATTTCCGTGGACCAGTTGGCACACCGATCCGTGCGCCAAACTCCGGGCGTGTCGTGTTGACCTCCGACCTTTACTACTCGGGGAAAACGGTGATCCTGGACCATGGGATGGGGATGTATTCCTATCTCGCGCATATGTCGGAAATCATGGTCAAGGAAGGAGACAGTGTCGAAAAGGGCAGCATCGTCGGCAAAGTAGGCGCCACGGGACGCGTAACCGGCCCGCATCTTCATTGGACCGTACGCCTGCGCATCAGCAGGATCGATCCAATATCCCTCGTCAGCATCCTCGAGAACTATGGGGACAGGTAGTGCAGATTCTCTGCGGCACATAATGCCACATCGGGGAGTTCCGCGCCTCCCTGAAGCCGCCGGACGCATCCGCGGATCCACATCCTCGACAGGATATTCCATGGAATCCAGTTTCTGGTTGGTGGGCATACAGCCAATGTGCCTAACACGGAAACTTTCACTCGTCTGCAATCCGGAGGCAATGAAGACGATGTTCACTGCACATTACGGTTGCATGCTTCTTCGATCGACGGCATGCCCTTCCAGCATAGGACGTATAGGACAGATACATTTTGATCTGATTGCGCAGAGAAGTAAAGATCATAGTCTATAGGATCGAGGATAACATCCATCGACCGCGACGTCTGTGAACTCGATCCGGGACACGATTCGATCGGGAAACAGCTGCTTGAGAAAGAACAGATCCTGCGTCCCGGCGAAGAACCGGTCCCAGGAATGTTCTGATATGGGCCACGGGGACACTCCGGGCAGATTCTGCATTCGCGGAGCCGTCGCTGACCCGACATCCACACTCTTTATGGATTTCCATAACTGTGCCATTTATGATCAGGCCTTCTCGTTATTTGCACCAAGGCATCCGTTTGCTTTCTCCAACCACCATATGTTATGGACACCCCCACGAATGTCATAAAAATTGGGTCTTCCTCAAAATGCGTTTCTTATTGGAGCAATTTGATACCCGGAAAATCCCCGGCCCCGGCCCAAAATCTAAGCCACGGAGGCGGCGGACGGCGCACAGTGTCTGCATTGCAGCCGCCGGTTTTAAAATCTATAGCCAACAAACGTTCATTCAATTATAATATGAGTAGCGACCCGATCCCCCAAGGGGCGGGATTTTTCGACATTGAAAACTGGTCTAACATCTGTTTAGCATTTCGGAGACAACAGCTGAGACTGATACATTTCAGCAGGAAAGGAACAAGCCGATCATGCCGAAAACTTTCTCCTCTTTAAAAAAATGGGGCCTCGTGCTTGGGTTGGTACTATGTATCCCGGCAGTGAGCGCCATGGCCCAGGCGAAATACGGGGTCCGCATGGGAGCAACTCTCGATCCCGACCAGTTCCACATCGGAGGGCATATTATTTCCGATCCCCTCGTGCAGAATCTCTCCTTCCGTCCGAACCTGGAATTCGGAATAGGCGATAAAATGTTCACCACCGCCTTTAATCTAGAATTCGCCTATAGCATCCCAGTGCCCAACAATGAATTTGCATTCTATGTTGGCGCAGGACCGGCCCTGAACATATATCGATACAGTAATGATCATCCGCAGCACGGAGGGAACACCGACGCTACAGGTGGATTTAATATCCTTCTGGGCATAGAACATGAAAACGGTCTGATGGGAGAATTTAAAGTCGGAACCATCGACAGTCCGGACGTCAAGTTCACTATCGGTTACACTTTTTAATCGCTTTTCGGGTGTAATCCCCCCCCTCGGGGCGATGAGAGTTGGAGATAGCTTTTGATACTCCGTTGCTTGCGGCGGAGTAGTTACTTATTTCCCGTCCGGCATCAATAGCAACAGCGGCTGAACCGTCCGTGGTTCCTTCGTTGAAAGCTTCCTCGTACCGGAGTAGACCTCCATCGATTCTGCTTCACTTCCTATTGCCCTCAGAGGCTTGTGGATCGAGGCCCAGATTACTCAGAACGTGGGATGTGCATCGTATCGGATAGGGGAAAGATCCCGGGACACAATCTGCCCAGATTTTTGAGTATTTCTGGTATCAGAGAAGAAGGAAGTCGATAACGGTCGGATTCTGAACGCCGAAAAGACTGCCATGAGCCACTGGGGAGTACACTACAGGGGTCATTTAAACTTTAAGGCAGATAGGCGTGGCACCCTGTAAAAGCATCTTCATATTCACGCCTGTTGACGCTAGCGGCACGCGGTATATCCCGTTCCAGTCTATTATGAAACTAAGAATAAAATGGGGATATTCAACCGGAATTCCATGCAACTCCAGCAACGGATACATTCATCCCCTTTTGGATGCGCCGAGGTTTTTTTGACCCCTACTGGCAGCACAAAGGATCCTGCATGGGGCAGCATTCAAGGCACGCCTCTCCAATCCGATCCGGCTCTCCAGGAGATTCCTTCACTCTTTCTATGCAGGAAGAAAGGGTTCAGGTGATCTGCTCGATGCGAAGAACCCGGAAGCTTTCGGCGTATTCATAATCTTGATGCGACTGCGACATTTTCCCGCGCACAAACTTCGCCACTCGGTTGAAATCTGTAAACTGCGACTTGTGGCAGGCCAGAAGTTCTATTTTGGCTTCAATCACATCCCCGATATCGACGAAGTGATCGGGTTTTTGGCTCCCAAAAAAGTAGATTTCTTCAATACGATGCGCCTCGCCCGGATACATCCAAAGATTCTTCGCCGCAAAACAGGCATCAAAAACAGCTTCAGCCGCAATGCGGTGATCACGGTGGAAGAGATTGAGATTGTCGTATTCCCGGTTTGCCGGATCGAAGGAAAACACCCTTTGCGGACGATAGCGTTTCAAGATTTCAACAATGCGGCACCTGAGTTCT
Organism: uncultured Acidobacteriota bacterium; assembly: GCA_964651155.1. Taxonomy (GTDB): domain Bacteria; phylum Acidobacteriota; class UBA6911; order UBA6911; family UBA6911; genus UBA6911. The sequence continues at coordinate 56,321 of CAZYXB010000016.1, read as the reverse complement.
TCGGTGTATTCCAGAAAGCCGTCCCTGTAGTCCAGGAATAGCACGGAATCCAGTCCGAGCCTTCGGGCGACTTCCATCTGCTCCGCCTTGCGGATCTGCACACGCTCCTCAGGGGTCGCCTGGCCGAGTTTAAAACCGTTTTCGCCGTTTGTGAGTATCACGAAACGTACGTGCCAGCCTTTTTTTAGATGTTGTATTACCGTCCCCATGCATCCGAATTCTATATCGTCGGCATGGGCCCCGAAACACAGTAAGCTCTTCATGTCCCTATCCTATTCCTATGCTACAAAAACTGCACCAGCACGGAACCAGCTCGCGGACAATATCCCGAACGTCTCGAACAAACTTACCGATTCTATCAGAATCAGAAGAGTCCTGAGCCTGCTATGCCCGTCAACTCTTGGGCCATTCCCGGCGGAAGCCAGTTGGGGACAGAAACGCTCGGCGACAGCCCATGACGCTTGCAGAGTTTTTCCGCCACGGATTCGCAAAATGGAATGATCCCTGGAAATACAACTACTCGTCTGAAGATACAAACCGCCGGTCCGATAGAACGTCTTTTCCTTCCGTCCCTTCGAGGTCAAGCTTAAGTGAAAGAAACTGCAGGAGATCTTTCAGAGAAACAACCCCCGCCAGCCGATCCCCATCCATAACAAGAAGTCGACTGCTTCCTGTGCGTTGCAGCGTGGCCAGCACGTCCAGGGCATCAGTTGTGGGCGCAACAGTATTATTGCCGCTGCATGGAACAAGCATCTCCTGAACCGAATGCTGCGCCCATTCCTCCCGAGTGATCTTCTTCACTTCATTTGTGCTAATGCAACCCAGCACCCTGGAATCCCGCACTACCGGAAACATGTGGAAGTGATATCGGTAGACATAATCGTGCACCATGTCATCGATCGAAATATCCGCCGGAACCGTAATGAGATTTCGACTCATAAAACGTTCAATGGGTTCCCCCTTTAAAGCTTCCCGTATCTCGAGCTGGACATAGGAAGATTTTGCCGCGTTTCTGAGAAACATGCCAATAAGAAACCACCACATGCCGCTGATGAAGGAGCCGAACAGGACACTGACGACGCCCAGAATAATCAGGAACATGCCAAAACCTGCACCGATTTTCGATGTGGATGCCGTTGCTTTCTTCAGATTTCCTTTTCGATGCCATAAATACGAGCGCAGTACCCGGCCGCCATCCAGGGGAAAGGCCGGGAGCATATTGAACACTGCCAGCATGATATTTATGAATCCGAGGTACTGGAAAACACCGGATAAGGCCGTCGGCCACTGCAATTGTTCCCCGGCCAGGTAGGTCAGGTAACATGCCGCCCCCAGCACCAGACTGACGATAGGGCCAATGATGGCCATCCGGAATTCCGAACGTGCGTCGGTCGGTTCGTCGCTCATTTCCGCAACGCCACCGAAAATGAACAGTGTGATCCCTTTTATAGGAACGCCTTGTTTCCGGGAAACAAGCGAATGCCCCAGCTCATGCAGAACAATTGAAAGGAACAGACCAGCGGCTCCGAGAAATCCCATAACCCAGTAGGTGTGCGCATCGAGATTTCCATAACGAAACGGGAAATAACCCCGGGCCAAGCTCCATGTCACCAGTACGGCCAAAATGAGCCAGCTCAGGTCGACCTTAACCTGAAAGCCAAGTAATTTAAACAATTTAATCGGTTTTCCGAACATGGTTCCCTTTCTGTTCCCTCGCTTCAAAGTTCCGGCATGCTGGAAACAAATGAACCAGTGCCGAGCCTGTCTCGCGCCCAGACTTTGTTCTGCCTCCACGAGGAAGTAGAGGAGAAGCGAAGCCTTGACATCCTCCCCCGTCTACATTCGAAAAATTCCTACGGCGCTCATCCCGGCATCAAGCCGGGATAAGCTGGTTCGATGGGTCCCAGCTGCCGGCGACCCTACTGCATCGCGCACTCGACAGGCGCAACGGGCGTGTCCCGCTCCGAGAATGTTGATCGCGCCGACCAGATCGGCGTTTTCCCCGAAACCACATCCCATGTACTCGAACCGGGCTTGCGTCCGCCGGTTGCCGGCCGACACGTGGCTGCACAACGGGCATGTCCAGCTCGTGTTCTCGGGCGCCGCGGCGACGAGATACCCGCCATGGCACGTAAGCGAGTAATCCAGTTTGCGGCGGAACTCAAACCAGCTCTGGCCGAGGATAAACTTGTAGAGGTCAGACCTGGCCGGGACTTTCTTGCCCGGTTGTTCGACCGTACCTGCCGCCGGCCTGGCCATAGTCCGCACCTGCAGGTCCCCGATACACACCATCGCGTAGTTCGGGCTGATCGCGGTTGCGGTCTTGCGCAGAAAGTCGTGGCAGGCTTTGCCGATACGGGCGTGGATGCGCCGGACACGAATTTTCGCTTTCTTCCGGTTGGCGCTGAACCTAGTCTTGCAGCTCGTGGCTTGCCATGCCTTGCGCAAAGCCGCCTCGTGCCGCCCGTTTGGCATCCGTTCGTATTTGATGGCCTGAAGTCGTCGCATAGCTCCATTATACTCTTGGAGCTGTGTTTTAAGATGAACGTCCATTCGGTCTTTGTTGCGAAAGATCGCCGCAGAGTTTTCGACGGCAATGCCCACGCACGGCTCTGCGCCATCGCCGGCAAGGTCTCGGCCGGCTTCGGGGCGCAACCGATCGGGCAGGACGGCGAGGACGACCAGGCACCTCTGCCGCGATCAAGTATCCGCCCAAGGCAGCTATCTCCATCCTCGTGAACAGCATTGAGGGCGTCTCCAGCCGACGCCTGCACAAAGAGCGCCCGGACACCCGGAAACGCTGCTGCAGGGCGCACTGTGGCCGCCTTCCTCTGCCGCCCGATCCTGTGTGGCGGCGCACCGATATCCATCGTGCTCCCGTACATCGAGCAACAGCAGACGCCTCCACTAAAACCCCTGACGGCTACGCCGGCCTCCCTGTTCGGCGGGGCATGTCGTGCACCGGGTCATGCAATTTGATCTCACGGCTTCGGTACTTCTCGTTCCAGAGCCCAGCATACCGTGGTGGAGGTCTGGCAGGCCACAACCAACAAAGACATCCAGCGCACCTCTCAGAAGTCATTATTACAAAATCCCCGTACATGGCAGACCAAATCGGTTGCCCCTTCAGGCCACATAATGGGCACCTGCCGCCACAGTCTATAATACACACCCGTTCCTGAAATCTTCTGTCTGTAGGCCGGGATGGATATCGCCCGAGACAGAAAGCAGGCCGGCGACATTTCCATGAACAATAATTCTGGCCCCGCCCTGCAAAGTCTTTCTAACGCAGTTGTTTGGCGCATCCGCCTGTCCTGAGCAATCCATTTCATGGCCGTTGCATGCAGTCGCCCACACCTGCGATGCTCCCATGACGATGAGGTACGGAAATCTGGTAGCTACACCATCTGCGGTTGCTTTTCCCGATGCCCGTTTGCATAGAAACCCGCAGACATATCGCCGACGGCCAACCGAGAAACACTCTCCCAAAATGGCGCATAGGTACTTCAGCACGTGTTATAATTGACCCAGACCGAATTTCATGGGTCAGACAGGTTTCATGCAACGCAATCTCTCATTATGATTTGCCCTGAAGCAGCTACTCCAATGCCTTCGTTGCAGTTTTTCATTTTTAAGCAGGCCAATGGGATCCGGCAAAACCCTCAACAGGATTGCCCGATGAAGACGCTACCGGGCAACGATGGACATTCTGCGGCATTGGATGCATGGCAACACCGGCACCATCCGGAACATAACTCGGGCGGAAGGACCGCACGGAATCGATGAAGCCATCTTTAAAATTATTACGGATCGGCCTATACATCCTTTCGTTTCTCATCCTCGTTTTGGCGGCAGTCCACACACCGCCATTTCGCAAATATACACTGGGGAAATTGAGCGTTTTCCTCAGATCAAGCGCCGGTATTGACCTGAGAGCAAATTCTCTTCGCTATAACCTGCTCTTCCTGTCGGCGGAACTGGATGAAATCGAGCTGCGCTCCGCCTATCCCGGGGATCCGACCCCATTCGTGAAAGCCGATTCCGTAAGGGTGAAGCTGAGTCCCTTCAGCCTTTTAAGGGAAAAACCGATTCTCGACAGTGTAGGCTTTGAAAACCTAAGAATCCGGATCATTGACGATTCCCAAGGTAGTGGAAATCTGCCGACCATACCTCCCGGAGACAACAAGACCGACGAGAACAGGTTCTCCGGCCTATCCATTCCCATATTCATCAAACATCTAACGGTTCGGCATGGGTCTTTCCACTATACGAACGGAGCCCAAGGCCTCGGGATCGAACTACCGATCTGGGCTCTGGATATAAAGGGGGATCCGTCTGAATGGGTCCAGTCCCTGCATTTCCAGACTGTTGAATCCGGACAAGCGGAACTGAAAAACCACATCCTTCCAATCGACCGTCTCCATCTCGGGCTGGAATTGTACCCCGGGAAACTGAAGCTGCAGGAATTGAAACTTGAATTCGGCGAATCCCGGCTCAAAGCCGACGCTACGATGGAAGGTTTCGAAAACCCCGCAGTCGAGTCCTCCATAACAGCCGATCTGGATGTGGGAAAGCTGCTAGGGTTCCTCGGGCTGTCGCAATCGGCAAGCGGGGTGCTCAGAATCTCGGCAACGGTATCCGGCAAGGCTGCCCAAACGACAGCGTCGGCTCATATTTCCGGCACAAATATCCTTTACAAAGGCATTGATGATGTGGACCTATCGGCCTCCGCTGCATGGGAAGAGAAAACGAAACGCATCCGCATCGATTCCCTGGAGATTGTGTCCCCTCAGGGAAGCATCTCCGGACAGGCGGAGATTGCCCTTTCCAAGGAGCATGGAGCGAGTTCGATCTCCGCTCAATTCCGTTCGATCGACCTCGAAAATATAACCCGACATCTGCTGCCGGTTCGCATTGCTAGTCGGGTCGATGGAACAATAAAGGCGCGGTGGCACGGAATGAATTTCGGGCAGGCCGAGGCTCAGGCGAATTTGAAGCTAACAGCCGCCCCCTCCAGGCTCGCACCGAAGTCCATTCCGATATCGGCATTGATTCAGGCTGGAATGCGTGAAGGCAACGTCGATGCCGAGATTGTCAGCGGAAAATGCATGGATCTAGAGATCAAGGGAAATGTTTCCATAATCGCCTGGAAAGCATTGAGGGGGAGGATTAAAGCGGAAACCGACAGCTTGGGAGGCGTTATCGGTTCCCTGGAAGCATTTTTAGATTCAAGTCCCGGAACACTGGTAGGCACATTGATCGATGGTCCATTGACTTTCAACGCGGAATTGGGCGGCACGCTCCAAGCGCTCCGTCTGGCTGGAAAGGCGGACGGGAGGGACATTCACATAGGAAACCTCAGCCAGGTGAACCTGGATGCAGAGGTAGTTTATTCCCCGGAAATAATCACGTTCAGCAATGTCAAAGCCGTCTGGCACAACCAGTTTGTGGCCGCTGACGGTGAGATCGGATTCGGAGAAAAAAGCAACCAGCTGAACCTTGCCGCCCGGGTCGATGGCGGATCTATCGAGGCCGTTGTTGCCGGTTTGGGAAAAAGCTGGCCGATCGAAGGGGACTACAGTTTGAAGGTTGAGGTCGGGGGCACCACCGAGGATATCGATATTTCAACGCATGTATCGGCATCCGGGCTGAAAGCCTTCGGCCAGAATCTGGGCGGAATCGATCTGCAGGCGGACATGGCCGGCGATCAGATCAACCTGGCACATTTAGCGCTGGTTCAGACCTTGCAGGACCGGGAATACGGTCGGCTGGATATAAAAGGAACGTTTGCCATGGATACCGGTGCCTATGCTTTCCAGGCAGACGCATCCGGCCTCCGATTCAACTTTGCGGCGACAGACCTTCCGGTCCTTCCGGCAATGCGGGGAGAGCTGGGAGGCTCAGCATCCGGCTCGGGATCCCTGGACATGCCCTCCGTTCATGCGAATCTGGACCTGAACGGCTTTCATGTGGATGGCCGGGAAATCGGGGAAATCGGGCTAGAGGCGCAGTTGGGCCAAGAACATGCAGATATTCTTGTCCGAGTTCCCCGCTATGCCCTGGTCGGGAAAGCCGGCATTGGTACGGGAAATCCATACCCGGCCCGAATCGAAGCCGAAATCGACGCCGACGTATCCCAATCGGGCATCCGAATATTGGATGACGAACCCCTGAACGGGCATGTTGCAGCCACGTTTCTGTGGTCCGGGAACCTTGTGGGATGGGAAGAAGGCGAGGCCCTATTGCATGCCGTGGATCTGCAGACAAGCATACGGCACCAGAAATTTTTCAATCAGGGCCCGGTAGATCTCTACTACAAGAACCGTCTCCTGAACGTCCGTTCCATGAACCTCGTCGCCGGCAATTCAAACCTTTCAATACAGGGATCGCTGCCCATCGAATCCCAACCATCTCCCGATGCCCTGGAAATCGAGGGCCAGGTCGATCTTTCTGAACTCGCACCCCTGTTGGGGCTGGATACAATCACGGCAGAAGGCATCCTTGTCCTGGACGGCTCGCTAGGGGACAGTCTCCTGCAGATGGACCCGGATCTTCGGTTGACCCTGGCAGAGGGAAGGTTCAATCACCCGGCCCTGAAAACCAGCCTGGAAAGCATCGGGCTGGAGATCTTCTGCAACCGCGATGCCATAGAACTCCGTTCCATGAACGCACGTCTTGGGTCAGCCGCGATCAACATGACGGGTGCCATACCCCTGCACGTGGTATCCGCCGGGTTCCCGACGACTACCGGTGTGCCCCAATCCCCCGCGTGGTTCACGGCCGTTGTCGAAGACCTGAGGGTTGAAGATTTCATTCATACCATCAACGGCGCGGTTACTGGAACCGTCGGATTTCATCTTGAAGGTGAAACGCGAGACTTGAGCAATCTCGAAGCGATGCAGGCGCAGTTGACCTTCGATCAGTTCCTCGTGCAGTCCTCAGAGTACGGTCTCCGGCAGGAGGAGCCCATCCGTCTTTCAATGATGAACGGGAAACTGGTCATCGACCATTTTCTTCTCTCGGCACCGACAACCCGGATCCATGCTGCGGGCAGCCTGGAACTCCAAGGGGACCAAAACCTGGACATCGACGTCGACGGAAATATCAACATCGGGATCGCCACTCTGTTGTCCAGGGATTTTAAAGCCGAAGGAGACAGCCGTATTGAAATGGATCTTCACGGGACCTTGTCGGATCCGGAAGTATCGGGATTCTTCGAACTGAAAGAAGGCGGAGTTACCCTGCAGACACCTTCCCTTTCGGTCACTGAGCTAGAAATGCGGCTCTCCATCGATGAGCAATCCCTGAATATCGAAAAATGTACCGGGAATCTGAACGGTGGCGAAATGAAGATTTCAGGCACGACACAATTCGGTTCCTCGGGATTTCTTGATGCGAAAATCGACGCGTCGATAGAGGATGCATTTTTGAATTACCCTGACGGGTTCCGCGCCCGGGTATCCGGCGATTTTACCCTGCGGTCCGAGGAAGATTTCATGGTACTGGGCGGTAGTATCCGCCTATTGGAGGGGATGTATCGCAAGCAGCTGGACCTGGTGCAGGAACTGCTTGACCGGCTGCAATCGGATAAAAGCATCCAGTTTTCTGAAGAGGAAACCCCTTTTCTCTCCCGTCTGCGTTTTAATCTGAAACTGGAAACTCCGAATGGGATCATCATTGATACGAACCTCGCGGAACTGGTTGCCAACGGCGATATGCGGTTGACTGGAAGTTACTATCGCACCGGCCTTGTCGGCAGGGTGAACCTGCAAGAGGGCGGCCAGATTCGTTTTCATGAAAGGACCTACCTTGTCGAGAGAGGCGTTATTTCCTTTATCAACGAGACCAGAATTGAGCCCAGCCTCGATATTCTGGCAAGCACGCAGGTTGCCGGATACGACATCTCCCTGAAACTGTCCGGTACTCCCGATGATCTCAAAGCGAACCTCTCATCCGATCCCACACTGTCACAACCGGACATCATCGCTCTGCTGCTGACCGGGCGTGAGCTTCAAAACCTTCAGGGCTCCGGCTTGAACATTGCCAGGGAACAGGTAGAATCCTACCTATCTGGACAGATGGCCCAATTCCTATCCAAAAGCGCCGAGGACGCGGTGGGATTGTCCCTGGTTCGGATTGATCCCAGCCTCATCAGTCCCGAAGCGAATCCCGGGGCACGTCTGACCGTCGGCGACGATATAACCAACAGCCTGTTTCTCATATATTCGATGAACCTGGTGGATGCCAGCGACCGCATCATAACGGTCAAGTACGACATCACCCGCAACTTTCAGGCGGAAATGACCCGGCAGAACGACAACAGCTATCGTTTTGTATTGGGGCAGGATATCCGTTTTGGCAGCCCTCGAGAAGAGACCACTGGCGGTATACAGAAAAAGAAACTCCAATTAATAGAATTCTCCGGTGACACGGTTCTTCCGCAGGCACAACTCCTCGACAAGCTAGGGGTCGTGCCCGGAGACACCTATGATTTCTTCAAGATTCAAAAGGGGCTGGAACGGCTTCGCGACTATTTCGGAGCTCAGGGCAATTTGGAAAATCAAATTCAGCTTGAAAAGACCGAAGACGACCAGAACGTCAATCTTTCGGTAGTCATTGAAGCCGGTCCCGTGGTGGAGATTCAGTACAGTGGATGGACACCCCCGGGGGACACGAAACAACGGGTTACATCTGCCTGGGCTAAAGGCTTTTTCGATGCGCAGCGTATCCAGCAGGCGGAACGGGAACTTCGCGCTTCCCTCGCAGGCCGAGGGTATCTTCAAGCCAAAACGGATACCTCCGTCCTGTCCCCTTCACCGGGGACCAAAACGGTCACCTTTTCAATCGATGTGGGCGCCCAATTCCCTGACGTGGAGATGGAGTTTGCCGGTGCTTTTGGATTTCCCCCCTACCAATTGAGGAAAATCCTGGAGAATGAAAATTTGCTTCGGGAAATCCATTCACACCCGGAAGCAGTCATCGAATTCCTGAGGAGATATTACTACCAGCACGGATACCTCAGCGCCAATATTCAGAACCCGCAGTACGTAGTACACCCGGGAACGGGAACCGGGAAAATCGTCATCCCCATTCACGAGGGCCCCCGCTTCAGCATCCGGAATATTACCTTTGAAGGGAACACCGTACTGACAGATGCGCAAATCATCAGGGAAATCCCCCTCGCGGCAGGGGAAATATATAATCCGGAAACTCTTCGGACAGCCGTGGATTGGATAGAAAAACTGTATTGGACTCATGGATACAACAATGTGCTTCTCGATTACGCGTTAAGAAGGTCCGAAGACGAAGACGGCACCTTGGATATCCTCTTTCAGGTATCGGAAAACAACCGGCAGTTTGTGGAAGAAATCATAATTGAAGGCAGCCGGAAAACCACCGAGTCCATGATCCGATCGCAAATGACGCTCGAACAGGGGGACATCCTCGATTACCGGGAAACCAACAAATCCCGAAGCCATCTTTACGACACCCGCGCATACACGTTTGTGGATATTCAATCCAATCCGTTCAGCGGGCCGCAGTTGCCTTCCGAGGCGGACAGGCGTCCCGTCCAGCTGAAGGTCACCGTAAAAGAGTTTCCCCCATTCCACTTAACGTACAGCGGTTTTTACGACACCGAACGTGGAGCCGGAGGTATTGCGGATTTTTCCAACCGCAATTCTTTGGGTTCCGCCCGGCTGATCGGGACCCGTGTCCGTTACGATTCCGACATCAAGGAAGTCCGTGGATATTTCAGCCAACCCACGCTGCGCCGGTTCCCCATGAACACCGATTTGACCGGATATCTCAGAAAGGAGTTCGTCGGTGGAGAAGACCATTCCGATATCGGTTTCTCTACGGACACCATCGGATTCACTCTGCAGCAGGAAGTCCAGTTCAAAAACAAATTCATCCTGAACTACGGTTATCGTTTCGAGCATAAGGAACTGGAGGACCGAACCGTCGCCCCCTCGATCAAGACCATCCAGAACAACGCGCCGCTGACAGTAACCTTGACGCGGGAATCCCGCAACAAACTGCTCGATTCCTGGAAAGGATCGTTCACGTCGCAGGCATTTGAATATGCGCCATCCTTCCTGGGTTCGGATTTGCGCTCATACAAATACTTCGGCCAGTATTTTCATTATCTCCCGCTTTCAGCGCCGACAAAAGTACCATGGACGCAAGATATCCGTAGTCGATTGGTTTTTGCCGGTGGACTCCGCGTCGGGATTGCCGGTGGGCTTGACGGACAGCACATCTTAACAACGGACAAATTTTTCGCCGGGGGCGGGACAACCATTCGCGGATTTGATCAGAACGAGGTAGGGCCCAGAAGCCCTGAAGGAATCCCCATGGGAGGTAACGCCCTTTTTATAATCAACAGCGAATTGAGGTTCCCCATTTTTAAAATTGTCGATGGCGTCGGTTTCCTGGATATCGGGAACGTCTATCCAAAGATCGCGGATTTCGATCCCACTGACGTTCGCGCCTCCGCCGGTTTCGGACTGCGGCTGCGCACACCCTATTTTCTGCTTCGAGCCGACTATGGTTTCAAACTGGACCGTGAACCAGGAGAGTCGCAGGGAAAGCTATTCTTCAGCATCGGCCAAGCGTTTTAGAACCGCCGACGATCGCTCGAACATCCATAATCCTGCAGTGCATAGGCCCAGAATCTCTTCGGACGGGACAGTCTATACGCTACTGCAGTCCCACCGCGCTGAACTGATACTCGGGCTGGATTTCTGTCCGGCCAATCACCCAGTCGTGGATCCCTCCGCTCCGGATTATTCTGGATATCTTTGTTCTGAGCTTTCCTGGATCACGACTGCCGGTATCGCGGTTCCCCGCCCGAAAAGGGTGGTCTTTTCTAAAGCAGGGCTGCCGCAATCGACAAATAAATAGAGATTCCGACCACATCCGCGATGGATGTGATCAGGGGGCTGCTGGCAACGGCCGGATCGAAATGAAGCTTCAACAGAACAAACGGGACGACCGCGCCGATGATGTTGGAAACAAGCACGATGCACAACATGGCGCTGAATATGACTGCAGCAATATTCCACCCTCCGGTCAGATATCCCAACACCCAGCCGGCGATCCCCATGGTGAGCCCCAGCAGGAAGCCGACGACAAGCTCCCTTCCGATATTGGACAGGCAGTGGTTGATGCGAATATCCCCTACGGCCAGGGCGCGCACAATCAATGTCGAGGATTGAGCTCCAGTATTTCCGCCACAGGCCCCGAGCAGCGGTATGAAAATAGCCAGGGTAATGGCGTTGAGGAGCACCTCCTCGTACGCAGCGATTATTCCGGCTGTTGCCAGATTGATGCCCAGAAAGACACAGAGCCAGACAATGCGCTTGGAATACAAGGACCAGATCCCGGATTCTCTGTAGCTCGTTTTTAAAGGTTCAACGGCTGCTGTTTTCTGAAAGTCCTCCGTGGTTTCCTCCTGGGCTACATCAAGAACATCATCCACGGTGACGATGCCCAGCAGAATTCCTTCCGAATCAACCACCGGCAGGGCGATGAGATCGTAATGCTGGATGATCTGAACCGCCTCTTCACGATCCGCAGTCACAGGGATACTGACAGAGGCATAATCCATCATTGCGGAGATGGGCATGTCGGGTTCGGCGAGAATGATGCGTCTCAGTTCGATTGTGTCCAGAAGCTTCCATGACGTATCCGTTATAAATATGACATTGATGGTTTCACTGTCTCTACCCCGGTTCCGTATGTGTTCGAGCGCCTGGCCAATCGTCCAGTCCGGACGCACCGCCACATAGTCCGGAGTCATCAATCGCCCGACGCTGTCTTCGGGATAACCAAGCAGAATGCGGGCTTCTCTTAAATCTTCGGTGGTCAGAAGGTTGAGCGACCGCTGGACAGCCTGTCCCGGTAGCTCCTCAAGGAAATCCGTCCGATCATCAGGCGTGAGATCTCCCAGGACGCGACGGGACTCTTCGTCGGTTAGGTCCCTCAGCAGTGCATCCTTATGGGAAGGTTCGAGGTAGGAAAATACTTCAGCAGACGTCTGTCGCGGGAGCATTCGGAACAGAAGGACCCTCTCGGATTTGTCTAGGTCCATCATGAGATCCGCGATGTCTGGAGCGGGACAGCCCGTGAGATACCCCCGTAATGCACCCCATTGACGTTGCCGGATGAGTTCCCGGGTTTTCCCCCGAAACTCCGATAATTTTGCCTCGTATTCCACTTCCCTATGCAAAATATAACCTCCGTGGAACTAGTATTCCCGTCGGTGAATCATCGACCATAGACAAGGACTTTCCCCATCGATAACCATACCCTCAAAGCCGGTGCCTTCAAAGCCTGTCGAATCAAGAATGCCTGGATTCTTGAAACCCGTATCGTGAAAAACAGGGCTGCCCTTCAAATCACCGCCGCAACAGACCTGAATGGAGCAGAGGCGCGGCAAACACCAGGGCCAGGTCATTGTTGGGGAACCCGACCGTTCTTCAATTCGGCGATTCCGCCTGCAACGCGGCTGACTGCAGGCATAATTCCGGAACCGAACCACCACCACTGTCAACTGCGCCCGTGCAGCCATACATACGTGTAGGAACCCGACAAAAGCAGGCTGAGACCGTTTGCATCCGGGTTGTTTCCAAGCCGTTCCGGAATCGAGTTACGGGGAACGCTCCCTTTCCCGGCAGAAAGATGCGCGGTCGAATACTCCCCGAAAAATCCGGGTCAATACCGGAAGATTGCCGAACAGTCCGGGATGCCTGCAATCTCGTCCCGATTGACTGAATAGACGACCCCACTTTTAAGGTAGGTTTGAACAGCTGCAAAATCCGACAGGTCGACATCCCCCGAATTCCGCCTTTCGTGCAGTTCCAGCGATTGTGATGCGTCATCAAAGGACCCCCACTGATGGACGCCTTCTGCAACGAACAGCGTATCTACCCGGCCCTCGACAGCGGCAGACACGATTGTTCTGAGATCGCTGCCGGTGCGACCCGTGCCGTTCAATTCTTCAAAACGGGAGAATCCTTCCCGTTTTTTTCCCCTGAAGTAGGCCTGCATAATGCTCCAGCTCTCTTCGTGAATCTGCTGCTCGGACATTTTTTCAGTATTCCCGGCAATACCGGCATCGAGCAGTCCGGAATACTGGTTTGCAGTTCGGAAAATCGAATGCAGATACTCCACTCCGGCAAGAAGAAGGGGCTTCCCTTCTTCTTCCAGCACACTCTGTAGCCCTTTGGACACCATCTGAAAAAACCGCAGAATATCGCTTTTCACTCCATCGGTTCCCGTACCATGGCCGTGAAACATGGCCGAACGCTTGTCCCTGCCGGTCGCACCCGATGTTTGCGTGTGAAACTGCAGCTGTTTTTCGGCGATGTCAGGCTTCAGCGCGTCTTCCAATCGCATGGGGACATTTTTCGGTTTGATTTCATTAAAGGAATACGGCGTACAGTCAAACAGTCGGACCTCATTTTGGCTTAAAGCAAGCAATCGATATCCCCGATCCTCCATGAGGGGAAGCATTGGTTTCAAATGAAAACGGTGCGCGACAACAACCGCCGTTTCACAGGTGTAGGGCAACGAATATGTCCGGAACCAGCTGGAATTGACAAAAGCAGCGACGCCCGCGCTTTGCCGACGCCAGAAATCGCTGTCTTCCAGGAGTTCCCTAGCCGGCCTTAGAAAGTCATGCATTTCCGTGGGGCGCAGGTTCATTTCCAGTAGTGATTCCTGCGCTTCACGCAACAAATTCTTGAATTCTATGGAGTGTTTGCGCCTCCCTGCCCCCAATTCGGTTACAGGCATGTAAATAGAGACGGAGATTTCGCCGAATTGCTGCATCAGCATTTCCAATTCTTTCCGGGAAATTATTGTTTGCATATTGGATCACCGCCCTTTCAGGAATTTCAACCTGCATTCAATGATTGCAATGTATCACCGGCACAGGAACATTGGGTCCGCTGCCGGGGGCAGGCTTTTAGATGTCCGGGTCGGGAACTCTCCCGAAAAGCCGGCCATTGAATACGCTACAGCTGAACATACTGTTGCTTGAAACATCTGAACCAGTCTCCCGCTTCTCGGGCCAGGCATATCCGCTTCATTGAGTCGACCGGCTTCCATTAAGTGCGCTTTTGCATCATGCCAAGATCCGGAACCAGCTGCCTCTGTCCGCCCGCACGGGTTGAGCCCGTCGATATCCGTTCGAGAGGTATCCCGTTTCCCATGATTGGGTGAGAAGCCAGCCCCGGGGCGGATGCAGGCCTTCATGGAGCGGTCCGAAATCATGACGCGGAGATCCACTGCACCTCGCAGACTCCGGGGCACGGAATACCCAGAATGGATTCATACTCCCTGTGGAGATACCGGAGGTATACCTGTCTCCCCGTCGGCAACGACAATTGAAATCATGGCCCCTGCCCCGTGTGCAGTCCGTATTTCCATCCGGCCCCCGCAAAACTCCAATCGCTCCCGTATCCCAAACAAACCAAACATCGTATCACCGGGCTTTCTCTCAAAGATGGAATCCGAATCAAATCCCTTTCCCTCGTCACGGACGACTAGTCGTATTTCACCCATGGCAGCCCGGCTAAGTTGAACATATGCCTTCGGCACTTCAGCGTGCTTGATCGCGTTCATTAGAAGCTCTCGCGCACATTCATAGAGCATATACCGCGTCTGTTCGCTCGTAGGCTCGGCATCGGCGTTCAGATCCAGGACAATTTCAAAACTCCGTTTCGCCTGCATGCGTTCGGCCAGCCACTTCAGCGCGGCAATCAGGCCGATTTGATGGAGCACGGGGGGGAAGAGATCCGAAGCAAGAGAACGCGAGGCTTCGATTGCCTCATTCAACACCGCATTGATCGATACCACCGCTTTCTGCATCTGTTCGGACGCCGCATCGGGATTCTGACGGATCCGCTCCAATTGCAGTCGGGCGGCAATGATGAGCTGCTGCACATGATCATGAAGAACCTTGGCCAGGCGCTTACGCTCGTTCAGCTCCGTCCGGTTCAATTGACCGGCCAAAGCCCGGAGCTGATCCGCCTGATTCCGGGCCTCAACCTTTCGTTCCTCGATACGCTGCTCCATTTCGCCTCTCAGGCGGCAAAGTTCCTCTTCAGTCTTCTTCATCCGGCTTATGTCTATAAACGCAGCGACTGCGAATGCTATCTTCCCATCGGCATCCTTAATAGGGGCGGAATTGACAGAAATCCAGCCGCAGGAACCGTCCTTTCTGAGAATCCTTATTTCTTCCTGCAGAACATGTTCACCTTGTTGAATGGATCGGACAAGGGGCCATTCTTCCAGATCATAGCGCCGCCCGTCCGGATGGAACCCCTCATAGCCACCATATTCTTTGAGGCTGCTTGCCGCTATGTTTTGTTCCTGCCATATACGGGCGACCTGTTCGTTCTGAACCAGGATTCTTCCCGTGGGAGCTTCTGCAACAATCACACCTGCAGGCATTGGCTTCAGAATCGCGGCTAACTGTGCGCACTCCTGGAACGAACCGGCGCCAGGATCCTCCAGGCAATGAAGATGCCGCATCGAATCCTGCAGAGCCGCATGGTGCGATATCACCAGGTACACTGCAGCTCCCTCCGGATACTCCAAAATCCCGGCGGAAACCTGAACTGGAATTGTCTTTCGATTTGCTCCGGCAATGTTCAGCAGCCGATAGGCTGAAACACCGTGCGTCAGGACATGCAGCTTGTCGGCCTCCTCCCCGTGATTCGGGCTCACATAGTCCTGAAAACGCCGGCCGGCAATGGATTCCGGACGCTCTCCGACAAGATCGCCAAACCGTGCATTGCTTAAAAGAATCGTGCCGTCGGGTGATACCGCAACAGCCGCCTCGGTGATGGTTTCCACGATGATCCTGCAGACGAATCTGGCGCCACCAAGGGAACCCTCAGGTCTAATGCGATTGCGGGGGGCAAGATCGGATTGTATTTCGTTACCACGATTGGATCGCAGGGCGTCTTCTAATTCTTTCTGTCGAAGGCGCAACTTATGACTCTGAATCAGCGGTCCCGGTTTCCATCGATTGGATTTCTCATGGACAGGCATGGCGCACCGCCTGTTAAGAGCTGTTCATGTCCGATCATGAGATACAGAGAACTCTTCCTATTTCCGGGAGGTTCCATGGACCGCACGAAAATGCTTCTGTCGGAATATACCAAAATTCTCGGAGGAGGATTGTATCGGCAGAATGACGTCGCTGCTGCCCGTGGTCCCGAAAGGAAGCCTGCCTGGTCGGGGAGACAATCCGCCGATGATATATTCGTTCAGGTCCTTCATGCCTTTCAGGCATTGGCGGATTCCTGAGGAAGAATCCTTTTCTGTTACCCTTATTTCACCTTAAAAATTCCATATTCTTGAAAATGTGGAATGTATGAGTCCACGAAAAACTGAACGGACGGGTTCAACGCAACTGAATCAAGTGTTATTTTTGTATTCTAATAAGTCCGAAAACTCCTGTCAATGAGCGGCCCTTCGAGGGGACGTGCCAACTGCATGCGGGTGGGCAGGAATCTGGTAGCACGCGCCTCCCCAATTGCCTCCCGTCGAGGGTCCATTTGGCCGTAACAAAAAGCAACAATAGCATTGGCGCCACGGACTCTCCCATGTATGCCGGACAATGGGAGCCTTTGCCCGTTGATGGTTTCCTATGCTGACGCCGCTACGCATGAGGGCGGAGGCAGCCGTTTTCGATGCGTGCCATTCTGGTCAGGCCGCTTGGAATCAAGGCAGAAACGGTTTGGAATCCCGCTCGAACCGGGTCAAAGCATGCAGCCGGAGAAATTCTCCGAAAACGAAACAGAGTGGCCCCATTGATCGCCGAAACCACCTCCATTGTAGTACCGTTTGCGACATTCAGGATCTCCTGGCGGATGCGGCCCAGGTCATTTCCTGCCGGGAAGCTCCAGCATTTTCGACGCCCAAGAGTCGGCGGATTAAAGATCCGGAATCAAGCCCTGCACCAGGCTTCGACCGCTTCGTGGCTGGTGGTCGGCTATTGGATTTGCCGGATCGATCCACAGACTCCTTTGTGCGCCCCTTCTCTTTCCCTACACGGATGCGGGCGTTCTCCGGCAAGATAATCCATAGTACATTTCCCAGTGTTCGTAGTGCTGTCCTGCTCCATGAGATCGACACGGCACATCTGCGACGGGTCCGGGAACGAATAAATTGTGGACAAATGGATCTGTTTCAGTTAATAATTATTCCTAATTACAAGGGACTCCTTATGAAAATCCCAAAGGGAGAGCTGGAACGGAGGATGAGCCTTTTCAGGCAAACACTCGTCCGGTCGGGGATCAAAATCACTCACCAACGTATTGAGATCTTTCGGGAGGTGGCTTCATCCGGCGATCATCCAGACGCCGATACGACATACAGGAAGGTCCGCAGGAAAATACCCACTGTTTCGCTGGATACCGTGTATAGGAATTTATGGCTGTTTACGGAACTGCGGCTTTTAACGACCCTCGGGACTTTCCGGAAGCGAGCGAGGTTTGATGCGAACACGGAATCGCATCATCACTTTGTGTGCTTGCATTGCGGTGCGACAAAGGATTTCTACTGCGAAGAGTTCGATCGGCTGCAGGGGCCTGACTCTATCCGGGAGTGGGGGAAACCCGAAAGCTCGCGGGTAGAAATACACGGCGTATGCCTTCCATGCCACAAAAAAAATGTCAACCGCTCGAATACATTCACTCCAACAAGGAGGTAGCGATGGCAAAGAACAATAGGAGCTTGACCATGGGTTCCGGTTGTCCGGTGGACAATGACCTGAATTCAATGACTGCGGGACTCAAGGGCCCGATCCTCATCCAGGACGTACATTTAACCGAAAAGCTGGCCCATTTTGATCGTGAAAGGATTCCCGAGAGGGTCGTCCATGCAAAAGGAGCGGGGGCATATGGATATTTTGAAGTGACGAAGGATGTCTCAAAATACACCTGTGCCAAATTCCTGAGCAGGGTCGGAAAGAAAACGGATGTTTTCGCCCGATTTTCCACCGTCGGGGGAGAAAAAGGCTCTGCGGATTCGGAGCGCGACCCGAGGGGATTCGCAGTGAAATTCTACACCGAAGAAGGCAATTACGATTTGGTCGGCAATAACACACCCGTCTTCTTCATTCGGGATACCATGAAATTCCCCGATTTCATTCACACCCAGAAAAGGCACCCCGGAAGCAACCTTAAGGATGCGGACATGTTCTGGGATTTCCTCTCGTTGACCCCTGAATCCATCCACCAGGTCACCATTCTTTTTTCAGACCGCGGCACTCCCAGGACCTATCGGAACATGAACGGCTACAGCAGCCACACCTACATGTGGTACACCCGAAAAGGGGATTACTATTGGGTGCAATATCACTTCAAGACGAACCAGGCGATCGACAACTTCACCGGCCCCGAAGCGGACAAAATGCGGGGCATTGATCCCGATTGCGCCACCAGGGATCTATACGAAGCGATTGCGAACAAGAAGTACCCTTCCTGGCGCCTTGAGATGCAGATAATGACGCCGGAGGAGGCCAAACGCTATCGATTCGATCCATTCGACATAACCAAGGTCTGGCCGCACGGGGATTTCCCCCCCATCGAGATCGGGCGCATGGTTCTGAACCGCAATCCGGATAACTACTTTGCCGAGGTAGAGCAGTCTGCGTTCTCACCCGCCAACTTTGTTCCGGGCATCGGCCCTTCTCCCGATAAAATGCTCCAGGGCAGGCTCTTCAGCTATCACGACACCCAGCGGCACCGGCTTGGGCCTAACTACGAGCTGCTTCCGGTAAACGCTCCGAAAGCCTGTGCTATGAATAACTACCAGCGGGACGGTTCCATGCGGTGTGACGGCAATGGCGGCAATGATCCGAATTATTGGCCGAACAGCTTCGGCGGGCCTGATCCCGATCCGAAGGTCGCCGTCCCACCGATTGACGTGGCAGGCATGGCAGCCCGTCACTCCTACGAACTGAGCGACATTGACTTCGTTCAGGCTGGCGATCTGTACCGCAAGGTCATGAAGCCTGGAGACCGCAGGAACCTCGTCAGCAACATAGCCGGGCATTTAAAAAACGCCCAGAAGCGCATTCAGCTCCGACAGTGCGCCCTATTTTATAAAGCGGACGCAGATTACGGCTCTCAGGTTGCAAAAAAACTGGGCCTCAATCTTGCCAAATTACAGCAGCTTGCAGCCATGTCTCAGGAAGACAGAGTCAAGGCAACTGCGAAGTGACGTACAAGGGATCCCAATGAAGCAGGAGGGTCTCATTGGGATCCGACTCCCTTTTTAGGCACAGCTGCCGATGATGCACCAAGTCCGGTCAACATTCCGGTAGGTCTCACACACGTCCATCCTTGGGATTTTCTTCCTTCTCCTCCCTGGGCATGTTTGAAACGATGACATGCAGCTTCTGGTTGGTTTCAACCAACTCGTTAACAATGAAGTTCAGCTCTCTTGAGATCTCGACCAGTGCACTACGGATATCTGTATCGGTTTTTGGCATACGCTCTCCTCGAAGACGTTCCCATGATTCCAGGAATATTTGACATCTCTAAGTTCATCGATATAGGCAAGCGGTCGCCCGCTGTCCCTGTCCATGATCATGTATAGGTAGAAAAAAAGGTCACTGATCGATGTCCTCAAAAACGTTATGTCCCACGACACAACTTTGCACACGCCCGTGGCCACATGTTCCTTTGGTCGCGAAAACACTGGCAGGCTTGGAGGCTTCCCGATGATTGATCTGTTTTTCTTCCCGCAATATCCGGCAAAAGGTCGATTCAGAAGCCAGATAGAGTCCCGTGTCCGCCAGTTTTGGAACAATCTGCTTTGGAGACAAGTCTCGACATTCCGGACTGTTGGCTATCTTAATAACCCTCTGCCGTCCTGTGGCGCTCAGCTTGCCGCAAGGTGCCTTTTGAGCACAGACAGAAAAGCTATGAAATCGGGCGTGAATCTCTATGCCACAGAACTTTGCCCCGCAGCAAATTAGCCAGTGAGCGCTGCGGGTTGAACACCATTCTAAAAAATCTGCGCTTACCGACACTATCAGTACGATGTTCCAGCTTCTTCAAGAGGTACTGGTCGAGGGCATCTTCCAAAACGATCATCGCCAACCCACCGGTTGGCGTTATGATCAGATCCACATAGCCTGAGGTCCCTTTCTTCTTCCCAACATTTCCAATTGTCGCTTCGCTCATTACTCCCAGTTCAAACTGCGTGCTGTAAATTGCGGACCACCCAAGCGCTCGCAAGCGACTGTTCCAGTATGTCCTTGAAAAGGAAAACTCGGCCGATCTCCCGCGAGCATCGTTTTGAATTTGAATAAACCCTGCAACCCCGCCCTGCATAGAGTGGGCGACATAATTGGTAAACACGGAATCTCCGTCACCCCAGCCATGAACTCCCGCAACGGATTCCTTCCAGTCTTGAAAGAACGGGCCCTTCAATTCGCGGCGTGTCTTCGCTTGCGTCAGGCGGAATCCATGTTCGATCCCCAGAAAATAAAAAGACTGCGTTGCGGCACTTTGCCAATCAAAATTCGCATCACTCGTATTGTCGCACTCGTCGGCGTATCCTGTGGAGAGCGGCACCAAACAGAACAGCAAGATAACCGCTGATACCCTATTCATAGAGGTGGCTCCGGTTGTTTGGGCGGTTTTCCATGGGGATTAAACGTAATCCTGCATGACTAATGAAGTGCCATGCCGCAACCCGTAAGGCTGAAGGCGGAGCGCTAACCTTTGTATAGCCGAATCCGGAAAATCCCCCAGAAAGTAAAACGAAGAGCCTCACTGTACGTATAAATACTTGAACAGAATCAAGTTGCATACGTACAAAGAGGCTTCTTGATGACTCAATTTACCACACAGTCTGTACTTTTCAGCAAAGAATTTCATAAACCCGTAACAGTCCCATTCGATCAGCCGGACAGTAGCTCCGATGGAGGGGCCGTTCTGCTTAAAGCGGTAGATAATAATCCCTCTATGCCCGGATGTCTCGAGAGCTGCATGCGCGATCCTTGGCGGACCGGCAAGGTTATTCACGGCAATCTGGATCTTCTCCGACAACGCATCTACGACATTGCGTCCGGTTATCCTGACGGCAATGATGCCCGACGCGTTGGCTAATGATCCAGTTCACAAGCTTTTGCTTGACGGTGACCCTACTGATGGGCAAAGCATTGGATCTCAGCCTACGCTGTCGCGCTTTGAAAATTTTGTCACATCCCACAGGATATGTTCGCCATAGCCGAATGCCGGGTCGATCTCGCTATCGCGCATCACACCGACAGGTTGGATGGCCAAGCACGGTGCATCACGACAGATTTGGATCCGACCGACGATCCTACCCATGGAGCCAAACAACTCAGGGATGATGCCCGCTATGTCGTCACTAACCTTACTCTCAAGCTGGTTCAGTCACTGCTCAAACACTCCAATCTCAGTACGACGGATGTGACATCTACACACACGATTTCACTCAGGCTGAACGGGCAGCAAGCGAATCTTTGGAGAAGGTACTTTTTAAAGGTCTGTTCCAAGTTCTGTAACGTGGAACAGATATTCAATAAATTGAAGCATGAAACTGAATACGCTCGTAACCCTAAATGGATTAAAAAAGCCGCCTTACAGGCGGCTTGGTATGAGTGCTTGGTTGCGGGGGAAGGATTTGAACCTTCGACCTTTGGGTTATGAGCCCAACGAGCTACCGGACTGCTCCACCCCGCGTCAATGGTGAAATTATAGAGACCGCTGGGACAAGAGTCAAGGCAATCCTCATGAAAAACGAATCTTATTGGATATGCATCAGGAGTGTTTCCGCGATTTTGAAGTCGGATGCAAATCCCTATATTGGAGTATATCCTCGGCGGTAATTGGAACCCGGGCGGGAAGCGGGCAATCTCTTGTTTCCTTGTCTAGATCGGTAAGGATCTTCTGGTAGCAAAGATCAGGCGCTTCCTGAAACTTCAGATTGCTTCCACGGAACAAGGCGTTCTTTATCGTTAAAACAACCAGCCGGTAACTTTTATCTTCGTTTTCAATACGGAACCCGTATTCCGTACAATCGGATTGGGGTATCACTCCTAGGTATCTAAGCTTGAGAACAAGACTGTTCAACATGACATACTCTCCTGAAGAATGATGCTCTTATCGAAACTCTGATGAAGTGGTGAAAGCCGCGGATTGGAATTCAAGAAGTTCGATAAATTACTATTATGCGCCTTTTCGCCATGAATGCCAACCCATCCCGGAGTTGAGGGTTCATCATAAATGTGGATACAAGTACAACCTGTTGCGCGAGTCTCCCGAATTCCCTCCCTGCGATTGCTCATTGAGCCGAATTGCAGGGCAATAATGTCTGCATCCGCCCAATGCATCCCGAATAGTTGTAACCGCTTTTGCATACAGGCCCTGCCTCCGCGGCGCAGAACCATTCCGATTCAGCAGCGGGCGCAATCTGGCGATTAAAGGGACGCGGGCACATTCTTCGCCTTTTTGCCCCCTACCCGCAGGAAAAGCCTTTGAAAATCTGGAAGAACTCCTGAAAGTGCACAGGAAAGGACGGTCGGAATTCCGTAGGAATCGTCGATGGCAAACCATCCTGAAAAAGGACTTGTACCCCAAGCCTTTGCGGAACTCCCGGGATCCACGCTGATGAACCTGATGTTTTACCCTGCCGCGCCACAGACCGGGGAGAATTCGCAAAAGCTTTCCTCCATACTTAAGGCCTGGCCCTGTCAGGAAATAGGTTCCGCTTAACATCGTGTCCGGGGAAATACCGCAGAAGGCTCGAAGGAACACTGCCGGGACAAAGGGCGTCGATTATAGACAGCTAACGCCGCAAATTCCATCTCAATCCCTCGGGATCCAGGAGTGTTCCTGCCTCGGCGGTCCGGAACGTATGGCCCGCATTCCTGGATCGTACCCTGGAACTGGAAAGACCATCCGCTTCTATGCGGGAAATGACTCGCCTTGCTGGGGCTAGGACGGGTGTCCGGGTATTTTCCGGGAGGAGACGGCAACCTCTTTATTTCTTAATAGTCAATTCCCCACTGGACTTACCAGTCTGGAGATGGTATTGTTG
This sequence comes from uncultured Acidobacteriota bacterium, assembly GCA_964651155.1. Taxonomy (GTDB): domain Bacteria; phylum Acidobacteriota; class UBA6911; order UBA6911; family UBA6911; genus UBA6911. The sequence goes on along the minus strand of CAZYXB010000016.1, from coordinate 33,221 downwards.
TTGCGATTCGTAAATTCCGCGACAGCACCGCAATTAAAGAAACGAATTTCCATATAACAACAGGGCTGAGAGTGCGACTTGGCTCATAAGAGTCAAGGAGTGACTTTTGAACTTCGATCAGTTTTGCTTCAACCCGTCGATAAACGCCGCGATAGCGGCTGCCGGATATTCCATCCCAACGCCGATTCAAAGGCAGGCGATTCCCGTAGTGCTTCAGGGAAAAGACATTCTCGGATTGGCGCCGACCGGAACCGGGAAAACAGCAGCTTTCCTTTTGCCCATATTGCAGAGACTGAAAAAAGCTGCGCCCCGGAAACCACGCGTCCTAATTCTCGAGCCCACACGTGAACTTGCCGAACAGGTACATCAGGCAACCAACAGCCTTGGCTGCAATAGCAAGGTTCGGAGCCTCTCCATCTATGGCGGGGTGAAAATGCGCGACCAGTTGTCCGCATTGCAGCGGGGGGTTGAAATCGTTTCGGCGTGTCCAGGGCGACTGCTCGATCATATTCAAAACGGCAGTATTGACATCTCATCCATAGAGACCTTTGTCTTGGATGAAGCCGACCGCATGTGCGATATGGGTTTCCTCCCGGACATAAAACGAATTCTCAACTATTTGCCCGCCCAACGCCAGACACTGTTCTTCTCCGCAACAATGCCAGGAGACATCCGCAAGCTGGCGGCCAGCATACTGCAAGATCCGGTTCATGTCCAATCCGGAAACATGAGGCCGGTTGAAACTGTGTCCCATGTCCTGTATCCCATCTCCGAAGAACTCAAGCTGAAGCTGTTGCTTGCGTTGCTGGGAAAAACCGCCTATAGGAGGATTCTGATTTTCGCGCGTACGAAGTATCGTGCATGCCGCATTGCGGCGAATCTTCATAAAGAAGGCTTCAGGGTTTCATCGTTGCAGGGGAACATGACGCAGAACAAACGGCAAGCTTCCATCGATGGTTTTCGGACCGGGAAATATGATATTATGGTTGCCACTGATATCGCCGCCCGTGGCATTGATATTTCGGACATTACCCATGTCATCAACTACGACATGCCGGATACCGCTGATGCCTACACGCATCGCATCGGGCGCACCGGGCGCGCCAGCCATACAGGCGAAGCGTTCACGTTTATCGTTGGAAAAGACGAAGCGCTTGTGTTTCAAATTGAGAAGTCCATTGGGGAACAAATTGAACGTCGTCAACTGCCCGGGCTGGAAATTCCCTATTTCCAGCCGACAGCTTTGCTTCAGCGAACCCAGCCGATGCGCAGACAGTTCCGCATCAGCCTAGCCGGCAGGAAAAGGAGGCTACGCGCTCAAAGAAGTCTGTAGGAGTTCTTAATGGAGAAAGGAAAAAGCGTCCTATGAGCAAACCCATCGACAGCGGCAGTTCCGACCCAACGAATCAACCCAGCAGGGATACTGTATCCCTGCTTTCACAAATACAGCGCCAATTGCTGTATCTAGAAAAAAAATTGGACAACCTGATCGGCATGCTACATGACAATCAGCATCGAGAAGGCCCACCGGTCGCCAAATCTTATCGGAACAAATCTTTCTCCGATGTTCCGTCCTTCTCCGGACCCCGCAAATACAGGAAGTACAGAAAACAGGAAACACATGAAGAAAAAGACCGAGATCAGGTGTTTTATTCCAAATATCGCAGAAAGAGCGGACCTTCCGGGCCGGATGCCCGAAAGAAACGTTTGTTCCATAAGGAGAAACGGAAATAGTCCCAAATAGACACAACCACCAGCGATGATGCCGTTCGGCGTGGCCATGAGCCCTCTCTGATCATCATCCCTGGTGCCAGCAGGGGCCTTTGATCCCTTACCGGACCCATCGATCAGACACAACGAGTGAGACAACGGTCAAAATTCCAAAAGCCTAAGAGTTCCGTCAAAACGGCCGGGTGCAGGTTTCAGCCCCGGCTGCGGAATCCTCCGCGGCCTCTTTCAGAATTCCTGCGCTGACCGCCCCTTCCACCCCCGTCATTCCCTGTTCGCCGGTCGGTTTTGGGCCGAGCTTCGTTCACGGTGAGATTGCGGCCATCCACTGAATAATTCTTCATCGCCTCGATAACCTTCTGTGCATCCTCATCGGTTGCCATATCGACAAAAGCGAATCCTCGAGATCTTCCCGTATCGTAATCGCGAATCACGGTTACAGAATCCACGGTTCCCTTCTGCTCGAAAAGCGCCTTCAACTCCGCTTCCCCCATGGATGCAGGTAGATTACCAACATATACATTCTTTCCCATGACACAATCCTCCTGTAAACCGCGATTGGAAACAATTCGTCTCATCGGCCCGACCATTCCGAGGCCCAGATGCCTTCAATACGATGGATTGCGGCTCAATGCAGGGATTGAATGGGAAGGATGAGCCGGGGAAATCCCCGGCAACTCATCGCGCCGCGCGCAAGCAGAGGCTGTCCTCCACCGGACTAAACAGATGATACCACTCATGCGGCAGATTGTACATTCTAACAGCCGTAATCCTTAAATGACGGGGGCACGTTCTACGGCGACAAATGCCGGAATGTACTGCCCGATCCCTCGAAACGCTGACAGATCCCGTTCTTTTGGTATTTGAACATGTGCGTCCGGTCGTGGACCATACCGGATCGTTCGGGGGAATTTCCTGGCCGACATAAGCAGAGTCGGCGTATCCCTCCTGACTGATACTTCTCCGGAAGCCGAGTCTCCAATATCCCTTCGCAGAAACCTTCCCGGAGACCTTGGGGAATCTTTAGCTTGTAGGCGGCACAATCAATACCCTGTTCCGAGGGCCTGAACGGACCCGCGACCATCGAGTCCTCGTGAAACTAAGACCTTTTCCCCGAACCGAGGCAAACAGTCCGCCCCCGTCGAAAATTGATAAAACAATCTCGAATACATCCATGGGAAAACGCATGGGCAAACTAGATTATGAATGCGGCCCGCCCATCGTGGCTTCCAGGATTCACCGTTCGAGGCACAAACCATATAGAGGTATCCTTGTGCCGACAGGATGTGTCGGGCACAGGAAAACTGGTCGAACATGCGAATAGTTCCCCCTAGACTCCGACATCCTCGTTCCAGAGCGAGGAGCTTGATTTGATGAAATCACACATCATCCCAATACATTCCGAATCGTTTAAAACAACCAGTTTCACCCCTCTGGATCGCATGGCCTCTTCAGCTCCTTGGTAAGTTTGATTCTCTCCGATTACAACCTTGGGAATTTTATAGAGGAGAATGGCCCCGCTGCACATATCGCATGGGGAAAGTGTCGTGTATAATACAGCTTTTCGATAATCCGCGGCTTGCAGGCGGCCCGCATTTTCCAAAGCATCCATCTCCGCATGCAGTATGGGGCTCCCTTTCTGCACCCTTTGATTGTGCCCTCTTCCAATGATCCTGCCCCCAATGACCAGTACGGAACCTATCGGGATTCCCCCTTCGGCAAGCGATGTCCTGGCCTCCTTCAAGGCGGCTTTCATGAAAGCATCCATAGTTATACTCCTTAAAAATCATATTTTTTGATAACAGCGCCGATCCTTCGATCAATGGATGGTGTAGAATAATCACACTGTCATCTTTTAGATATACTGGGAATATGTCATGAACCTTCCGGATAACAAAACCAAAATTGTCTGCACACTGGGGCCGGCCACCGAAGCGCTGGAAATCATGGAGAAGATGCTATGGGCGGGCATGAATGTCGCGCGGCTGAATTTTTCGCACGGTGATTTTGAGAGTCACCGCAGGATGGTCGAAACTCTTAGAACGGCGTCCCGGAATACAGGGAAACGGGTGGCGATCATGGCCGATTTGCCCGGCCCAAAGATCCGGATCGGGCAGATTGCCGAAGAGCCGATCACCGTCCTGCCGGAATCCGTTCTCACCTTGACAACGGAAAAAATGATCGGCAACGCCGAACGCATATCGGTAAATTTCCCTGATTTGCCGAAAGTTGTCCGATCCGGGGACACTCTATTTCTGAACGACGGCTACATACAGTTGCAGGTCCTCATGGTTGAAGGGAACGATATCCAGTGCAGGGTAGTCACGGGAGGCGAGTTGCGTTCGGGTAAAGGTCTGAATTTCCCAGGCATCCGCCTCGGTATCGGCGCCTTCACCGAAAATGACCGTCGATGCCTGGAATTTGCGCTCGGACTTGGAATCGACGCCGTCAGCCAGTCATTCGTGGAAACCGCCGATGACATTGCCGCGGTGCGGCAAGCGGCAGCCTCTATCAAGCACACTCCTTTTATTATCGCCAAGATTGAGCGCGCCCAGGCTCTGGAGCATATTGACGACATCATCGAGGCCGCGGATGGAATCATGATCGGCCGCGGCGATCTCGGCGTGGAAATTCCCATCGAACGGATTGCCGTGGTCCAGAAACACCTGATGCGCCTCGCCAACAGAGCAGGGAAACCGGTCATTACAGCAACCCAAATGCTGGAATCCATGACATATAATTCAAGGCCAACCCGTGCAGAGGCAACCGATGTCGCCAACGCAATTCTGGATGGGACCGATTGCGTCATGCTCTCGGGCGAATCGGCCATGGGGCGTTTTCCCGTGACAGCTGTTTCCATGCTCGCACGGATCGCCGCAACGACCGAGCCCCAGATTCAGTCCGGTTTCGGCCGCGACATGATCTATGGATCCAAGGGGGGAACATCCCTGTACCTGAAAGACCTTCTTGCGGTAGGCATGGAATACATGATGGACCATGTCTCCCCTGCTGCGATTCTAATCCCGACACGCAGCGGAACCACGGCCAGGAACATATCCCGTTTTCGCCCCCCCGTCTGGATAACAGCCGTAAGCTCCAGGGAATCGACTTGCCAGAACCTTCAGTTTTCCTACGGGATCTTTCCCCTCCACGAAACAGCCCATCCGGAAGACTGGCGTCAGTATGCTCAAACATGGCTCCAGACCTACGGGCTCGATGGCGACCTGGTCTTTCTGATTGAGGGGCCATCGGACAGAAACCCGGACGCCAACCACCGGCTGGAAATCATCAACATGAAACGTTGACGACAGAAACCGTACCAGCCGGGGGAACCCGCCGCCTGCGGAAACTGCGGGTATTTATTTCCTGTATGTTGTACAATCACGGGCATCGTCCGAAGAGTGGCGCGGTAGGTTTTAGACAACGAGCCGCTACAGTCTTACTGAAAAACGGGGGCATGGCACGTTCGCGAATGGATCAATTGCCAAGTATTGTCTTCATCGTCGGCAGTTGTATTTTCGACGCATGGATTGTAAGAGTGCCGGACCGTACTTCCACGAAAGCAGCTACTTGCTATGAACTCTGATCCGAGAAACACTCTAGACAAGGCCCCGATGGGCCCGCTCCAGATATGGATTATTGCCCTTACGGCCGGATTGAACGCCCTGGATGGTATTGACGTACTATCCATCAGCTTTGCCCTGGACGGCATTTCGAAAGAATGGGGCATTGACTATGCAGGGCTCGGCATCGTCGCGTCCATGGAACTGATCGGAATGGCGATAGGATCCATTGCTTTGGGCGGAGTCGCCGATACGATCGGGCGCAGGAAGACGATGCTCGGCTGCCTGACCACCATGGCACTGGGCATGTTCATGGTGACGACAGTCAACAACGTCTTTCAACTGTCAATCTGGCGCGTCCTGACAGGGCTTGGAATCGGAGGCCTTCTGGCGGCCATCACCGCGATAACGGCCGAATTTTCCAACCTTAAAAAACGGTACCTGTGCATTTCCATCATGGCTATCGGGTACCCTCTGGGAGGCATTCTCGGAGGAGAGATCGCCCGACGGCTTCTTCTGGAATACAACTGGCGTTCGATCTTTTATTTCGGGGCAGCGATCTCGGCATTGTTTATTCCATTGTTCTACTTCATAGTTCCGGAATCGATCCACTGGCTTGTTCGCAAACAGCCAGCGGGCACGTTGGAAAAGGTCAACCACACACTGAAACGCTTAGGCCACAAAGCGATTGCGGTGCTTCCGGAGGTCTTGCCCGAGGTGCGGAAAAAATCCTTCGGTGACCTGTTCACGCCGGGCCTAGTCGGCATTACCATCATCATCACAACCGCCTATTTTCTGCAAATCACCACGTATTATTTCATACTGAAATGGGTTCCGAAGGTTGTCGTGGACATGGGATTTACCGCCTCCGCCGGAGCGAACATGCTGAAATATGCGAATATTGGCGGGGCTTTGGGCGGGGCCATCCTGGGCCTCCTGACTCTGCGCATCGACTTGAAGAAGCTGACAATGGGTACACTTGCCCTGTCGGCGGTCTTCATTGGACTTCTGGGCAGAGTACCGGCAGACCTGCAGCACATCGCGTTTTCTGTTGCCCTGTGCGGGTTCTTCGGCAATGCGGGCATTGTGGGGATGTATGCCCTGTTCCCGGCCGCTTTCCCAACCCATGTGCGGGCGTCAGGCGCCGGTTTCGCCGTCGGCGTAGGACGCGGCGGAGCGGTTCTTTCCCCCATTATCGTAGGATTCATGTTCGAGTGGGGGCTGGCACTGCCCACGATCACCATGCTCATAAGCATCGGAGCGTTGATTGCCGCTGGCGTCTTGATATTTTTGAAACTTGAAAAGAAGACCGTGTAGTACACAGGGAACGGTTATGAAAATTCATGAAGCGGCCGGGAAACCGGCACCGGAAGGTGTTCTGGCGAACATCCCAAGACTTGTATCCTCGTACTATGCATTCCGGCCTGACATCACTGTGAAGGAACAGCGCGTCGCTTTCGGCACGTCGGGCCACCGCGGCACTTCCCTGAATACAAGTTTCAACGAGGGGCACATTCTGGCGGTCACGCAGGCAATATGCGACTACAGGAAATCAAGGGGCATCGACGGACCTCTCTTTCTGGGCATGGATACGCATGCGCTCTCCGAACCTGCGTTCATGAATGCCCTGGAGGTTCTCGCCGCCAACGGCGTTACGGTATGCATCCAGCCGGGACGTCGCTACACACCCACGCCCGCCATCTCCTACGCCATACTGAAATTCAACCGGGACAGGAGACAGGGGCATGCAGACGGGATTATCATCACGCCGTCACACAACCCGCCCGAAGACGGAGGGTTCAAATACAATCCGCCGAACGGCGGTCCAGCCGGAAGCGACATCACCGATATAATCGAGAAGGCGGCCAACCTAATTCTTGCCGACAGCTTGAGGGAGGTCCGAAGGATACCTATCAAAAGAGCATTTGCGGCTGACACCACGCGTGAATACGACTATATTCAGCCCTATGTGGATGATCTAGGAACCATTCTTGATCTGGAAATCGTCGCCGGATCGAAACTCCGGATCGGCGTGGACCCCCTCGGCGGAGCAGCAGTGGACTTCTGGGATCAGATCGCCGACCGTTATGGACTGAACCTCGAGGTTGTAAACAAGAAGGTCGACCCCACATTCTCGTTCATGACCCTGGACAAGGACGGGAAAATCCGCATGGACTGCTCCTCCCCCTACGCCATGGCACGGCTGATCGGAATCAAGGACCGTTTCGATATCGCTTTCGGCAACGATACCGACGTCGACCGTCACGGCATCGTGACCCGCGGTTCGGGCTTGATCAATCCGAATCAGTACCTGTCTGTTGCCGTCTGGTACCTGTATCAGCACCGTCCACTGTGGTCGCCAGTATTGACCGTCGGTAAGACCGTCGTATCCACCGCCATGATCGATCGGGTATGCCGTGATCTGAAACGACCTCTTTCGGAAGTTCCCGTGGGATTTAAATGGTTCGTGGATGGCCTGATGGCAGGCACGTGCGGCTTCGGCGGCGAGGAAAGCGCAGGGGCTTCTTTTTTACGGAAGGACGGAACGGTCTGGACCACGGACAAAGACGGCATAATCATGGGCCTGCTGGCCTGCGAAATCATGGCGACAACTGGGAAAGACCCGGCAGAAATCTACAGGGGCCTGGAGGATCGATTCGGTAGATCTTTCTATACAAGGTTGGACATCCCCGCATCTCCCGAAGAGAAAGAAGCCCTGAAACGCCTATCCCCGAAATCGCTCCGGATAACAAAACTGGCGGGAGAGCCGGTCCGGTCCATAATGACACGCGCTCCGGGCAACAATGCCTCTATTGGGGGAGTGAAAGTGGTGTCGGAAAACGGCTGGTTCGCCGCCCGCCCATCCGGGACTGAAAACATCAACAAGATCTATGCAGAAAGTTTTATTGGAAGCCGGCATCTGGAAACAATCACCCGAGAAGTCGAGGAGATCGTCCGGGCAGTCTGCTCCGGCAACGTCTGAGGGCTTGGCCTGTACACTCGCAGTCCGTGCCGGTCCCGCTCCTTCATGATTCGCAAAGTCCGCGGAGTATGCCGTTCAATTCCCAAATTATATTTTCTATAACGGAGGCCGCCGGCACTATTTCATGGATGCTTCCCGCCGACGATCCGGCATACGCATCCCCATTTTCCATATCCCCGTAAACCTGAGCCGCTCTGGCCCTGCCGCGGCCTATGAATTGATCGATCCTGTCGACGGTCACACCTGTTCGCTCCATCGCGGAAAGCTTCATAACAAATGCCGAACGGAGGCATCGCATCGGAACTGAATGTCGTCGCGTTACCAGGGTAGCGGCATCCCCGGATGCCACAATAGCACTCTTATATGCGGGATGCGCGGGGCATTCCTCGACTGCTATGAACCGGGTCCCCATTTGCACTGCAGATGCGCCCAATGCGAGCGCAGATGCCATGCTGTGCCCGTCCGCGATCCCCCCCGCAGCAATTACGGGGATTGAAACGGCTTCCACAACCTGGGGGACCAAAGAGACGAGCGGAATTTCATCCCGGCCTATCCTCCCGCCCGCCTCGCAGCCTTCGGCAATGACAGCGTCAACACCGCTGACTTCAGCGGCTGCGGCCTGAGATACCGAGCTGGTCACATGAAGGACCCGGATTCCGGCGGAAAGAAACAGCTCCGAATATATTTCCGGGCTTCCGGCTGCAGTAACGACAACAGGCACCTGTTCCCGAATTGTCAGATCCACCAGCAGCCCGCTCTCGGGCAAATCCAACGGGATGTTGACGGCAAATGGATTTTGGGTCCATTGGCGCGCACACGCAATCTGCATGCCGAGATTCTCAACAGGGTCGCCGTGATCTTTCATCCCGGCATAGGGGCTGAGCGTACCAAGGGCTCCGGCATTCGATACTGCGGCTGCCAGCCGCGCATCCGCCAGCAGAAGCATACCACCCTGCAGGATAGGATACCGGATGCCCAGAAGCTCACATACGCGGTTCCTCTTCATCTAGCTAGCATCCTCGGGCAAGTGGTGGCTTCAGGGCTGCCGGACCCTCTCAGGGGCCTGATCACAAGGTGGCGTCGTGTGACATGGATCTTCTTGAATGCAACTATAGCTCGGGGAGGAAGCATGGCCCCACGACTGGTCAAACTCCTGCCGGCTCCTCGGCATGGCCGGAAAATTGTCCGAGGCCCCGTAAACATCCCATGTTGCATCGGGTACGGGATGCGTGGCATCCTGCGGTCGGACCTATCGGACGGCAGGATGCGGTCGGACCTATCCGACGGCAGGATGCGGTCGGACCTATCCGACGGCAGGATGCGGTCGGACCTAATCGGATGACGGTAGCGGCTTGGGCTCCTGAAGCTTCATTTCCTTGTCACAGCAGACAAAAACCCCTTCGCCCGCCTTGGTGCAAAGCACTTCGGATCCGCACTTCTCACACTTGTACCTTTTCCCTAATTGACTCATCGGTTTCCGTTCCTATTCATGCCACGGATAGACGGTTTATTGTTTGATTTCCATCGGCTGACCGCAGCACATGACTGTACCATCGCCGCCTCTCGTCACAATAACCTCCGCACCGCACTTCAAACATTTGTATCGCTTTCCTACCTTGTTTGCCATGGATTCCTTCCCTTCATTGACAGTTCTGTCATCGCGCAGGCGATCAGGGCTTTATAATTCTATCTCTTTCAAATCCCTGGATACAAGAAGTTCGGGTTCCGTCACCGATTGGATGTCCTCGACAGTCAATCCAGGAAAAATTTCCCTCAACACAATCCCTTCCGGGCCTATATCCATTACCGCTAAATCGGTAAAAATCTTATGGACCTTTTTGCGGGCGGTCGCAGGGTATGTAAGTTCCCGGACAATTTTGGGCTTGCCATCACGAGACGTATGTTCCATGGCTATAAAAAGTTTCTTGGCGCTGGCAGCAAGATCCATCGACCCGCCGATATTCCCTACCCAGCTCAAACCCCTCGCTGGATTCAACCAGGACGCGAAATCTCCGGCTGCGTTCACCTGGAATGCACCCATAACGGTAATATCCACATGTCCGCCACGGATCATGGCAAACGATTCACAGATGTCGAAGTACACCGTTCCTTCCACTTCTGTCACAGGCTGGCAACTGGCATTGATCAGATCCTGGTCGATGGAATCTCCCTCGGCCAGGCTCCCGGTTTTCAACATTCCGATTTCCGACTGCAGGATGACATCCCTGCCTTCAAGCCAGTTGCTCACGAGAGTGGGAATGCCGATTCCTAAATTGACATAGGAGTTGTCCTCAATCTCCCGACTTACCCTCAAGGCGATAATTTCACGGGGGAGCCCCTCATATTTTTTCAACTTCATCCTCCTTGGGATTGGCAAAACCATGCACTTGCGTATACACGCAATCCACCCGATGCTGGGTGCCGCGTAGGAACCCCATCTTTATACTATAAATTCGTTATATCAAATGTGATCCTGGGAACGGACAAAACCCTCTGAACATAAATTCCCGGTGTATGGACCGAGTCCGGATCCAGGCTTCCTGATTCTACAAGGTTTTCGACTTCCGCTACGGTGATGCGTGCGGCGGCAGCCATAACGTGATTGAAGTTCCTGGCAGTCTTGCGGTACCGAAGGTTCCCCTCGGTATCCCCCGTGTGGGCATGAATGAAGGCAAAATCCGGCTTGAGTGCGTATTCCAGGACACAGGCCTGCCCGTCGATCATGCGCACTTCCCGATCCCTGCGATTTGCTTCGATATTGGTTATCACCGACTCCTCCACGAGGGATCCGCCCCCTACCGGAATAAAACTTGCCGGGATTCCTGCACCTGCCATACGGTACTTTTCGCTCAAGGTACCCATTGGATAGACCTCGAATTCTATCTCTCCGGAACGGATCTTTTGCTCAAACGGATGCTGTGCCCCTTTGGAAGCTGAACGGAAAAGTCCGTAAGAATCGATGATTTTCCGGATCTGCCCGTTCTGCACGAGTGCTTCCAGCTCTCCCACGGCGCCCAAAAGGGGGCCGGAGCCGCAGGCGAGCGTGAGGTTCTTCACCCCCTTATCGATAAGAGCGCGCAACAGGGCCCTCGGTACTCCGGCAGCGAAAAATCCGCCAATGGCGATTGTGGACCCGCCTTGAATGTCCTTCAGGGCTTCCGTGACATCATGTACTACCTTATTCATAGGCACCTACCCCAATAGTGTATGTCTGCAGTTATCGGCCAATCTCCGTTCGAGATCAAGGCCCTGGTCAAGCGTCATGTCCAGTCCTTGAAGGACAGCACGCTTGGCGCTTCGAACAACAGCCGGGTTGAAGGAAGCGATCTTCAACGCGACCGCCTCAGCCTCCTGCAGCAACCGTTGCTTTGCTACGAGCTGATTCAGCACGCCTGCTTCCAGGGCTTCCCGTCCATCCATCCGGCGCCCAGTCAGCAGCATGTCCATCGCTCTGGACAACCCCAGGATCCGGGGGAGTGTCTGGGTTCCTCCTGCGGCTGGCAGGATACCCAACCCCACCTCCGGCATCCCGAAAACCACATCATCCGATCCGATGCGCACATCGCAGAACAGGGCGATTTCAACACCCGAACCCAGCACATACCCGTGCAGTGCGGCGATAAGCGGCTGGGGCATGCGCAGAAAAAGCCTCCAGAGATCACGGACGGCCCGTATCCGCTTGGAAGCAATAGCGGAAGGCGCCGTAAGAAATTCTGTTAAATCGGCGCCGGCGCAGAAAGCCTTGTCCCCGGATCCCTTAAAAAGTACAGCACGGATTTCGTCATCCATCCTGATCGCGCTTAAAACTTCGTACAGCTCGTCCCGCATGCGGATGCTGAATGCATTCAGCGCTTTCGGCCTGTTTAGCGTTACGCAGGCAATGCCCCTTTCGTCCTTCTCAAAAATAACTGTCTCAAATCCGTTCATCGGCATTCTTCCAATGTCCGCCGGGCGGCGGCTTCTGAGGGTCCCAACGATGCGGCGTTCTCCATTTCAGCCCAAAACATCCACAGCCCTGTATGCCTCTACCACGGCCTCTTAAACTCCGGCGATCGTTTTTCCCTGAAAGCCGAAATCCCTTCCGTGCGATCATCCGTACCGAACATCTGCAGGTAAAGGTCCAGCTCCTTGCTCAATCCCTGGTCCAGTGTCAGGTCCATGGCGCTGTACAGAGCCTCCTTCGCAAAGATCATCGACAGGGCCGACTTGGCCCCCATGGTACGAGCCATTTCCCTGGCGGTCGATATCAGCTGTTCTGCAGGAACCACCCGGTGGAGGAGACCTGTCCGCAATGCTTCGTTGGCATCGATCGGCTCGCCGGTCAAGATCATCTGCATCGCCGGGCCCGGGCCGATTAATCGCGGAAGCCGCTGAGTGCCGCCATTGACCGGCATGCCCCCTTTGGCGACCTGCGGCAATCCATACCGGGCCCCGGTTGTCCCGATGCGGATATCACACGCCAGGGCCAGTTCCAAGCCCGGCCCGAGCGCATCACCCTGAATTGCTGCAACAACCGGCAGATCAATTTCCGCTATGGGTTCCGCCAGACGGGCGGTTGCGGGGACGCCCGGCAAATCTTCCGTGTTCAGATCCTGGATGTTTCCTTCGAAAGAAAGAAGAACTACTCTGACACCTCCCATCCATGCCAGTTGCCCGCAGACATCGACAAGGTCCGCGGCCAAGCATGACATCGCGTCAGCGTCCCATTCCCGACTGGGGGCATCCACGAACAGGCAAGGACCCGATCTGTCGACCTTCAGGATTCTGTAATCCCCGGTATCCATTGTGAATAACCTCCTGCAAAGATGCCCCGGATGAAAACAACCGGCTTGTTCCTTCTCATGGGCGGCCTGCGATCCGGACGATGACGCCTCCTGGGGCCGGAGGTTTGGCACATCCGTATGGTATTTCCAAGGCTTCAAACGGCAGATACTTCAGCATTTCGGAATCTCCCTTCCTGCCCTCGGGTTTCCTCCTGTCAGCCGGAAGCGGCCGCAACGCCCACTCCCGTCCGGACCGGTGTTCCAGGATTCAGACCCCGATCCGCAACCGGGATCAGCGGAAAAAATGACCCGTTGCAGCGCTCGTATCCGGGTTGAAGACGATACTACCCCACCTGTGAATCCTTGGGAATCCTCCATTGTGCTCCGTCGGCTTCATTCCCCGTCCGGGTCGGCTCGTATCAATAACTGCCCCAGACTTTCACGGTCGCGATCTTCAGCCTGAGATCGCATTGCAGGCATCGGCTCGATTCATAATCCGCCTCAGCGTCCCCAAGATCCTGCACGATTTTGCAGAAGCCTGAAATCCGCTGTTCCGGAGGAGTGCAAGCCGCTTCGCGGCGGTCCATGGGCGCAAATTCCTTATCCGGCCCGAGATAGGGGGGCGTTTCCTCCAACGGGGCAAGTACTTCATCGAGATTGCCGTCACCGTCAAGAAACCTGTCGACGGCAACAGCGCATTTCCTACCGGATGCGATTGCCCCTATCAGCGCACCCGCACCACTGATGACGTCCCCCGCGGCATACACCCCGCCACGGCTCGTTTCCCCCGTATAGGGATCCACCTCGATCCTATCGTTCCTATCGGTGACCAGGTCAAACGATTCGGGCAATTCAGGCTTCTGGCCGATTGCGAAAATAATCGTATCCGCCTCAATCCGGCTTCCGGCCCCTTCGAACACTTCCAGTTGAAGCGTTCCATCCTCTTCGAAATGGAATGCGTCCACAGCCGCCAGTTCAATCCCTACAGCTTTTCCGCTTGCGTCGAGAATTCTTGTCGCAGTTTTGGAAGGATGGATGAAGATCCCCTCCTCTTCTGCTTGTCTGATTTCTTCTGGGGATGCCGGTATGTCTCCCCTCCCTTCTATGCAGGCCAGATGCACCTGCTCTGCTCCAAGCCTCCGCGCTACGCGCGCACAGTCAAATGCGGCATTGCCCCCTCCCAGTACTATAACATGCCGTCCGACGGGTACGGCGGCCCCCTGGTTGACGCCCCATAGAAAGTCCACGCAGGTCGTCACGCCCTCGCAATCCTTGCCTGGGATGTCCTGTTTCCTGCTTTTCCGCGCTCCGACGGCCACTACAACAGCCTCAAACCCTTCTTCCAAGAGAGGATCGACCGACGCTACGGGGGCTCCGGTCCGGATTTCGACTCCCGTGGACCGGACGGCTTCGATCTCACTGTCGAGCACCTCCCGGGGCAACCTGTAGGAGGGGATGCCGTAGCGCATCATGCCTCCAGCTTCAGGCATGGACTCGAAAACCGTCACATTGTGTCCCAGAATTGCCAGATAATACGCCGTTGTGAGTCCGGCAGGCCCGGACCCGATGATGGCCACCTTCCTTCCGGTGGGAGGGTGGATATTCCTATTTGTCTCCCACAGTTTCAGCCCGTCGTGCTCCACGGCGTACCGCTTGAGATCCCGTATCGCAATCGCCTGGTTCACCAGTCCCCGCCTGCACACATCCTCGCAGGGATGCGGGCATACATGTCCCAGCACCCAGGGGAAAGGGACCTTTTCCCGTATCACCGCGACCGCTGCCGCATAGTCTTTTTGTCGGATGAACCGGAGATACCTCGGAATGTCTATTTCAGCGGGACAGGCGTACCGGCAGGGGATCAGAGCCTTCCTGCGGTTTTTGCCGCGCAACAACTCCTCTTTGTCCATTATTGCGCCCGTTGGACAGACTTCAGCACAGGCGCCACAAAATTTACACCCGGCCTCGGCAAGGGAAACGTCCCCGGCGGTTCCTATGTATGTCTCGTCCCCCTTCCTCTTGTAGAAAAGTATGCCGACGCCACGCAGATCATGACAGGCCCTGACACAGCGTCCGCATAGGACACAGCGGCTGAAATCGTGGACGAAAAGAGGGTTTTCCCGGTTGAGCGGGAACGGCCGTGTCCGGCTTTCTATGCTGAGTTCCTCGACCCCGAGATACTGCTTGAGGGACTGCAGCTCGCAGTTGAGGTATTTGTTGCAGGTTCCGCAATCCGGTGGATGTCCGGCCAGCAGAAGCTCCAATGCGAGTTTCCGCTGGCGGTCGATCTTCGCCGACCTGGTAAGGACCTTCATCCCGTCTTCGGCTTGAGTCGAGCAGGAGGGGACCAGATTGTCACCCTCGTCAACCTCCACCATGCAGAGCCAGCATTCTCCGATGGGAGGGAGATTGGGATGGTGGCAGAGATGGGGGATGTAAATGCCGGCGCTCAAGGCCGCATCGAGAACACTCGCCCCCCGGGAAGTCTTGATAGTGCGCCCGTCTATCACAAGGGCGACTGTTTCAGGAAAATCAGTCATGAGACCAAATACGGGATACGTCTACCAACAGACGCAATTATGAACGAACAACACCCCCCGAAGACAACTGTTCCTCGTACTCCTCGGGAAAAAGCTTGATACTGCTCAGCAGAAGATCCGACGCCTTGCGCCCGAGAGCGCACGAGCATCCCGACTGCATCCCTTCTCCGATATCCTTTAGGAGTTCAAGATCCCGGAGATTCCCATCCCCGGCAGCAATCTTTTTCAGTGCATGGAGCAACTGCCTGCTGCCTTCGCAGCAGAAAAGGCATTTCCCGCAGGAATGACGGCTGACGTAAGCCATCCGTTCCCCGGCCAACGCAACGATATCGACATCACAGTCAATGATCTCGGCCACGCGGCCTCCCGAACCTGTTTTGCCAGAAATCCGGCAGTGCGCGCACGCGTCCAGGTCGTCGGGCCCGAGTAGTTCTCCTATAGGGGAGCCGATCAGCACGGCTTTCAGTCTCCTGCCGCCCGAGACGCCACCACCGATATCTTCGATGACACTGCGCAACGAGACCCCGCACGGAATTTCAGCCGTCACCGCGTTCCGGATGCTTCCCGAAAGTGCCAAAATTCCGGAAGGACGATTCTTGTCCGCGCCAAATCCCGCTTCGAGTTCCTCGTCGGCAAGAAAAACAGACGTCAGAAAGGCAGCCGATTCCGGGTCCATGATGATTGCGGGCTTCCCGGAAAGGCCCTTGAAAATACTGTATGCGGGAAGGATTGGGGGCACCGCCTGTTTGTGACCGATGCACCGGAACGACTCCCATAGATGGCCATCGAGGACAGTCTCAGGCACCTCTTGAATTTCAAAATGCGCACCGAAGGACGACCCGAGGATTCCGGGCCCGACAAGGTTGTACCGGCTCAATGCCTGCAGGCAATCTCGCAGTTTCGGGGCAAGGCCGCCGTTCGCCGCAAGGTACACGAGACAACTTGTGGCACCCACGACGTAGGCACCAATAAGAAGGCCTTCCAAGATCGAAAACGGATCGCTCCGGAGAAGCAGCGAGCCCGGCCCTGCTTCCTCGCCGACGGCGACGGCATTGCATACCAGGCAAGTATCGGGCTTTCCGGATTCCAGGCATTCTTTCCATTGGTCCAGAGACGAGGAACCCGTCCCTACATGATCTTCATAGTAGGAGACGCATAGCCGGGAAAAGCATTCAGGCCGCCCTTTCTGCACTGCCCGGAACAAGCCGGCCAACCCATTAGCATGCAGAATGTAGTCATGAATATCGTCGGGATCGATCCATCCGCAGTTGCGCAACGCGACCCTTTGCTGCAATGAGAACAAAGGGCGGGTGGAGAGGAGCGGGACATCCTCCCTGAGTTGCCCCCGGACCTGATACCAATCGCCTCCCCTTTTTGCCAAACCCGCCGCGAAAGCATCGGCATCCAGGTCTGTGGCCATTTCGGGATTCGCGTTGAAGCACGCCACCGTCGATCGTCCCGGGGTATCGACAACCACTATCGGTTCCAGGCCGGAGCAGCCGAAAGAACCGGTTCTGGTAACGTCAATGGCAGCCCCCCTCCGTTCGATTTCTTCCCGGAGATTCGTGCACAGCTTCTCCCCTGAGGGATTTCCGCGAAGTGCACCGACGAGTAATCGTATCCGGGGACTGTTGGGCGGAACACCGCATTCTTTCCTAGCAGTTGCGCGCAGTTGCGCAATGTCCATATGCATCTCTCTTCCAACTGCCGATCGCTGTCAGAGGGCCTGTATGGGGTCGGGCCGGGCGGCGGCCAAACCGAGCAGCGATGCCGCGGCTGAGCGGCGGGATGGCGGATTCGCGCGAGCAATCGTTCAAGCAGTTTATTAAAGAGGCCTCCTGCTTCCGGGCCCACATTCTACCATCGAATACCGACGACTTCCTCCCATTTCGTCCATTTTTTCAATAACACCCGGCTGCTCGTGGTATAAGGGTATTTTGAGATAACCGCACAGAAAAACGATGTCAGGGAAAAAGATCGGCTTCTTAAAAGGTGTACGCATCCTCGACCTGGCCGACGAGAAGGGCAGCCTCGCTGGCAGGCTGCTCGCAGACCTTGGCGCCGAAATCACCAGGGTGGACACTCCCCAGGTGGATGCGCAGAAGCAGCCCGGCGGCTCCCCGGAAGAGGCTCCGCTCAGACTTTCGTTCCTCTACTCGAATATCCACAAAAAGAACATCCGGCTGACACTGCATACGGAGGAAGGGAAACAGATTTTTGAAAGGCTGGTTCGAAGAACGGATGCTCTGATCACAACCGCTCCTGTCGGATATCTCGAAAGCCTCAACCTTGGGCCCTCCCGACTCCAGCAAGTCAATCCCCGAATGGTTCACCTTTTCATAACTGCCTTCGGCTTGACCGGGCCTAAACGTTGGTACGCCTCTTCAGCAACGACAGCCTCGGCATCCGGAGGACAGATGTTCGCATGCCGCGACGGAAGCGGAAGGCCCGTTCCGCTTTGTGGCCAGCAGCCCTTCTACACGGCATCACTCTTCGGGGCCATTTCGATCCTCCTCAACTTGCGGAAGCGCGCAATCACCGGCACAGGCGGCACCATGGACCTTTCAGTCCAGGAGGCGGTCGCCTCGACGCTGGATCACGCACTGGTGGACCACTTCAGCCGGGGCGGCATTCCTCGTTGCCGTAATGGGTACGGCTACGATCCCAATTTCCCGGTCCTGCCCTGCAGAGACGGGTATATGCAACTAACAATCCTGCAGAACTGGGAAACCCTAATTGAAATTCTGGAAGCGGAAAACAGCGCAGGAGATCTCTCGGAGAACCGTTGGCGGGATCCGGCATTCCGTGAGGAGCATTTCTCCCATGTGGTTGAGGGCATAAAGAGATGGACCATGAGCCATACCCGGAAAGAACTCCTCGAACTCGGTCAGGCAATGCGTTTTCCATGGGCACCGGTCGCCGAACCCGCGGAGGTACTTGAAAGTGCGCAATTGGATTTCCGTCACTTTTTCATCCGAACCGCCGCACCGACCGTCGGCACGGAAATCATCCTGCCTGGCATTCCGTACATTTTTAGAGCCTGCGCACCAATGGACCCGGGGCCCGGCCCGGCGCCCGGCAAAGAGCCAGCGCAGATCCTTAATGAGATTGCTTCCGGGAAGACCAGCATGAAACGAGGACAGGCCCCGGCGTCTTCCGATCACTGCCTGGAAGGGCACATCCTGAAAGGCGTCCGCGTCCTGGATCTTACCCGGATGGTTGCAGGCCCGTGCTGCACCCGGATACTGGCCGACTTTGGAGCCGAAGTCGTCAAGGTCCAAACAGAAAAAATGGCGACGGGAGCCGACCGGAATGACACCCCGTATTTCCGTGCGTGGAACCGGAACAAGCGCAGCGTCAGCCTCAACCTCGACCTCCCCGAAGCAAGAGAATGCTTTCTGAAGCTGGTGGGCGACAGCCACATCGTCGTCGAAAATTTCTCCCCAAGAGTCATGGCAAACTGGAGGCTACAGTACGATCGTTTGACGACCGCGAATCCATCGCTCATCATGCTGAGCCTTTCGGCGATGGGACAAACAGGCCCGTGGAAAGACTATGTCGGATTCGGCCCCACATTCCATGCCTTTTCGGGTTTGTCGGCCGCATCCACGGACGCACCCGGTTATCCGCCTGTACATATCGGGCACGCCTACGGGGATATCCTTGCCGGCCTCTATGGGGCTTTGGCCATTTTAGCCGCACTGCGCTGGAAGGAGAAAACCGGGACGGGCCGGCATATCGACCTTTCCGGATATGAGGCTGTGTGCACCTTCCTGGGCCCAGCGCTGATGCGCATCCACTCGACGCAGCCTTCGGAACCGGAAGATTGCAGGACGCCTCCCCATGAAGAAGAGGTACCGGACCAATGCTACCCGTGCAGCGGAGACGACCGGTGGTGCGCGGTGACCGTGCGCGCATCCCAATGGGATACGTTTTGCACTATTGTCGACGACCCGGGTCTTCAATCGGAAATATTTTCCACCAAGGCCGGGAGAATGAGCAACCTCGAAGAACTGAACTCGCGGATCCGAGACTGGACATCCAGGCATTCAGCGGAAGCCGTGGAGAAGACTCTTCAGAAAGCGGGGATCGCGGCACATGTCGTCGAAAACACCGAAGATGTTTCAAGGGACATCCAGCTAAACGCCCGGCACTTTTTTGCCGAGGTGGATCATCCTGTGACTGGGAAAACCACGGTTGTCCGATCCGCCCTTTGGCCATGGCAGACGTGCCCTGAGTGGCATCCAGCCCCTGGGTTGGGAGAGGCCAATTACGACATATTCGTACGGCGCCTCGGTCTGCCGAAGGCTACGTACCGGGAGTACGTTCAGCGCGGCGTTTTCCGTTAGTGTTTGAGCCCCACTACCGCGTGGTAGCAGGCCTTGCGCTTGTATTCCCGATCGAACATCAGCGGGTAATTGGTACGGCCCTGCACGGGGAAATAATTCTTCCATGATTCCCCGTCCCCCGTTCCCCAGAAAGTGATCCGTTTGATAACGTCCCTGTGCTTGAGAAACAATTTGAAAAATTCGACGTAGCGGTCGGCCAACTGTTTCTCGACTTCGGCCGGCAGACCGTCCGTGTAAGGATTCAATTCCCGGGCGTAGGCGGCCCTGTCGGATATTTCAGCACCGGTGCGCTGACCCGCCACGGGCAATACATCCACGTCCATCTCGGTGATATGCACCTGCAGGCCCGTTTCCCCGTACGCGATGATGCTCTTCTCGAACTCGGCGATATCCGGATACCCCAGGCCCACATGCCCCTGCATACCGATACCGCTCACCGGCACGCCTCGCTTCAAGGCTGCCTCCACCCACTCGACCACAAAGCGGCGTTTGCCGGGATTGTGCATATTGTAGTCGTTGTACAGCAGGTCCGCCTTTGGATCGACATCATGGGCATAACGGAATGCATAATCCATGAAATCATCCCCGATGATTTGAAACCATCGGCTCATCCGCCAGCCTTTGTCCTCGTCGACGGCCTCGTTGACTGCATCCCAGGCGGTTACCCGTCCTTTGTACCTGCCGACAAGGGTCTCGATGTGATGCTGCATACGCTTGAGCAGGGCTTCACGCGAAAGCGATTTGCCTTCGGCATCCACGAAACCGTTGCGCGCCATCTGGGAATGCCAGACCAGGGTATGCCCGAGAATGTACATACCGTGCCGGACGCCGAAATCGACGAATTTGTCGGGCACCTCCCAGTTCCAGGTGTTTTCCTCGGGGTGCACCATCCCCCATTTCATGTCGTTTTCCATGGTGATGGCGTTGAATTCCCTGGCCAGGAGCGCCAGATAATCCGGGCGCGACTCCCGCATATTTTGCCCGCTTATGGCCGTACCTATGTAAAAGTCGCCTTTGAAAACATCCTTCAGCCCCGATTCCTCTGCCGCTCTGGATATAGCGCTCGACTTCAGGGCAGCCAGCGATGCGCAGGCGGCAGAATAGCGCATAAATTGTCTGCGAGACAGAAACATAGGCTACTCCCTTTCATAAATGAAGCGTCCGTAGCTCCGGGACGCAGAATCGTTAAACCGCTTCCTATCAATCCAGGGACTTCCCCTCCCAGCAATAGGTACAGAGCTTCCCCTTCGGCAGGCCGATCGCCTGCACGAGGGCATCCATCCGCTGGTATTTCAAACTTGTCAAATTCAGCCGGCGGCCAACACAGTCGACCATGGCCTGGTGCGCCTCCGAATCGGGGTCCGCATAGTGCCCCAGATTGTCTCCGTAAGTGGCATTGATTTCCTGAATCGCTTTCCTTCCGGCCAGCTCCATCTCGGACTTGGATTGGGAAAAATTCAGAAA
Organism: uncultured Acidobacteriota bacterium; assembly: GCA_964651155.1. Lineage (GTDB taxonomy): Bacteria > Acidobacteriota > UBA6911 > UBA6911 > UBA6911 > UBA6911. The sequence continues at coordinate 11,834 of CAZYXB010000016.1, read as the reverse complement.
CTTGCATCCGTAGATCAGGGGCGGGCAGGCGGTTCGCATGTGCACCTCCTTGGCTCCCAGCGCATACAACCGGTCGATGATGTCCTTGAGCTGGGTACCTCGCACGATGGAGTCCTCACAGAATAACAGACGTTGGCCGTGAATCAACTCCCGAATCGGGATGAGCTTCATGCATGCGACCAGGTCGCGCACTCTCTGATCCTGTGGCATAAAGGACCGTGGCCAGGTGGGAGTGTATTTGACGAACGGGCGGCGATAGGGCAGACACGCCTCATTGGCATAACCGATGGCATGGCCGATTCCGGAATCCGGGATGCCGGCGACGTAATCCACTTCGACAGTATCCGCACGACAGAGGGCGGCCCCGCAGCGGTTACGCACCATTTCCACATTGATGTTTTCGTACACAGACGCTGGATAGCCGTAGTACACCCACAGGAAGGCGCAGATCTGCAAAACGTCTCCAGGTGCTTTCAATTGTTCGATGCCTTCCGGGGACATCCGAACAATTTCTCCGGGACCGAGAAAATAATCGAGCTCGTAGTCGAGGTTGGGCAGCGCGGAACTTTCCATTGTGACGGCGTACGAACCGGGTTTATTGCCTATGCACAGTGGAGTACGCCCGACGCGGTCCCTGGCCACGATGATCTCGTGTTCGCACAGAAGCAGCATGGTGCAGGAGCCCTCGATCGCTTCCTGCGCAGCGACGATTCCATCGACCAGGCTGGCCTCGTTGTTAATCAGAGAAGCCACCAGCTCCGTAGGATTGGTTTCGTTCATAGACAGTTCGGAAAAGTGGGCGATTCTCTGCCGCAGCACTCTTTGCGTCAGAACCTCAAGGTTGTGAATGCGGCCCACAGTCGCCAAGGCGTATCTTCCGTGATGCGATCCGACCAGCAGAGGTTGATCTTCATAGTCGCTGATGACCCCGATTCCCATTGTGCCTTTTAGTTTCGGCAGATCGTCCTCGAATTTGGACCGGAACTGACTGTTGGAAATATCGTGGATGTTCCGCTTGAAGCCCTTGCTGTTGTGAACGACCATTCCCCCGCGCCGTGTTCCCAGATGCGAATGGTAATCGGTGCCGTAAAACAGATCGATGCTGCAGTCTCCCCTGGATGTCACACCGAACAGTCCTCCCATCATGCCTCCCCTGAACAGATCTGCGATGTACTCACGCCGCCACAAGGCATTTTACTTTAAAGCAAAATATCCTGGGCGTCTTCAACAATGTATCTCGCCGGATTCGTTCCATGCAATGGCGCCTCCAAGCACGGTCATTACCACCCGTATGTCTTGAACCCTCTCCGGCGGGACAGTAAACGGATCTTCGCTCAAAACGACAAAATCGGCCATTTTCCCCGGGCTGATCGATCCTTTGGAATGCTCCTCGAAATTGGCCGCGGCCGCCTCCGTCGTATGCATACGTATCGCCTGAATCAGCAGGATTCCTCTCCCCGGGAGGAGCCTTCCGTCCTCGGAACGGCGGGCAACAGCAGCCCCGATGCTCACCAGGGGATTGGGGTCCGCCACAGGGGCATCCGATCCCGCCCCCACCCTCAGCCCGCTCCGAATCATCCCATCGATAGGGTAGAGATGCTCCAACTGGTCCGACGGCACAGTCTCCAGATAGCGTGCCCCCTCCTGGAAAAGAAACACGGGCTGCGTCACAACCATGCCTCCGACCCGGGCGAGTCTTTCCAGCGCCTCCGGGCGGCATACCGAGCAGTGCTCGATGCGATGCCTGGCATCTTTGCGGGGATTGTGCCGCACGGCGTTTTCGATGCTTGCGACTGCTGCCTCAACCACCGGTTCCTCGACAGCGTGAATCGCCACCTGCAACCCGGCATCGTGCACCGATGCAACCATAGCGTCGAGTTCCTCCCGGGGCGGACGGAGGCTGCCGGTCACCCGGTCGGCCACAATCTTGATGCTCCCGAGCCTCGGGCCGCCGCCGGGCCTGCGGGAAACGAACCGCCCCCCGTCAAAGGCGGAAAACGCATCCGCACCCAGCATCATGGTCAGCCTGGGAAGGAAGAGATCCCTTTCCTTCCACGACTCGAACAGGTTCCATTGCCTCAGGTCGTTGGAAAACGACGCATCCTGGACCGAGGTTATCCCGTAGGACAGCAATTTCCTGTTCGCCGTTTGCAGTCCGCATTCAAATTCAGACACGCCGATGCCCGGTACGGTGCCGGAAAGATACCGGTTCATGCCGTACAAGAGTCCCGTGGGGATCCCGGTTTCCAAATCACGATCTATCATGCCTTCCGGCGGATCTCCGGTGCCGGAGTCGATCCCCACCTGCTGGAGGGCCAGACTATTCAGGACATGGGCATGTCCTGAACGATGCGTCAGCTTCACCGGATTCTCCGGTGAAGCTGCATCCAGGTCCCGCCGGTGCGGGTGGCGTCTTTCCTTTATATGGAATTCATCGTACCCTTTCCCTCGTATCCACGTCCCCGGAGGAATCCGGGCGCAGAGCCCCCGGATCTTCTCCTGGATATCCTGGATGCAGCAGACGCCGCTTCTCGGGGACAGATCGAGGGAAACCAGGCTTCCGGCATAGGCTGCAATATGGCAATGAGCGTCGATAAATCCGGGAAGCATCGTTTTCCCCGAACAGTCGATGACGCGCCCCCTCCTATCCTGAAAGCGGATCGGCATGTCCTTGGCGACCAACGCCGCCACACGCCCCCCCCGTACAACCACCGCCCCTGCCCGGGGAACCGACGGATCCAGGGTGATCACATTGGCGTTTGCAAACAGTGTCTCGTGCATAGTCTGGAGTGAAGCTGTGCCCGGGCGGCATTGAGCAGCCAAAGTCGCATCCGGTCTCTTCCAAGGCGCTTTTCCGATAGTATTTGATTCAAAATCCGCCTTCATATTATCATTGGCCCCTTCAACCCCGGCATCCGCGGACCGAGAACGGCAAAACGCGCATGGTGTGCCCTTGCCGAACCCCGGGATGCAGCCCGTGGCCCTGTGCCGCGAACATACCGGGCAGGATACTCAATTCGCCGTGAAGGAGCATCCGAAAACGGATAGACGAGGAACGCGCTTGAAGCCTTCTGTTCGAGACAACTGGGGATCCAGGATCGGTTTTGTGCTGGCAGCCACAGGTTCCGCGGTCGGTCTCGGCAATCTATGGAAGTTCCCCTACCTCACGTGGCAGAACAACGGAGGGGCGTTCGTCATTGTCTACCTTTTGGCGATTTTCATAGTCGGCCTCCCCCTCATGATGAGCGAGATTATCGTCGGCCGTTCCTCGCAGCTCAGCCCGGTTCCGGCCTTCACCAAACTGGGGAATGGAAGGATATGGTCCATCCCCGGATGGCTGGGGGTGCTGTCCGGATCGGTGATACAGTCCTATTACATGGTCATAGCCGGATGGTCCCTCCGTTCCTTCACGCAGTGCGTCGGATGGTCCCTGAACGGATATGCCCCCCCCAAAGCGGGGGACTTCGAAGCATTCCTGGCCAACGGAGAGCTCCAGGTGGGACTCACGTTGCTGTTCACGCTGCTGACCGCCTTCATTGTCTACCGGGGAATCGGCAGGGGTATTGAAAAAGCGACCAAAATTCTCATGCCCGTACTGCTGGCGATCATGCTGTACCTGGTCCTTACCACCCTGACCATGGACGGGCGCAACGCTGCATTCGCAAAAATATTCCTCCCTGATTTTTCGCAGCTCAGCAACCGCGGTTTTCTTGAAGCGCTGGGGCATGCCTTCTTCTCGCTGTCTCTCGGGTTGGGCGCCATGGTCGCGTACGGATCTTATCTCGACAAAAAGGAATCCATCTTCAAATCGGCCATATGGGTTATTCTGCTCGATACGGCCGTCGCACTGCTGGCCTGCATCGCCATGTTCACAATCATACTGTCGGTACCCAGGCTGGAAGAGCATGTCTCCGGATCGACCATCGGGATGCTCTTTATTACACTGCCGGATCTGTTTTACACGGAAATGCCGGCAGGACTCGTACTCGGCCCTCTTTTTTTCATACTGGTGGCCTTTGCCGCCCTTTCCTCCACTATTTCCCTGGGGGAGGTCGGAACGTCCCTTCTGATCGATTATGCCGGCTGGCGGCGTTCCCGGGCAACCGTTGTCATGTCCGCCGCCGTCTTTGCCGGATCGATCCTGGCGGCCATTTCGCTCGGGGCCAATGAGCCGTTGTCTTCCTTCAGCTTCTTCGCAGGCAAAAACGGTGTGTTTTCGACACTGGACCACCTCGCATCGAACTGGATGCTTCCCACCGGAGGATTTCTCATCACTCTTTTTGTCGGCTGGAAACTGGGCAAGAAGTTCTGTCTGGAGGAACTCGGCCTCGAGAAACCCAATCTCGCTTTCACGCTTTGGCTCTGGATCGTGCGGATCGTAGCCCCGGCAGCGGTGCTCATCCTGCTCATCAATGTCATCATGGGCAAGGATTTCTCCTGATTCCGTATCCGCCCGTGCAGAAAACACTGCAGGCCGAACAGCCCGCATGACGATTCGGACAAGGGCATCAGTATTCGGGCGGCAGCGCCTTGAGCTGGGCGGACGTAAAAACCGGGCCGTCTTTGCAGACATACAACGACCCGACATTGCATCGCCCGCATTTGCCCAAGCCGCATTTCATCCGATTTTCCAGAGTCGTGTAGATGCGATCAGGCGGAAATCCCAGCCTCTCCAGAAGCTGCAGGGACAGCCTGATCACGATAGGGGGACCGCAGACAATGGCGTAGGAATTCTCCGACGGCGGGGCAACCTTTTCTACCAGGGCTGGGACGAAACAGACCTCCTCTTTCCATTCCGGCGTTTCACCGCCGGGGTCGACGCATTGATGCAGGCGCACGTCGGGCCGACCGGCCCATTCCCCCAGTTCGCGTTTATAGACAAGGTCTGCCACGCTTCGGGCGCCGTAGATGATCATAACGTCTCTGAATTGATCCCGGAGGTCCAGCGTGTTCCAAATAACGCAGCGAACCGGGGCGAGCCCGATTCCTCCGGCGATGAAAACGATGTTGTTCCCCTTCATTTCCTCCAGGGGGAAATGGTTCCCGTAGGGCCCGCGGAAGCCCATTGTGTCGCCGACATTGAGACCGCGCATGGCCTGCGTCACCTTGCCGACGGACTTGAAACTTGCCTCGATGTACCCCTTCCGCGTCGGCGGGGAAGCGATGCAGAAAGTGCATTCACCGGCCCCGAAAACCGAGTATTCCCCGAACTGCCCGGCCTTGAATTCAAATTTCTCGGCGATTTCGGGATCCCTGAAGGCCAGTTTCACCGTGCGCGTATCGGGGGTTTCATCGATGATTTCCTCGATCTGCATAAGAAAGGGTTGATAAAGATTCATAGCGTGCCGCCCGCCTCCTACGCCACTTGGTTGATTTCATTCAGGATGGCCGCCAGATCCATCCCGGCAGGGCATGCCCGGATACATCGCCCGCACCCCGTGCAGAGGATCTCCCCGAACCGTTCCGGGTAGATCTGAAATTTATGCATGATGCGCTGGCGATACCTTGCCGTCTGGTCTTTCCGCGGATTGTGCCCAGACCCGTGAAGCGTAAACAGAGCAGGCTGGCAGGCATCCCAGTTGCGCCGGCGGCTACCCTGCCCCGCATTTCCCGGTTCGTCGACGATATCGAAACAGTGGCAGGTGGGACAGACAAACGCGCAGGCGCCGCACCCGTGGCAGATCAACGCGATGCGCCGCCACAGCGGGTCATCGAAATGAGTTTCAAGCCAGTGTCTGATTTTTTCAGGCTGCAGTTCGAGGTTCTCGCGGACCCTGTTTTCCACATCCGCCGACGGCAGCTCTCCGGATTCGGCCTCCACTTCAGGGAGCAGGCTTTTGTGATCCTCCAGGAGCGCCTCCCCTTTCGAAGTCATCACGTGCACTTCAAAACCGCTCCCGGAAGGGAGCATCAGCCAGTCCGCGCCGCGTGCGCTTCGGGGGGAGAGCCCCACGGCGGTGCAGAAGCACGATGCGTCGCACTGCGTGCAGGCCACCGTCAGGACCGTCGTCGCCTGCCGGCGGCCGAACCACAACTCGTCCCGGTAGTCCCAGTCCATCACGCGATCGACGATTTCCATCGCCGCGGCATCACAGGGATGGGCGCCGACAACAACCGTTTCGGCAAATTGAGTCGGGACTTCCTCGATGTCGATCCGGGATTGATCCTGTCTCCATCGAAACAGCGGCTCGGTGGGAGGAAACAGGAATTCCTTCAGAGGCCGGACGGGCAACATTCCGTCAAGCACGATATCTTCGGGATTCTCCACAGGCCCGTATTCCAAAAAATCGCGGCCCTGAACCGTGCGACGGACCGGCGCAATCACCCGCCTGCCGGATCCGATCAGGTTCAGAACAAGCGCATCCAGATCTTGTTTGCTGATTCTTCTCGTCATAGTCACAAAATGAACTCCTGGCCGTCATCCAGCTTGTATGCCCCGATCGGAGCCGGTCTGTCGGGATCATCCGAAACAGCATACCCGTAACGTTCCGACACTATCTGCGCAACCTTCCGGTTCAGCAGACCCAGCGGTATCTGTGCCGGGCAAGCGCGTTCGCATTCCCCGCAGTCGACGCACCGGCCTGCAAGGTGCAGGGCGCGGGTCACATTCCATGCAAAATTCCCCTGGATATGGGGGGAGCTTTCAATCCATGCGGGCTGTGTTTTCTCGGCGATACACCGCTCACAGAAGCACATCGGGCACACCTGCCGGCACGCGTGACATCGCGTGCAGCGGGCAAGCTGCTCCTTCCACCACTCCAGCCGTTCCTCCAGTGGCATCGCTTCTATTTCCGCCAGTTTGGCGTCCCGGTCTCCCTGAGAGGCAGGCGCGGGTTTGGCCTCGCCCACCCAGTAATCGGCCAAGGCGGATTCAGCCGCATCGCAGCCGAAGCATCGCGGAGCCAGTGTCTCAGGGCTCAAGTCGCGAGAATCGGTCGGGTCACGAACCACCCCGCCGCAACGGACCCCGATCAAGACGATATCCTCCCGTTTGATCTGACTTTCCCGGATAAGACCCGCCACCGCACGAGCGTCGCAGGGCTTGATCACGACGGCCAGTCGCCCGAGAGATGCGACATGCCCGCGTCTGGGCGAAAGGTAGACTGCGAGGTTTTGTACACACCGGTGATCGAAGGCCAGCCGGCCGCAGTCTGCAGCTTCGGTGATAAAAGCCGGGCGCATTCCCCGCCGGTCGCATTCGTAGCCGAGAACAGCGTCCACCTGTTTTTCCTGCAGAAGCTTTGCCGCCAATTCCTTCAACTCTTGCATGTCTCCACCTGCGCAGAAGCGACTCTCGGATACGATACAAACGGCCCGAGCTGCCGCACCTGTTCCGTTGTGCTGTTAACAATTTCAGCCCATTTTCCCCCTTCAGAAGCAGAAACCCAGGAAAATGTGACGCGCCGGGGATCGATACCCATAAAGGCCATGAGATCACGGAAAATTGCGAAACGTCGGCGCGCATGGTAATTGCCGGCCGTATAATGGCAATCGGCCGGATGGCAGCCGCTGACGATCACGCCATCGGCCCCACGCTCGAATGCTTTCAATATGAAGTGGGTGTCGATGCGACCGGTGCAGGGCAGCCGGATAATGCGTACATTCGGCGCCATGTTGATGCGGCTGGTTCCGGCCAGATCGGCTCCCGTGTACGTGCACCAGTTGCATACAAAGGCGACGATATTCGGTTCAAAAGATGAAGATTGTTCCTTCTGCGATACGGACATCATGCGCATTCCTCAACAAAAAGTCCCGGATTGCAGCGACTGTGCTCCCTGTATTCCCTACAGCGCATTCACCGCGGCATAGATCTGCTGATCCGTAAATCCATCCAGATCGATGGATTTTGACGGGCAGGTCGCCTGGCATGTACCGCATCCCTGGCACACGCCCGGATTCACTTCCGCAATAACTTTGATAAGATTCCCTTTCCCGTCTTTCACCTGGACACGCTCGACGGCTCCATAGGGGCACACCCGCTCGCAATGGAAGCATCCGGTACAGGTGGTCCGGTCCACCCGGGCGATCAACGGCTCTCTTTCCAGGAGTTCCTGGCTGAACAGGCCCAGGACTTTGGATGCCGCTGCACTGGCCATCGCAACCGAATCGGGGATGTCCCTGGGGGCCTGGCATGCGCCGGCAACGAAGATTCCGGCGGTATTGGTTTCCACAGGGCGCAGCTTCGGATGCGCCTCATTGATGAATCCGTGCTGGTCATAGGAAACGGACAGCTTCTGGGCCAGGGATGCAATCCCCGGCTGCGGCCGCATCGCCGTCGCCAGCACAACCATATCAGCGTCAATGGAAACGGGTTCTCCAGAAAGGGTATCGACACCCTGAACCCGGATTATGTCCCCTTCCCGCGTCATGCGGGACACCCTCCCCCGCAGATACAGAGCGTGGTTCTCCTCAATGGCGCGGCGGACGAACTCGTCGTATCCCTTTCCTCCGGCACGTATGTCCATGTAAAAGACAACAGCCTTGCCGTCATGCACCTTGTGGTGATACAGCATGGTATGCTTGGCGACATACATGCAGCATATCTTCGAGCAGTACTCTATTCCCTTCGCCCGGTCCCGGGACCCCACGCACTGCAGGAAAACGACTGTTTTGGGTTCCCTGCCGTCGGAAGGCCGGAGTATCTTTCCGCCGGTGGGTCCGGAAGCGGACGCCAGACGCTCGAATTGCAGTCCGTCAATCACGTCGGGAATCAGACCGTAGCCGTATTCTCCATAGCCTTTCAGGTTCTCCGAGTCCTGCTGTTTGTCGATGGAATAGAGCTGGTATCCCGTCGCGACAACGATGGCCCCGACTTTTTCGGTAATGAACGAATCCTGCTGGCTGAAATCGATCGCGTCCCGGCCGCATGCTTCGGCGCATTTTCCGCAAACGGTTTTTGTAATCCCCTTGGCCTTGGCCTTGAAATAGGCGCAATTTGCCCGGTCGATCACCGGCAGGTTAGGGACCGCCTGCGGGAAGGGCACATAAATGGCCGTTCTCGAACCCAGCCCCTGTTCGAACTCACTGGGGATTCTTTTATTCGGGCAGTGTTTCAGGCATTCCCCGCAACCGTTGCATCTGGTCTCATCGATGCTCCTGGCTTTTTTCCGTATTGTCACCTCGAAATTTCCGATGTAGCCTTCCACCGATTCCACTTCGCTGTAGGCGAGAAGCTTGATGCGCGGGTGTTGCGCCACTTCCACCATCCTGGGCGTCAGGATGCACTGCGAACAGTCCAGGGTGGGAAATGTCTCGGAAAGCTGGCTCATGTGCCCGCCGATCGATGACTCTTTTTCCACCAGGATGACGTCTCTTCCTCCGTCAGCGATGTCGAGCGCGGCCTGGATGCCGGCAATGCCGCCACCTATGACGAGCGCACGCCTTTCCACGGGGATGTTGATTGTTGAAAGAGGGCGGTTGTACTTGACCTTCTCGACAATGAACCGGCCCAGATCGACTGCTTTTTGCGTGGCCTGCTCCCGGTTTTCATGGATCCAGGAGCAGTGCTCCCTCAAATTGGCCATTTCACACATGTACGGATTCAGTCCCGCTGCTGCCGCGGCCTTGCGGAAGGTCTTTTCATGCATGTGCGGGGAACACGCGCCGACGACGATGGCATCCAGGTTCCTTTCCTGTATGGCCTGTTTGATCAATGCCTGCCCCGGATCCGAACACATGTATTTGTAATCCACGGAATGAACGACCCCGGGCAAGGTTCCCAGAGTCTGCGCCACGCGTGCGCAATCTACGGTGCGACCAATATTTTCGCCACAATGGCAGATAAAAACACCAATCCGTGACATCAGGCTTGCTCCCTGCGCTCAGGCGCTTTCCCGGAGGCCATAATCCGGTCCAGGAAAGGCTCCGGGCTCACGAAATGTCTGTGTAATCCAAGCCGGGCCGGATCCAATCCCAGGCCCAACCCAACCAACTGGCTTATGTACAGGACCGGCATAGCCTGGTCCTCCTTCCCGCCCCGATTGATGGCCCGCTGCCTGAAATCGAGATTGGAATGGCACATGGGACAGGCTACGATCAGTGCCTGGGCGCCGGCATCGCGCGCAGATTGGATGATCGAACGGCCAAGACGCACAACAGAGGCTGTGCGCGATATGGAAAACCCGCCGCCGCAGCACTCCAGCGCCATATTCCACTTCACCGGAGCCGCCCCGGCTGCGCGTGCGATGTTTTCCAACGAAACCGGGGCTTCCGGATCGTCGAACTGGCAGATCTCGGGAGGGCGGACCAGCAGGCAACCGTAATAGCAGGCTACCTTGACATCTTTCAGCGCGGCCGTGGCTTTTTTTTGAATCTTATCCGTCAGATCCGTCAACAGTTGAGGGATGCTCAGGATACGCATCGGTTTGTCCATGGAGCATCCGAGAATGGACTGCACCTTGGAGGATATCTTGGGATCATGGGTCAGGGCATACTGTGCCGATGCCAGCCGGTTGTAGCATGCCGCGCATGGAGCAAATATCGTATCCAGGTTCTGCTCGGCCGCCAGCATCAGGGTCCGCGCCGGGAGTGCGATGCCGAGGAGGTGGTTGGTGGCATGAGCCGAACTCGCCCCGCAGCACGCCCAATCCTTCACTTCCTCCAGTTCAACATCCAGGGCCGGCACAATCGCCTGGAGGCTTTCATCGTATTCACGGGCTGTCGCGTGCAAGGAACAGCCCGGGTAATACCCGATTTTCATTACGGTCTCTCCCTTTCGCATTGATCGAAAATCCGCCGTATCTCCCGTATCCCCTGTATGCGTTTGGGGGTCAGAGCCAGCTTCCCCCTGAGCAGCATCCCGGGTGCCGAATCCACGTCGGAAAGGAGCGCACCGCTGCGCAGTTTGTAATCCGCGATCAGGCCGAACTCGAACAGGCGCCCGTGCATCCGGATCTGATCGAGGAAAGCAGCGTGAAATGCCGCGATCCTCTTCGGCGCACAGTCGGGATTCTCCTTCATGGCTATTTCCCGCAACGCGTCGATAACGGCGGCAGGGTCGAAAAGATTCGGACAGCGGGCCGTGCAGGTTTCACAAGTCAAGCACATCCAGATGGAGTCCGAAGAAAGAAGCCTTTTCGAACTGTCCAATTGCAGAAGGCGCATGATTTCGTGAGGTTTGAGATCCATTTCCGATGCCATAGGACAGCCGGCCGAACATTTGCCGCACTGGTAACAGTGCGCCGGATCCAGCCCCGTGGCGTCTTGTATTTGGGCAAGAATGGATTTTTCTTTGGATGCGATAGGGACTTGATGTTCGGAAATGGTTACTGCCGGAGGTTTCGAAGGGTTGGTCATTTTTAAAACCTATTCGTTAGTACCAGGCCAATCAGATTACGTTTCGGGGGCGGGCAAGGCGGCTCCTATCCCGGTATTCTGACATATATCCTTGAATAACATATACTTAGAATGCATGAGTTCTTGAGATGTCTCTAGGCGCAATCCTTCGGATATTCCCGAAACAGGATGCGAACACGAAACTTCGATCTCTCTAAACCACATACCGCAATTTCCACCTTCTGATACTATAAAGGCAATGTAAGTTTTGTTAATTGCCTAATACTATCCTATAAGAGGATTTTATACCCCGCGGAAGGTTTGTACAATCCTTCCGGCAAAAATAACCGGTTTTCCCCGACGTTTCCAGGGAGGTCGGCCGACAACCCTCCCTTGAGAAACCGAGCGTCGAAATATCCACGGCAAGGATTATCCAGTGCGGCCGGTCGGGGAGCTTCGCGGATTTCCTGTTGCGCTTCGGATTACCCGCGCCCTGAAGGCCCTTCCCCGGGTCCCCTTCCACTATCATCCGAGCGACTCGGCCGAACGCAATGCCGATC